>LR134136.1:0-650539 GCA_900635495.1 Atlantibacter hermannii | reverse complement strand
GTGCGGCTTCCACTGCCGCATTCAGCGCCAGAATATTGGTCTGGAAGGCGATATCGTTAATCAGCGAGGTAATCGAACCGATACGCTGGGTACTGTCGGCGATGTCATCCATGGTGTTTACCACTGTCTCCATCGCCTGACCGCCCTGACGCGCCGCATCGCTGGCGGCGCTCGACAGCTTATTGGCATCCACTGCGGTTTGGGAATTGGTTTGTACTGAGCTCGCCATCTGATTCATGGTGGAGACGGTTTGCTGCACATTTACTACCGTCTGACGGGTACGTTCATTCAGATCGTCATTACCGCGCGCCAGCGTTTCGCTGCCGCTGCGAACGTTTTCCACCTGGCTGGTCACATCGTTAATCAACCAGCGGCACATCAGGCCCAGTTGCCCGATGGCCCGCAGCGTGAGCCCCACTTCGTCGGTGCGATTAAGATGCTCAATACTGTTATGTTCCCCGGTCGCGACTTTCAGCGCCTGACGCGCCACGTTTTCAACCGGACGCGACACCTGCCATTCCAGCGCCACGCATCCCAGCAGCATCAGCGCCACCGGCCCGACCATCGCCAGCCAGGACGGCAGCATGAACGCACTGGCAATCAGCCACACCAGTGCCGTTGCGCCCATAATGCTGCGAATACGCCAGCGCAACGGCATAGCAGGCAGCTTGCCGAGAAAATGTTTGCGCAACACCAGACCTTTAAAT
Source organism: Atlantibacter hermannii (assembly GCA_900635495.1). Taxonomy (NCBI): domain Bacteria; kingdom Pseudomonadati; phylum Pseudomonadota; class Gammaproteobacteria; order Enterobacterales; family Enterobacteriaceae; genus Atlantibacter; species Atlantibacter hermannii. Next base: position 649,832 of record LR134136.1, on the reverse strand, counting down.
AGGCGGCGCTTCGCCTTGCCTTCCCGCAATGCCTGGTACAACGGTTCTACGGCGGCGATTTCCTGCGGCGTGGCGCGGGTGCGAATGGACATGTAGCCGGTGGTTTTCCCGTTACGCACCATCGGCACCGCATTGGCACGCACCCAGTAGTGGTCGCCGTTTTTACACCGGTTTTTTACGATGCCGGTCCAGGGTTCGCCCTGTTGCAGGGTGTACCACATATCGGCAAAGGCGGCTTTCGGCATGTCCGGGTGGCGCACCAGATTGTGCGGCTGCCCGGTGAGTTCCTGAAGTGAATACCCGCTTACCTGTACGAAGGTGTCATTAGCATGAGTAATATAGCTTTGCAGATCGGTGGTGGACATTAACGTGGTGTTTTCATCCAGCACTTTTTCGCGCTGGGTAACGCGGGGATGCGACGACATGGCTGCTCCATTTTGCAGGTTATTTTATTGTTAACCATTTCCTTGCCATGTTATGTCGGCGATAAAAATAATAACTTTAACGGTTAAATATGATAGCGATCGCAGTTTTGCAGATAACTACAAAGAAGTAGGGCAAATGCAAAATAATCAACCTGATCAATTATTTGAAAGTGATGAATGAAAATGCCGTAAAAAGTCAATTTGGGAGCCATTGCACAAAATTGCAACAATCTGCACCATCATTGGGCATCCAGGCTGATTTATGTTCTCCCGCAGCGTGCCTGGATAGCACAAACCACTGAAACCTCGACGACGATACGATTTAATCGTAAGCGGCAACCGTTCTACCTGGCGTTTGTTCCGTTTATTGGCCCGCACGACGAAGTGGCGCAAATGCTGCAATACTTAATTTGAGTATCGCGTGATACGCCATTCCCAGGAGCTCATTTTGAACAGGTTACCGAACAGCGCCTCGGCACTTGCCTGCACCGCGCACGCACTGAACCTTATAGAGAAGCGAACGCTTTCCCATGAGGAGATGAAATCATTAAACCGGGAGGTGATCGATTATTTCCAGCAGCATGTTAATCCAGGGTTTTTAGAGTACAGAAAGTCTGTTACCGCCGGCGGGGATTACGGGGCCGTAGAATGGCAAGCGGGAGGTCTGAATACGCTTGTCGACACTCAGGGACACGAGTTTCTCGATTGCCTGGGTGGTTTCGGCATTTTTAACGTGGGGCACCGTAATCCAAAAGTGGTTTCCGCCGTACAGCATCAACTCGAAAAACAACCGCTACACAGCCAGGAACTTCTCGATCCGCTTCGGGCGATGCTGGCGAAAACCTTAGCCACGCTCACCCCTGGCAAACTCAAATACAGCTTCTTCAGCAACAGCGGCACGGAATCGGTGGAAGCGGCGCTGAAGCTGGCGAAAGCCTATCAATCGCCACGTGGAAAATTCACCTTCGTCGCCACCAGCGGCGCATTCCACGGCAAATCTCTCGGGTCGCTTTCCGCCACCGCGAAAGCGGATTTCCGTAAGCCGTTTATGCCGCTGTTGCCGGGTTTCCGCCATGTGGCCTTCGGGAATATCGACGCGATGCGCGCCCTGTTTACCGATTGCAAAAAAACTGGCGACTATGTGGCGGCGGTGATCCTCGAGCCGATACAGGGCGAAGGCGGGGTTATCCTGCCGCCGCCGGGCTATCTGCCTGCGGTGCGTAAGCTGTGCGATGAGTTTGGCGCGTTGCTGATCTTCGACGAAGTGCAAACGGGTATGGGGCGTACCGGCAAGATGTTTGCCTGCGAGCATGAAAACGTGCAGCCGGACATTTTGTGTCTTGCCAAAGCGCTTGGCGGCGGCGTAATGCCGATTGGCGCTACGGTCGCGACGGAAGAGGTCTTCTCCGTGCTGTTCGACAACCCGTTCCTGCATACCACCACGTTTGGCGGCAACCCGCTCTCCTGCGCGGCGGCGCTTGCCACTATTCATGTGTTGCTGGAAGAAAACCTCCCGGCGCAGGCGCAGCAAAAAGGCAATCTGTTGCTGGATGGCTTTAAGGAGCTGGCGCAGCAGTATCCGGAGCTGGTGGTTGAGGCGCGTGGACAAGGCATGCTGATGGCCATTGAGTTCGTGGATAACGAAATCGGCTATCAATTCTCCAGTGAAATGTTCCGCCAGCAGGTACTGGTGGCCGGCACGTTGATCAACGCCAAAACTGTGCGGGTGGAACCGCCGTTGACATTAACCATAGAGCAGTGTGAACAGGTGCTGACGGCGGCGCGGCGCGCCCTGACGGCCCTGCGCCAGTCGCTGGCAAACCCCAGCGCCGTGGTGACTGAAAACGTGACAAACTAATCGGTGATTCAGGGGGACCGTCACTCCCGGTTCCCCTGATTTCCGTCATACTGGCGCGACAGACGCGTTGGCTGCGGATTATCCCGCCTCGCCCATCAGGTTTTTCACCAACTCCACGCAGCGTAAAAAGCGCGTGTCGTAATCCGACTCTTTAACGTGCACATAGCTGATGTTGTTTTCGTTGAGCATCTCCACCAGCAACGCCTGAAAAGTGTGGCGATCGACGGAGCTGCCCAGGCTGCGCAAGCCATCGGCGACCCACGGCGTGTTGTTTTCCAGCAAAATCACCAGGTCGAACCGGTATTCATCAATCAGCGCCTGCACGAACGGGTGTTCCCGCCCTTCATACTTTTTGCAGAACGCCTGGGTGGTGACGAAATCAGTATCGATAAAGGCTACTTTATTGGCGTATTTCACCGCAAAATCAATGTACTGCGCGTGGCCCAGCGCGATTTTGTCATAGTCGGAATACTGCAACGCCATTTCATCGCCGCCCAGATGGGAGAACACATAATCGCGGCCATATTCCCAGGCGCTGGTGGTGTTGAAGATATTCGCCAACTTATTGACCAGCATCGACTTGCCGCTCGACTCCCCGCCCAGTATCGCCACGGTGCGCACGAAGAACGGCTTCACTTCGGTGGGAATGTATTCCCAGTAGCGGAACGGGTTTTCGCGGATCTGCCCGCCGCTGATGTTCATAAACGTGCGCTTCGGATCGATGAGCACCGTTTCAATGCCCAGATGCTGGAGATACTGCGACGCGTCCGATTCTTCAGAGGTGTAGATCCAGTCCGGTTCAATGCCCTTCTCGGCCATAAAGGCCGACATCCCTTCGCTCCAGACATCCCCAGCCGTGCGGATACGGCTCCATGCCCTCTTCGTTAAAGGCGTGAATGCGGATATTTTTCTGGTATTTGAAGGTCTGCAACAGCCAGCGCAAGCGGTCCGGCACCGTCGGTTGCTGGGACATGGCGCTGTCTTCAAACAGGGCGCGATCGCGGGTTTCGTCATAACCCATGATGATATGCAGTTCATCCACCTGACTACAGGCGCGCTGGATCAGATAGATGTGGCCGGTATGCAGCGGATAAAACTTGCCGAACACGACCCCCACGCTTTTCTGGCGGCGGGGAAATTCCAGACCGAGAAAACGGTGCAACGCCTCCAGCTTCTGTGCGCTCGGGCTTTTGATTTTCGCGTTCAGTAACTGGCTGAGATAGCCTTTGGTCATCCCGCAGGCCGCCGCCACCTGTTGTAACGTGCAGCCTTTCTGGCGAATGGCGGTTTTTAGATAGTCGAATGATGACAAGATGCGCTGCCTCCCTTATAGCGCGACGTCTGCCGCGATAACGTGACCCGGTTTTTACTCACGGCGACTGTGTTGATGCGTGGAGCATACTTGAGTAACCGACTGAGGTGAATGACAAATCTATTCAGGCGGCGCGCAATGTCTCACGCGCCGCCTTAAGTATGGCGGGAAACATCAGAGGTCGTTGAAGATATCCAGCGCATCGGCCAGTTTTTTAACGCCGAACACCTGCATTCCTTCGGGCGCTTTTTTCGGCACGTTGGCCGCCGGGACGATGGCGCGACGGAAACCGTGTTTCGCCGCTTCGGAAATACGCTCCTGGCCGCTGGGCACCGGACGGATTTCGCCCGCGAGGCCCACTTCGCCGAACACCACTAAATCCTGCGGCAGCGGACGGTCGCGCAGGCTGGATACCATCGCCAGCAACAGCGCCAGGTCCGCACTGGTTTCGGTGACTTTTACGCCGCCGACGACGTTGACGAACACATCCTGATCGGACATCTGCAACCCGCCGTGACGGTGCAATACCGCCAGCAAAATCGCCAGGCGGTTTTGCTCAAGGCCCACCGCTACGCGGCGTGGGTTCGCCATCATCGACTGATCGACCAGCGCCTGAATTTCCACCAGCAGCGGGCGCGTGCCTTCCCACACCACCATCACCGAACTGCCGGAAGTGACTTCATCGCCCCGGCTCAGGAAGATGGCGGACGGGTTGCTGACTTCGCGCAAGCCCTGTTCGGTCATGGCGAAGACGCCCAGCTCGTTCACCGCGCCAAAGCGGTTTTTATGGCTGCGCAGAGTGCGAAAACGCGAGTCGGCATCGCCGTCCAGCAGTACCGAACAGTCGATACAGTGTTCCAACACCTTCGGCCCGGCCAGCGAGCCGTCTTTGGTGACGTGACCAACCATGACGATCGCCACGTCGCGTGTTTTGGCGAAGCGCGTCAAATAGGCAGCGGTTTCGCGTACCTGGGCCACGCTGCCTGGCGATGACTGGATATCCGCCATATGCATCACCTGGATGGAGTCGATCACCATCAGGCGCGGCTTTTCCTGCTCGGCAATCAGGCAAATCTGTTCGATGCTGGTTTCCGAAAGCATGTTCAGATTGGCGGTCGGCAAACCAAGACGATGGGCGCGCATCGCCACCTGCTGGAGAGATTCCTCGCCGGTGACGTAGAGCGTTTTCATGGTCTGGGCGAGTTTGCACAGGGTTTGCAGCAGCAGGGTGGATTTCCCCGCGCCGGGGTTGCCGCCGATCAGAATAGCGCTGCCCGGCACTACGCCGCCGCCCAGTACCCGATCGAACTCTTTGAAGCCGGTGGAGAAGCGCGGTAATGCCTCCAGGCTGATATCGGAAAGCTTCTGGACCTGAGAGACGCCCGCGCTGGCCCGCATACCCGGAAAGGCGTTCATTACGCGCAACCGTGGGCGACGCCGCCAGACGCACTTCGGTGATGGTATTCCAGGCGTGACAGGCGCTGCACTGCCCCTGCCAGCGCGGATAATCCGCACCACACTCATTGCACACAAATGCGCGTTTTGGCGCTTTAGCCACCCTGTACCTCGTTATTTCTGATTAAGACTGCCCGACAGGATGCAGAACACGCCCATCAGGTCCGCATGGCGGATCGTCACTTCGGTTTTTTCATTCACTTTCGGCTTGGCATGGTAAGCAATGCCCAGCCCGGCCGCCTGGATCATAGGAAGATCGTTCGCGCCGTCGCCGATCGCCACGCACTGGGCAATAGGCACGTCATATTTTTCCGCCAGGTTTTTCAGGGTCTGCGCTTTAAACTGCGCATCGACGATCTGACCGATCACCTGACCGGTAAGTTTACCATCACGGATCTCCAGTTCATTGGCTACCGTGGCGGTTAAGTGCAATTTATCGCGCAAATAATCGGCGAAGAAGGTGAAGCCGCCAGACGCTATCGCGACTTTCCAGTTCATGGATTGCAGCTTCAATACCAGCGAGGTCAGCCCCGGCATCAGCGGAAGCACGTCGCGCACCTGGCGCAGAATTTCCGCATCCGCGCCTTCCAGCGTGCCGACGCGCAATCGCAGGCTGGCGGTGAAATCCAGCTCGCCGCGCATGGCGCGTTCGGTTACTTCAGAAACCAGCTCGCCGGTACCCGCCAGTTTGGCGATCTCGTCGATACACTCGATTTGAATGGCGGTAGAGTCCATATCCATCACCAGCAGCCCCGGTGATTTTAAATGCGGGATCTTGCCGAGCGGCGCGACATCCAGGCCGTCTTCATGCGCCAGACGCGTGGCACGCGGGGTTAACGACCCAGCCAGACGGATCACCTGGTAGTCTTCCACGCACCAGGCGGTGACGATCACCATCGCCGCGCCCAGCTTGTGCTGATAATCGGTCAACCGGCTTTTATCCAGATTTCTGCCATACAGTAGCCAGCCGCTACGCCCTGCATGATAATCCAGCGGCATCACTTCATCGCCACTTAACGAAAGCGGTAACCCCGGCCAGAGAGAAACATCGTTCGGCAGGTCGCACCAGGTCAGACTGTTAGGCATTAACGCTCCTGATAAAGAAAAGGTCTGGACAGACTCGTCATACTTCGCATGGCTTATAGCCTGCAATGCGAAGTATGACGGGTAAGGTCGGGGTAAAAACAACGCATGAGGCTACCTTGAGTGCGGCGCTTCTGGCAACATTAAGATTCATTTTTTCAGCAGGTGAATTATGGCCCGTACCCGCTTCAAATTTAGACTGCATCGCGCCGTTATCGTGCTTATCTGCCTTGCCCTCCTGGTGGCGCTGATGCAGGGGGGCGAGCTGGTTTAGCCAGAGCCATCAACAGTCGCGCAATATTCAACTGGAAGAGCTCGCCAGAACGCTGGCGCGCCAGGTGAACTATAGCCTGACGCCACTGATGAAAAGTGAGAACCCGGACGAAAAACGCGTCGGGGCAATCCTCAAACAGCTCACCGACGACAGCCGTATTCTGGATGCCAGCGTCTATGACGACAAAGGCGAGATGGTGGCGCGCGCCGGGGGAGAGCGTCGGGGTGCGTGACCGGTTAGCGATAGATGGCAAACGCGCAGGCAGTTATTTCAGCCAGCAAATCGTGGAACCCATTGAGGATAAAGGCGGCCCGCTCGGCTATTTGCGCATTACGCTGGATACCCATTCGCTGCCTACCGAAGCCAAACAGGTGGACAATACCACCAATATTTTACGGCTGATGCTGCTGTTGGCGCTGGCGATCGGCATTGTGCTGACGCGTACCCTGTTGCAGGGCAAACGCACGCGCTGGCAGCAATCGCCCTTTTTGCTGACGGCCAGTAAAGACGTACCGGAAGAAGACGTGAGCAAACAAGAATAAACCTGCCCGGCATGAACCGGGCTTCACTGAAGAAGGGATATCGTTTATGAGTACGCTGCGGCTACTGATTTCAGACTCTTATGACCCCTGGTTTAACCTGGCGGTGGAGGAGTGCATTTTCCGCCAGATGCCCGCGACCCAGCGGGTGCTGTTCCTGTGGCGCAATGCCGATACCGTGGTGATTGGCCGGGCGCAAAATCCGTGGAAAGAGTGCAACACCCGGCGCATGGAAGAGGACAACATCCGCCTTGCCCGACGCAGCAGCGGCGGCGGCGCGGTATTCCACGATTTGGGCAACAGCTGCTTTACCTTTATGGCAGGTAAACCGGAATACGATAAAAGTATTTCTACCGGTATTGTTCTGGCGGCGCTGAATGCACTGGGGGTCAAAGCCTCGGCTTCAGGCCGTAACGATCTGGAAGTCGCCACGCCGGACGGCCCGCGTAAAGTATCCGGTTCAGCCTACCGCGAAACCAAAGACCGCGGATTCCACCACGGCACGCTGTTGCTGAATGCCGATCTCAGCCGCCTGGCGAATTACCTGAATCCCGATGAGAAGAAGCTCAGGGCGAAAGGCATTACCTCTGTGCGCGGGCGGGTGGCGAACCTGAACGACTTACTGCCAGGCATTACCCATCAGCAGGTATGCGATGCCGTCAGCGAAGCCTTCTTTGCCCATTATGGCGAACGGGTCGCCCCGGAAATCATTTCGCCGGACGCCGCGCCCGATCTGCCCGGCTTTGTTGAGACCTTTGCCCGCCAGAGCAGTTGGGAATGGAACTTCGGCCAGGCACCGGCATTTACCCATATGATCGACGAGCGTTTCGGCTGGGGCGGCGTGGAGCTGCACTTCGATGTGGAACGGGGCCATATCACCCGTACCCAGGTGTTTACCGACAGCCTGAATCCGGCTCCGCTGGAAGCGCTCGCCAGTCGGCTTCAGGGATGCGTTTATCAGCCCGATGCCATGAAGCACACGTGCGAAACGCTGATACGCGAATTCCCGGACCAGGAACAACCCTTACGCGACGTGGCGCAATGGCTGGCAGAGGTGGTGCGCTAAGGTTTTTTATCATCACGCCCGACGCCGGGCGTTATGATGCATCCTCTTTGTGCTGCGCCGTATCGCCGAAAAACAGCGCGGTAATAAGTTTATTGTCGATAGGTTCACCGTTCAGCGTGCGCACCAGCAATTCGCTGCCAAGAGTTTGCAGGGAAAACACCATTTTTGTTTTAGCCAATAGGTTAGTTGAGGATTCAGGATCGTATTGAGGAAATAAAACAACAGTTACTTGAATTGAAAGTTGATGAACTGTAAATAGACCCGTTTTAGTTCCATGCATTTTTTGACATTCCGGCCAGATAATGGTGCTGTCGATATTTCTCCGGCGTCATATTGTTCAGTGATTCATGCGGGCGGTCACAGTTATATTCTGCCAACCATTTTTCCGTGATTTCCCGTACTTTATTCAGCGTTCTGAATACATAAAAAATCGAGTATTTCTGTACCGTATATCCGGTTAAAACGCTCAATGAAAGCGTTCGGCGTTGGCTTATATCGATTTCCTATCAATCAATAGGTAAAAGGATAATGCCACTCCATAAAAACGGTTCCCCAGCCTGGATGGGATGGCGAACCATAGCAGCATTAAGGCATCACGCCGAAGTGCAATATCTCAGTTCACCGTATCAACTAACGCGGATAACAATTCGCTGAAGTGGACGTGTGACTCAATGACGTAATCCGTTGATGCTTTATCGCGGATCTCAAAACAGTCTTCTCTGAAACTGTAGGCAAACACAGACATGCCATCTTCACCAATCAGTACCTTATCTGAGAGGTTCAGATCGACATAGATATTGTTGTCGCGTGTTTCAAAGTTGCGGATATAGATATTCGACCATACTGGCTCGCCGTTTTCCGCTTGCACCATGCTGTACAGAGTCAAACCGTTGTACTCAAGCCCATCCATGATTTCAAACATATCAGAGTAGTCCAGCCTGTGAATCATCAGGCGCTGGATATCCTCAAAAACCGTTCTCTTCTGAGCATCCCACTCAGCAGGGGCTGCTTTGCGCATCAAGTCTGCCATTACGTCTGGGTCTACTGGGTTGGCTACCGGGTAATTATTGTCAACCAGTGAATCGCCACGGGTTTAACAGACACCTCAGAGTCATTTAAGATGGCTTAAAGAGAGGTGCCCATGAGCGGTAAGCGTTATCCCGAAGAGTTTAAAACTGAAGCAGTCAAACAGGTTGTTGATCGCGGTTATTCTGTTGCCAGCGTTGCAACACGTCTCGATATCACCACCCACAGCCTTTATGCCTGGATAAAGAAGTACGGTCCGGATTCTTCCACTAATAAAGAACAGTCAGATGCTCAGGCCGAGATCCGCCGTCTCCAGAAAGAGCTGAAACGGGTTACCGACGAACGGGACATATTAAAAAAAGCCGCGGCGTACTTCGCAAAGCTGTCCGACTGAGGTACGCCTTTATCCGTGACAACTCCTGTTGCTGGCCTGTTCGCCTGCTCTGTCGGGTGCTGGATGTTCATCCCAGTGGTTTTTACGCCTGGCTTCAGCAGCCGCATTCACAACGCCATCAGGCAGACCTGAGACTGACAGGACAGATTAAACAGTTCTGGCTGGAATCGGGATGCGTCTATGGTTATCGCAAAATCCATCTGGATCTGCGTGACAGCGGGCAACAGTGCGGAGTAAACAGAGTCTGGAGACTGATGAAACGTGTCGGAATAAAGGCTCAGGTCGGATACCGAAGCCCGCGGGCACGTAAAGGCGAGGCCAGTATCGTGTCACCCAACAGGCTCCAGCGACAGTTCAATCCGGATGCTCCTGATGAGCGTTGGGTAACGGACATAACCTACATCAGGACCCACGAAGGCTGGCTGTATCTTGCCGTTGTTGTTGATCTGTTCTCACGCAAAATTATCGGCTGGTCCATGCAATCCCGGATGACAAAGGACATTGTCCTGAACGCACTGCTGATGGCTGTATGGCGGCGTAATCCCGAAAAACAGGTGCTGGTTCATTCGGATCAGGGCAGTCAGTACACAAGCCATGAGTGGCAGTCGTTCCTGAAATCACACGGCCTGGAGGGTAGCATGAGCCGTCGCGGTAACTGCCATGATAATGCGGTTGCAGAAAGTTTTTTCCAGTTGTTGAAACGTGAACGGATAAAGAAAAAGATCTACGGAACGCGGGAAGAAGCCCGCAGTGATATTTTTGATTACATCGAAATGTTTTATAACAGTAAGCGTCGGCATGGTTCTAGCGAACAGATGTCACCGACAGAATATGAAAACCAGTATTATCAACGGCTCGGAAGTGTCTAGATTATCCGTGGCGATTCACAGCAGTGTTTTGAGGATGCCAGGAGTGAAATAACTCTTTAGCTGAGCAGGTAGCAAAGCAGGCATTGCTATTGTTCTTCCTTCCTCGTCGCAAAACTCGACAAGATAGCCCAGAGTCGGGGTATCGAAAACCATAACTATCGTACCAACAGTCCCTTTTACCAGTCCTTCATTCGGTAAATCCTCTCCTAAAACCACAACGTCTAATTCGGCTCTTTTCATTTTTATTTTCTCATTTAACGAATATGGTTGTCAGGCGAGGAACTAACGCGTCTGTTTCATACATCCAGCCTGTACGCACGATCGCTGTTTCACCGTTGACGCCTAAAATGGGCATATCGACAGCCATTGTTTGACCATAATTATTTGCCTGCAACACTTTTGCTGGGGCCGATAATACGCCTTCCTGAATTCTTCCTGCTAAAACATCCGCATTAGTTGGGTTGTATCCCAGCGCTGACTCAAAAACCCGGGCTTTGTGCCCCCCTGTAGGATGTGTTGAATCTAAAGCATAAGCCGCGAGTTTTTTCGGGTCGATAACGGCGTGTTCGGCGTTCACTAACGTACCGCTCTCAGATGTGAAACCCTTTACATATGGGCTTTCAAAAGTTGGTATTTTACTGAGACTCGATATTTCATCTAGTTCGCTGAGAGGGTTTAACCTGCCCATTGTCAATCCTGCCGCAACGGAGGCACCCGCAATGATTAGACCTTTGTTATTCATGACTTGATCGTAACCCGCTGGAGCATCCCCACCAAGCTGCTGCGCGGTTTCATGAAATCCTTCAATATTACCGTTATACACACCGCCAGCGGCCAGCAGTCGGCCAACAGCTTTACTGTTTAGCGTTTTCCCCGATGGTGCAGTTGTTGGCCCGTAATAATCGTGGTGTATACGTTGAGTGGGGGCAGGCTTCCTGACTTGCCGATCGGCAATAGCGTGCTGATAGGCACTCGTTATTTCGTCCTTGTACCATGCATGCCACGATGAGGCTGTAGGGGTAAAAATCAGATCGCCGTTATCGTCGATATAAAACGGGTTTCGATCGCTGCTCCAGCGCCTGGAGGTATCCACACCAACAAGCCACCCAATTTGCAGTTCGTGCTCTACCTCATCATAAATGGGATCTGCGTAGCTGCGATGCCTTCGCTCATACGGTCTTTGATGTGGGGATATGCTGTATTTTTGTTTGGGAAGACCAAAAGAGAGACTGTGACCATTCGCTTCATAAGACAGGTCGTAATGTATACATGCCTCTCTCAACGAGCCTGCTGGTGTCAGAATGTATTGAAAATCTTCAGGGTCGAGTTGCCGTGTTAAATCATGTGACCGGTAAAGTCGAAACATGCGAAATCCTTATCCTTCCATTTTATAAGGATTTTGTGCTCTGTCAGATTAAAAAAAAACCGATGAAAGACCTGGAAATATAACAACTCATTGCTGATGGCTGGAACCGCCAGGACGCCAGACGAAAGCATCGACGAGCGTTTCGGCTGGGGCGGCGTGGAGCTGCACTTCGATGTGGAACGGGGCCATATCACCCGCACCCAGGTGTTTACCGACAGCCTGAATCCGGCTCCGCTGGAAGCGCTCGCCAGTCGGCTTCAGGGATGCGTTTATCAGCCCGATGCCATGAAGCACACGTGCGAAACGCTGATACGCGAATTCCCGGACCAGGAACAACCCTTACGCGACGTGGCGCAATGGCTGGCAGAGGTGGTGCGCTAAGGTTTTTTATCATCACGCCCGACGCCGGGCGTTATGATGCATCCTCTTTGTGCTGCGCCGTATCGCCGAAAAACAGCGCGGTAATAAGTTTATTGTCGATAGGTTCGCCGTTCAGCGTGCGCACCAGCAATTCGCTGCCAAGAGTTTGCAGGGAAAACACCATATCCGGCTGAACGCGCTTAATTTTTTGCAGGTTTTTGCTGGCATTAACCACAGAAATGGTTTTGGTGTCCTTGCCTTCCACCTCTTTCGCGGCGAGCACGATAAACGCATTTTCAGCGTCGTCATCACGCAGCGCCAGAATGTACTTCGCTTTTTCCGCTCCCGCTTTCACCAGTTCAACCGCATTAGACGGGTCGCCCGTGATCAGGTCCGTGTCCGGCGGATATTCATGAGGGAGATGCGGCGGGACAATTACGGTGACCGCTTCGCCGCGCGCCTTTAAGCCATGGTAAACACTGAGCGCCAGCGGCGATGCGCCGGCAATAATAAAGTGATTTTTACGCATCACGTGTGAAATCTGCCCTGTAACGATTCGTTTTAACTTACCGCCAATTATCGGCCCGATAATGGCGCTGATGGATGTCGCAAAGACAGTGATGCCCATCACGATGACCGACACGGTAAACAGTCGCGACGTGGAGGTGACGGGGATAATATCGCCAAAGCCAACGGTGGACATGCCGACAATCGCAAAGTAGAACGCCGTGGGCATATCCACAATCGCCGGTGAGAACTGTTCCCCAAGGTACAGCGCGCCCATCACCGCATACAGCAGTAACGAGACAAAACTGACCAGGGCGAACAGACCGCCCGCCGCCAGACTCGCGCGATCGAACTGACGCCAGTATCCGGTTAACAACAGTATCAGCACCAGCGCGCCCAGGCTCAGGCCCGGCGTGCCCTGGGGCGATAACAGATTAAAGATACTGACAGCCATTAACAGCAGCAACGAGAAGGCCCAGGCGGTGCGCGCGCGCAGCAACAGCCCGAAGGCCATCAGAATCAATCCCAGCCCCAGCACAAACTGCGGAATTTCAAGTAAACCGAGTACCGACAGCGCCTCTTTCCAGGTGCTAAAACTTTGCATCCGGGGCAGGACATCGGCGGTTCTTATCAGTACCGGATGCAAAAAGAGATAGCCACAGGCCGCCACGAGCAGGGCAAGCACGCCGTGTGCGGAAAACAGGGCCAGGCAGCGATGAAGTAGTTTTTTCACAACGATGTATTGTTCCCTGCATACCCAACATCATTCATGTTGCGGGACGCGTGTCGGGCGAAACCGATAAGCGCGAAAACGCATACGCCGGCAACGGGAAAGAAGACGGGTATATCCGTAATGTGAATGTATAAAGGATAGCGCGTGTGGGAAGACGTTGAAATAATTACGGGGTGGTAAACGACTTTGCCAGCCGGGGGATGACTGGCAAAGTCAGGAACAAATTACGCTTTGTCGCCTAACAGCACGGATTCCAGCGCGATTTTGATCATGTCATTGAAGGTGGTCTGGCGTTCTGCCGCCGTGGTCTGCTCGTGGGTACGGATATGGTCAGACACGGTGCAGATGGTCAGGGCTTTGGCGCCAAATTCCGCCGCCACGCCGTAGATACCTGCCGCTTCCATTTCCACGCCCAGGATGCCGTATTTTTCCATCACATCAAACATGGACGGGTCCGGCGTATAGAACAGGTCAGCAGAGAAGATGTTACCCACGCGGGCTTCCACGCCCAGCGCTTTCGCCGCATCAACCGCGTCACGCACCATGCCGTAATCCGCAATCGCTGCAAAATCGTGGTCTTTGAAACGCAGACGGTTCACTTTGGAATCGGTGCAGGCACCCATACCAATCACCACGTCACGCAGTTTGACATCGGCACGCACCGCACCGCAGGAACCCACACGGATGATTTTCTTCACGCCGAAATCGGTGATCAGCTCTTTGGTGTAGATGGAGCAGGATGGAATGCCCATACCGTGGCCCATGACGGAGATTTTGCGGCCTTTATACGTACCGGTGAAACCCAGCATGCCGCGCACGTTGTTCACTTCACGCACGTCTTCCAGGAAAGTTTCCGCGATATGTTTCGCGCGCAGCGGGTCGCCCGGCATCAGAACAACGTCAGCGAAATCACCCATCTCTGCATTAATGTGTGGCGTAGCCATGAATTTATTCCTTTTAAAATGGTTCATCGGGGGCGGACACGCCGCCCCGCCAATCACAACATGTTTTTGCCGTATTCCATATCGGAAGTGCCAAAGTAGCTGGCGACGGTCTGGCCGATGTCCGCGAAGGTTTCGCGGTGACCGAGCGAGCCCGGTTTCACTTTCGGACCATAGATCAGTACCGGGATATGTTCGCGGGTATGATCGGTGCCTTTCCAGGTTGGGTCGCAACCGTGGTCGGCGGTCAGGATCAGGATGTCATCCTCGCCCACCAGTTCCATCAGTTCCGGCAGACGACGGTCAAACAGCTCCAGCCCGGCAGCGTAGCCCGCTACATCGCGACGGTGGCCCCAGGAGGAGTCAAAGTCGACGAAGTTGGTGAACACGATGGTGTTATCGCCTGCGGCTTTCATCTCTTTCACCGTGGCGTCAAACAGCGCATCCAGACCGGTCGCTTTGACCTTTTTGGTGATGCCGCAGTTCGCGTAGATATCCGCGATTTTACCCACGGAAACCACGTTGCCGCCCTTCTCGTCTACCAGCTTCTGCAGCACGGTCGGCGCAGGCGGTTCAACGGCCAGGTCGTGACGGTTGCCGGTACGCTGGAAGTTACCTGCTTTATCGCCGATAAACGGACGCGCGATAACACGGCCAATGTTGTAACCGCCTTCCGTCAGCTCTTCACGGGCGATTTCACACAGCTCGTACAGGCGATCCAGCCCGAATGTTTCTTCGTGGCAGGCAATCTGGAATACCGAGTCGGCAGAGGTGTAGAAAATCGGCTTGCCGGTCTTCATGTGCTCTTCGCCCAGCTCATCCAGGATCACCGTCCCGGAAGAGTGGCAGTTACCGAGGTAGCCCGGCAGATTGGCGCGCTCAACCAGTTTATCCAGCAATTCCTGCGGGAAGCTGTTGGTTTGATCGCTGAAATAGCCCCAGTCGAACAGCACCGGTACGCCAGCGATTTCCCAGTGGCCTGACGGGGTATCTTTACCGGACGACAGTTCATGCGCCCAGGCGTATGCGCCAATCACGTCGGCGTTGCCGTCCATACCGGTGGCGATTTTGCCCGTGGCGCCTTCGTGGGCTTTCACCAGACCAAGACGGGTCAGGTTCGGGAGATTCAGCGGGCCTTTACGGCCATGATCCGCTTCACCTTTTGCGCAGGCTTCAGCAATGTGACCGAGGGTGTCGGCCCCGACATCGCCAAAACGTTCTGCATCTTCAGTCGCGCCAATACCGAATGAATCCAGTACCATAATAAATGCACGTTTCATATTTTTCTCCGTACGTTGCGCTATCAACGCCTGTGACGTTTATCGCCCGGGGCGTTAAAAAAAATGCGATCAGATCAGTATACCCAAATACGTCTTCCCCAGGAAGCGAAGACGGTTACTTACTGATTCTGCGATACACCACCGGCGTAGCGTCGCCCGCCGTGTCGCCGACCTGAATCGCTGCTTTCACGGCATTTGCCGCTTCCTGCCAGGAGGCTTCGTTTTTAGCATGGATAATCGCCAGCGGACGCTCGCCGTCAACGGTGTCGCCGAGGCGTGCCATATCCGTAAAGCCCACGCTGTAATCGATGGTGTCTGACGCCTGACGACGGCCGCCGCCCATGGATACCACCGCCATACCCAGTGCGCGGGTATCCATGGCGGAAACCACGCCGCTGCGATCGGCATAGACGGCTTTGCTCAGGGTGGCAGCAGGCAGATAGCGGTCATAATTTTCCACGAAGTCCGCCGGGCCTTTTTGCGCGCTGACCATTCGGCCAAACACTTCCGCCGCTTTGCCGTTATCCAGTACTGCCTGCAGCTGTTTACGCGCATCGGCTTCGTCGCGAGCCAGACGGCCGGAAATCAGCATTTCCACGCACAGCGCCATGGTCACCTCGAACAGGCGCGGGTTACGGTATTCGCCGGTCAGGAACTGCACGGCTTCGCGCACTTCAACGGCGTTGCCCGCGCTGGACGCCAGCACCTGATTCATGTCGGTCAGCAGTGCGGTCGTGCGAACGCCTGCGCCGTTGGCGACGCCAACAATGGCTTCCGCCAGCGCTTCGGAAAGTTCATACGTCGGCATAAACGCCCCGCTGCCCACTTTCACGTCCATTACCAGCGCATCCAGGCCTTCTGCCAGCTTTTTGGCCAGAATCGAGGCGGTAATCAGCGGAATGGAGTCAACGGTGGCAGTAATATCGCGGGTGGCGTAGAAGCGTTTGTCTGCCGGTGCGAGTGAGCTGGTCTGGCCGATAATCGCCACGCCAACATCTTTAATGATTTCGCGGAAGCGTTGATCGTCCGGGAAAATATCGAAACCCGGAATGGCTTCCAGTTTATCGAGCGTCCCGCCCGTGTGGCCCAGGCCGCGCCCGGAGATCATCGGAACGTAACCGCCGCAGGCCGCTACCATTGGGCCCAGCATCAGCGAGGTCACGTCGCCCACGCCGCCGGTAGAGTGTTTGTCGACGATCGGGCCGTTCAGGTTGAGGCTCTTCCAGTCCAGCACGGTACCGGAATCCCGCATCGCCATGGTCAGCGAGACACGCTCAGGCATCGACATATCGTGGAAAAAAATGGTCATCGCCAGGGCCGCGATCTGCCCTTCAGAGACGGTGTTGTCACGAATACCGTTGATAAAGAAGCGAATTTCTTCATCGCTCAATGCATGACCATCACGTTTTTTACGAATAATTTCTTGTGCGAGAAACACGGTACCTCCCCAAGGGAAAAGAGTAGAAGGCCATCTGGAGGCCGGCAAGCGTAGCGCTCCCGGCGTGGTTATTGATGCCGGATGGGGCTACGCCCATCCGGCCCAGGTCTGGCGACCTGTTTTAGTAGCTGCTTGCGCTCTTACCGTCGCCGTGGCCCAGCGCTTTAAGCAGGCTTGCCAGCAGGCTGGATGCGCCAAAGCGATAGTGGCGGGCATCGGCCCAGTCAGCGCCAAACAGTTCATCGGCAATTGCCAGGAACTGCTGCGCGTCTTCGGCGGTACGCACGCCGCCAGCCGGTTTGAAACCAACGGTTTTAGACACGCCCATATCACGGATAACTTCCATCATAATGCGCGCGCTTTCCGGCGTCGCGTTCACCGGCACTTTACCGGTGGAGGTTTTAATGAAATCCGCGCCCGCTTTAATAGAGATTTCAGACGCTTTACGGATCAGCGCTTCTTCTTTCAGTTCACCGGTTTCGATGATGACTTTCAGCAGCACGTTTGCCGCTGCGCACGCGTCTTTACAGGCTTTCACCAGGTCGAAACCGACTTGTTCGTTACCGGCGATCAGCGCACGGTACGGGAATACCACATCCACTTCGTCGGCACCGTAAGCGATGGCGGCGCGCGTTTCTGCCAGTGCGATGTCAATGTCGTCATTGCCATGTGGGAAGTTGGTGACCGTCGCGATACGAATGTCCGGCGTGCCTTGCTCTTTTAACGTTTTACGCGCAATCGGGATAAAACGCGGGTAAATGCAGATGGCAGCGGTATTGCCCACCGGCGTTTTGGCCTGATGGCACAGCGCGATCACTTTCTCATTCGTGTCGTCATCATTCAGCGTGGTTAAGTCCATCAGTTGCAATGCACGCAGGCTGCTTTTGGTTAAATCGGTCATATCGTTCTCCAGATAGATGAAGCCGGGGTCACCGGTTCAAAATTCAATCGCGCGGAATGTTAGTATTCTAACATTTACTCGCGTCGACTCTTAGATGGGCGTCACAGTTATGGAAAAGGATGTTACTCGCCATACACCACTCTTGTGACGCAATTCAAAAATTTCAGGACGAATTCACGCATCAGTACCCAATGTGGCGCTCAGGATCAAAAGCGCGTGACGTTATTGGCTTTACATTGAGGCCACTGACCCCTCTGTAAGGAACACATCATGTCCGAGCTTCATGAAACCGGCCTGCTGGAGCGCTGCCAGACTATCGTTACTTCCTCAGCGCTCTCGCCCGCTCAAAAACGCCATTTTCTGGCGCTGGAGGCTGAGAATGCACTGCCCTACCCCGAACTGCCTGACGCTGCCCGCCAGGCGCTGGAAGACGGCATTATCTGCGATATGTTCGAAGGGCATGCGCCCTATAAGCCTCGCTATGTCCTGCCTGATTATGCGAAATGTCTCGCTCAGGGCAGCGAATGGCTGGAGCTGCCGCCTGCCGAAAATTTCGACGATGCGCTCGCCATGCTCACCATTCTTTACCATCACGTTCCTTCAGTAACGTCGATGCCGGTGTTCCTGGGGCATCTGGATACGCTGTTGTCGCCCTATGTTAAAATTCTAACACAAGATGAAATCGATCTGCGCATAAAACGTTTCTGGCGCTATCTGGATCGCGTCCTGCCCGACGCCTTTATGCATGCCAATATCGGCCCGCAGGATTCCATGGTTACACGGGCAATTTTACGTGCAGATGCAGAACTGAAGCAGGTTGCACCTAATCTGACTTTTATTTATGACCCGCAAATTACGCCCGATGATTTATTGTTGCAGGTTGCGGAAAACATTTGCGCCTGTTCCAAACCGCACATCGCCAATGGCCCGGTGCATGATAAAATTTTCACATCAGGGCAGTATGGTATTGTCAGCTGTTATAACTCGCTGCCCCTGGGTGGCGGTGGCAGTACGCTGGTGCGCATCAATCTCAGCGCCGTCGCCGCACGCAGCGACAGCAT
Organism: Atlantibacter hermannii; assembly: GCA_900635495.1. NCBI lineage: Bacteria > Pseudomonadati > Pseudomonadota > Gammaproteobacteria > Enterobacterales > Enterobacteriaceae > Atlantibacter > Atlantibacter hermannii. The sequence continues at coordinate 630,944 of LR134136.1, read as the reverse complement.
CGAAGATTTCTTCGCCCGCGCCCTTCCTTATTATTGTGAACAACAGCGTGCCATCATCAACGCACGCTGCGAATTTCTGTATCAGAAGTCGAACTTCTTTAATGAAAGTTTCCTGGTGCGTGAGGGCCTGATCGATCCGCAACGTTTCGCCCCCATGTTTGGTATTTATGGGCTGGCCGAAGCGGTAAACCAGCTATGTGAAAAAGCCGGTATGACCGAGCGCTATGGGAAGGATGCCGGAGCCAATGAACTGGGCTATCGCATCAGCGCCGCACTGGCGGCGTATGTGGAAAACACCCCGGTGGCGTACGGCTGGAATCAGCGTGCCCTGTTGCATGCTCAATCCGGCATCAGCAGCGATACCGGCACCACGCCAGGCGCGCGGTTACCGTACGGGGATGAACCGGATCCGGTGACGCATTTACTGGCTGTCGCTCCGCATCATCGCCATTACCCGTCAGGCATTAGCGATATTTTGACGCTTGATGAAACGGTGAAACGCAATCCGCAGGCGGTGGTGCAGCTTTGCCGGGGCGCGTTTAAAGCAGGCATGCGGGAATTTACCGCCAACGTCGTCGGCAATGACCTGGTGCGGGTCACCGGTTATATGGTGCGGCTATCGGAGCTGGAGAAATTCCGCGCTGAAGGTTCACGCACGAATACCACCTGGCTGGGTGAAGAAGCCGCCCGCAATACCGGGATCCTGCAACGTAAGCCGCGCGTGGTGAGTAATGAACAGCAGATGCGCTTCGATCAATAAGATCCTGCCGTTCTCCTGCGTTGACGGGCCGGGCAGTCGCCTGGCCCTGTTCCTGCAGGGCTGTAATCTGCGTTGTAAAACCTGTCACAACCCTTACACCATCGGGTTATGCGATGCGTGCGGTGACTGTGTCCCCGGCTGTCCTGAGCAGGCGCTAAGCCTGGCGGCCGGGCGCATCATTTGGGATGAAACGCGCTGCGCTGAATGCGATACCTGCCTGCAAAACTGTCCTTCGCAAGCCAGCCCGATGACCCGGATGCTGAGCGTGGAGGAGGTGCTGAAGCAAACAGAACGCGCCGCCCCGTTTATTGAAGGCATCACCCTGAGCGGCGGCGAAGCCACCACTCAACTGCCATTTGTACGCGATCTGTTTGCCGCAATTAAACGTCACCCAGCGTTGCATCATCTTACTTGCCTGGTGGACAGTAACGGCGAGCTCAGTCAGTCAGGCTGGGAGAAGCTCATCCCGGTGATGGACGGCGCAATGCTGGATCTGAAGGCCTGGGATGACCAGCGCCACCGGTTTCTGACGGGACGCGGCAATACGCGGATCCTGAACAGCATTCGGTTTCTGGCGTCACAGAATAAGCTGGCGGAAGTGCGGCTGTTACTGATACCTGAACACAGCGACTACATGCAGCATATTGATGAACTGAGCGCTTTTCTGCGGGAACTGGGGCCGGTGCCGGTGCGTATCAATGCGTTTCATCATCATGGCACTTACGGCGAGGCGCGAACCTGGCGAAGCGCAGGCAAACAGGAGGTGGAACAGTTGGCCAGTGCCCTGCAACAGCGCGGCGTTCGCCCGATTATTCTTCCGGCGTTATATCTGTAAATCAAACACCTGCAAGGTATTTTCCCGGATCGCAGCGGCGATATCCTCCGGCGCTTCACGGCGTAATTCACATAACGTATCAAACACCAGCGCGATGCGTTCGGGGCGGTTCGGCTGCCCCTGCCAGCCGTTTAGCGGCATGTCCGGCGCGTCGGTTTCCAGCAACAGCGCCTCAAGCGGCAGTTTTGTCATGACATCACGGGTTTTACTGGCGCGGGGATAGGTAATGGTACCGCCTACACCGATTTTGTAGCCGAGGGCGATAAAGCGCTCCGCCTGTTGCAGACTGCCGGCAAAACCATGTACCACGCCAGCGCGCGGCAGATTATGGCGCTTCAAATGCATAGCCAGTTTGTCGTGGGTGCGACGCGAATGAAGGATCACCGGCAGATCGTACCGTTTCGCGAGCTGCAACTGCCGATCGAGGAACCATTCCTGACGATCGAACTGCGGGTCCTCACGATACAGATCCAGGCCTATTTCGCCTATCGCCACCAGTTTTTCGGGACGTTGCACCAGACGCCGTTCAAGCTCCGCCAGCGCCGCTTCAGTATGGTTTTCAATCACAATCGGATGCAGCCCCAACGCCGCGTATAACGCCGGGTAACGGGCTGCGAGGTCTAACACGATACCAAAGCGGGTTTCATCAACCGCTGGCACAATGATTTTTTCCACACCGGCTTGCGCTGCGAGGTCAAGCGCGGAGCCTTCATTTCCGGTAAACGGCGGAAAATCAAAGTGGCAATGGGTATCGATAAACCGGCGCGTCACGCCAGATCCTCATTTTGAAAGGTGGGATCGTTAGCCTGTGGCGCGTCAATTAACGGTGCGGCAACGGCGTCGTTGGCGACCGTCGCAGGCGGCACAACCAGCGGCGCAGGCGCGTTAATACGCGGCGCATGGCGCAACACGGGCGGCGTCGGCACCAGTAATTTACCTACCGTTGCCAGGAAATAGCGTCCGCACAGACGGCCCATTTTGTAATCTTCAAGCAGGGTCGGCACGCGACTGCCCAACGCCATACTCAGCAACGGCTTCGGCGGGTAAATTTCGAAAATCCGCAGTTTGCCGGGCGGTTTTTCAATGAACTGCTGGATTTCCCGGTAAGTTTTTTCGTGATGTTGCACCAGGTTAAGCAGCGGTTGCAGGCTGCTGTCGGTCATCCAGCGCTCCATGCGCTTGAACCATTGCGGGGTGTAGTACATCTGCGAGGGTACGGTGCGGATCACCACCAGGGTATTCGCGCCTAAACGTGCGGCCTCGCGTACTGGCACCGCGTCGCTGATGCCGCCGTCCTGATAGCTGACGCCATCCAGCATTACGCCTGTCCGGTAAAAGCCCGGAATAGCGCTGGACGCCCGCAGGATATCAAGCCAGGTGGAGTGAGTCGGTGAAAAATAGCCAGGCGTGTAATCGTCACTGCGACAGGCACACATATAGAATGCTTTCCCGTCGTCGAACAGCCGTGCTGCGGTGTCCATCGCCAGCGGCATTTTGCTTGAGGTGGCCTCAGTCAACCAGTCAAGGTCAATCAGGTTTCCGCCGCGTACAAAGCGAACGGGATCGAAAAATTCGCGGCTGGTGGTGTAGCGCGTGATGACGCGGCGGGCATATCCCGGCTGGTTACACAGATAAGCGGAAAGGTTTTGCGCACCGGCAGAGGTGCCAAGAAAAGTATCGAACGGGTTGAAATTTGCGCGCATGAATTCGTCCAGCACGCCGGCAGTAAAAATCCCACGCTGCCCGCCCCCTTCACATACAAGGGCAAGCTTTCCGGGACGAAACGGTTTTAACGCAAGCGGCGCAATGTTGCCGAGCGTAACGGGAATACGTTGTCCCACCCTGCTTTCCTGTTTTCACTGTGTTTGTAAATGGCAAAAATCTGCCAACAAACAACATGTTAATATTTATATCGCCATAAACACACGTATTTCTGTTTTTACTTGAGACGGTAAATCGTACCCGTACACTTATCATTATTTTTTAAAACCTGAAATCGTGAAAGCCAGTCACAGTGACTGGCTTTACGATTTTACTTAAGCGAATTCATCACGTCTATGGACGTCTACGACCCATAAACAGGCTCACCAGGAACAGAATGATACCCACGACGAAGACGATTTTCGCTGCGCCCGCTGCCGTACCGGCCAGGCCACCAAAGCCTAATGCCGCGGCAATCAACGCAATCACAAGAAAAATAATGCCCCAACGAAACATAAGACTCTCCTTTACCATAGTTTAATTACTACCGCTTCTTAGCAAGTTTCTTGCTGGCGGTGTTTATCTGGTGCTGATGCTTACCATCTCTCCCGGGGTTTGCCAGGAGAGGGGGTTTCGTGGTGTGAATTACTCAACCTTCAGATCGTTTTTAACGCTTTTCACACCATCAATGGCTTTGGCGATGCTCTCGGCACGTTCAGACTGTGCTTTCGACTCAACCGTACCGGAAAGCTGTACCACGCCATCGGTGGTCTCAACCTTCACTTTTCGTGAAGGAACGATGTCATCAGCCAGGAATTTGGCTTTAATTTCACTGGTCGTGGCGGCGTCACCGGCGTAACCCTTCGCAGAGTCAGATTTGGATTCAGATTTACCGTCGCGTACATGCAGTTTGTCGCTGACAGAATCCACGCCTTCTACACCTTTGGCGACTTTAACGGCTTCTTCAGCCTGCGCCTGGCTTTCTACAAAGCCGCTGAGGGTGACGACTTTCTTATTGGTTTCTACTGAAATATCGGTGCTCTTGATATTTTCATGATCCACCAGAGCCGCTTTAACTTTCGCTGTGATAGCACTGTCATCCATGAAATTACCGACTTTATTCATAGAGCTATCGATTTTTTGCCCTGCGCTATCCGCCGTTGATTCGACTTTGTTAGTGGTTTCGTTTGCTGCAAACGCAGAACCGGAAGCCAGTGCAGAGCCCAACATCACAGCCATCAGAGTTTTTGAAATCTTAGTCTTATTCATCGATTCATTCCTGTAGGTTTGCTCAGAATTTGAGCCTTGAGCTGCTTACTCAACAGCTTCTCCTTAAACAGCAACTGGCACATAGCCATTGCTAAATCACCAAGAATCAACGGATTACAGCAGCAATCATCATGTTCACTACCTTTTCACATCTCATTGACATCTTTAGTTATTAATATCGCAGTGGAGACAAATGGCAGCATTAACAGTCATAATATTAAAAATAAGTGACACATTAACCCGGCAATCTGTTCATCACTTTGTTAAATATAGATCACAATCTTGAAAACGCATGGCTGGCTGAGCGAAAAATGAACAAACCGGCAGGATTTAAAGGAAATTAAGAACAATCCGCAAGGGACTAAAAAGACAGGAAAAGTGACGGGACGCGGCGTGTGCCGCGCCCTGAGAGGGGATTAGTGTTCGCGGGTTTTACGGAACGAGACATCAGGATAACGTTCCTGTGTCAGGTTGAGGTTGACCATGGTCGGTGCGATGTAAGTCAGATTATCGCCACCATCGAGAGCCAACTGGTGTTCGTTTTTACGTTTGAACTCTTCGAATTTCTTCACGTCCTGGCTTTCCACCCAGCGTGCGGTGGCAACGTTAACCGATTCGTAAATCGCTTCAACGTTGTACTCGCTTTTCAGACGGGCGACGACCACATCAAACTGCAGTACGCCCACGGCGCCCACGATGAGATCGTTATTAACCAGTGGACGGAACACCTGCACCGCGCCCTCTTCGGAAAGCTGAACCAGGCCTTTAAGCAGCTGTTTTTGCTTAAGCGGATCTTTCAGGCGAATGCGGCGGAACAGTTCCGGCGCGAAGTTCGGAATACCGGTGAACTTCATCATCTCGCCCTGGGTGAAGGTATCACCAATCTGAATGGTGCCGTGGTTGTGCAGCCCGATGATGTCGCCCGGGTAAGCCTCTTCCACGTGAGAACGGTCGCCCGCCATAAAGGTCAGCGCGTCGGAAATTACCACGTCTTTACCGATACGCACCTGGCGCAGCTTCATGCCCTTCTCATATTTACCGGACACCACACGCATAAACGCCACGCGGTCGCGGTGTTTCGGGTCCATGTTAGCCTGAATTTTAAACACGAAACCGGTGAATTTCTCTTCCTGCGCTTCCACTTCGCGGGTGTCGGTTTTACGCGGCATCGGCGCGGGCGCCCATTGCACCAGCCCATCCAGCATATGATCCACGCCGAAGTTGCCCAGCGCAGTCCCGAAGAAGACCGGGGTGATTTCACCGCTCAGGAATAAATCGTGATCGAACTCATGGGACGCGCCCTGCACCAGCTCCAGTTCGTCGCGCAGCTGCGCGGCCAGGTCTTCACCTACGGCAGCATCCAGTTCCGGGTTATTCAACCCTTTAACGATGCGCACTTCCTGAATGGTGTGGCCTTTACCGGTCTGGTAAAGATAGGTTTCATCTTTATAGAGGTGATAAACGCCTTTAAACAGTTTGCCGCAGCCAATCGGCCAGGTGATCGGCGAACAGGCGATTTTCAGCTCGCGCTCGACTTCATCCAGCAGTTCCATCGGATCGCGGATGTCACGGTCGAGTTTGTTCATAAAGGTCAGGATCGGTGTATCACGCAGACGGGTAACTTCCATCAGCTTACGGGTACGATCTTCAACACCTTTCGCCGCGTCAATCACCATCAGGCAGCAGTCCACCGCCGTCAGCGTACGGTATGTATCTTCGGAGAAGTCTTCGTGGCCCGGGGTGTCCAGCAGATTCACGAGGCAATCATGGTAAGGAAACTGCATCACGGAGGTGGTAATAGAGATACCACGCTGCTTTTCCATTTCCATCCAGTCGGATTTGGCGTGCTGGCTGGAACCGCGTCCTTTTACCGTACCGGCCGTCTGAATGGCCTGTCCGAACAGCAGGACCTTTTCAGTAATGGTGGTTTTACCGGCGTCCGGGTGAGAGATGATGGCAAACGTGCGGCGCTTGGCCACCTCTTGCAAATAAGGAGACAACGTCATAATTAAATCTTCTTCATAAGGGCACAGCCCAATCGGGCCGCGCGACTGGAATTCGAAAAATGCGGCTATTTTACCTGGCTGGTAATCTCAGACAATCAGTGTTTAGTGTTTACACAACAGCTGCTCCAGTTCGCTTAATGACGCAACCTGCCAGGTGGGTTTGATCTCTGGCGGCAAGGTACGTCCGCTTGAGCTCAGCCAGCAGGTCGCCAGCCCGGCGTTGATGCCCCCCAGAATATCGGATTCCGGCGTATCGCCAACCATCAGCACGCGTGACCGCGGCGGATTACCCATTTTCCCGAGCGCATAATCGAATATCCGCGCATCCGGCTTCGCCACGCCGACCTGCTCGGAAATCACCAGTAAATCAAAATAGTCCCGCAGGCCGGTTCGCTCAAGGCGAATTTCCTGCAAGGCGGTGAAACCATTCGTGATAATGCCGAGCTTCACTTTCCCTTTAAGCGCATTAAGCAGTGAGACCGCGCCGGGTAATGGCGCGCAGATTTCCGCCATAGCATTAAGGAAAGCGTCGTTTAACGCGCCGGGCTGGACATTTAACCGCTCAGACCAGCTCTGGAAACGCCCGTGCTGCAACTGCAGCGCGGTAATGGTCCCGTTCTGGTAATCGACCCACAATGGCTTATTGATGGCCTGGTAATTTTGGAAATCTTCAGCGGTAAAGGTCACGCTGTAGTCGAGAAACATCCGCTGTAAGCCGCCGAACGCATCAAAAGTGAACAACGTTTCGTCAGCATCAAACAGTATCCAGTCCCAGTTCATCACTTCACCTGTCTTGTTATGGTATCAACCCAGCGGCAGAGCCATGATGATGGCATCTTCACGGCCCTCGGCGGTGGGGTAGTAATTACGGCGTATGGTCGCTTCGTTAAAGCCCAGGCTTTCATAAAGCGCAATGGCGGCGGCATTCGACGCGCGGACTTCCAGCCACAGCGTGAATACGTCGCGTTGTTCGAGCTCTTGTATTAAATGCACCAGCAGTTGGCGCCCTAAACCACGGCGCTGATAAGCCGGGTCGACGGCAATATTGAACAGCGTCGCTTCATCCAGTACGACCTGCGTAATGGCAAAGGCGGCCATCTCTCCGGCTACGTCCAGGCGAAAATTGAGGTAACGCTCGCCCTGGTTGCTGGCAAAAGTTTTTTGACTCCAGGGAAACGCATGGGCGCGCTGTTCAATGGCAAACGCCTGGTCGAGGTCACTGCTTGTGAGTAAAGAGATCGTGTTCATGTTCGCAAATTTGTTGCCATAAGGCGGCCCGCGCCGCAGGGTCCTGGCGCAGCGCATCCAGCGTTAGCGTGTGTAATGCGGTGCCTGCCAGTGAGGTCAGAGGTTCTACGCCGAGCCAGATACTCAGGCACTGGCTATCGGGCGGCAGCATTTCCACACGATCCGGCGTCAGCGGCAAAACCTGATCGGGTGTGACGCCCAGTGCGAGCAGCAAATCGCGGATAAGTGGCGTCGTGAGCGCCGGCAGTAGTTCCGCGACCATCACCAGACGAACATGCGCTGGCAGCGAAATCGCAATTTCGCCCTGCAACGCCGTCGGACGACGCAGTACCCACTGGGTGATGCCCAGTTGCTGTAATTGCCAGTCGCGTCGGGATGTCATCGCCTAATCTGCCTTATTGCCGGAAGGGCGCAAATATAGCAAATCCACATCGCCTGCGCCAACAAAGGTGCAGCCTGAAGCGGGTCGGGTATATAATCGCCGCCTACGTTTATACAGGAGAGTTTCATGTCTGCTTTTACCCCGGCAAGCGAAGTCTTGCTGCGCCACAGTGATGATTTTGCCGAAAGCCGCGTGCTGTTCGCCGGAGATCTTCAGGACGACCTGCCCGCCCGGTTTGAAACCGCATCCAGTCGCGCTTTCACGCAATTTTATCACCACTGGCAGACGCTCTCTCAGTCGATGGGCGACAACGCCCAATACGGCCTGACCGTGAATGCCGATTTCATTGCCGACAGCGATACGCTGATTTACTACTGGCCGAAGAATAAACCGGAAGCCCAGTTCCAGCTGATGAACCTGCTGTCGCTGCTGCCGACTGGCTGCGATGTGTTTGTGGTGGGCGAGAACCGCAGCGGCGTGCGCAGCGCCGAGCAAATTCTTGCTGACATTTGCCCCCTCACTAAAATCGACAGCGCACGCCGTTGCGGGTTGTATCATGGCCGTCTGGAAAAACAGCCGAGCTTTGACCCTGAGGCATGGTGGGGTGAGTATCAGCTCAACGGACTGACCATTAAAACGCTGCCGGGCGTGTTCAGCCGCGATGGGCTGGATGTGGGTAGCCAACTGCTGCTCTCTACCTTTACGCCGCACACCAAAGGCAAAGTGCTGGACGTAGGCTGCGGCACGGGCGTGCTGTCAGTGATGCTGGCGAGCCATTCTCCGAAAGTGCGCTTGACCTTAACTGATGTCGGCGCGTCTGCGGTTGAAGCGGCGAAAGCCACGCTGGCCGCCAACGGGATAGAAGGTCAGGTACTGGCCAGTAACGTCTATTCCGATGTGAATGGCCGCTTCGATATGATCATCTCAAACCCGCCCTTCCACGATGGGATGCAAACCAGCCTCGATGCCGCGCAGCAGTTGATTCGCGGCGCGGTGCGCCATTTGAATATTGGTGGTGAATTGCGCATCGTGGCGAATGCGTTTCTGCCTTATCCGAATGTGCTGGATGAAGCATTCGGCAACCATGAAGTGCTGGCGCAAACCGGGCGTTTTAAGGTCTATCGCGCCGTGATGGGACGCGGTGCGAAGAAGCGCTAAATCTGACGGGTGTCGCTTTTTAAGCCAATCAGGAAAGCGACACCAAATTAACTGTTGACGACGCTCAGAAAACATCTAGAATGCGCCTCCGTGGTTGCAATACTTCCTGGTATTGCTGGTACGCGAAGGTGGCGGAATTGGTAGACGCGCTAGCTTCAGGTGTTAGTGTCTTAACGGACGTGAGGGTTCAAGTCCCTCTCTTCGCACCAACAACCACGCAAAATATCGTTCGCACTGCGCGAAGGTGGCGGAATTGGTAGACGCGCTAGCTTCAGGTGTTAGTGTCTTAACGGACGTGAGGGTTCAAGTCCCTCTCTTCGCACCAATGCGATGACGATATTGATTTTACCCTGTGCGAAGGTGGCGGAATTGGTAGACGCGCTAGCTTCAGGTGTTAGTGCCTTAACGGGCGTGAGGGTTCAAGTCCCTCTCTTCGCACCACGTTTTGCCCCCTCTCTTCGTTAATATCCCCTTTAATACCCTCGTAAATTTAACGCCACCAGCATTAATCCGCTGATCAGTGCTACGCATGACGGTAACAACACGAAGTGACGTAAACGTTTGTGGTACAGCATGGCGGATGTCGCCAGCAATGCCAGTACGACAACGCCCCGCCATTGTTCGAAGGTTAATCCGTTAAACGCCAGTAACGCGACGATCAGGCCCGGCACCACGATCCCCCATCCACTTTCCAACGCTCGTTGCAACACGGCTCCACCTCTTAAATCGATAACTCAAATGGTAATGATAACCCATATCATATGATATAAATTCTCATTTTCAAGTTTGAGTTGTTCAGCGCGCAGTGAGTTTTTCGGGCAGCTAATGACACGAATTGATGAAGGTGATAGATTGAGCAAATTGATAAAGATCACTAATTCCGGATCGATAATGCCTTAATTTCCGCCTGTTTGCCTTTATCTCACCTCAACCTGACATAGCGCGTAAAAACAACGACTTAGATATGACGTCTCAAACCTGGCGATCGCTACTTCAAGAGAAATACCAGCTCTCATTACGCCTGTTTCTGTTTCTTAATGCGTTATCGGCATTATTTAGCATGCTGAGCCCATTATTCAGGGTTAAGCTGGTCACTGCGCCGCTGATAATCATCCTTTCTTTAAGTATCGCCATGCTGATATGGCGCTGGGTCAGTCAGACGCGCAACATCAGCCTGAACCTCATTTCGTTGCTGTTTGGCGCACTTTGGGCGTGGCATGTTTATATCAAGCAGCCGTTTATTCCGATTTATGAATCGTCCTATCTGATCATTGCGCTAATGAGCGTGTTATTCGTCGGTGCGCTGGCCTTTATTAATAATCTTAAAGCGTTCATCTGCCATTGCCTGCCGGTCATTGTTACCGTGCTGTGGTTGGATCACGGGCAGCACACGATTCGAATGCTGTATGCCGTGCTGTTACCGATGGCGGGCATCGTCATTCAGCATCTGATCCAGAAGCGCAACGACGCCTTTGCCCAGGGCCTGATGTTCAAGCTGATGGAAGAAAAGAAAACGCTCACCGATCTGAGCATGATTGATCCTTTAACCGGCCTGTATAACCGCCGCGGCTTTCAAAACCGGCTGGAAAATTTGTTCACATTAGGTTCAGAGCGCAATGTAGTGCTGGTGGTGGATATCGATCATTTCAAAGCCTACAACGATCATTACGGGCACATGATGGGCGATCAGGCGCTGGCTCGCGTCTCTGCGGCTATACGCGATGCGGTACGTTCCCGCGATATCGTGGCGCGTTTCGGCGGCGAAGAATTTCTGGTGTTATTGAGCAACAGCGATCTGGAGCTGGCCCGCAAAACGGCGGAACGGATCCGCCAGCGAGTGTTTGATTTGCGCATTCCGCATCGTTTTAACACCCAGGCGGCGACCAACGTGACCATCAGTATCGGGCTTGCGCCGATGCATGAACGTGATTTCAACGATGCATATAAACTTGCCGATAAAGCGCTTTATAAAGCTAAGAATATGGGCAGAAACCATATTTTGAGCAGCGACGAAATAGAAGATAACGAATAACGTATCGATCCGCTTGCTATCGGTTAGACCCATCGTTAGGATTGGCAATCATTATCATTACGATTCGCTGTTCTGTCCCTATGGCTTATTCTTCGTTTCAGTTGATTCAGGGTGCTGTTCCCTCACCCGCCTCGTTTGGTCATGCGACAAGTCTCGCGGACGCGCTCCGTCACGATTTGCGTCTTCATCATCCCCATCTTCTTGAAACCGTGAAGTTTGATGAGCCTACGCCGTTTAATGCCCTGACATTAGCGCAGTGGGCGCAGCCCGACACATTCAATGCCCTGATGACCGCCTATAGCGATCATATTTATGCGCAACATACTGAACAGCCCCGTGAAACAAAACCCCTTAAATCGCTCTGGGCGCAGTGGTATATCGGCCTGTTAACGCCTGCCTTAATGGCCGCCGTCGTGATGCACCCGACAGGTTTACGCCTTTCTCCAGATTTGATTCGGGTTCGCTTTCATGAAACGGGCCGCGCTGAAACTTTCTGGATTGACGTTTATTCCCATCCCCCACTGGCGCAATACAGTTTGCGCGAGCGAATGGAATATCTGACAGGTGAAGTGCTGAGACCCGTGGTGGACGCGCTGGAAGAGAGTGGTGATATCAATGGTCGCCTGATCTGGAGCAACGCAGGCTATCTGATTAACTGGTTTCTTGGCGAACTTAAGCCGCGCTTAGGCGAGGCCGACTGGCAAGCCTTACGTCAGGCCTGTTTCTTTGAAAAGACGCGCCTCGATGGACGCGATAACCCACTGTATCGCACCGTCGTCCCGCGAGAAGGCCTGCTGGTGCGTCGTACCTGTTGTCAGCGTAATCGCCTGCCTGGCGTGCAACAGTGCGGTGACTGTACCCTGAAATAATCAGCCTGCGGCAAGCGCAGGCTGAATCCTCATGCAACCTGCTGGTTATCCGCTTTTTCCGCCTCACTCTCCGCCGCTTCCTGCTCCAGCAGCTGTTTTTCGTAAACTTTGAAAAACGGGTAGTAAATGATGGCGGAAACCACCGCTAACACTATCACCAGTAAAGCGGCCCGGAAGTCCCACCCCAGAGCCCATGCGCCACCAATCGGGGCGGGCGCGGTCCAGGGAACCACGGAAATGACCCGGCTCACCAAATCAAATTTCATAGCGGCCCAGGCGAGCACCGCATTCACCATCGGCGCTAACAGGAAAGGGATAAAAAATACCGGGTTCATCACGATCGGCGTACCAAAGATAACCGGCTCGTTAATGTTGAACATACTCGGCACGACGCTTAACCGCCCTATTGCCCGCAGATGCGCCGAACGGCTTTTCAGATAGCAAATCACCAGTCCCATTGTTGCGCCGGAACCGCCGACGACAATGAAAAACGTCCAGAACGCCTCCATAAAAATGTGCGGCAACGGCGCGCCCTGAGCCAGGGCCGCCTGATTCGCCGCAAGATTGGTTAGCCAGAACATTTGCAGCATACCGGAGACAATTGCCGCGCCATGAATTCCGGCGAACCACAGTAAATGGCCGATCAGGACCGCCAGCAAAATAGCGGGTAAGGAATCCGCAGCCGCCACGAGTGGATTGAATATCGACATAATCGCCTGCGGGATAAGCATGTCGAATTGAGACTGGATAAGCAGGCTGAGCGGATAAAGCGTTAAGACCACCACCAGAACCGGGATCAGCAAATCGAATGAGTTCTTGATCATCGGCGGCACCTGGTCCGGCAGCCGAATACCAATATTGCGCGCTTTCAGAAAACGCATCATTTCAACGCAATAAATCGCTACCAGAATCGCAGTGAAAATCCCTGTTCCGCCAAGTCCGTCTCCCGGCAACGCCCCCTGGGTTTTCGGTGCCGCAACCAGCAAAAACGCCATTAACGACAGCATCGCCCCCATAAAGGGATCGAGCTGATGGCTTTTCACATAATGCTTGCCGAGGTTATAGGCAATCGCCACGCAAATATAAATCGACATAATCCCCATCGTCATATCAAACGGCGAGAGGATTTGTCCTTCAAAACGCTTAGCCAGCGCCAGCCAGGCGCGGGCGAACCCCCAGGTGGTATCCGGCGAAAAAGGCGGATAAGCGAAAACCAGTAAAAACGACCCGACAATCATAAAAGGCATTGCGGATATGAACCCATCGCGGATGGCCATGACGTGGCGCTGTGAAGAAATCCGCACGGCGACAGGACTGACAAAATTTTCTACGAAACGGAAAATGACATTGAATGCAGCATGATGAGCAGACATCGCAGTTCTCCTGTCAGGCTATGAACACAGATGCCAGCACAGCTCTTTTCGCTGTCATCTTTCTCCTGAACCCTGGATCAATCACAGTTTCAGAGAGGGCTATAAACGGCTTTATCAAGGAAGAGAGAAGACGAAGTCAGTATTAATCCGCCAGGTACGGTCTGCAACCGGTTACCGAGGCCACTTTTAGTGAATGTGAAGAAGATCGCTAATTGCTTTTATGTAAAATGGAGGTGAAAGATCCTCAATTTACAAGCCTGAAGCACCTGTGCCAGATTAAACGCAGACAACACGCAGGAGCCAGAAATGAGTATTGAATCTGTACGGCAATTTTTCGCCGAACGTGCCCCCGATATCGATATTATCGAATTAAATCAAAGCACCGCCACCGTTGCCCTCGCCGCCGCCGCTCACAATGTCGAGCCCGGACAAATCGCGAAAACATTATCGTTAAAAGTTAAAGACCAGATTATTTTAGTCGTGGCCAAAGGCGATGCGCGCCTGGATAATAAAAAACTAAAAGCAGCATTCGGCGCAAAAGCCCGAATGCTGAGCAGTGACGAAGTGGTGTCCTGGACGGGCCACCCGGTTGGCGGCGTATGTCCCTTTGGGCTGGAACATCCGCTGGCGGTGTACTGCGATATTTCTTTGCAGGAATATCAGGAAGTCCTTCCGGCAGCAGGCGCCATACACAGCGCCGTGCGTATTTCTCCCCAACGGTTGGCGGAATTAACCGCCGCGCATTGGGTCGATGTTTGCCAGAAATAACCGGAAGGCGGCGTTCAACCGTTAGCGGTTGAACGTATCAGAGGAAATTGTTTCTGTAACGCAAAATGTCAGCCGCATCCAGTAATCCGGCATCATTACTCACGCCCAGTTTTAGCATGGCGTTGAATTTATGCGCCCGAATGGTCTTAATGTTTCGCTCCAGGCAGGATGCAATTTGCGAGACTGAATAACCATCAGTTAAATAACGCAGAATCACGCGCTCAGTAGGGCTCAGCAAGCGCGGGCTGTTACAGATATACCAGTGATTCATGTTATTTTCATTCATGCGTCCGGAGTCGTTTAGCAACGCGGAAAGCTCGTCATAAAAACGGGCAATCGGCGCGTCTTTATTCACGACCCCGTTGATCATGGTTTGTGACAGTTGGGTAATGAGTTTGGCCTCATCGTTATCGTTAACCATAACAATACGTTTAAGGTTCGGCTGAACGGAGGCTATTTCGCTAAAAAGTTGCAAACATTCGCGGCGATGCTCTCTGGAACCTGAAAGAGAGAAAATGACGCCATGAAAACTCTTGAAACCTCGCGCTTGCATAAACTCATCGCTACTCTTAAAGGCAATAATCCGATAATGCGTCTGTTTGGCAAAAAGTGCGTTAATTCCTGCTGCAATCAGTCCACACGTTTCGATTAATGCAATGTTTAATTCACTACCCAATTCTTCCATTGTTCCGTATCCCTGTGCATAGATAATAAATTCAACTCTTTAAGGCCCTGAAAACTATTAATCCATGCATACATATCTGCATTTGTTTTCAAAGATAAGCGACGCATTGCGCTGTGCTTTTGAGCGCTGATCGTTTTGTTACTTTTCTTAAGTAATTGAGCGATTTGATTAATTCCCCAACCTTTACCCAACAGCCGTAAAACCTGTTTTTCCGATACTGTTAATACCGGATGACACTCTTCATCAGCGCTGCTATCCAGATCGGCGGCGAGTAACGAATGACTAATGCTGTCTGCCTTCTGGCTTCCCAGTAAGATGGCTTTCGCCACACTCTCTACCGATTCGCACGTTGACAACAGCGTGGTTTCCGGGCGCATTAACCATTCCACCGCTCTGGCAAAACAGCTTCTTGGCACCAGAAATATCCAGTGAATCTCGCGAAACCGATTAATAAGCGAATAATAGGCTTCACACTCTTTCACCAGACTTTGCTCGTCGCCGCCCAGCTCAACAATCATCACCGACGTGCGAATTAACTCGCTGTCACTGATACTTTTCACGTCAGAAAAATGGAGAAGCCCCATTTTCGCTATGTGGCTATCAACAACGTTCTGAAGGCCGGTATGTATTAAAGGCGTTTCGCTGACGACAATAGCCTGTCTGTTATAATTAGGTAACATGCTTCCTCCTTGAATATCGCCTTAAGTATTCACGTCCCGTATAATTTAAGTAATTAAATAAAAATTAATGATGAATTAGGTATTTCTCAGATAGTGAGAAAGAGCAGAATACGAATGTATTTGCCGGTAGAGAAAGCTATTTAAGAACATTCTAAAAATGGTCTCTGCAAGAGTCAATATCCAGAAATTAAAATACATTTAAGAATTAATTTATAATGAAAGAAAATCAAATCAATTCGAAAGAAAAACCATCCAATATTACACACAATATTCGTAAATCGACGCAACGAAGCACATTTTCATTGTTTTAAATTTATTTAATTGTTTAATTAGAAATCATTAAAACGTAACATTGTTATTCAAAATAACATCCAAAAAAAGACTAAACTATATAAGTTCTGCGCCCCTTACTTTTTCCTGTAACCCTGAGAAAAATCTGTTTTTTCTCTATGCTTTTCATTATGTTGACGCCCGATTCTCTTATTAAGAGGAGAAGAGACACCCTGCTCCCTGCGCTCAACAAAATTAAATTTCTTTCGACACAAATGACGACAACGTTTAATAATTCATACGCATTATTTTTACAAAATACTTTAGCGCTGACATGCTTCTTGTTAGTCGCAGAAAATACAAACAAAAATATTAAAACCAAAATAAACACCAGATAAAAACCACTTTTGCAGAATTAAAGAAAAACCTAAAACAGTCAATAAGACCAAAGCTATAAATTTCTGCTGAAAATTTGATCCAGACGACTAAATTTTCCACAGCCCCCTGTGTTAAAACCCTCTTCTGCCCATTTTTGTTGTTGAGCGGTTTGCGTAAATCATGGAACAAGACGTCGTTACACAGCGTGAAGTCACTCGCTTATGCATTCAGTGCGGTCTGTTTTTACTACAACATGGCGCAGAGAGTGCGCTGATAGAAGAATTGTCTACCCGCCTCGGCCTCGCTCTGGGAATGGACTGTGTGGAAAGTTCGATTTCGGCCAATGCGATTGTGTTAACTACCATTAAAAACGATCAATGCCAGACCACCACGCGCAAGAATGTCGATCGCGGCATCAATATGCATGTCGTTACTGAAGTTCAACACATCGTCATTCTGGCCGAACATAAGCTCATCGACGCGTTTGCGGTTAAAAAGCGTTTCAGCCAAATAAAACCGCTGCGTTACCCGCGCTGGCTGGTTGTGACAATGGTGGGGCTGTCCTGCGCCTGCTTTTGCAAGCTTAACAACGGTGGATGGGACGGCGCGCTGGTCACGTTTATCGCCAGTGCGGTGGCGATGTATGTGCGGCAGGTGTTTACCCAACGCCATTTGCATCCACAGATAAATTTCTGTCTGACGGCGTTTGTCGCGACAACGGTATCCGGCTTACTGCTGTCGCTGCCGCCTTTTACCCAAAGTTCGACCGTTTCGATGGCCGCCAGCGTATTGCTGCTGGTCCCCGGTTTCCCGTTAATCAACGCCGTGGCGGATATGTTTAAAGGCCATATTAATACCGGCCTCGCCCGCTGGGCGATGGCAAGCCTGTTAACCCTGGCAACCTGCATCGGGGTAGTGATGGCGTTATCATTATGGGGACTGCGCGGATGGGCATAATCGATTTTATCCTGGCGCTCATGCAGGACATGATTTTATCCGCCATTCCTGCGGTAGGATTCGCACTGGTATTTAACGTGCCGCAGCGCGCGTTACCGTGGGTTGCACTGCTGGGCGCTATCGGACATGGTTCACGCATGGCGATGATGACGGCGGGCTTTAATATTGAGTGGAGCACCTTTGTGGCGTCGATATTAATCGGCATTATTGGCATCCGCTGGTCGCGCTGGTATCTGGCGCATCCGAAAGTATTCACCGTCGCCGCCGTGATCCCAATGTTTCCGGGGATTTACGCCTATACCGCCATGATTTCCGCTGTAAAACTTAGCCACTTTGGATACAGCGATCCCCTGATGGTGGCGCTGGTCACCAATTTCCTGAAAGCGTCTTTTATCGTTGGCGCGTTGTCCATCGGCCTCTCCCTGCCTGGCTTATGGCTGTACCGTAAAAAACCTCGCGTATAATGTCTCTGCCGCGCTGCGCTGAGACGTGCGAATGTCGGGTCAGGGCGCTAAAACGCGCCCCCGACTGTGCTACTATGGAAAGAGCCTCGCCAGCCCGGACGTGTGTATTTAAGCCCTGGCAGTTAACCCCCTGTTTTGAGAAAGTTTTATGTCTTCCAGAATCCTGACACCTGACGTTATTGGCATTGACGCCTTTCATGACAATCCGCAAGGCGCGCTGGCTCGCGCTGAGAACGGCGCGCTGGCGGTATTTAAAGATAACGCCCCGGCCTTTTACGCGGTTACGCCTGCGCGCATGGCAGAACTGATGGAGCTCGAAGCGCGGCTGAATGCGCCTCAGTCAGATGTCGCCCTGGAAGACCAGCTGTTTAATGAACTCACCACGCAGGCAGCGATTGTGCCGGTTCCACTGGGTAAATTCGCCATGTATCCCGCGTGGAAACCCGATGCGGATTTTCAAAGAATGGCGGCCTTGTGGGGCATTAATTTGATCCAGCCCGTCACCGACGAAGAACTCGCGACGTTTATTAGTTACTGGCAGGCGGAAGGCAAAGTTTTTCATCACGTCCAGTGGCAACAAAAGCTGGCGCGCAGTGTGCAAATTAGCCGGGCCAGCAATAACGGCGCGCCGCGCCGCGATGTGAATAGCGTGCCGCAACCAGATAACAGCATTCCAGATGGATTCAGAGGCTAACGATGAAACACGTCACTGACCTGATGACACGACTGAAAAAGATGATGCCCCGCGATATCAAACCGGCCTTCACCACGGCCGAAGAGTTGCTCGCCTGGCAGCAGGAGCAAGGCAAATTGCGATCGGCCTCTGTCGCCCGTGAAAATCAGGCGATGAAAATGCAGCGGACGTTTAAACGTTCCGGGATCCGTGAACTGCATATGAACTGCTCGTTCGATAATTACCAGGTTGAATCGCAAGGGCAAATGAAAGCGTTGGAGCTCGCCAGGAAGTACGCGGCGGAATTTGACGGCAACATTGCCAGCTTCGTCTTTTCAGGCCGTCCGGGTACCGGAAAAAACCATCTGGCCGCCGCCATTTGTAATGAACTGCTGCTACGCGGCAAATCGGTCATGATCATCACCGTCGCAGATATCATGTCGGCCATGAAAGGCACCTTCAGTGATGGCGCAGATACCACGGAAGAGCGGCTAATCAACGATCTCAGCAATGTGGATCTGTTGGTAATTGATGAAATCGGCATGCAAACGGAATCTCGCTACGAGAAGGTGATCATCAATCAGATCGTTGACCGTCGATCATCTTCAAAACGTCCGACCGGTATGTTGACCAACTTGCCGATCAAAGAGATGAATGCCTTGCTGGGTGAACGCGTGATGGATCGCATGCGCCTTGGCAACAGTCTGTGGGTGAATTTCGACTGGGACAGTTACCGTAGCCGCGTCACCGGCAGAGAAGTGTGATTATCAGGACAACTCCTAAACCGCAGGCGTCAACCGCTTAAACGCCTGCCGCCCTCTCCCCTCTGCTGCGGCTGTCGGTATACTACCCGTAACGTCTGCCTGCCCGGCAGCCCCCACACGAGATCGTGCCGATGAAATCAGTAAAATCGATATTTCAGCTCGCCGCCTGCGGCGCTTTGCTTCTGACCACCAGCGCGACCGCCGCCAGCTGGCAGGAAAGCCTGTCCAGCGCCGCCAGCCAGCTTAGCCAGTCCACGACGAACGGTACGCAGGGCGGCGCGTCGCTCTCTTCTCTCTCCGGCCTGCTTGGCGGCAGCGCCCAGGCGCTGAGCTCGGAAAATATGCCTAATGTCGCCGGGATCCTCGGTTATTGCATGAAACAAAAACTGGTTTCCGCCACGAATACCGAAAACGTGAAAAATCAGATTATGGAAAAGTTAGGTCTCAGCACGCCACAGGCGCAAACCACCACGCCGGATTACACTGAAGGGCTGATGGGGTTGCTGAATACCGCCCAGGGCGATCAGCTCAACCTCAGCACAATCGGCAATTCACCGCTGGCGGAAAAGGTGAAAACCAAAGCCTGCGATCTGGTACTTAAGCAAGGCGTAAGCTTCCTGATGTAACCGCCCAACGGGTGTTTTTTTACACCCGTTTTCTCCTTATTTCCCTCAAACTTTGCCGCTACACTGCCCGCGGTGCGCAATGTGCGCCCAGTCAAATAATCCCATAACTAAACCAATTCCTAACCACGGCACACCTTGATGACACTAAAATTGCAGGTGTGTTACCGAAAAGTTAGATTGTGTAGTTAAAAGTGTTGATCTGAATAGGCATTGCGCCTGTTGATGAGGATTTGGCGTTGTCAGAACTGCTTTCGGTTTTTTTATTTATTACCTCAATTGTTATTTATTCCCTGAAAGCGGGCCGTAACAGCTGGTGGTTTGCCGCCACCCTGGTTGTATTAGGCCTGTTCGTCATTCTTAATATTACCCTGTATGCCAGCGACTATTTCACTGGCGACGGGATTAACGACGCCGTCATCTACACGCTGACTAACAGTCTGGCTGGCGCAGGCATTGGCAAATATCTGTTACCCGGCGCAGGCCTGATTGCCGCGCTGGTGCTGGTATTTGGCACACTGGCGTGGGTGTTACGCCGCCGCCGCCATCGCCCTTACCATTTTGGCTACAGCCTCCTGGCGCTGGTCATGGCGTTAGCCTCTGTGGATGCCAGCCCTGCCTTTCGCCAGATCACCGAACTGGTGAAATCGCAGAGTCGCGATGGCGATCCTGATTTCGTGACCTATTACAAAGAGCCGAAAAAAGTCATCGATAACCCCAGGCTGAATCTGGTGTATATCTACGGTGAAAGTCTGGAGCGCACTTATTTCGACGACCAGGCCTTTCCTGGCCTCACGCCTGAACTGGGGGCGTTAAAGTCTGAAGGCATTGATTTCAGCCACACCGCGCAGCTACCGGGCACCGATTACACCATTGCCGGCATGGTAGCCTCGCAGTGCGGCATTCCGCTGTTTGCGCCTTTCGAAGGCAATGCGTCGGCTTCGATGTCGAGTTTCTTCCCACAAAATATTTGCCTGGGGGATATCCTTAAAAATTCCGGCTATGAAAACCACTTCGTCCAGGGCGCCAGCCTGCGCTTTGCCGGTAAAGACGTGTTCTTAAAGTCCCACGGTTTTGACCATTTGTACGGCGCGGATGAACTGAAAAGCGTGGTCGCTGACCCGCATTACCGCAACGACTGGGGGTTTTACGACGACACAGTGTTAGAGCAGGCCTGGCAGAAATTCGAAACGCTGTCCAAAGAAGGCAAGCGATTCTCACTGTTCACCCTGACGGTAGACACGCACCATCCTGACGGATTTGTGTCGCGTACCTGTGAGCGTAAGCGCTACGACATTGACGGCAAAGCCAACCAGTCCTTCAGCGCAGTGACCTGCAGCCAGCAGCATATCGCGGCCTTTATTAATAAAATCAAAGCCTCTCCATATTTCAAAAATACGGTGATCGTCGTTTCCTCCGATCATCTGGCGATGAACAATACGGCGTGGAAATACCTCAACCAGCAGGATCGTAACAACCTGTTCTTTATTCTGCGCGGCGATAAGCCTCAGCAGGACGTGATGGCCGTGAAGCGTAACACCATGGATAACGGCGCCACGGTGCTGGATATTCTGGGTGGCGATAACTTTATCGGCCTCGGGCGCAGTAGCCTGTCGGGCGATTCCCTCTCTACCGTGTTCCTGAACATGAAAGAGAAAGTGTTGGCCTGGAAGCCGGGTGTGATCCGCCTGTGGAACTTCCCACGTGAAATTAAAGACTTCACCGTGGATCAGGAAAAACAGACCATTGCCTTTTCCGGCTCGAAGTTCCGTCTACCGCTGCTGCTGCGGGTGTCTGATAAAAAAGTGGAACCCCTGCCGGAAAGTGAATATTCCGCGCCGCTACGCTATCAGCTGGCCGATTTCGCCCCGCGCGATAATTTCATCTGGGTCGACCGCTGCTACAAAATGGCGCGTCTGTGGTCATCCCAGTGGGCGTTATCAACCGACTGGTGCGTTTCGCAGGGCCAGTTGGGCGGCGAACAAAAGATCAGCCACGTCGATAAACCGAAGTGGCAAGGCAAAGCGGCGTTCCGCGATACGGTTATCGACACCCTGCGTTATCAGGGCAACGTCGATATGCTGAAAACCGTCGATAACGATATCCGCTATAAAGCCGACAGCTTCGTCTTTAACGTGGCGGGCGCGCCAGAAGAGGTGAAAAGTTTTAGCGGCATTTCCCGCCCGGAATCCTGGGGACGCTGGTCCAACGCGCAACTGGATAAAGAAGTGAAAATTGAATATAACGCGCCGCTACCGGAAAAATTCGAACTGGTGATCACCGCCAAAGCCTTTGGTCCGAATGCCGGACAGCCGATCCCGGTTCGGGTCGGTGACAGCGAGCAAACGCTGACGCTGGGTAACGAGGTCTCCACCACCACGCTGCACTTCGATAACCCGTCGCGCAGTAATACGCTGGTGATTGTGCCGCCCGCGCCGCAGGAGACCAACGAAGGCAATATTCTGGGTCATTCGCCGCGCAAGCTGGGTATCGGGATGGTTGACATTAAAGTGGTGAAATCCGAGGGGTGACGACTATGATGGGCGTAAACACCCGAAGGAGCCTCTCATGCCTGCCCATACCGTTCCGCAACTGCTTAGCCGCTTTCCGCTGCTGCATGATTTAATCGCCCTGCGCGAGATCCAGTGGTTCAACCCTGCCGCCACCTCACTGGCGGAAGGGTTGCCCTGGGTCGGTTTAACGCATCATGATGTGGAAGACGCCGAAGCGCGTCTGCAACGTTTTGCGCCCTGGATTGCGCAGGCGTTTCCGGAAACTGCCGCCAGCGGCGGCATTATCGAATCCCCCTGCCTGGCCATTCCTGCCATGCAAACTGCGCTTGAAGCGCATTATGGGCACCCACTGCCCGGTCAACTGTGGCTTAAGAAAGACAGCCACCTGCCGGTGTCCGGCTCGATTAAAGCCCGTGGTGGGATTTATGAAGTGCTGTTTCATGCGGAGAAACTGGCCATCGACGCGGGGCTGTTACGGCTCACCGACGACTATCGCCAGCTTGCCGATGCGCCATTCCGCCAATTTTTTAGTCAGCATCGCATCGCGGTAGGCTCTACCGGTAATCTCGGCCTTTCCATCGGCATCGCCTCCGCCAGACTGGGCTTTCAGGTTAGCGTTCATATGTCGGCAGACGCCCGCGCATGGAAAAAAGCGCTGTTGCGCGCCCACGGCGTCACGGTGGTGGAATATGCCGACGATTACAGCGTCGCCGTGGAACAGGGCCGACGCGAGGCGGAACAGGACCCACGCTGCTTTTTCATTGACGATGAAAACTCCCGTAATTTGTTTCTCGGCTACGCCGTTGCCGGCCAAAGGCTGAAGCGTCAGTTTGCCGATGCAGGCCGCAAAGTGGATGCCGAACATCCGCTGTTTGTCTATCTGCCGTGCGGCGTGGGTGGCGGTCCCGGTGGCGTGGCGTTTGGTCTGAAGCTGGCGTTTGGCGATGCGGCGCACTGCATTTTCGCTGAGCCGACCCACTCACCCTGTATGCTGCTGGGTGTTCATACCGGTTTACATGACGGTATTGCGGTACAGGATCTGGGGATCGATAACCAGACCGCCGCCGACGGGCTGGCGGTTGGCCGCGCTTCCGGCTTTGTGGGCCGGGCCATGGAACGGTTGATTGACGGTTATTACACCCTGAGCGATGACACGTTGTTCACCCTGTTAGGCATGCTGAATCAACAGGAAAACATCGCGCTCGAACCCTCCGCTCTGGCGGGCATGGCAGGCCCGTGGCGTTGGGATAATGCGTACCGCAGCCGCTTTAGCGAGCAGGCGCAGCGCAATGCCACTCATCTGGTCTGGGCCACCGGCGGTGGCATGGTGCCCGCCGAAGAAATGGCCCACTACCTCGCCAGAAGCCGCTAACGGTTGCAACGGCAGGTTCGCCTGCCTTCCAGGCGGGCGTTCTTTGAATCCCATCACAATCACCGATTCCGCTTTTTCCATTCCCCGTCAGGCCAGCTAAATTAGTAACTCATCCGACCACATAACAATAATTTTACACTGGAAGAGACTATGAGCTACCCGTCGCTGTTCGCCCCGCTGGATTTAGGGTTCACCACGCTGAAAAACCGCGTACTTATGGGATCGATGCACACCGGTCTGGAAGAGCGCCCCGATGGCCCGGAACGGCTGGCGGCGTTTTATGCCGAGCGCGCGCGTCACGGTGTGGCCTTGATTGTGACCGGCGGTATCGCGCCTGCGCCTTCCGGCGTCGCGGTGGCGGGCGGCGCGATGTTGAATGACCACAGCCAGCTTGGGCATCATCGTCTGGTGACCGACGCGGTGCATCGCGAAGGCGGAAAAATCGCTCTGCAAATTCTTCACACCGGACGTTACAGCTATCAACCCCATCCTGTCGCCCCGTCGGCGATTCAGGCGCCCATTAACCGTTTCGCGCCCCATGCCCTGACCCATGACGAAATCCTGGCGCTGATTAATGATTTTGCCGCCTGCGCCCAACTGGCGCGGGAGGCTGGCTATGACGGCGTAGAAATCATGGGATCGGAAGGTTACCTGATTAACCAGTTCCTGGCGGCACGCACCAATACCCGTGAGGACGAATGGGGCGGCGATTACCCGCGCCGGATGCGCTTCGCCACAGAGGTGGTGCGTGCGGTGCGCGAACGGGTGGGCAACGATTTCATTATTATTTACCGTCTGTCGATGCTGGATTTAGTGGAAGGCGGCGCAACGTTCGACGAAACAGTTACGCTGGCGAAAGCCATTGAAGCGGCGGGCGCGACCCTCATTAACACCGGTATCGGCTGGCATGAAGCGCGCATCCCCACCATCGCCACACCGGTGCCGCGCGGCGCATTCAGTTGGGTGACCCGCAAACTTAAGGGACTGGTCACCGTTCCACTGGTGACCACTAACCGAATTAACGATCCGACCGTGGCCGAGGCTATCCTCGCCGCGGGCGATGCCGACATGGTCTCAATGGCACGCCCGTTCCTGGCGGATGCCGAGTTGCTCAGCAAAGCGCAAAGCGGGCGTGAAGATGAGATCAATACCTGTATCGGCTGCAACCAGGCCTGTCTCGACCAGATCTTCGTTGGCAAAGTCACCTCATGCCTGGTCAATCCGCGCGCCTGCCATGAAACCCTGATGCCGTTTATCCCGGCGATCGTGACGAAAAATATCGCCGTGGTCGGCGCAGGGCCTGCCGGGCTGGCATTCGCGGTGAACGCCGCGCTGCGCGGCCATCGGGTCACGTTATTCGATGCCGCCCCGGACATCGGCGGGCAGTTCAACATCGCAAAACAGATCCCCGGCAAGGAGGAATTTTACGAGACCCTGCGCTATTTCCGGCGGATGCTGGAGATTACAGGTGTGGATATCCGGCTCAATACGCCAGTGGATCCGGCCCTGCTCACCGAAGCCGATGAAGTGGTGCTGGCCTGCGGCATTGAACCGCGAATTCCGCACATTGACGGCATCGATCATCCCAGCGTCATGACCTATCTGGATGTGCTGCGGGATAAAAAGCCGGTGGGCGAACGCGTGGCGATTATCGGTTGCGGCGGCATCGGCTTTGATACCGCCATGTACCTGAGCCAGCGGGGCGAATCCACCAGCCAGGATATCGCCGAGTTTTGCGCAGAATGGGGTATCGACACCAGCCTGTCGCAGGTGGGCGGACTGCGCCCTGAAGGACCGCAACTGCCAAAAAGCCCGCGCAAAATCGTTATGCTGCAGCGTAAAGCCAGCAAACCCGGTGAAGGACTGGGTAAAACCACGGGCTGGATCCATCGCGCGACGCTGTTATCTCGCGGCGTGAAGATGGTCCCTGGCGTCAGCTACCAGCGCATTGATGATGAAGGGTTGCACATCACCCTCAATGGCGAGCCGCAGACCCTGGCGGTGGATAATGTGATTCTCTGCGCCGGGCAGGAGCCGCGTCGGGAGTTAGCAGACCCGCTACGTGAGATGGGCAAAACGGTGCATTTGATTGGCGGATGCGATGTGGCGCTGGAGCTGGATGCCCGGCGCGCTATTGCGCAGGGCACCCGACTGGCGCTGGAGATTTAACGGCTTTTACGCAGCTTCACCGCCTTCAACACCACAAATTTGTTGTTGGTGGCGATGCTGGTGCAGTTGCCGAACACCTTCTTCAGCTTGCGGTAATAATCGAGGTGGCGGTTGCCGACGACGCGCAATTCGCCACCGTATTTCAGGCAACGACGGGCATCGTTAAACATCTGCCAGGCGATGTGATCGGTAATGGCATGCTGCTGGTGAAACGGCGGGTTACACAGCACCGCGTGAAAACGATCCGGCTCAATGCCAGCCAGCGCATTGTTCACCACAAACTCACAGCGAGGCAGCGCGTCCGGCAAATTGTGTTCGACGTTTAACCGGCTCGAGGCCAGCGCCATATACGACTCATCCACAAACGTCACTTGCGCCTGCGGATTTTGCGCCAGCAGTGTTAAACCGATTACGCCATTGCCACAGCCCAGGTCCGCCATCTCTCCTTCCACGTTTTCCGGCAAATGCGCCATAAAGAAACGTGCGCCGATGTCCAGCCCGGTGCGCGAAAACACGTTAGCGTGATTGTGAATCGTCCATGAGGTGCCATCGAGTTTCCAGTTCAGAGTCTCAGGCGCAGCCGGTAGCGCAGGCAACGTCACGCTGCCATAAATCAGCCTGGCCTTTTTCCAGGCCAGCGACGTGGTGGTCGGCCCGAGGATTTTTTCAAACAGCGCAAGCGTGGAATTATGGATATCCCGCGCTTTCGCCCCGGCGATAATGCGGGTTTGCGGTGTGACGACCGTGCGTAATGCACGAAGCTGCTGTTCGAGCAGCGCCAGCTGTTTTGGGATCTTAATCAGCACCAGCCCCGGCGCTGCAGGCAGCGGCGCGAGAGAATCCTGGAAGGTCACGCTGTCAGGGGATATCTGATTCAAATGCAGATTGTGGCGAGCGGCCTGCTGAGCAATAAACGAATCGCTGATGCTCCACGGGTTACGGGCGGCTAGCGCGCAGGTTAATGCGCCAAACGCATCATTAAAAATCAGCGTCGGGCCATCGGCTTGCGGCAAATCCTGCAACAGATATTCATCAGCGGCATCCCACGCCTGCAACGGGCCTCTTCCGGCATGGGCGGATAGCGCTCAAGCGTTAATTCGCATGCATTTAACTCAACCTGGCTCATCGGCCCTCCACGGTGCTAAAATTCGCGCGATTTATCCCTTAATTACGCATCTGAGTAAACCTTTTTTTCTCCCGCAGAGGCATCCATGAGCGCACTGCTGTACCTTCAGGGCTATCCTGAATCGTTGTTAAGCCAGGTCAACAGCCTGATCGAACAGGGGCGGCTCGGCGAAGTGCTGAATAAGCGTTACCCACAACTGCATGATATCGCGACGGATAAAGCCCTGTGGAACTACGTTCAGGAGATTAAAAATCGTCATCTGCGCAGCAGCGCCCCGTTAAGTAAGGTCGCGTACGACAATAAGATCCACGTCCTCAAACACGCGCTGGGGCTGCATACGGCCATCTCACGGGTGCAGGGCAATAAGCTCAAAGCGAAGGCGGAAATCCGCGTGGCAACGGTGTTTCGCCAGGCGCCGGAACCCTTTTTACGCATGATCGTGGTACACGAACTGGCGCACCTGAAAGAGAAAGAGCACAACAAAGCTTTTTACCAGCTGTGCTGTCATATGGAGCCGGATTACCACCAGCTGGAATTCGATACCCGGCTGTGGTTGACCCATCAGGCATTGGCCGGTTCTGCGTGACAGACCACGTGCGTTCCTCCATTCGCGTGCTACTCTGACGAGACCCTTCACTGCGGAGTTAAGTCCCCGATATGATACGTTTCGCTGTTATTGGCACCAACTGGATCACCCGTCAGTTCGTCGATGCCGCCCATGAAACCGGTAAATACAAGCTCACAGCGGTGTATTCACGTACCCTTGAACAGGCGCAGATGTTTGCCAGCGATTATCCCGTGGAGCATCTGTTCACCTCGCTGGAGGCGCTGGCGCAGAGCGATGACATTGATGCGGTATATATTGCCAGCCCCAACTCCCTGCACTTTGCGCAATCCTGCCTGTTCCTGAGCCATAAAAAACATGTGATTTGCGAAAAGCCGCTGGCCTCGAATCTTCGCGAGGTGGAAGCCGCCATCGCCGTTGCCCGGGAAAACCAGGTCGTGTTTTTCGAAGCGTTTAAAACCGCCAGCCTCCCCAATTTCCTTGCCCTTAGCCAGGCGTTGCCAAAGATTGGCAAACTGCGTAAAGCGCTGTTCAACTATTGTCAGTACTCATCGCGCTATCAGCGCTATCTGGACGGTGAAAATCCCAACACCTTTAATCCGGCGTTTTCTAACGGTTCGATTATGGATATCGGGTTTTACTGTCTGGCAAGCGCCGTGGCGCTATGGGGCGAGCCCGCGTCGGTGACGGCCTCCGCCAGCCTGCTCGACAGCGGCGTCGATGCTCATGGCACAGTGGTAATGCGCTACGGCGATGCGGACGTCACGCTGTTGCATTCCAAAGTGAGTGATTCGGCTATACCGAGTGAAATTCAGGGCGAGGCAGGCACGCTGGTGATTGAAAAAATCTCTGAATGCCAGCGCATCACCTTTATTCCACGCGGCGGCAAAGCGCAGGATCTCTCCCAGCCGCAGCATATCAACACTATGTTGTATGAAGCGGAAACCTTTGCCCATCTGGTAGAAGGGCGCGAAGTAAACCACCCCGGGCTGACGACCAGCCGCATTACGGCGAAGCTGCTCACGGACATTCGCGCCCAAACTGGCGTCAAGTTTCCGGCGGATGATGTCAACGAACCGCTGACCGCGTAAAGCTCAGTAAATCCCCTGGCAGCGCCGTTGACGGGCTCAGTGGCGCTGCATATTTTTTAGAAGCAAAGGGGAGTAACTTCCTTGCCGACAGATCGTCAATACGGTGCCATGCACCCGGTCGTCGGGCGACTCGAAACATGCGTATCAGGCATCGTCAGCGACGCTGAATGAACACGAGTATTTCGCGTTGTAAGTGAGACCTTGCCGGAAGGCGAGATCCATTTGCAATGCAGGCAAAGCGGCTAACGTCTTCCGACGTTGGCCGTTTTCATTTTTAAGGAATGATGCTTATGAATACCGTGGGTACTCCCCTGCTCTGGGGCGGCTTCGCCGTTATCGTCATTATCATGCTCGCCATCGACCTGTTGCTCCAGGGGCGACGCGGCGCGCACACCATGACCATGAAACAAGCGGCGGTGTGGTCGCTGATTTGGGTCGGCCTGTCTCTGCTGTTTAATCTGGGTTTCTGGTGGTACCTCACCGGCACCGAAGGACGCGCGGTAGCGGACACTCAGGCGCTGGCGTTTCTTACCGGTTATTTAATCGAAAAAGCGCTGGCGGTGGATAACGTCTTTGTCTGGCTGATGTTGTTCAGCTACTTCGCCGTTCCGCCTGCCCTGCAACGCCGGGTACTGATTTACGGCGTACTTGGGGCGATCGTTTTACGCACCATCATGATTTTCGCCGGCAGTTGGCTGATCTCCCAGTTCGAATGGCTGCTGTATGTGTTTGGCGCATTCCTGCTGTTCACCGGCGTGAAAATGGCGCTCGCCAAAGAAGACGAGGCGGGCATTGGCGAAAAACCGATTGTGCGCTGGTTGCGGGGCCATCTGCGCATGACCGATAAAATCGAAAATGAGAAATTCTTCGTCCGTCAAAACGGCCTGCTCTACGTCACGCCCCTGTTCCTGGTGCTGATCCTGGTGGAAATTAGCGATGTGATTTTCGCGGTAGACAGTATTCCGGCAATCTTTGCGGTTACCACCGATCCGTTTATCGTGCTGACCTCTAACCTGTTCGCTATCCTCGGCCTGCGCGCCATGTACTTCCTGCTGGCGGGCGTGGCGGAACGCTTCAGTATGCTGAAGTACGGCCTGTCGGTTATCCTGGTCTTTATCGGCATCAAAATGCTGATAGTCGATTTTTACCATATCCCGATCGCGGTTTCCCTGAGCGTGGTGGGCGGGATTCTGGCCCTGACATTACTCATTAATGCCTGGGTGAATTACCGAAACGACAGAAAGATAAAGTAATCATTCTATTGCCGCCTTTTCCCGTGAAAAGGCGGCAATACATAGCCAGCCCGGCGGCCTTTGCAATAGCCAATCCCGTGGAAGTGCTATTAATGTCACAAGATTGTTATTCAGAAGTTAAAAAGCCGGAGCAACACAGAAAAAACAGCACTATCCCCTTCCTCTTGTGTTGCAAATCCCTATACTCATCCATGCAAACATCAGTTACATCCGGTCACATAGTTGTTCAAAAATAATGACGCGGGATGGAACCACATCACATCTGAAGGAATTTCTATGAGCACGCAATCTCAACCAGGGTTGTTGCGCCGCCTTGCGGCCGGCAGTCTGGTTAAACAAATCCTCGTCGGCCTGGTTCTTGGCATCCTGCTGGCGCTGGTCTCAAAAGATGCCGCTGTTGCGACGGGTCTGCTGGGAACCTTGTTCGTCGGCGCGTTAAAAGCGGTGGCCCCGGTCCTGGTGCTGACGCTGGTGATGGCCTCCATTGCTAACCACAAGCACGGCCAGAAAACCAATATTCGTCCCATCCTGTTCCTGTATCTGATCGGCACCTTTACCGCTGCCCTGACGGCGGTACTGTTCAGCTTCGCTTCTCCTTCAACGCTGCATCTCACCACGAGCGCGACAGAAATCACGCCGCCATCAGGCATCGTGGAAGTAATGCGCGGCTTGCTGATGAGCATGGTGTCCAACCCCGTTGACGCTGTGCTGAAAGGTAACTACATCGGTATTCTGGTGTGGGCCGTGGGCCTCGGCTTCGCGTTGCGTCATGGCAATGAGACCACCAAAAACCTGCTCAACGATTTCTCCAGCGCGGTGACCTTTATGGTTACGCTGGTGATTCGCTTCGCGCCGATTGGTATTTTTGGCCTGGTTGCTTCCACGCTCGCCGAAACCGGCTTCGCCACCCTGTGGGGCTACGCGCACCTGTTGGTGGTGTTGATCGGCTGTATGCTGCTGGTGGCGCTGGTCATCAACCCGCTGATTGTCTGGTACAAAATTCGCCGCAACCCGTACCCGCTGGTGCTGGCTTGCCTGCGTGAAAGCGGCGTGACCGCCTTCTTCACCCGCAGCTCCGCCGCGAACATCCCGGTGAACATGGCGATGTGCGAGAAGATGAATCTGGATCGCGATACCTATTCCGTGTCGATTCCGCTGGGTGCCACCATCAACATGGCGGGCGCGGCCATTACCATTACCGTGCTGACGCTCGCGGCGGTTAACACCCTGGGTATTGCCATGGATATCCCGACTGCGCTGCTGCTGAGCGTGGTGGCCTCGCTGTGCGCCTGTGGCGCATCCGGCGTGGCAGGCGGTTCGCTGCTGCTGATCCCACTGGCCTGTAATATGTTCGGCATCCCGAACGAAATCGCCATGCAGGTGGTTGCGGTCGGCTTTATCATCGGCGTATTGCAGGACTCCTGCGAAACCGCGCTGAACTCTTCGACAGACGTTATCTTCACTGCCGCAGTCTGCCAGGCAGAAGATCAGCGTTTAGCCGAAAACGCTCTGCGTAATTAATCGCGAAAGGCGGGCCCGGTGCCCGCCTTTTTTATTCCTTCGCCTGCGTCTCTTTTTCAATCTTAAACGGATCGATACCGCGCTTTTGCATCCGCCAGAAGCGAATAATGTTCAGCCCGTTCATCACCAGAAAACTCCCTTCTATTAGCGAGCCGCCAATCGAACCCAGCCAGATATTGTGGCTGACCCAGCAGGCGGTGGAGCACCACATCACGCAGCGCACGGTGAGTCCTTTACAACGAAACAGCGCCCAGGTACTGGCGACGGTGCCGATTATCGGCAGCAGTTCCATCGGATGATGAAGTTTAATAAGCCCAAGAAACAGGGTCAGCGTGATAAATACCGACATCACCCACAGGCTGCGGGTACGCAAAGAAATCACGGTCCGAAAGGCGTTCAGCACCGCGCTCATGCCAGCAGGCGCCGCGCCCATCAAAAAGAAATGACAGCCGATGATAAAACTGTACAGCGAGAGTTGCAGCTTGAAACGCCGTTCATCACGGTTGATGAAGGTGGTAATACCGATTGCAAACGCCAGCACGCCAACGCCCTGGGCCAGCCAATACGCGGTCATACGCCGTCCTTAATGCGCACTTTCAAAAAAAACGGCGCTCGTTAACGGAGCGCCGGGGGAAATGAACTCAGGAGTCCACAGATTATAATGTCACGCCACTCTTAAAGATTGCCAGTTCTCTGAAATCATTACGCTCATTGCAGGTTTGTTTACCGTTGGCAAACTCCACAATGGTATCGATAAATTGATTGAGCAGTTGCGGCATAGTCTGACCATGCAAAAGCTGACCGGCGTCGAAATCAATCCAGTGCGGTTTCTTCTTCGCCAGTTCGCTGTTGGTGGCGATTTTTACCGTCGGCACGAAACCGCCGTACGGCGTACCGCGCCCGGTACTGAACAACACCATATGACAGCCTGCACCCGCCAGCGCGCTGGTGGCGACGGCATCGTTGCCTGGTGCGCTCAGCAGATTCAGCCCATGATGGGTCAGACGCTCGCCATAGCGCAGCACGTCCACCACCTGGCTTTCACCCGCTTTCTGAGTACAACCCAGGGATTTTTCTTCCAGCGTGGTGATACCGCCCGCCTTGTTACCCGGCGATGGGTTTTCATAAATCGGCTGATTGTGCGCGATAAAGTACTGTTTGAAGTCGTTCACCATGGTGACGGTTTTTTCAAATGTCGCTTCATCACGGCAATGACTCATCAGCAGCTGCTCAGCGCCGAACATTTCTGGCACTTCGGTCAGCACGGTGGTGCCGCCGTTCGCGATCAGATAGTCGGAGAAACGGCCCAGCATCGGGTTGGCGGTAATACCGGACAGGCCGTCAGACCCGCCGCACTCCAGACCAAACTTCAGCTCGCTCAGTTTACCCGGCTCGCGCTGGTCGTGACGCATCACTTCATACAGCGCATGAAGATGCTCCAGACCGGCTTCCACTTCGTCATCCTGGTGCTGGCAAATCATAAAATGCACCCGCTCAGGATCGAAGTCACCCAGGGTTTCGCGGAACGCGTCGACCTGGTTGTTTTCACAACCCAGACCAATCACCAGTACAGCCCCGGCGTTGGGGTGGCGCACCATGTTCTGCAACATGGTGCGGGTGTTGACGTGGTCATCCCCAAGCTGCGAGCAGCCGTAGGTATGGCTGAATAAAAATACGCCGTCGGTGCCTTCGGCATCATTCGTTTCTTTCAGGAAACGGCTCTGGATCTGACGGGCAATACCGTTGACACAGCCCACGGTCGGCAGGATCCACAACTCATTGCGGACCCCGACTTCGCCGTTGGCGCGGCGGTAGATATTGATGTCGCGATCGCCCGCCTGCGCCTCAGGTGACTGCAAGTCCGGTTGATAGCGGTAGGTATCCAGATCGCTCAGATTGGTGCGCGCGTTATGGGAATGGATGTGCTCGCCTGGCGCAACATCGCTCAGAGCATGGCCAATCGGCAGTCCATATTTAATAACGTTCTCACCTTTCGCAATCGGGCTGATGGCGAACTTATGTCCACGCGCTATCGCTTGTGGAAGCGTTAGCGTTACCCCGTCAAGCGTGACGACGCTGCCTTCAGGCAGGTCGGTCAGCGCAACCGCGACGTTATCTTGCGAATGGATCCTGATGTATTGCATATCAACCTCAAACGGCTTTAATTATTTCAGTTCAATGGCGAAGTAGTCGCGCGCATTGTTAAAGCAGATGTTTTTCACCATCCCGCCCAGCAGTTCGATGTCTGCCGGCGCTTCGCCAGCCTGTACCCAGCGGCCAATCATCTGGCACAGAATGCGGCGGAAATACTCGTGGCGGGTATAGGACAGGAAGCTGCGGCTGTCGGTCAGCATGCCCACAAAGCGGCTCAACAAACCGAGCTGCGCCAGTTGGGTCATTTGACGTTCCATGCCGTCTTTCTGATCGTTAAACCACCAGCCGGAACCGAACTGCATCTTGCCCGGCATCCCTTCGCCCTGGAAGTTGCCGATCATGGTGCCCAGCACTTCGTTATCACGCGGGTTCAGGCAGTACAGAATGGTTTTCGGCAGCAGGTTTTCTTCGTTTTGCTTGCTGAGCAGTTTGGATAGCTCTTCCGCCATCGGACGATCGTTGATGGAATCAAAACCCACATCCGGCCCTAACAGTTTGAACTGACGCAGGTTGTTGTTACGCAGCGCACCAATATGGTACTGCTGTACCCAACCGCGACGGGCATATTCCGCCCCCAGGAACACCAGCACGGCAGTTTTAAACTGCGCCACTTCGTGTTCAGACAGGCTCTCGCCCGCCAGACGGCGTGCCAGGATGCTGTCCAGCTCGCTTTCACTGGATTCCGCGAACAGCACTACGTCCAGCGCGTGGTCAGACACTTTACAGCCGTGGGCGGCGAAGTGGTCCAGACGTTTCGTCAACGCGGACTGCAAATCGGCAAAGCGGCGGATATCGGTATCAGACACTTCAGCCAGTTTGGCCATGTAGTCGTTAAAGGTCGCCTGTTCGATGTTGAAGGCTTTATCCGGACGCCAGCTCGGCAGCACTTTCACGCTGAAGGAGCTGTCTTTTGCGACGGTAGCGTGATGTTCCAGTGAGTCCACCGGATCGTCGGTGGTACCGACCATTTTCACGTTCATTTGCTGCATGATGCCGCGCGCAGAGAATTGGTCCTGTGCCAGCAGCGCATTGCATTGCTCCCAGATTTCATCCGCAGTTTTCGGTGACAGCAATTTACCTGTCACACCAAACGGACGACGCAGTTCCAGATGGGTCCAGTGATACAGCGGGTTACCAATGGTGTGCGGCACGGTTGCTGCCCATGCATCAAACTTCTCGCGGTCGCTGGCATCGCCGGTACACAAACGCTCAGGCACGCCGTTGGTGCGCATGGCACGCCATTTGTAGTGGTCACCTTTCAGCCAGATGTCATACAGGTTTTTAAACCGGTAATTTTCAGCGATTTGCTGCGGCGGCAGATGGCAATGGTAGTCGAAAATGGGCTCGTCTTTGGCGTAGTCATGGTACAGACGGCGGGCGAATTCAGTATCTAACAAGAAATCTTCGGTCATGAACGGGGTCATTGTGAGCTTCCTCTGAGCGAGTGAACCAGATGCGTCCAACTATGCTGACAAAGTTATCACACCAATTTCCAGTCGCAGAGGATTATTTAGTGAGCAAGATCAATAAATGCTAACAAAAAGACCACCACTTTCGGAGTAAACCCCAGGCAAACCCGCGCCAGCACTGGCCTGCAAGCCCTTTGTTAATAACCCCATAGAGAAAAGCGCTTTTGTGATGGCTCTCAACTTTTAAAGCTGTATGACAAGTTATCTTTGCAGCCGTCGCAAAAACAGCCTCAAGGTGAAAAGCGACTTTACCGGTACGGATACCGAATTGCCCCACAAACACTTTATATGGCAAGGAACGGAACGTTTCAGCGGGTCACCGTAAACGCCGCCGTTTCAGTTTTCGACACCGGCCACAATTGGTCTGGCAGGTGACCGTGTAAATACGGTAAATTTCAAAACGATGAGGTTTTCAAATGCGTAAAATCAAAGGGCTGCGTTGGTACATGATCGCCCTGGTCACCTTAGGCACCATACTGGGTTATCTGACGCGTAACACCGTCGCAGCGGCTGCGCCGACGCTGATGGAAGAGTTACACATCTCCACTCAACAGTATTCCTATATTATCGCGGCCTATTCTGCGGCTTACACACTCATGCAGCCGGTTGCTGGCTACGTCCTTGACGTACTGGGCACCAAAGTCGGCTATGCGATGTTTGCCGTTCTGTGGGCGGTATTCTGCGGCGCGACTGCGCTGGCAGGCAGCTGGGGCGGTCTGGCGCTGGCCCGTGGCGCAGTAGGCGCGGCGGAAGCGGCAATGATCCCGGCAGGCCTGAAAGCGGCGTCCGAGTGGTTCCCGGCGAAAGAACGTTCCATCGCTGTGGGTTACTTTAACGTCGGTTCTTCTATTGGTGCGATGATTGCACCGCCGCTGGTAGTGTGGGCAATCGTGATGCACAGCTGGCAGATGGCGTTCATCATCTCCGGCGTGCTGAGCTTCGCCTGGGCAATGGCCTGGTTGATCTTCTACAAACATCCGCGCGATCAGAAAAAATTATCTGAAGAAGAACGTGCGTACATTATTGGCGGTCAGGAAGCGCAGCATCAGAAAGACAACGCCAAAAAAATGTCTCCATGGCAGATTATCCGTAACCGTCAGTTCTGGGGTATCGCGCTGCCGCGTTTCCTGGCAGAACCGGCCTGGGGTACGTTTAACGCCTGGATCCCGCTGTTCATGTTTAAAGTGTATGGCTTTAACCTGAAAGAAATTGCGATGTTCGCCTGGATGCCGATGCTGTTTGCCGACCTGGGCTGCATCGTGGGTGGCTACCTGCCGCCGCTGTTCCAGCGCTGGTTTGGCGTTAACCTTATCGTCTCCCGTAAAATGGTAGTGACTATGGGCGCCGTGCTGATGATTGGCCCAGGTATGATTGGCCTGTTCACCAG
The DNA here is from genome assembly GCA_900635495.1 of Atlantibacter hermannii. Lineage (NCBI taxonomy): Bacteria > Pseudomonadati > Pseudomonadota > Gammaproteobacteria > Enterobacterales > Enterobacteriaceae > Atlantibacter > Atlantibacter hermannii. The sequence continues at coordinate 594,429 of LR134136.1, read as the reverse complement.
CCCGTATGTCGCAATCGCACTGCTGTGCGTCGGTGGCTTCGCTCACCAGTCTCTGTCCGGTGCGCTGATTACGCTCTCTTCCGACGTATTTGGTCGTAACGAAGTGGCAACTGCAAACGGCCTGACCGGTATGGCTGCCTGGACCGCGAGCACCATGTTTGCTCTGGTGGTTGGTGCTCTGGCCGATACCCTTGGCTTCAGCCCGCTGTTCGCCGTACTGGCTGTGTTTGACCTGTTAGGCGCGGTGGCTATCTGGACACTGCTGCAAAACAAACCGATGGCGGAGTTGCAAAAGCAAACGCCTGACCCTAAACCGGTCACGCAAAGCTAGCGCGCGATCGCAACGTTGACGTAAGAGCCGCCCTCAGGGCGGCTTTTTTGATCCCGCAAGTGGAGCGTTTCTCGTAAAAGTGGTATAACAAATCAATGTTGTCCCGCAGTTCATTCCGGAGTTGCATATGGAAATCACCGAATCTCGTCGTCTTTATCAGCAGCTCGCGGCTGAGCTGAAAAGCCGTATCGAGCAAGGCGTTTATCTGGTGGGTGATAAGTTACCTGCCGAGCGTTTTATTGCTGATGAAAAAAACGTAAGCCGCACTGTGGTTCGTGAAGCCATCATCATGCTTGAAGTTGAAGGCTACGTTGAGGTGCGCAAGGGTTCGGGCATTCACGTTATTTCAAATCAGGCCAAATACCATTCGCTGCCGGATGAACAAGAGTTTGAATTCGCCAATTATGGCCCGTTTGAACTGCTGCAGGCGCGCCAGCTGATTGAAAGCAATATTGCTGAATTTGCGGCCACCCAGGTGACCAAGCAGGACATCATGAAATTGATGGAAATTCAGGATAAAGCGCGCAATGAAAAATGCTTCCGCGATTCCGAATGGGATTTACAGTTTCACGTACAGGTGGCACTGGCGACGCAAAACAGCGCGCTGGCGGCTATCGTCGAGAAAATGTGGACCCAGCGCGTGTATAACCCGTACTGGAAAAAGCTGCACGAGCATATCGATGCCCGCACGGTCGATAACTGGTGCGACGATCATGACAAAATCTTAAAGGCGCTGATTCGTAAAGACTCCCACGCGGCGAAATTAGCCATGTGGCAGCACCTCGAAAACACCAAACAAATGTTATTTAACGAAACCAGCGATGACTTTGAATTTAATGCCGACCGTTACTTATTCGCTGAAAATCCGGTTGTTCATCTGGATACGGTCGCCAATAGCGTAAAATAGTGACTCTTCTCCCCGCGAGGGTAAGCAAACCATGTATAGTGTCAGCGTTTGTAAATACCCTCGCCAGCATCCTTCCCGGTAAGCAAAATCAATCTTCAACAACGCGCAAATTTTATGACGCATTGCGCCGCGCTTTGTTACAATTAGACGCAATTCTTGGCTACAGTGTAAGTACCCACTCACTTTGCCAACCTGACATGGAATAGTGCAGGTGCGATGTAACGCATAGCTCGATGTGGTCACCCAATAACTAATCACAATGCCCACACGCTGTTTCCTCTATGTAACCTTTGGCTTTAACCGATGTGCCAGGAAAAATGAATGGAACTGTTTACCCAATTACTGAATGCGCTATGGAGTCAGGATTTCGAGACGCTGTCTAACCCCTCCATGGTGGGTATGCTGTACTTTGTGTTGTTTATGATTCTGTTTCTTGAAAATGGCCTGCTGCCCGCTGCTTTTTTGCCGGGAGACAGTTTACTCGTCTTAGTTGGCGTGCTGATCGCGAAAGGGACGATGGGCTTCCCGCAAACCATTCTGTTGCTTACCGTGGCGGCAAGCCTCGGCTGCTGGCTCAGCTATATTCAGGGGCGATGGCTCGGTAATACGCGAATAGTGCAAAACTGGCTTTCGCATTTGCCCGCCCATTACCACCAGCGCGCCCACCATCTGTTCCATAAGCACGGGCTGTCCGCCCTGCTGATTGGCCGCTTCATCGCCTTTGTGCGTACGCTGCTGCCCACCATTGCCGGCCTGTCAGGGCTGAACAATACCCGCTTTCAGTTTTTCAACTGGATGAGCGGCTTACTGTGGGTGTTAATTCTGACTTCGCTCGGCTATTTGCTGGGCAAAACGCCGGTATTCCTTAAGTATGAAGACGCGCTGATGAGCTGTCTGATGCTGTTGCCGGTAGTACTGCTGGTAATCGGGCTGGTGGGCTCGTTAGTGGTGCTATGGAAGAAAAAATACGGAAATCGAGGTTAAAGGATGCAACAAAAACGATGGATCAGACTCACCCTTATCACAGGCGGAGCTCTGCTTCTGATCGCGCTCTGCGTGGCGGTCTCTGCGCTGCGCAATACGGAATCAACGCTTGAAATCCGTGCGACGTCGCAAGGCGTCGCCATCCCGGATGGTTTTTCCGTCTGGCATCACCTTGACGCAAACGGCATTCGCTTCAAAAGCATTACCCCTCAGGACGATATCCTGCTGATTAAGTTTGATTCCAGCGCCCAGAGTGAAGCCGCCAAAGAGGTGCTTTACCGTTCGCTCCCGCACGGCTTCATCATTGCCCAACAGGAAGAGAGCAATGCCGCCGTTAGTTGGTTCTCCCGTCTTCGCAGCGAATCTCACCGTTTAGGCTGAGACTTCCAGGATTCTGAATCTTTTCACATTCTTTGGGGTTTGCGTCATTACTTACTATGCTTAGTAGGCGCAATCTTCATCCACTCGCGCCATTAATAATCTGGAACCGTGCAGCGTTTCGCTGCATCACAATGGAAGGTCAGTCAATGAAATACCGCACTATCCTGGCATGTATCCTTTTCTCAACGACCGCTGCCGTACAGGCCGCTTCGTTATGCCAGGAGAAGGAACAGGAAATCCTTCGTGAAATTAGCTATGCCGAAAAGCATCACAACCAAAATCGCATTAACGGTCTGAATAAGGCACTGCGCGAAGTCCGCGCAAATTGTTCCGACAGCGATTTACGCGCTAAGCATCAGCAAAAAATTTCTGAACTACACGCTGAGATTTCTGAACGTCGCGCTGAATTAAAACAAGCGCAACAAAGCGGCGATCGAGAAAAGATTTCTAAACGCGAGCGTAAACTCAAAGAAGCCGAAGAGGAATTGCAGGCTTTGAAGGCTCGCGATTTCTGAGCCTGAACCAAAGTAATTCGCGTTGCGGGAAGGCGGCATGAGAGGGGAGCCCATGCGCTTACATCAGTAAGTGACTGGGCCGAGTAACCCGTAGCCAACGCACCTGCAACCTGAAGTATGACGGATAAAAAACCTCACTCACTGGAGAGAACTATGTCAAAAGATAATACCGATCATCTGCGCGCAGAGTTGAAATCACTGTCTGATACGCTCGAGGAAGTCCTGAGCTCTTCAAGTGATAAATCCAAAGAAGAGTTGAGCAAACTTCGCAGCAAAGCAGAGAAAGCGCTGAAAGAGAGCCGTTACCGTCTGGGCGAAACCGGCGATGTGATTGCTGAGCAAACCCGTGTAGCGGCGGCCCGCGCCGACGATTACGTGCGTGAAAATCCATGGACCGGCGTAGGTATTGGTGCGGCAATCGGTGTCGTACTGGGCGTACTACTGTCGCGTCGTTGATATGGCAGAGTATCGTCAACCTCAAGGGCCGGGTAAAGGCGTTCTCGGCATCGGACAGCGCATTATCACCATTATTGTTGAAATGGTGGAAACGCGTGTACGCCTGGCAGTCGTCGAGCTTGAAGAGGAAAAGGCCAATCTGGTCCAAATCCTGCTGATGCTCGGTATGACCATGCTGTTCGCGGCATTTGGGTTGATGAGCCTGATGGTACTGATTATTTGGGCTATCGATCCGCAATACCGTCTGAACGCGATGATCGCGACCACCGCCGTCTTACTGGTTCTGGCGCTTATCGGCGGATTGATGACGTTGCGTAAAGCACGTAAGTCAACGCTGTTACGCCATACCCGTAAAGAGCTGGCGAACGATCGTGATTTACTGGAGGAGGACAAGTCATGAACAAGGCTGAACGCGAATTGCGCAAAGCCATGTTGATTACCCGGGTCCACCAGCAGCGGCTCGACTTATCGTCGAGCCGTCGCGAATGGCTTGAGGCGACCGGCTCCTATGACCGTGGCTGGAATACGGTGCTCAGCCTCCGTTCGTGGTTACTGGTCGGCAGCAGCATCGGCGCTATCTGGACCATTAAAAACCCTAACTTCCTGCTGCGCTGGGGAAAACGTGGGTTTGCGGCCTGGAGCGCATGGAAGCTGCTTAAAAACACGGTAAAAGATCAAGCGCACTAAGCCCTCTTCCCCCTTCCCTCTTAGCCTCTAAGAGGGAATATCCTTACCTCAATATATTTGAAGAACTTCGACAGTTTTCCTTGCTTACAATCACTCTCCCATCTGTCTATTATCCATTTCAACGACCGACAAGGCCGAAATAACTGAATAAATTAACGCTGACACACACAGTACAGAGACAGATTTCCCGGAGAGAAAAATGAAAAAATTTGAAGATGTAGGCATTTTAATCGCACGTATTCTGATGCCAACCCTGTTCATCAGCGCAGGCTGGGGCAAAATTACTGGTTACGCAGGCACGCAACAGTATATGGAAGCGATGGGCGTTCCGGGCTTTATGCTGCCGTTAGTGATCCTGCTTGAGTTTGGCGGCGGCCTGGCGATTCTCTTCGGTTTCCTGACCCGTACCACCGCAATCATCACTGCTGTGTTTACGCTGCTGACCGCTTTCCTGTTTCACAGCAACTTTGCAGAAGGCGTGAACTCGTTGATGTTTATGAAAAACCTGACCATTGCCGGCGGTTTCCTGCTGCTGACGATTACCGGTCCAGGCGCGTTCAGCATCGACCGCGTGCTGAATAAAAAGTGGTAAACCCACTATACTGAATCTCAAAAAGCGAGGATCTTTCCTCGCTTTTTCCATTCTGAGGAGGAGCAAAATGGGACAACTCGTCGACGGCGTCTGGCATGACACCTGGTATGACACGGCCTCTACTGGCGGACGGTTTAAGCGTTCAGAAGCCGCATTTCGCAACTGGCTGACCGCCGATGGCGCGCCCGGCCCCCATGGCAAAGGCGGTTTCGCCGCTGAAAAAGATCGCTACCACCTGTATGTTTCCCTGGCCTGCCCCTGGGCGCACCGCACCCTGATTATGCGCAGCTTAAAAGGTCTGGAATCGCTTATCTCCGTGTCGGTGGTGCATCCGCTGATGCTGGAAAACGGCTGGACGTTCGATAACGACTTTCCGGATGCCACAGGCGACACGCTCTATCATCATCAATTTCTTTATCAGCTTTATCTACGCGCCGATCCGCAATATAGCGGGCGCGTTACGGTTCCGGTGTTGTGGGATAAAAAGAACCAAACCATCGTCAGCAATGAGTCAGCGGAAATCATCCGCATGCTGAACAGCGCGTTTGATGCTCACGGTGCCCGGGCGGGCGACTACTATCCGCCAGATCTGCGGGAAAAAATCGACGAGCTGAACGGCTGGATTTACGACAACGTCAATAACGGTGTCTATAAAGCCGGATTCGCCACCAGCCAGGAAGCCTATGATGAGGCAGTGGAAAATGTCTTCATCCACCTGGAGCGGCTGGAACAGATTTTAGGCCGCCACCGTTATCTGACCGGCGATCGCCTGACCGAAGCGGATATTCGTCTGTGGACGACGCTGGTTCGTTTCGATCCGGTCTATGTCACCCATTTCAAGTGTGATAAATACCGCATCAGCGATTACCTCAACTTATACGGTTTTCTGCGCGACATTTATCAGATGCCCGGCATCGCAGAAACGGTGAATTTTGCCCATATTCGCCATCACTATTACCGCAGTCATAAAACCATCAACCCAACCGGCATCATCTCCGTTGGGCCGCATCAGGATCTCAGCGAACCTCACGGGCGCGATGAGCGTTTCCGCTAACCGTTAAAGGCATCCTCCGGGATGCCTTTTTCATTAACGCAAAGAATATTTACCGCATATTCATTCGCGTCTATTCTTGAAGTGATTGCTTACAAAACAAGTGATTATTGCTGAATGAGGCGTAGAACATGGACTGGTATTTCAAAGTTATTAGAAATTACATTGGATTTGGGGGCCGGGCGCGTCGTAAAGAGTACTGGATGTTCGTGCTGGTCAACGTCATTTTAACGACCGTATTAAGCATCGTAGACAGTATTCTCGGCTGGCAAACGGCAAACGGCCAGGGCTACCTGGCGGGGCTTTATGGTCTGCTGGTGTTCCTGCCGTGGTGGGCGGTGCAGTTCCGCCGTCTGCATGATACCGATCGTTCAGCATGGTGGTTATTGTTGCTGTTGATCCCGGTAATTGGCTGGGTGGTCATTTTTATCTTCAACTGCCAGCGCGGTACGCCGGGTGAAAACCGCTTCGGGCCTGATCCCATCGGCAAAATGTAATGGCCGCGATGCGGCCATCTTTACCGATTACCCACGCAAATGGGCGAAAAGTTTGGGGATCTCGCGCAGACACCAGGCTTTCGCCTCACCCATGCTGTCACGCCGCCACGCCATGATGATATCAATCTCATGGGTGGATTCCGGGCTCACAACGCGCAACCGGCCTTCAGCAATATCTTGTTCCACCAGCGGATAGGGCATGGTCGCCACGCCCATTCCCGCCAGCAGCGCCTGACGTTTGTCTTCGATAGAACTCACCGTCAGGCGCGGCTGTTTGTCCAACAGCTGAACCGTCAGCACCGGGCGTTCACGCGCCGTATCCGCCACCGCGACGCCGCGATACTTCACGCGCGTGACTTCAGAGAGCGGCTCCGGCTCCTGGTGAATCGGGTGATCCGGAGCGGCGACGTAAACATTCATCAGGCTGTACAGCTTGCGGGAATTAATCTCAGAGGAGGAACGGAAATGCATATCCGGTGCGATCACGATATCAGCGCGCCCCTGTTCCAGTCTTTCCCAGGCACCTGCCAGCACTTCCGTAATAATAGATAACTGGGTGTTGGCTTTATTACCCAGTTTATCCACCAGCGGAAACAGCGCGGCAGTGGGAACCAGCGCCTCGGTCACAATAGTAAGATGCGTTTCCCAGCCGCGCGCAAGCGCTTCGGCGTCAGTGGTGAGCTTATCGGCGGCTTCGAGCAGGACGCGCCCGCGCTCCAGAAGCATACGGCCAACATTGGTAAATTTGGTGCGGTGCCCGGAACGGTCGAAGAGCACGACGTCCAGCTCTTCTTCCAGCTTTTGCATGGTGTAGCTGAGCGCGGACGGAACCCGCCCCAGTTCATCTGCCGCAGCGGCAAAACTCCCGCGCCGGTCGATTGCGTCCATGACGCGCAACGCTTCAAGCGTCAATGCTCTTTCTTTAGCCATCGGGTTCTCATTCAGGAAATTTGAACATACCCAGCAGATTAACTGGCTAACAATGCAGCGTCCAGAGCCTTAACATAAAAGCTCGTAAAGAGAGGTCAAGAACGATGATTACTACGAGAACAGCCAAACAGTGCGGGCAAGCTGACTATGGTTGGCTGCAAGCTCGCTACACCTTCTCCTTTGGGCACTACTTCGATCCAAAATTACTGGGTTACGCATCGTTACGGGTGCTGAACCAGGAAGTGCTGGCGCCAGGCGCATCCTTCCAGCCACGCACGTTCCCGAAAGTCGATATCCTGAACATTATTCTGGAGGGCGATGCCGAATATCGCGACAGCGAAGGCAACCACGTACGCGCCTCAACCGGAGAAGCGTTGTTGTTATCCACCCAGCCGGGCGTAAGCTACAGCGAACACAACCTGAGTAAGGACAAGCCGTTGACCCGCATGCAATTGTGGCTCGACGCCTGCCCTGAGCGGGAAAACCCGCTGATCCAGAAAATAGCTATTCTGCCCCAGGCGACGCAACTGCTGGCGACACCCGATGGCAGCGATGGCAGCCTGCAGCTGCGTCAGCAGGTATGGCTGCATCATATCGACCTGTGTGCCGGAGAAAGCCTGACGTTTCAGCTTCACGGGCCGCGCGCCTATCTGCAATCTATTCACGGTACGGTTCATGCGGCGTCGAATCAAAACGAGCGCCAGATGCTGACCTGCGGCGACGGCGCGTTTATTCGTGACGAAGCTAACGTAACGCTGGTCGCCGATTCACCGCTACGCGCATTACTGGTAGATTTGCCGGTATAACAATAATCCGGGGAAAATGAGATGACCCAGAAAAAAAGAAAGCCGCACCAGTCTGACTCGCCGGTTAAAACTGACGCCGTGACCGCACCGGCAGCGCCTCAGAAATGGGGTTATGAAGAGATGCTGACCGAGCTGGAAGCGATTGTCAGCGACGCGGAACAGCGTCTTGAGCACGAAGAACTGTAACAAACAAAACCCCGCCGCAGCGGGGTTTTTTATGGCCTGAATCCGGCACCTGACTATTCGTCAAAGTACCAGTAACCCTGATTAATCAGGCCGGTTAACTCTTCCGCAAAAGCCGGGTTTTCCAGCGCCGCGCCTAATTCATCTTTACTGATAAAGGTGTAACGGCACAGCGCATCGGCGGCAACCGGGTCCACCGTCTCCAGTCTTTCACTGTTGATAAAGAAGCTGTCGCCAATGTGCAACACGCGCAGCCCGCTGAGTCGCGCCAGCACTTCGCCGTCCATTAACGCCTCAACCACTTCCTGCGGCTCGTACGGCGGCTCCGCCGGGGCGATATCCAGCTCGTGGCGCGGTGTGGTGGCAAAACGCCCAAACCACTGTTTAAAATCTTCCGGCTGTTTGATCATGTCGATCATCATGTCGCGCAGACGATCCAGTTCATACTGCTCAACGCGGCCCGGATGCTCCCGGCAGGTTAAATCCGGATCGCTGTAATGCTCGCCGCCCAGATCGTTTTCCAGCGCATAATCCGCAAAGCTGCTGATCAAATCGCGGCCGTTCGGTCCACGGAAGCCCACCGAGTAGTTCAGCGCCGTTTCGTGGGTGAAGCCGTCGTGCGGGAATCCAGGGGGAATATACAGAATGTCGCCCGGCTCCAGATCTTCATCAATGATCGGCTCAAAAGGATCGACATGCAGCAGCGCCGGATGCGGGCAGAACTGACGCATCGGCAGTTTATCGCCCACGCGCCAGCGGCGGCTGCCCATGCCCTGAATAATAAAGACATCGTACTGATCGATATGCGGACCCACGCCGCCGCCCGGCACAGAGAAGGAGATCATCAGATCGTCCAGACGCCAGTCCGGTAACACGCGAAACGGGCGCACCAGCTCCGCCGACGGCATATGCCAGTGATTCACCGCCTGCGCCAGCAGCGACCAGCCGGTTTCGCCGAGATTATCGAAATCTTCAAACGGCCCGTTAGCGGCCTGCCACTGGCCGTTTTTGTGGCTTACCAGGCGACTGTCCACTTCGGGTTCCATCGCCAGCCCGGCCAGCTCGTCCGGGGTAATCGGATCGACAAAATTCGGGAAGGCGTTTTTCAACACAACAGGTTGTTTTTGCCAGTATTTCTCTAAAAACTCGGGCCAGTTAAGGTTCAGTTGATACGCCATGATGTAGACCATTTAAAGGACAAACGGCCCTGATTATAGAGAGGCGAAGGAGGATAACGCTTTGTCATTGGTCAAGAGCGGGTGCGCCGCCCTGTAAAAATGGACAGCATCAGCGGCGCACCCGATTCCGTTACTCCGGCAGCAGCCCAATAAAGCTGCGTTTCTTTCTCGGCTCCGACATCATCGAATCCAGCGCGTCCACGCAGGCTTTATAGTGCGGCGTTTCTTTGTGAGCTAACACCGCGTCATCATCCCGATAGGCTTCATAGATATAAAACCGCGTCTTAACTTTCGGGTCCTGCAACACGTCAAAACGCAGATTGCCGGGCTCAGCGATAGCGCCTTCATGGTTAGCGCGAAACACCGTTAAAAACTCATCCACCCGCTCCGGTTTGATATTGATCTCAACCAGCGTCACATTCATGCTTTGCCTCCCTGGGCTTTTTCTTCCTGCCAGAACTGATACGCTTCGCGCGCCGACATATTTTCGTGCACCACTTTCTTCACCGCTTTCAGCATGGCGAGGGGCGCCTCAGACTGGAAAATATTACGCCCCATATCCACGCCGCTGGCCCCCTGGTCAATGGCCTGCCAGCACATCTCCAGCGCATCCAGTTCCGGCAGTTTTTTACCACCAGCAATCACGATCGGCACCGGACAACTGGCGGTCACTTTCTCGAAGCCTTTTTCAACGTAATAGGTTTTGACGAACTGCGCGCCAATCTCAGCGGCGATGCGGCTGGCCAGTGAGAAGTAACGCGCATCCCGCGCCATCTCTTTGCCGACGCCTGTGACCGCCAGCGTCGGAATGCCGTAGCGCGTGCCTTCGTCCACCAGTTTGATGATGTTGTTAATCGACTGGTGTTCATACTCGGAACCGATATAGATTTGCGCCGCCACCGCACAGGCGTTGAGTCGCAATGCATCTTCCATCGCTACCGCCACGCACTCGTTCGACAGCTCCGCCAGAATCGAGTTGCCGCCGGAGGCGCGCAACACCACCGGTTTATTGGTGGCGGGCGGCACCTGGCTGCGTAAAATTCCGCGGGTACACATCAGCACATCGGTTTCCTGGTACAGCGGCGCGATGGATAAATCAATGCGCTCCAGCCCGGTCGTCGGCCCCTGAAAATAGCCGTGGTCGAACGCCAGCATCACCGTGCGGTTGGTGGCGGGATTGAAGATCCGCGCCAGCCGCGATTGCATCCCCCAGTCCAGCGCGCCGCACCCTTTGAGCGAAAACAGCGTGTTCTTCTGCGGTTGCCCAATGCCAAAATCCTTGCCGTCCTTGATGTCGTCTAAATCAGCCATTGTTTCCCCCGTCAGAAGTCGTATTTGTTGATGTTGTCTTTGGTGAAGACCACGCGTTCCGGCAGCAGCACGATACCGTTGCCTTTTGCTTCGTAGTCATAGCCTTGTACGCTGTTCGGCTCCACTTTCAGCGGGCCGATATCTTTCACATCCACCGTGTCGCCCACGTTAAGATCGCCTTTCTTCAACAGCGCATCCGCCACGTTGACGGCAATTTTGCCCTGTTGCACCACGTCCCACAGGCCGAAGGCTTTTACCGTGCCGCGCTCCACGTACGGGCGCATCACGTTCGGGGTACTGAACCCGACAATCGCCACGCCGGTGCGCTTCAGGTTTTCCGCGGCCTGGGCGGCTGCGGGCAGCGCGTTGGCGTCCGGCGCGATGATCGCGTCCAGATCCGGATACGCTTTTAAGATCCCCTCAGCGGTTTGCAGGGATTTAGTGGCATCGTTATAGCCAAACTGGGTGGTCACGATTTGCCACTGCGGATGATCTTTCGCGATTTTCGCCTTGGCCTCTTTCACCCACTGGTTCTGGTCGGTCACGGTCGGGCTGGAGTAGAAAAACGCGACTTTTGCATCCGGTTTGGTCACCTGTTTCGATGCCATATCCACCAGCATGCCGCCCAGCTGCTGCGGGGTGCCCTGGTTGATGTAAATACTGCGGCATTCCGGTTTGGTGTCTGAGTCCCAGGTCAGGACTTTAACGCCACGCTGCATGGCGCGCTTCAGTGCCGGGCACAGGCCATCCGGGGAGACCGCCGAGACGATAATGGCGTTATAGCCCTGGTTGACGAAGTTGTTGATCAACTGCACCTGGCCCGACACGCTCGGTTCCGTCGGCCCGTCATAGGTGACATCCGCCCCCAGCGCTTTGCCCGCCTCTTTCGCCCCATTACCGCCGCTGGTGAAGAACCCGACGCCGACCAGCTTGGGAATAAAAGCGATGCGATCCGCCGCCTGGGCAGTCACGACGCTCAAGGCCAGTGCCATCGCACTAAATTGCAGCACACGTTTTGCTGTTTTCATCTTAAGCTCCTGATTGTTTTATGGCACCGCGGCGAATCTGAACGCGGCGCCATGCCGCACGCAGGGTTTCGCGATGCAAACTCACCGAACGACCAATCACCACCACAATCAACAACGCACCGGACAACGCGCTCGATACCTGATTGGGTATCCCGACCATTTGTAACCCCTGCTGCAAATACCCCACCAGCAACGCCGCCAGCGCCGTACCCACCACAGAACCTGAACCGCCATAGATGTTGGCGCCGCCCAGCACCGCCGCCGTCAGCGCGGGCATCAGCAAATCGCGCCCTAAATCCGAGCGGGCTGAACCAAAATAAGAGACCAGCACCACCGCCGCGATGGCCGATGCCAGCCCGACCAGACCGTAAACGCCATACAGCATCCCGTTGACCGGCAGCGCCGCATAGCGTGCCGCACGGGCGTTTTGCCCCAGCAAAAACAGATGACGGCCAAAGCGGGCGCGGTGCGCCAGCACCCAGAACAACAGGGTGATCACCAGGAACATCACCAGCGGCACCGGCAGGCCCAGCAGCGTGGCGTTCGCGAAGGCAGTGAAGCTGTCCGGGAAGCCGCCGATGCCCTCATAGCCGGTTGCGCCTGCCATACCGGACAACAGCAACGCGCCGCCGCCGTAGAGGTAAAGCGTGCCGAGGGTGATCACCAGCGGGCTGATGCCGGTGTAATGAATAAGCGCCGCGTTCAGGAACCCACAGGCCAGGCCCAGCGCCAGAGTCAACACAATCGCCAGGCTCATCGGCACGCCGGACTGCATCAGCACGCCCAACGCGATGGCGCACAGCCCGATGGTTGAGCCGAGCGAAATATCAATCCCGCCGCTGATAATCACCAGCGTCAGCGGCAGCGCCACAATGCCGATGCAAATAAAATCACTGGTGCTGAACAGCAGCATATTGATGTCGAGCATGCGCGGATTGAGCGCGCCGAACAGCAGAATTTCCAGTACCAGCAACGCCAGCAGCGCCAGTTCCCAGTTCACTTTCATTTACGCCACCTCTTTTTTGGTTTTGCGGCCTGGAAACGGCGCGACGTTTTTCCGCCCTGACGCCCCCGGCACAAAGCGGCTGTACTTCAGCGCCCGTTGATGGCGAGTCAGCGCCTGGCGCAGCCGTCCGTCCAGCACCAGAACGCCAAGCAACACCAGGCCGGCGATAAAGTCGTTCCACCAGGCGGGCAGCTTGAACAGCACCAGAACCGTGTCGATTTGAGTCAGGAAGAACGCGCCGAGAAACGCGCCAATCAGCGTGCCGGTGCCGCCGAGCAGGGAGATGCCACCCAATACGCAGGCGGCGATGGCTTTCATTTCAAGCCCGCTGCCGGTTTGATTTGGCACAAAGCCAATCTGCGACGCGAACAGAATGCCCCCGAGCGCCGCCAGCAGGCCGTTAAAGGTGAAAGCCAGCAGTCGGGTGCGGTCCACCGCGACGCCCAGCTTACGCGCCGCCGCGAGGTTATCCCCCACCGCGTAAAAATCACGGCCAAATGCGGTGCGGGCCAGCATCACGCTGCCCAACGCCGCCAGCGCCAGCACCGCGAAACCGAACGGCGAGATGCCGATAAAAACGGGCTCCGACAGCGCTTTCAGGCTTTGCGGCAGGCCTTCAATCCATTTGCCGTCGGTCCACAACAGCATTGCGCCGCGATACAGCCCCAGCGTGCCGAGGGTGGCGACAATCGCCGGGATGCGCAGCCACACCACCAGTACGCCGTTAAAAAAGCCGCACAGCGCGCCGATACCGAAGGCGAATCCCATCGCCAGCGGCAGGCTGTAGCCCTGGTTCAGCGCCACGCCCACGGCAATGGCGCACAGCCCGACCGTCGATCCCACCGACACGTCAATATTGCGCGTCAGCATCACCATTGCCGCACCCATCGCCAGCAGGATCAAAATCTGCGCGCTGGAGAAAATCATCGCCAGGGTTTGCGCGCTTAAATAACTGTGGTTAAGCCCCACCAGCACGCCAAACAGCGCCACAATAGCGAGAAACGCCGTCAGTTCACGGTTACGCAGCAGCATCTTCACGGGCGTTGCCCTCCAAAGGCCAGTTTCATCATCCGGTCAGGGGAAATGGCGTCGCGCGCCAGCTCCCCGCTGAGTTCGCCCTGGTGCATCACCAGCACGCGATCCGCCAGCCCGGGGAATTCATCCACGTCAGAGGAGATCATCAGTACCGCCACGTTTTGCGCCGCCACGCTTTTAATCAGCTGATAAATATCGGCGCGGGCGGAAACATCCACGCCACGAGTCGGCTCATCAATAATCAGCAACAACGGGTTAGCTTCAAGGCAGCGGGCCAGCAGCACTTTTTGCTGATTGCCGCCGGAAAGCGTGCGCACGATTTGATTGGGGTGATTGAGTTTGATGCCCAGCGCCCGGTGATAGCGCTCCACCACGGCATCTTCCCGCGTCGGCTGCTGCCACAGCGACGGCTCGTTGAGCGCGACGGTGTTCCAGCGGATCGGCGCATCGAGAAACAGCCCGGACACCTGACGATCTTCCGGCAGGTACACCAGCCCGCGCGCCAGACGCGAGCGGAGCGGCGTATGGGTCACGTCATGATTTTCCAGCCAGATGCGCCCGCCGCGTACCGGACGCAGGCCGTACAGCGTTTCCGCCAGTTCGGTGCGCCCGGACCCTACCAGCCCGGCCAGCCCGACGATTTCCCCGGCGCGCACTTCGAAACTGAGATCGAGAAAGCCCTCGCCGGTCAGATCGTCCACCCGCAATACCGGGAAGTCCTGCGGCTGGGTACGGCGGTTGCCCGGCAACGCCAGCCACAGTTTTTGGGTTTCGCTCAGACTGCGTTCACGGCTCACCGGGGTCATGGCATGGATGAGTTCACTGTCGTTAAGCTGCGCGGTCTCGCCGCTCAGCACCACTGCGCCGTCACGCATCACCGAGACATGACTGGCGATGGCGCGGATTTCCGGCAGCTTATGGGAGATAAAAATGATCCCCACTCCGGCCGCTTGCAGAGCGCGGATCTGTCGAAATAACCGCTCGGTTTCCCCTGGTGTCAGCGACGCGGTTGGTTCATCAAGAATTAAAATTCTGGCGTTGCGCATCAGGCCGCGCAGGATCTCCACCATCTGCTGGTCGGCCACTTCCAGCGTACTGGCGGAAGCCTGCAAATTGAGGTGGCAATCAAGCTGGGCCAGTTTTTCTGTCAGTTGCTGCACATTTTTTTTATCGCCTGGCAGACGAAACAGAATGTTTTCCTGCACGGTGAGATTCGGAAATAACATCGGCTCCTGCGGCACCAGATAGATCCCTAAACCGTGCGCCTGCTGCGGTGAAAGCCGGGTAAACGACAGCCCTTCTATCCGCACCACGCCGCTGTCGGGGGTTTCCACGCCCGCGACAATTTTCATCAGCGTCGACTTGCCCGCGCCGTTACCGCCCATAAGGGCATGCACCTGACCGGAAAGCAGCGTGAAATCAATCGATTTCAGCACGCTCACGCCGGAGAATTGCTTACTTATCGCCTGCACATTCAGTAACGGTTCGGGATTCGTCATCGCCACTCCAGAAATGAACAAATGATTTTTTAAATCTACAATGTTCAAAAAGCGTAGACGGTGAACTATATTTACAACCGTGCAGGGATCACATTTTCAGGCATTATCCATTCCCACAGCTAAACGAAATAAAAAATGATCTTTTTGCCGGGTATCTCACAGTTTCAGACCAGGCAGGATCGAACACATGATCTAAATTTGGATAAGAGTTCAGCTTATGAGCGAAAAACGAAGCGATGAGGGACGGTATGCCGGTATCGCGATGGCCGAAGAAGAGCTACTGGCACGCGTAGCGTGGTGCTACTACCACGACGGACTCACCCAGAACGATATCGGCGAACGGCTGGGATTACCGCGACTGAAGATTTCACGCCTGTTAGAAAAAGGGCGTCAGTCCGGCGTGATACGGGTGCAGATTAACTCGCGCTATGAAGGCTGTCTGGCGCTGGAAACCGCGCTGGCTGAGCGTTTCGACCTGCGACTGGCGCGCGTCTTACCCGCGCTGAACACGCCGCCGATGAACACGCGTCTGGGGATTGGCGCGGCGCAGTCGCTGATGGGGGTGCTGGAACCGGGGCAACTGCTGGCGGTGGGGTTTGGTGAAGCCACCATGAGCTGCTTACAGCATTTAAGCGGGTTTATCAGCTCCCAGCAGATCAGGCTGGTCACGCTCTCGGGCGGCGTCGGGCCGTATATGACCGGTATCGGCCAGCTTGATGCGGCCTGTAGCGTCAGCATCATTCCCGCGCCGCTGCGGGTGTCGTCTCCGGAAGTGGCGGAAATTTTAAAGCGCGAATCCAGCGTGCGTGATGTGTTACTGGCCGCCAGCGCCGCCGACGTGGCAGTAGTGGGCATCGGGTCGGTGAACCAGAAACGCGACGCGACGATCCTGCGCTCCGGTTATATCAGCGAAGGCGAGCAGTTGATGTACGCCCGTAAAGGCGCAGTGGGGGGATATTCTCGGGTATTTCCTGCAGGCCGACGGCGAACAGGTCGACGACCTGCCCATCCACCGCGAGTTGCTGGGCATCTCCCTGACGGAACTGGCCCAGTTGCCCACCATCGTAGGCGTGGCGGGCGGTGAAGATAAAGCAGACGCCATTTACGCCGCCCTGCGGGGCCGCCGTATCAACGGCCTGGTAACAGAAGAAGCGACAGCGCGCGCGGTGCTGGCTCTGGCGGGGTAATCCGGGGCCTGCTTCGCGACCCTTAACAGAGCGAGGCAAGCCGATGAGTTACCTTTTAGCATTAGACGCCGGAACAGGCAGTGTCCGTGCGGTCATTTTTTGATTTAGCGGGCCGCCAGATTGCCGCAGGCCAGGCGGAATGGACTCACCAGAGCGTGGCGGATGTGCCCGGCTCCATGGAGTTCGATCTCGCCACCAACTGGCAACTCACCTGTCGCTGTATCCGTGAGGCGCTGGCAAAAGCGGGCCTTGAGGCCCGGGAAATTGCCAGCGTTGCCTGCTGCTCAATGCGCGAAGGGATCGTGCTTTACGATCGCAATGGCGAGCCAATCTGGGCCTGCGCCAACGTGGATGCCCGCGCCAGTCACGAAGTTTCCGAGCTGAAAGAGATCCACGACTATCAGTTTGAATCTGAGGTATACCACGTCTCCGGGCAGACGCTGGCGCTCAGCGCCATGCCGCGTTTGCTCTGGCTTGCCCACCATCGTCCGGATATTTACCGCCAGGCGGCGACCATCACCATGATCAGCGACTGGCTGGCGGCGAAGCTGTCTGGCGAGCTGGCAGTAGATCCCTCCAATGCGGGCACCACCGGCATGCTGGATCTGAACACCCGTGACTGGCGGCCTGCGCTGCTTGATATGGCCGGGCTGCGCGCCGACATCCTCTCACCGGTAAAAGAGACCGGCACGGTGCTGGGCGCGGTCACCGCAGAAGCGGCGGCACAGTGCGGATTACGTGAAGAGACGCCGGTAGTGATGGGCGGCGGCGATGTGCAACTGGGCTGCCTCGGGCTTGGCGTGGTGCGCCCCGGCCAAACGGCGGTACTGGGCGGAACGTTCTGGCAGCAGGTGGTAAACCTTCCGGCAGTGCGCACCGATCCACAAATGAATATCCGCGTTAACCCGCACGTCATCCCCGGCATGGTCCAGGCGGAGTCGATCAGCTTTTTCACCGGTTTGACGATGCGCTGGTTCCGCGACGCGTTCTGCGCCGAAGAGAAACTCCTCGCCGAGCGGCTGGGTACCGATACCTACGCACTGCTGGAACAGATGGCCGGTCAGGTTCCGGCGGGTTCCCACGGCGTGATGCCGATTTTCTCTGACGCGATGCACTTTAATAAGTGGTACCACGCGGCCCCGTCGTTTATTAACCTCTCCATCGATGCCGATAAATGTAATAAGGCCACGTTATTCCGGGCGCTGGAAGAGAACGCCGCGATTGTTTCAGCCTGCAATCTGGCGCAAATCTCCCACTTTTCCGGGGTGAAATTCGACGGACTGGTCTTTGCGGGCGGCGGTTCAAAAGGTGCCCTGTGGAGCCAGATTTTGAGCGACGTCACCGGCCTACCGGTGCGCGTGCCGGAGGTCAAAGAGGCCACCGCGCTGGGCTGTGCCATTGCCGCGGGTGCCGGGGTTGGGTTATATGCGGATATGGCCAGCGCTGGCGAGAAGCTGGTGAGCTGGCAGCGGGAATTTACGCCGAATCCGGCACACCGCGAGCTCTATGACGGGATGATGCAGAAGTGGCAGGCAGTGTATGCGGATCAACTGGGGTTAGTGGATAGCGGGTTGACCACCTCGCTCTGGAAAGCACCAGGGCTGGAGAGGCGTCGTCAGGCACCAGCATCGTAGTTGAGGAGCTATTTTTTGTTCGATGGAAGGAGGGTGTTCGCTTCGGCAGCGGTGCCCTTTTTGTGTTTTGTGGAATTGTTTCGTTCGCTTCGGGCAGCGGGGCCTTTTTGTGTTTTGTGGAATTGTTCCGTTCGCTTCGGGCAGCGGGGCCTTTTTGTGTTTTGTGGAATTGTTCCGTTCGCTTCGGGCAGCGGTGCGCTTCAATAGTAACCGGCGAACGCGACCGGGTTGGGGGCGCTCGCCGCCGCGCCCCCAACACCCCCGGCTCCCCCTGTCACCCTCGCCGCTCCGCGGTCCCCTCGGCATACCGCGTCCGGCTCCGGGACCGGGCGCGACGCCACATCCCTGTGGCTCACGCCCTCTGACGGCATCCATGCCGTCAGCCCCGGCCTCCCGCGCACGCCTCGGCGAGGGCGATGGGGTCCAACACCCCCGCGGTACTTCAGGTGATTAACGGAAAAACAAAATATCGCTATGAGTATGAAAAATAATCAAGGCAACAAAAGTCCATTTGTAAAAAGGAAGCCGTGAAGTTAATGGTTTTATCTCACAGCGACAAAAGCCGTTCAGTAAAACATAAGAAAATCAAAGTTGGGGGGAGGGTCCGGCATCAAAATCGCCGAGCCGGAATTGACGAGCCAGGTCAGGCCCGCATGGACGCGGGCCTGAGGTCGTGAGCTACAGGATGTAGCATCACGACCGACCTGAAGCGAGGAAATGGAGGCGAGGGAACCGCGCAGCGGCGATTTTGTTGGCCGGGAGCCGGGGGTGTCGGGGCGCGGCGGGGAGCGCCCCTGACACGTTCGCCGTCAATGCGGTCCCATGGATGAAAAGAGTGCGAGCGAACGGAACCCTTCCACCCTACACAAGGCCCCGCTGCCCGAGCGAACGGAACCTTTCCACCCTACACAAGGCTCCACAACCCGAAGCGAACGGAACCTTTCCACCCTACACAAGGCCCCGCAACCCGAAGCGAACGGAACCCTTCCACCATCCACTCCCCCCGAAAGGGGCTAATAAGGGGAAATCCCCCTTAACCCCTCCCTCTGGTAAACATTAAAACGTTTCCCAGTTATCTCCGCTATCCGCCAGGACAGGTTTACGCGTTGCCAGCGGTGCTACCGGCGTCTTCATCGCCCCGTGATCGGCTGCAATCTCTTGCGCTTCCGCGCTGATGCGGAACACAGACACCGACTGGGTCAGACGGCTCGCCTGCTCTTCCAGTGCAGCAGCCGCTGCGGCGGATTCCTGCACCAGTGAGGCGTTCTGCTGGGTAACGCGATCCATCTCGGCAACCGCCAGGCCCACCTGGTCGATACCGCGGCTCTGTTCATCAGACGCAGAGGCAATCTCGCCCATGATATCGGTTACGCGGGTTACCGCGCTGACGATCTCGCCCATGGTCTCGCCTGCGCTTTCAACCAGCGTTGAGCCCACTTCCACTTTGCTGACGGAGTCTTCAATCAACCCTTTGATCTCTTTCGCCGCCTGGGCACTACGGCTTGCCAGGTTACGAACTTCACCGGCGACCACCGCAAAACCACGGCCCTGCTCGCCTGCGCGGGCAGCTTCCACCGCGGCGTTCAGCGCCAGGATGTTAGTCTGGAAGGCGATACCGTCGATCACGCTGGTGATATCGGCGATTTTCTGTGAACTGCCTGCAATTTCGTGCATGGTTTGCACCACATTGCTCACCACTTTGCCGCCTTTCTGCGCGGTTTCAGAAGCGCTCAGTGCCAGATGGCTGGCCTGACGGGCGTTCTCGGCGTTCTGTTTCACCGTTGCAGTCAGCTCTTCCATGCTGGCAGCGGTTTCTTCCAGCGATGCCGCCTGCTGCTCGGTACGGGAAGAGAGATCGTTGTTACCTACTGCGATTTCGCTGGCACCCGTGTAGATAGCGTTCGCGCCGGTACGCACGTCGCCTACGGTCTTCGCCAGTTCACCCTGCATATGACGCAGGCTGGCCGCCAGTTGGCCCATCCTCGTTGGTGCCGTGTACTTCAATGCCGCGCACCAGATCGCCATTCGCGATATGACGGATATTTTTCCAGCAGGCGTTGCAACGGATGAATCAGCGCTTTATTGATGCCAAACCATACGGCAATCATCCACTGCGAGCACTGCAATCAGCACGCCGACCAACAATCCAGATCGCCAGATTGTAAGAGTCGTTGCTGCCGTCTACCGCCAGCTGATACAGGCTGTCGTTTTCGGTCAGGTAGGTGTTGTAGGCTTTTTCCATGCCGTCCTGATAGCTCTGGGTCGGCTGGTCAAAGAATTCATTGATTTTACCGGAGCCCAGCAACTGGATCAGTTCCGCCAGCGCATTGTGGTAAATATCATAGGTACGCTTCACTTCCTGCGCGGTGTCATCACTCTGGCGATGATCGCGCGGCAGCGCTTCGTACGCTTTCCACTGCTCTTCCGCCTGTTTCAGCGAGGTCTGAGCAATCTGCATCAGTTGAGGGACGGTCGCGCCGCTGCCCATCTGGTTGGAATCCATCATGTAACGGATACCGGCACGGTTCAGCGTGTTACGGGTCTGGATCAGCGCAACCCAGCTGGCGTTCAGCGTGGACTGTTGCTGACGGATAGTTTGAAGAACGGTGAAATTTTCCTTGTCGTTTTTCAGCGCGTTAAAGAACAACCCGCCCGACGTTAACTGCAGGAGGCCGAATAGCCCCAGCACGATAAGCAAGCTGGTAACGACTTTGATACGGTTGAGCATGGTGACTGTTTCCCGAGACGAAATAAAAAGGGGTATCGGAAAAATCCCGGAAAACTTTATAGGGTAAAACCCTGATGTTTCGTTTTTATGCGCTAAACGGGCCAGAACTTTCGTTTTTCTTACTGAACACAATGGCGGTTTTTCCCGCGGCCCGGTTTAGCCTATGATAAGCACACTCTTTTGCGGCGGGAATAAACATGATTTGGTTGATGCTGGCTACCCTGGTGGGTGGTGTTTGTAGTGGGTTTTCGGGTATTAACCTCCGATTCACGTCGCGCAGTGCGGCGGCTTAGCGAACGATTGAATATTCAGACGTTGCTGGTGGAGTCCATGATCGATCAGATGGGCAAGCAGGCCGGGCACGAGTTTATTCACTATCTGGCGCGCCCCGATGAAGTGCATCTGCAAAACGCCGCCCAGTTGCTGTTGATTTATCAGGTCTTTATCGTCGACGGCAGCGAACAAAACCTGCTGCGCTGGCATCGCATCCTGCAAAAAGGCCGGTTAAGCGCCCCGCTGACCGACGCGCAAATCCGCCTTGCCCTGCGCTTTTACCACGAGCTGGATTTGGATAATTACGAGCTTAATGCCTTCCAGCTGCGTTACAACTCGCTGTTTGTGCCGGAGGGCACGGTAACGTACCTGCACTGATCCGCGCCACGATGCGTATTTTGTTCAATACCCGCACGGCCTGACATGGCACGGTAACCCTTTCACAAACAGGAGGGGTTATGAGTGTCGTCTGGTCGATGATGGTGTTTGCACTGGTGTCGTCGGTATCGCCGGGGCCGGTAAATGTCGTGGCGCTAAGCAGCGGCGTCAATTTTGGCTGGCGCGCCAGCGTGCCGCATGTGACGGGCGCGACGGTGGGGTTCACCCTGCTACTGCTCGCAACCGGCTATGGACTGTACGAATTGCTGTTGCTGTGGCCCGCGCTACAGGGCGCGATCCGCGTCGGCGGCATCGCGTTTCTGGTATGGATGGCCTGGCGGCTGGCTACGGATAACGGCGAAATAGCCGGGCAAAAAGCGCCGCGTGCGCCGGGGCATTCAACGGCGCGCTGATGCAGTGGCTGAACCCGAAAGCCTGGCTGGCGTGTGTCGCGGGTATGGGCCTGTTCGCCAGCGACGGCGATCGCGCCACCCTCTGGCTGTTCGCCGGGATCTATTTTGTGGTGTGTTATCTGTCGATTCTGAGCTGGGCGCTGGCGGGCGCGTCGCTGAGCGGCTGGCTGCAACGGCCCGCCCGCCTGCGCCTGTTCAACCGTGTGCTGGCGGTGCTGCTGTTGGCTGCGCGGCCTGGCTGGCGCTGGCTTAAAGCAGATCGCGGTACTGTTTCGGCGTCACGGCCAGATGCTGTTTAAAAGCGCGCTGGAAATGCGCCTGGTCGGCAAAGCCGACATCCAGCGCCACCTCCGCCAGCGGAGCCCCGCGTTTTAACTGTTCGGCGGGCGATATGCAACCGTCGGTTCATCAACAACGCATGGGGCGTTGCGCCGTAATGCTGCTGGCACAGGCGGATCAAATGACCGACCGACAGCCCAACGGTATGCGCCAGTTCCGCCAGGGTCAGCGGCGCCTGGTACTCGTCGTTGATTTTCTCTTTGACTCTGGCGAGCAGCGCAGGCGCGGCGTCAGACGGACGCGCCTGGGGCCGCAACAGCTGCTGAACCGTCAGCATTAGCTTTGCCGCCTCGCACGCTTTCTCCAGCGCGTCCCGTTGCTCATCCACCACCATGTGATACAGCCGGTTCAGGCCGTTGAAGATCGCCGGATGGTCGGTCCATGTCTGGGTGAAATGGCAGACGTCATGCGCTTCTCTGCCGGTGAGTTCGTTCAGCCATTGGCTGTCGAAATAAAACATCCGGTAAGCCCAGGGCTGGTTTTGCAACGGGTTACAGGCGTGCAGATCGCCGGGATTCATCAGCACAACCGTACCTTCGCTGACCTCAATCCGCGTTTTCTCGTTCAGGTAGCTGCTGGCCCCGCCAACAATCGCGCCGATAGAAAACGTTTCGTGGGTGTGCGGCGCGTAGCTAACCGTGCGACCGTCTTGCACGTTACGCACTTCGAGCCAGGGCAGCGCCTCGCTGCGCCAGAATTGTTGCCGGATGGGGTATCGCGCCATAATGCACCTCAGTCAGTAAGCATTGAGTTTTAGCACAGCTTTGGCGCGCAAGACGATAAAAAACGGCCCCTGGAATAAGCGGGCCGGGGAGCAACATCAACCTAACACCAGTTTGCCAATCATCAGGCCCATCACCACGGAAACCGTCACGTTTACCAGGCCTGGCCGCATAAAAGCTGTGGTTAAGCACATATTTGCCGATGCGGGTGGTGCCGGTATCGTCAAAGGCCAGCGCTGCGAGGCACTGCCCGGCGACCGGGATAAAGAAGTAGCCGTTCACCGCAGGCCAGGAACCAATCAGGGCATAGGCCGGTAGTCCGAGCGCCAGCCCCAGCGGCAGCAGGATCAGCGTGGTGGCCGCCTGGCTGCTGACCATAGCCGAAACAAAGAACATCATGATGGCGATAAGCCAGGTATGCTCCTGCAACAGTACCTGCACTTCCGATTTAATCAGATCGATATGGCTGCTGACGAAGGTTTCGCTCATCCACGCCAGGCCAAACGCGCACACGATAGCCAGCGCTCCGGCGCGGAACACGCTGCCGCTTAAGATCTGATCCACCGGCGGGCGGCACAGCAGCACAATCAGGCAGGCGAAAGAGAGCATCACAATCTGGATCGCCGCCGACATCGAGAGCGGTTGCAAGCCCTTTAGCCGTTTCAACAACCGGACGCAGACCCGGGATCAGCCCCAGCAGCACAATCACGACCGCGCCGGTCAGAAACAGCAGCACCGAGAGTCGGGCGTGCGGCGCAATTTCCGTGGTACGTTCCGCTTTACCGATGGGCTTCAGCAAGCCCTCCGCCAGGCGGCGCTGGTATTCCGGATCGTCTTTCAGCTCTTTGCCTTTATTAAAGGTGGCGATGGCTCCCGCCGCCACGCCAATCAGCGTGCCGGCACGCAGATCATCATGATGGTGGAAATGGAGATGCCGAACGGCGCCATCAGGCCAATCATCGCGGCCATAGCCGCAGAGATGGGGCTGGCGGTGATCGCCTGTTGGGAGGCGATCACCGAAATGGACAGTGGCCGTTCCGGGCGAATGCCGGAATCACGCGCCACTTCTGAGATCACCGGCAGCAGGCTGTAGACCACATGCCCGGTACCTGACATAAACGTGAAGATATAACAGATAAACGGCGCCAGCAGCGTAATGTAGCGCGGATGGCGGCGCAGCATTTTTTCCGCCAGCCGGACTAATAAATCCAGCCCGCCGGAGGCCTGTAATGAGGAGGCCGCTAATACAACCGAGAGAATAATTAAAATAACGTCGATGGCGGTGAAGAAGGCGTCAGACCGAAACCAAACACTAATACGCCTACGCCAAGACCGCCAACCATGCCTAAAAATACGCCGCCAATGCGGGCGCCAAACATCAGGGCTACAAGGATAAAACACAATTCTGTCCAGAACATACTTACCCCCGGATAATGGAGTGAATTCCCGTTATGTTTTTATCTAATAAAGAGGTGAATTAGCCGGAATACGGTTTACCAAAACCGAATGCGCCGTAGTGATGTAATACCTGGCTTGCGGATTTCCCTCCGGCCACCATGGGCGCGCAGAATATCCTCGCGTTCCGGTTGGGGGTTGCCACAGGACAGAATGGCGAGCATAAAGCCCGTTAAGAAAGCATCGCCCGCGCCGAGCGTATCGACGGGTTGAATATAAACGGGCTGCCATTCGATAATGTCATCTCCGGCATAGTAATAAACCTTTTCATGTCCACGCGTGGCGATAACATGTTTACAGCCGTAATCGTAAATCCGGTAAATTTTATTAACGGTCTCTTCGACCGATAACGCTCCGCAGGAAATAAAGCCATAATCCACCCACGGACACACCTGTTTAAAATAGTCGTCAGTGCCGCGACCGGAAAAATCAAACGAGAGCGTGACATTCCGTTGTTTTATTTTTTCTAATTGCGATTCCAGAAATCCATTAATACTGGAATGCACCGCGTGGAATCCGCCAATATAATTGAGATCGTCTTCAGATAATTGCAGCGGGTGTTCCCGTAATACGCCGTTTTTATTACTGGTGACAAATTCCCTGTCGCCCTCCACCAGCCGGATACAGGCATAGCCGTTTTCACCGGGGTAATGCCGACAGCGCTGGATATCGACCTGCAGTTCCCGCAACGCATCCTGTACGTGCCGGGCGGCGGCGTCATCGCCAAACGCCCCGAGAAACGCGCTTTCCAGCCCGGCCAGGCGGGCATACACCGCGAAGTTGAGTGCGTTGCCGCCTGGATACATCACGCCGGAATGAAGATATTTATCCACGACATTATCGCCAATGCCAATCACCTTTATGTTCATCATTATTCCTTGTAGCGAGCAATATAACTGGCGTCCCTGCCCATACGTTAAATCCTGGCGTGATTAATATTCAACTTTCCACATGTAGCGACGGGTCGTTAACGGGTGCTGGCGAATGTCGGCCAACGCACGGTTATAAACCGGGTAGACGTTGTTGAACAGCGAATGGTTGAAGTAATCGATCACCGTCGGTTTGATGGTGGAGAGACCAACTCTTTGGCATCCACCACTTCAATGCGACGACCGTATTTTTTCAGGAAGTTCAGGGCGCGCTCATCCACCGCACGGGTGCTGCCTTCAGAGAACTGGAAGAAGAACGGCGTGTTGGCATCGGTGATTTCAAACGGGCCGTGGAAGAATTCGCCGCTGTGAATGCAGGCGGAGTGGATCCACTGCATTTCCATAAAGATACAAATGCTTTGTAAATAGGCCGCGCCGTAACCTGCGCCGCTTGCCATGGTGTAAATGACCTTATCGTCTTTGTACTCCTGGGCGAATGCCTGGGCGCGGTTCTGTAAATGATCCCAGGCGCGGTAAACGATGCGGTTGATTTTGCTCAGGCCGTCCTGGAAATCCTCATAATGGGCGTACCCTCGGTTTGATTGAGGATTTCCACCGCGGTGATCAGCCCTTTCAGGGTTTTCTCTCAGCAATATCTTTGCCGTCGCCAAAACTGTAGGTTTCCACGAAATCGCAATGGGCCACCAGCGGGGAATCGGTCACCCAGGTCAGGCCGATCACCGGTACGCCGCGGCTTTGCGCCAGTTCCGCCGCTTTGATGGTTTCCGGCGTGTTGCCCTTATGGGAGGCGACCACCACTACCGCATTTTTGCCCAGCGCGACAGGCGGGTTATTAATAAACTCACCGCTGTTGTACAACCCGACGGTAACTTTAGTGGGCCTCTTTTTCCAGGAAGGCTTTTGCCGGATAGAAAGCCGCGTACGAGCCGCCACAGGCCACATAGTAAACATGCGTGATACCGCCTTTGTCCGCTTTGCTTTCAACGATGCCGCTAACGATCTCTTTAATACTCATTACTTTTCCCCTTGGGTCGTTTCTGACGTGAACCGCGAGCCATCCGCGCGTCATTCAATGTATCTAAATGTATTGTTATGAATGTATAACATTGAGATACATTTTGATCAACGAGTGCCCATGCAAAAAAATCGGGATCCGCGATGCAGATCCCGATTTACGCTGAAACAGGGTGATGAGTAATGGCAAAAAATCGCGGTCAGACGGTAAAACGCAGTTTGTCGCCGACGATAAGCTGATGGGAAATACAGGACATTTCGCCTTTGTTATCAATCATCTCACTTTTAATGGAGATCAGAGGATAACGACTGGCGACGCCAAGGTAATGGGCGACTTCAAAGCTGGCGTAGACCAGTTCAATGGTTTTACTGGAATGGGTAAACCACAGGCCATGCTTTTCGCGCAGCGTGTCGTACAACGAATGGCTGTTGAGATCCTCATTCAGCAAGGCGGCAAAGGATGGCGGAAACCAGACGGTTTCCAGCGATACCGGCACGTCATCGGCATAGCGGATACGCTCTATCACCACCGCTTTTTCCCCGTCGGGGATATTCAGTTTGCTGCGGATATCTTCATCGCAGGCTTCAAACACTGACTTAATGGTGCGTGAACCGGGGCGACGCCCCTGGGAGCGGCACAGTTCGCTAAAGCTCATGATGCCAGTCATGCTGCGCTGGAATTTCTCTCCAGAGACGAAGGTGCCCTTCCCCGATACGCGAGTGAGAAAATTTTCCCGCGTCAGCGCGTCCAGCGCTTTACGCACGGTCACGCGGCTCACCTGCCAGCTGGCGCTGAGATCGTTTTCGGTAGGAATTTGCTGCCCCGGCTGATACTCGCCGCTCAGGATCGCCGCTTTCAGGGCTTCTTCAAGCTGCTTATACAGCGGTTTGGCACTTGAGGTATCCGGCAGATTCACGATATGTATCCTTTTGTATTGTCATAAGTGCGACAGCGTATGGTTTACAATATACAACAATTTGCTTATGGCTACACTGTAGCTGTGGTCTGTCAGCAAGGAGAAAAACAGTATGCAATGGAATTCCGCGTTTTGGGCCCGGCACGCCAGCTCGCTTTTCTTCCCGATGGCGCTGATTTTGTATGATTTCGCCGCGTATCTCACTACCGATATGATCCAACCGGGCATCATTCACGTGGTGCGGGAATTTGATGCTGACGTCAGCCTGGCTCCCGCTTCCGTTAGCCTGTATATGGCGGGCGGCATGGCATTGCAGTGGCTGCTGGGCCCGCTGTCGGACCGCATTGGCCGCAGGCCGGTACTGCTTACCGGCGCGCTGATCTTTACGCTCGCCTGCGCCGTCACGCTGTTCACCACCTCGATGACGCAATTCCTCGCGGCGCGTTTTGTTCAGGGCACCAGCATCTGTTTTATCGCCACCGTGGGCTACGTGACGGTGCAGGAAGCCTATGGACAGACCAAATCCATTAAGCTGATGGCGATTATCACCTCGGTAGTGCTGGTCGCCCCGGTCGTGGGCCCGCTCTCCGGCGCGGCGCTGATGCAGTTTGTTCACTGGAAAGTGTTGTTCGGGATTATTGCGCTGATGGGGTTCATCGCCTGGCTGGGCCTGCTGTTCACCATGCCAGAGACCATTACACAACGCGGCGCGCCGTTTCGCGTGCGGGATGTCTGGCAGGATTTCAAAAATGTGTTTCGCAACCGCATCTTTTTAACCGGCGCGGCTACGCTGGCGCTGAGCTACATTCCGCTAATGACCTGGGTTGCGGTGTCGCCGGTCATCCTCATTGACGACGGCGGGCTCACGACGTCTCAGTACGCCTGGAGCCAGGTGCCGATTTTCGGCGCGGTGATCGTCGCCAATATGCTGGTGGTGAAATTTATTAAAGACCCCACCACGCCGCGTTTTATCTGGAGCGCGATCCCTGTCCAGTTAACCGGGCTGACACTGCTGCTCGCGGGTAACCTGCTGTTTCCACACGTCTGGCTCTGGTCGGTGCTCGGCACCAGTTTTTACGCCTTCGGCATTGGGCTGATTTTCCCGACCCTGTACCGTTTCACGCTGTTTTCCAATGATTTGCCCAAAGGCACCGTCTCCGCGTCATTGAATATTGTGGTGCTGAGCACCAGCGCGGCGGCGGTGGAAGCGGCACGCTGGATTTACTTCCATGCGGGGGGGCGGTTGCCGTTTCATCTGCTCGCGGCCATCGCGGGGATGATCGTAGTGTTTTTCCTGGCGGGCCTGCTCAAACGCGTTCGCGAACGCGAGGCCGCGCTGGCGTAGCGTCGTTTCAGAATCATTTCTCACTACTTTCGGTAAGACTTCCTAAACTGTAGCCAGGAGGAATATTCATGAAACTGCTGCCATCACTCTTTTCAAGCCCGGAAAAACTGCTGCAAGTGATTAGTCACGGTGAAGTTCAGGACGCTATTGACGACGGAGAGCGCATCATCATTGATGGTGACGGTAACGCCATGGTCAACATCCATTGTCCTGAGGTTCAACAGGATTTTCAGCGCCATGTCGACATGCTGAAGCGAGCCTGAAATGGGAACCGCGATCTTTATGGTGCTGATGGTTTGCGGCTACTGGTATGCCAGTCGCGACCTCTCCACGCGCCTCAAATATAAACGCACCTTTGGCTGGGACGTGTACTTCCTGGTCGCGCTATACGGCTGCATCTTCGTGTTGCAGGGGCTGATCGCCACGGCGGCGGTGTGGCTGCTCCTGCTTTTGACATCGCTCACGATGAACGCCCTGCCGGAGTTATTCGGCAGCGGGGTTCACCACTACCAGATGGCGTTTATCAACTGGAGTTTCCTTGGCATCCAGGCGCCGGTGGTCATTATGCTCGGCTTCGCGGTACTGTTTTGTCTCTACCGCTCAAACTGGGCGCGCAGTGCCCGGCTCGACAGTGGCGGCCGCCGTTCGCTCTATAAGCAGCTTACCCGCGCCAACGGCCTGGAAGGCCTGCTTTACCAGTGTATGGAAGAAGGCGAACTGGCGCTGGTAATGCTTAAATCACAACGCGTTTACGTTGGCATGGTCCATACCGCGTCGTTCGACAGCAGCAGCCCTGGGAATAACATTGTGCTGATCCCGTTTCTGAGCGGCTATCGCGCCCGGGAAAACGGCGAGTTTGTGGTGGAGCATAACTACAGCGCCTGGTATGCAGAGCATGAGATCACCCTGACCACGGAGCCGAAATCTGCCCTGTCGTTTCGTAAAGTGATCCTGCTGGAGCAAATTGAAAGCCTGTCGCTGTTCGATCCGGTCAGCGCAATGGGACTCGATCGCCGATAAAAAGCCCACCGAAGTGGGCTTGATGCTTTAGCGTACCACCAGAACCGAGCATTTGGCATGCCGCACCACCGCTGCGGCATTAGACCCTAACAGATAAGTACTCATGCTGGGCCGGTGTGAGGCGAGGATAATCAGATCGGCGTTGATCTCATCCGCCACCCGCAGAATGTGATCCTTCGGCGAGCCGCTGCATACATGTGTTTTAACCCGCCCCTCCGGCAGGCCAAACCGGGTGACAATCTCATTGAGCGTCTGCAACGCGTTCGCTTCCCGCTCCGAGCGTTCCGGCGCGATGGCGGCATATTCGAGGCCATAAGCGGCAAAATAAGTATGGTCAGGGATCACCGCTAAAAAGTGGACCATCGTAACATCCCGCCCGGCATACTCCTGGACATTGGGAATAACCTGCGTCGTCAGCTGCATCTCAGAGATATCGATAGGCACTAAAATCGTTCTGGACATACAACCTCCTTCTGCGTGCTGTGTGAAACCCTGTGATTATTGTGGTCAATATTTGCCCGTTTGGTTGTGATGAGGGTGACGATTTGGAGGTTTCGCTCGTGAGAAGGGCGTGAAATGAGGCTCCCATCACTGCTGCACCGTATAAAAAAGCCTTGTTAACATACCCTTTCGTGGCCCGGCATCTGCAGACACGGAAACGGGAATCGGCCTTTTCCTCTACCCCATCCCCTGCATCCCCTCTATGCTTACCCCATGGAAAAATTAGCTGAACTCAAACGCGCCAAGCTGCTGGCGCTCTCGCTGCTGCTGATTGCTGCAGCCGTTTTTGTGACCACACTCTTCCTGCCGCCCAGCCCCTGGGTCAGCGGGCTGAAGGCCGTTTCCGAGGCGGCGATGGTGGGCGCGCTGGCCGACTGGTTCGCCGTGGTGGCGCTGTTTCGCCGTGTGCCGCTGCCGTTTATCTCCCGCCATACCGCGATTATTCCACGCAACAAAGACCGGATTGGCGAAAACCTCGGTCGCTTCGTCGAAGAAAAGTTTCTCGATACCCAGTCGCTGGTGGCGCTGATCCACCGGCATGAACCCGCGATGCTGATCGGTAAGTGGTTCAGCCAGCCGGAAAATTCGCAGCGCGTTGGCGGCTATCTGATTCAGGGAATGAGCGGTTTTCTGGAGTTGACCGACGATGCGCGTATTCAGGGATTACTGCGCCGGGCGGTGCATAAAGCGATTGATAAAGTGGATCTCACCGGCACCAGTGCGCTGATGCTGGAAAGCATGACTAAAAACGATCGTCACCAGCAACTGTTGGATTCGCTGATTTCGCAGTTGATTGCCCTGCTCCAGCGCGATAAAACCCGCGCCTTTATCGCCCGGCAGATTGTTCACTGGCTTGAAACCGAACATCCGCTAAAAGCTAAAATCCTGCCCACCGAATGGCTGGGTGAGCACAGCGCGGAGCTGGTCTCCGACGCGGTAAATTCTCTGCTGGATGATATCAGCGAGGATCGCGCTCACCAGATCCGTATGGCCTTTGATCGCGCCACGTTAAAGCTTATCGATAATCTGAAAACCGATCCGGAAATGGCCGAAAAAGCCAATAACATCAAGCAGTATCTCAAGAACGATGAGGCGTTTAACCGCTACCTCGGTGAACTGTGGGGCGACCTGCGCCAGTGGCTGAAAACCGATATGCAGTCTGAAGATTCACGTATTCAGCGCCGGATCGCCGAAGCCGGGCAGTGGTTTGGGGAAACCCTGGTGGCGGATAATGCGCTGCGCCGTTCGCTTAACGAACATATGGAACAGGCCGCGACCCGCGTCGCACCGGATTTCGCGGCGTTCCTGACCCGTCACATCAGCGACACGGTGAAAAGCTGGGATGCGCGAGACATGTCGCGCCAGATTGAGCTCAACATCGGCAAAGACTTACAGTTTATTCGCATCAACGGAACGCTGGTTGGCGGCTCAATTGGCCTGATTTTGTGGCTGCTGTCGCAGGTGCCGGGATGGTTGCAGGGCGCAGAATGGTGGTAGGCGAGTTACGGTAAAGCCGGATAACGTCATCCAGCCGCCACCCGGCACCAAAGGGAATAAGGAAAGCCATGAAAATCAGCGATTTTATCTTCCAGTATACCCCCGCAAATATGATGCGGACAGACAGCTTATGCCGGGTCCGGCTCTTCGTTAACGCAGAAAAACTGTATGCGCTGATAACGGATGTCGGCGGTAAATACTGCCCCGCAAGTGTCATTAACTTTATCGAGAATATTAAAGAACAGCTTATTGAAAGAGGATACATATCCGAAAGCACGATACTCATTACACATGATGAGGACACATTATCGGGATATGGATCATTTGATCTCGTGACCTTTGGGCGCAGCAATTCTGCCAGATTTCACGACAGCTCACTGGAAAAGGTCAGCGAATTACTGGGCTGTTCGCACCAGGAATTACTGGATAAAACGCTTAAAAATAGACGCCTGTTCGACCAGCTTGAACAACGCCACCATCTGATACGCCCGTTTACCCGGGACACGTATATTGAAAATTATGGCGTGTTATCCCGACGCTACAAAATTAAAGACAACGCAATTACCAAAAGTGAGTTAGCCGCTTTTTTGGCCGATAATCCCAGCGAAAGAGCGCTGGCCGCATTCTTTAAACGCGATCTCGCCTTTTTCGCCGACCTCTTCGCTTACCCCGCCGAAGAATACATCGTTGTGCCCGAACTCAAAATTGAAGAGGGTTTTGTGGATTATGCAATCTTATCCGGTCGGTCGCGCATGGACGTCACGCTGATTGAAATCAAAGGCGCGAACTTTGATTTGATGGGGTCGACGGGTTATCGCAATTTTTCCTACAAAACCAATGAAGCGTTACAGCAGGTAAGGGGAAGAGAAGGCACCATCATCAGGGATTACCCCAGATACCGGGCATACTTTCATGAAATACGTGAGGCAGTGGAAACCGGAAATAATCGTCATCAGGCGTTTCGCGGGCCAAAAGGTAAATTAGAGGTCGACCCTGATAAGGATATTAATATCCGGTTAGTGGTCATTGCGGGCCGTTCGCAAAACGATCTGGAAGAGAGTATTGAACGCCATAATCTTGAGAGGCACACCTCTCTGCCCTTAAGGCTGGAAAGCTGGGACAGTTTGCTGAATAAGATATCGGGCGACCGAAACATCTAGCCCTCCAGGCTCCAGAAAGATAGCCCCCGCGTTGATGCGCAGGGGCTGTTTGTGTGTTATTTCACGTCGTTCAACTCATCGTTATAACTTTCCCTGGTGACGCACACGCACACAATGGTGATCATCGCCATACAGGCCAGGAACAGCGAAATCGGCCAGGACTGACCGCCGGACCAGGCAATGAGCAGCGTACCGATCATCGGGGTCAGGCCGCCGACAATATTCGCCAGCTGGAAGCCAAGCGACACGCCGGTGTAGCGCACGCTGGTGTCAAACAGCTCCGAGAAAAAGGCGGGCTGGACGCTAAACATCATCCCCAGCCCCACGGAGTAACAAAACGTGGTCGCGAACATAAACATCTTCACCGAACCGGAGTCGATCATCCAGAACAGCGGGAAGGCGAAAATCAGTGTAATGGCAGCCCCGGCCAGATACACCGGGCGACGACCGATTTTGTCCGATAACCAACCGAAGAACGGGAAGGTGAAGATCCCGACAAAACTCGCCAGCAACAGGCCGTTAAGCGCCGTTTCACGGGTGAAGTTAAGCTCGCGGGTCACGTAAGACATAAAGAACGCCACCGTCAGCCAGCCCAGCACGATCTCGCCCATGCGCATACCCATCGCCAGGAATACCGCCCGGCGGTGATGCCTGAGTACCGTCAGGATCGGAAACTTTTGCTCAGCGGCTTGCGGCGCGTTCTTGCGTTGTTGTTGGTTTTCTTTGAACACCGGCGTCTCTTCAATGCGCGAACGGATAAACATCCCCACGAACAGCAGCGCAATACTCAACAGGAACGGCACGCGCCAGC
The DNA here is from genome assembly GCA_900635495.1 of Atlantibacter hermannii. Classification (NCBI taxonomy): domain Bacteria; kingdom Pseudomonadati; phylum Pseudomonadota; class Gammaproteobacteria; order Enterobacterales; family Enterobacteriaceae; genus Atlantibacter; species Atlantibacter hermannii. The sequence continues at coordinate 560,768 of LR134136.1, read as the reverse complement.
CCCAGGACATCAAATCGTCTTCGGGCAGCATAACCACGAGCGCAAACACAGCGGTGGCGATAAACAATCCCAGCACGTTACCCAGTTGCACAAAGGTGCCGAAGAACCCGCGACGGTTGCGCGGCGCGTATTCGGTAATCAACGTCGTCGCCCCGCCCCACTCGCCACCAATGGCGAAGCCCTGACACAAACGCAGGAAGATCAGGATCAACGGCGCGGCGTTGCCGATGGTGTCGTAACTCGGGATCAGGCCAATCAGGAAAGTGGAGATCCCCATGATCATCAACGACAGCACCAGCGATTTTTTACGGCCAATTTTGTCGCCGTAGTGACCAAATACAATGGCGCCGATGGGGCGGCTGACAAACGTAATCGACAGCGTCAGGAAGGAGACGATCAGCGCCATCAGCGGAGAAAGATTCGGGAAAAACAGCGACGGAAACACCAGCGCCGCCGCCGTGCCGTAAATAAAGAAATCGTAGAACTCAATGGTAGTGCCTGATAGACCGGAGCCCAGCACGGTAATCAGTTTTTTTCTTTCCTGGGCTGGCTGCGAAAGCGCGTTATCTTTCGCGGCAGGCAGTGTAGGCGAGGTAATCACTGTCATTATTCAATCCTCTGTCCGAATCGTTATTGTGTTGTTGGTCTGCGCCACGCTGGCAGAGCGGGGAAAATCGCTCGCAAGCTAACTCGAATTAGCTAATTATAGCAATCACAAAATATTCACAACTCGAATGAATGAAGAGTGTGAGCGGGATCGGTTTAATTTTTACTCAACACGCCGGGTGGCAGGCAGAAAACCCCTACACTTTGTATTTTAAAAGAGTGTAATTTCAGCCAATTACCTCTTTGCGTCTGCTCCCTTCCCCAAAATATATCCGCCCTTCACTGTTGGGGTGCCTTTATAAATCATTTTTTCCAAAGAAACGTCTTCGAAGGCGGCTCGGTTCGCCGCACTTAAAATAATTATTATTTTTCAGACAGATAAAAAAACGACTTTGAAGACCATCACAAAACCCCGGCAAAAAATTTGAGCGGGCGTTTTTTTTATCCTAATTTGCTAATTCGAGTTAGCTTAGAGGATTAGCAATGAACGCAGAGGCTTACATTGGTGTAGACGTCGGTTCCGGAAGCGTCCGGGCCGGGATCTTTACCGCGACGGGTCAGCGGCTGGCCTTTACCGTTAAACCTGTCAGCCAGTTCCATGACGCCGGTGATTGCGTTGAGCAGTCATCGACGGAGATCTGGCAGGCGGTCTGCGCTGCGGTAAGCGAAAGCGTTCACGCGGCGGGGATCGACCCGGCGCAGATCCGGGGGATCGGCTTTGATGCCACCTGCTCACTGGTGGCCGTCCGCGCCGATGGCACCGGTATTTCTGTCTCCCCTGCCGGTCAGCCGGAGCGTGACATCATCATGTGGCGCGATCACCGCGCACAGGAAGAAACACGTGAAATCAACGCCACGGGAGACGACGCATTACGCTACGTTGGCGGTGAAGTCAGCGTGGAAATGCAGCTGCCGAAGATCCTCTGGCTTAAGCGTCATTTGCCGGATCGCTACGCACAGATCTGGCGGCTGTTCGATCTGGCGGATTATCTGGTGTGGCGCGCCTGCGGCAACGAGGTCGCCAGCACCTGTACCCTGACCTGTAAATGGAACTACCTGGCCCACGAGCAGCGTTTTAGCCAGTCGCTGCTGCGATCCATCGGGCTGGAAGAGGTGGTGGAAAAAATCCCCGCCACGGTGCGCGATCCCGGTGAAAAAGCCGGTACGCTGCGCCCGGAACTCGCCCGCGCATGGGGATTGCCTGAGGACGTGGCGGTGGCGACCGGCATCATTGATGCCCATGCAGGCGGATTATCGTTGAGCGGCGCCCAGCCGCAGGGCAGTCTCGCCATTATCAGCGGCACCTCCAACTGCCATATGATCGTCAGCCAACAGCCCGTGCTGATCCCTGGCGTCTGGGGCCCTTACTGGGGTGCAATGCTGCCGCAGTGGTGGCTGAATGAAGGCGGTCAGAGCGCAGCGGGCGCGCTGGTGGAATGGACGCTGCGCCAGCATGCGTCCTGGGCCACGCTCCAGCAGGAGGCGGACGCCACGGGCGTGTCGCCCTATCAGTTACTGAATCAGCAGGTGGAACAGCTGGAGGCGGCGGAACGCTGGCCGACGCGCCATCTGCATGTGCTTGACGACCACCACGGCAACCGCTCTCCCCGCGCCAACCCGCTGGCACGCGGCGCGGTGTACGGACTCACCCTTGAAGAGGGCGTCAGCGGACTGGCGCGGCTCTATCTCGCCACGCTACAGGCCATTGCATACGGTACTCGCCACATCATTGAGGCCATGCGCGCCGCCGGGCACGACGTGTCGCGGATCATGATGTGCGGCGGTGCGACCAAAAATCCGCTGTGGCTGCGGGAATACGCTAACGCCACCGGCTGCGATATTCATCTTGCCCGGGAAGAAGATGCCGTCACACTCGGCGCCGCGCTGCTTGGCAGCGTAGCCTGCGGCGGTTTCGCGTCGCTGACCGATGCCGTCGCTGCCATGAGCCGCCACGGCCACACCATCACTGCCGATCGCTCTCCCTCAACCCAGGCCTTCCATCAGGCTAAATACCAGGTCTATCTGCAAATGTATGACGACCTGCAACGGGCGGAAGCGCGGTTCAACGCCACTATGAACACCACACAATGATCGACCCTGGAGGAGCCATGCCGATGTTGAATTTAACCCTGCCCGTGGAAGATGACACCCTCACGCCACAGCCTGGCGAAGTGCTGATGGTGACCAACGCGGATTTACGCGAACCGGCGAACGTCACCTGCTGGCCGACGCAAAAATCATTTGAACAGCGCCTGGAAGCGGCGCTGGAAAAACTGGGCTATCGCATGCGACGCGCCCATCCGGTGAATGAAAGCCGCGGCCACGGCTTTATCAGTAGCCAGAAAGAAGGCAGCGATCTGTTCGCAACCCTCGACCCGGACGCCCCCGTGATCGTCCTGCTGACCGCGTGGCAATACTCTCACCATATCGCCCCGTCGCTGGTGCACCATCGCGGGCCGATCCTGCTACTCGCCAACTTCGACGGCACCTGGCCGGGCCTGGTGGGGATGCTGTGCATGGCGGGCTGCCTGACCAGCCTTGAGCGCAACTACTCCCGCCTGTGGTCGGAAACCTTTGAAGACGACGCGTTTATGCGTGGGCTCGATACCTGGCTGCGCGACGGTCATCTCAGCCACAAACTCGGCTATCTTCATCCGGTGCCTGCGAGCGCGCCGCTGCTGGCAAGCGAGGCCGGGCAAATCGGCGTGAAGGTCGGCCAGTCGATCCTCAAACATAAAGCCATCGTCGGCCTGTTCGACACCTTCTGCATGGGGATGATCAACGGCGTCTTCCCGCAAAAAGCGATGATTGATGTCGGCATTCCGGTGGAGTCGCTGTCGCAGTCGGCGCTGCTGGTCGAGATGAACAAGGTGCCGCAGGCGCTGCGCGAAGCCTGCCTGGACTGGTATGAAACCCGTGGGATGCGCTTCAACTTCGGCACCCACAGCGCCGAAGAACTGACCCGCGAACAGGTGCTGGAGCAGTGCGCAATGATGATCGCCATGGCGCGCTTCGTGAAGCGCTTCGGGCTGTCGGCGGTAGGCGTCCAGTATCAACAGGGGCTGAAAGACAGCTGCGCTGCGTCCGATTTCGCCGAGGGCGCGATTGGTAACAGCGAGCGCTTCCCGATCCCGGACGAACAGGGCGAGATTATCTGCCCGGATGCGCCGATCCCGTGCATTAACGAAGTGGACATGGGCAGCGCTATTCCGCAGGTGATGATGGCGAAACTGCTGGGGGCGCTGGGTCTTGAGTCTGAAACCACGCTGCACGACATCCGCTGGGGCAGCGAGTACAACGGCACGTTTTACTGGGATCTGGAAATCTCCGGCGCGGTCCCGTTCGCCCATCTCAAAGGCGGCATTGCCGGTGCCACCGGCTACCGTCAGCCGCCGATGTTCTTCCCGTACGGCGGTTCAACCATCGCAGGCCAGGGTAAGGCCGGACGCTTTATCTGGGCGCGCGCCCACTATGAGGGTACTCAGGTCATTATGCATGTCGGCACCGGTACCGCCGTCGAGCTGCCGGAAGCGGAGTTCGAACGTCGCCGCAAAGCCACCAACTATGAATGGCCGCTGTTGAACGCGGTGCTCGACGGCGTCACCCGCGATGACCTGATGGCAGGGCACCAGAGTAACCACCTGAGCCTGGCCTACGTCGATGAGGCGCTGCTGGCCGACGTGCTGACGGCCTTTGTCGCCCAGGCGCTGACGCAGAATATCCGGGTTTATCTCGCAGGAGAGGCCCACTCGCTCGTGCAATAACACTCACTCGCTTATGTAATTTTTACGCTGTTAGCGATCCTGACAAACATCCGGTTTATCTGACTCCTTAATCCTGAAGGAGCGGGTCAACACGTTTCTGTTCGGGCGGGCACCGTGCCCGTCCGGGCAAGAGAGGATTTTATGTATCAGCAGCAACATCTTGAATTTATTATCCAGAAGGCCAAAAAACGCCTCGATTCCCAGGAAGCGCCGGGCTGCACCAAAGCAGGCTGGCTGATGATTACCGCCTTACTTATTGAGTCATGGGATATCTATTCCATGGCCTTTATTCTGTTCGCCCTGAAAGACATTTATGAGCCGAGCGCCTGGCTGCTCGGTTTTACCGCCGCGGGTACGCAACTGGGCGCGGTGATCGGCGCCCTGCTCGGCGGCTGGCTCACCGACAAACTCGGTCGCCGCAAAATTTTCCTGTGGTCGATGATCCTGTTTGCCATTTTCGCGGTCCTGCAGGGGCTGGCACCGGATATGTACTGGCTGGCGATTATCCGCTGCCTCGCCGGGATCCCGGTGGGTGCCGACGTCGCGAACGGCTTTACCTACATCATGGAAGTGATGCCGAAAGGCAAGCGCGAGGTCATGGCTAACCGCTGGCAGTTTATGTTTGCGCTGGGGATCATCGCCGCGATCCTGCTGGTCACCAGCCTGGTGGCGCTTGACGTTCACCCGGACATGATCTGGCGGATCGTGCTGGCAGTCCCGGCGATCCCGGCGTGTATGCTGCTGTTTATGCGCCGTGAATTGCCGGAAACCCCGGCGTGGTTTGTGGAGCGTGGTCGCTTCATTGAAGCTAAACAGGCGTCCCGCGAATACTACGGCGAGCAGGACGGCAAGCTGCTGGACGATATTCTGCCCAACGAGAATGTCCAGATCCCTCACCCGACGCTTAAAGAGACGCTGCACGACCTGTTCCGCCGTCCGTTCACCCGCCGCACGACCCTGTTCGGCTGGTTCTCCTGCGCGGTGCAGTCGTTTGAAAACTATGCGTTTTCATTCTATCTGCCGCTGATCCTCGTCACCATCGGCATCTCAGGCCAGATCCAGAACAACCTCGCCCTGCTGGCGGTGAACTGTATCGCCGCGCTGTCGGCCTTCGTCGGCCCGCTGCTGTTACCGAAGCTGGGGCACAAGGGATTGAGTAAATGGGGCTTCCTGCTGGTGACCATCGGGATATCCATTTCGTCGTGGGGCGTCTACTCCAGCAGTTTCGGGTTTATCACTTTCGGCGCGGCGCTGATGCTGTGGGGCCACTACTGGGATTCTGAAAGCGGGATGACGGTCATTTCGCTGGTGGCGAAACCGCGTTATCGCGGCGTGGCTTCCGGTATCGGCTACACCATCGTGAAAGTTACTGCATTCGTTACCACGCTGGTGTTCCCGCCACTGTTTGAAAAGCTCGGGGTGCCGCTGGCGTCGCTGATTATTGCTATCGCGCCGTTCTGCGCCTTCCTGGCGTCGATTTTCCTGCTGCCGGAAGTGTTCGGTCATGCCGTGGGTGATGAGCACGATCAACCGCATACGGAGAACGCCGACGCCACGCTACCGGGTCAGCAATCTTCTGTTTCTCCCTCAAAAAACTAATGTTCCCCGACCGTGCGCCGCCAGGGCGGCCACGGTCATGAAAGAAGGATGATCATAATGAACAGCACCAAAATGCCCGTTATTGAAAATATTGAACTGATGACCGCCCGCGTCCCGTTGCCGGAAGGCCCGTGGGGCGACCAGATCCACCACGTTACCGATATTGAAGTGGCGATTGTCGATGTGTACGGCTCTAACGGCCAGGTCGGGACCGGGTTTAGCCATACTTCCGGCTGGTGCGGGAAAACCATCTCGGCGCTGATTGCTGAAATTATTCCGGACGTTATCGGCCAGCCGCTGTCGCCGCGCGGGCTGTGGCACCGCTCGTATAAATATATCCACGACGTCGGCGGCGCGGGCGTGACGACACATGCGCTCGCCGCGCTGGATATCGCGTACTGGGACCTGCTCGGCAAAACCCTCAACGCGCCGATTGTCGACATCATCGGTAAAGTGCGCGACCGCGTGCCGCTGTACGGCAGCGGCATCAACCTCCATCTCTCCATTGAAGAAGTGATCGACCAGGTTAAACGCTGGAAAAGCACCGGCTATCTGGCCGCGAAAGTGAAAGTGGGCAAACCGACGCTGGAAGAGGATGTGGAGCGCCTGCGTAAAATTCAGGAAGCGGTGCCGGGCTTCCCGCTGGCGGTGGACGCCAACCAGGGCTGGAACTTCCCGCAGGCGTTGCGCGCGTTCAAATTATTCGAACCGCTGAACCTGCTGTGGATTGAAGAACCGCTGCCTTCCGACGACATCACCGGCCACCTGAAACTGCGCGAACGCAGCACTACGCCGATCGCCCTGGGTGAAAACGTCTATAACTTAAACCAGTTCACGCAATATATTGAGAGTGGCTGTGCAGATTATGTGCAGGCGGATCTGGGACGCGTGGGCGGCATTACCGGCTATCTCGATATCGCCGCCGTCGCACGCGCTCACAACCTGCCGATGACCCCGCACTTTGTCATGGAGCTCAGCGCCAGCCTGCTGGCTACCGTACCGAATATCTCGTATGCCGAAATGACCGACGGCGGGCGCTGGAAAGATCTGCGCATCATCGCCGAGGCCGGTGTTGAGAAAGACGGCTACTACATACCGAGCGACCGACCGGGCCACGGCATTATTCTCGATCGTGACTACCTCGCCACACACAAAATCTAATGAATATTCAGGGGAAAGGAACAATGGAAGACAGCTTATTCTCGGTAAAAGACAAGATCATCATTGTGACCGGCGGCCTGGGGCAACTGGGCGCGCAGTACGTGAAAACGCTGCACGAGCGCGGCGCGAAGGTGGCGGCACTGGCGACGCATGTTGACGCGGCGCGTGTGGACCGCGTACTGGGAGCGATTAAAGATTCCGACCGCCTGCTGTGCGCGGAAGTGAACATTACCGACAAAGCCAGCATCAATCAGGTGCTGGATAAAATTGAAGCCAAATGGGGCGTACCGGACGGCCTGGTGAATAACGCGGGCGTCGATACCCAGCCGAGTGCGCCGCCGGAAGTTTCCGGTCCGTTCGAAGATTTCCCGGAAGAGGTGTTCCGCGAGGTGGTGGAAGTAAACCTGGTGGGCACTTTCCTGATGACCCAGCAGGTGGGCAAGCGGATGCGCCAGGCCGGCAAAGGCGGCTCGATCATTAACGTCGGCTCGATTTATGGCGTGGTTTCGCCGGTACAGGATATCTACAGCTACAAAAAAGAGGACACCGGCATCCCGTTTGTGAAGCCGGTTGCCTACGCGGCGGCCAAGTCCGGGCTGTATAACTTCACCCGCTACTGCGCCACCTACTGGGGGCCGCGACGGCATTCGCGTTAATACGCTGACGCTTTCCGGCGTGGAGCGCAGCGACCAGGACCCGCGTTTTCAGAAGAACTACACCGACCGCATTCCGATTGGCCGCATGGCGCAGCCGCACGAGTACAACGGCGCGGTGGTGTTCCTGCTCTCTGACGCTTCCGTGTATATGACCGGCTCCACCGTCACCGTGGATGGAGGCTGGACCGCATGGTAAGTGACAACTGGCAGGCGTTTCGCGGCATCATTTCCGCGGTAGTCACGCCGATGCACGCGGATGAATCCGTTAACTACGCGGCGCTGGAGACTCTGGCGCACGCCCAGCTGGCGCGCGGCGTGGAAGGCTTTTACTGCTGTGGCTCCTCCGGGGAGGGGCCGCTGTTGCGCTTCGACGAACGCAAGCAGGTGCTGGCGACGCTGGTCAATGCGGCGCAAGGAAAGGTGCCGGTGATTGCCCACGTCGGCACACCGCGTACTCAGGATGCCGTGGAGCTGGCGAAAAGCGCCGAGCAGGACGGGGCGAGCGCTGTCTCGCTGGTGCCGCCCTATTACTATAAATACAGCCGCGAGGAGATTATCGCTTACTACCGCCGGGTGCTGGACGCCATCTCGATCCCGGTGATTTTGTATAACATCCCGCAGTTTACCGGCGTGGAGCTGGACAGCCTGACCGCCGAAGCACTGCTGAGCGACGAGCAGGTGCTGGGGGTGAAGCACACCTCCCATAACCTGTATTCGCTGGAACGCATGATCGCCCGTTATCCCGATAAAGTGTTCTTTAACGGCTTTGATGAGATCTTCCTGTCCAGCCTCGCCGCCGGGGCCACTGCCACTGTCGGCACCACGGTGAACCTGCAACCGGAGCTGTTCCTGGCACTGCGTACCGCATTCCGGCAAGGGGACATTCCCAAAGCGCAGCGTTTGCAGCAGCAGATTAACGAGGTGGTGGAAAATCTGGTGGCGCGTGGCGTGTTCCAGTCGGCGAAGTATCTGGCGGGCAAAGGCGTGGTGGATACCGGGCCGACCCGCGAGCCGTTTGTGGCGCTGACGGCGACCCAGCGGGAAGAGCTGGACGCGCTGCATCAGCGTTTGCAGGGGTATATCGCTGATGTCTGACAACGCGCTCTGTACGCCGCCGCGCCTGAACGACAGCGCGATCTGCCAGCGGCTGGCGCAGTTTTTACAGGAGACGGAAGCGGACCCGCAGAGCACGGGCCTGGCGATTGCGGTGGTCGGTATCGACGGTGAGCTGATCGCCTTCGGCGCTCACGCCAGGTGCCCTGCTCTGCCCCGGCAACTGGCGCAACGCAAAGCCTGGAGCGCATTGCGCTTTCGCCGCCCAACGGCGCGACTGGCGGAAGAAGTACGCCAGGGAACCCTAACGCTGGATATCTTTGACGATAAACGGTTGCTGGCGATGCCCGGCGGCGCGCCGGTGCTGGTGGAAGGGGTGGCGATTGGCGGCGTAGGCATCAGCGGATTGCCGCCGGAACGGGACGCGGAGCTGGCTGAACGTTTTGTGCAGCTTCTGGTTTAACGCGCTGTACGGGCGGCCCGCTGTGTGGCGCGGCCGCCCGCTTCTTTTTATCCCTTACGTTTTTCCACCGACAGCGGACGATGAATCAGCGTCATCGGCACGGTAATTTTGACGTCGCTGTTTTCTCCTTGCAGCTTTTGCTGCATCAGCCGAAACGCATGCTGCGCCCAGGCGTCTTCGTCCTGGCGCATCGACCATACCGCATTGGGCAGAAAGCCCAGCATTTGATGTTCATCGAAGGTGCCGATTGAGATATCCGAGGGGATAAAACCGTAGGTTTCCCGCAGTGCGCTGAGCGTCCCTTCCAGGATCGGTAACGACGAAGAGATAAAGGCTTGCGGCGGCTCGCGGTTCTGCCTGAGGAAGTCGAGCATCAACTGTTTACCCTCCTCCTGGCGGTTATGGCTGGCGGACAGCACCCAGTCTTTTCCCGCGGGCAACTCGCTGAGATAACCCTGTAAACGGCGCTGGATGGAAGGCTGTTGCGTATCGCCTGCGATAAAGAACAGCGGCGAGACGTCCAGCGCTTGCGTCATGGCCTGCACCAGTTTTTTGCTGCCGTTGTAGTTATCACTCACCACCAGCGTGGTGTCGCTCTCGCCGAAATCACGGTCGAGGATCACCAGCGGGCGTTTGCGCGCCACTTTCTGATGATGTAACTGTGTTTCGCGGGTTGAAGGTACCACGAACATCCCGTCGACATTGCGTGCCAGCAACCCTTCTACCAGACTGTTTTCGTGCTCGCTGTCGCTGTAGGTGCAGGCGATCATCAACTGATAGCCGGCCTGGCGGCAGCAGGACTCCAGTTTCTCCGCCAGGGTGGAGAAAAACAGGTTCGACAGGCGCGGGATCACCAGCCCTAAGGTTTCGGTTTTATTGAGTTTTAAGCTGCGGGCAATGTGGTTAACGACCAGTCCATTCTCGGCGATATAATCATTAATGCGCTGCTGCGTTTTGGCGCTGATGCGGTACTGTTCCGCTTTGCCGCCCAGGACCAGGCGCACAGTGGTGATAGAGATATCCAGCGCCTTAGCGACTTGCTCAACGGTTTTGGCCATAACCTCTTCGTTATCCATACAGAACGTGATGCGTTTATTGTAAACTAATTCGAGTTAGCTGGGTATTGGCAATGGGGATTTGTGCCTTCAAAGGCGTGCGTGGTCACTCTTTTGAGGCGACCACTCCCGACGCGATATCGGGAGCGGTATTTATTCGGGGCCGGGGCGTTTGGTGGTGATGGTGCTGATGAAATCTTGCACCTGTTTTTACTTACGCGCCGACAGCTTGCACACCTTACGCAGCGATTTTAGCAGCTCGGGTTCTTCCGGCGAAACGGGTTGGGCAGTTAATACGGTGCATCCCTCCAGGACTTTGACATCCAACTGGATTAATAATGGCGCTGTTTATTTAATTATATGTAATGAAGAATGATAGAAAATTTAGACTTAATGCTTTCTTAATGCAGGACAGAGTAAAAAGCGGCTCCTGACAGTAATTAACATTGAAAGTGAAGTATTAGCAATAAGATATATCACGGATATCCATAAATCCCTCTCATTTCTTTGCCTTTCCATGACTTCAGGAACCTGTTCATCGCTGATAATCCAGTGACCGGTATGAATCGCCACGGATAATCTAGACACTTCCGAGCCGTTGATAATACTGGTTTTCATATTCTGTCGGTGACATCTGTTCGCTAGAACCATGCCGACGCTTACTGTTATAAACATTTCGATGTAATCAAAAATATCACTGCGGGCTTCTTCCCGCGTTCCGTAGATCTTTTTCTTTATCCGTTCACGTTTCAACAACTGGAAAAAACTTTCTGCAACCGCATTATCATGGCAGTTACCGCGACGGCTCATGCTACCCTCCAGGCCGTGTGATTTCAGGAACGACTGCCACTCATGGCTTGTGTACTGACTGCCCTGATCCGAATGAACCAGCACCTGTTTTTCGGGATTACGCCGCCATACAGCCATCAGCAGTGCGTTCAGGACAATGTCCTTTGTCATCCGGGATTGCATGGACCAGCCGATAATTTTGCGTGAGAACAGATCAACAACAACGGCAAGATACAGCCAGCCTTCGTGGGTCCTGATGTAGGTTATGTCCGTTACCCAACGCTCATCAGGAGCATCCGGATTGAACTGTCGCTGGAGCCTGTTGGGTGACACGATACTGGCCTCGCCTTTACGTGCCGCGGGCTTCGGTATCCGACCTGAGCCTTTATTCCGACACGTTTCATCAGTCTCCAGACTCTGTTTACTCCGCACTGTTGCCCGCTGTCACGCAGATCCAGATGGATTTTGCGATAACCATAGACGCATCCCGATTCCAGCCAGAACTGTTTAATCTGTCCTGTCAGTCTCAGGTCTGCCTGATGGCGTTGTGAATGCGGCTGCTGAAGCCAGGCGTAAAAACCACTGGGATGAACATCCAGCACCCGACAGAGCAGGCGAACAGGCCAGCAACAGGAGTTGTCACGGATAAAGGCGTACCTCAGTCGGACAGCTTTGCGAAGTACGCCGCGGCTTTTTTTAATATGTCCCGTTCGTCGGTAACCCGTTTCAGCTCTTTCTGGAGACGGCGGATCTCGGCCTGAGCATCTGACTGTTCTTTATTAGTGGAAGAATCCGGACCGTACTTCTTTATCCAGGCATAAAGGCTGTGGGTGGTGATATCGAGACGTGTTGCAACGCTGGCAACAGAATAACCGCGATCAACAACCTGTTTGACTGCTTCAGTTTTAAACTCTTCGGGATAACGCTTACCGCTCATGGGCACCTCTCTTTAAGCCATCTTAAATGACTCTGAGGTGTCTGTTAAACCCGTGGCGATTCAAGGATGCTGTCATCAACAAAGGCAATTTTGCCAAGTTCACGCAGAAGATCGTGTTGATTCTCACAGGAAGAATATCCAGCAGCAGACCAAGATGTTTAGCCGTCGCTTCGCCAAACATGCGCATTTTAATCAGCGTGGTGTTGGGATCATCAGGGTAATTATTTTCTGCCGCGCAGGCGATGGCATAAGTGAAGTCGTTAACGCCTTTGAGGAACTCAAAATTGGATTTATTCATCATTGTTTTTAATCCATTGCGGTGTTGGCCCGTCCATACTTTTAAGGCCCATAACTTTTTATGTTAGCTTTACGGTCATTGCCGGGCAATGACCGGTGCCACTAATTTCATCTTTAAACAATACACATTCAGTTGCGAGGCTCCGACCCGGTGAACTCCGTCCCTTTTACTCAGCGCAGCCAACTCGGCGCGTGCGTTCTCTGGCCCTGATGCTGGCACAGGAGATAGCTGAGGAATACGAAGCAGCGGAGCGAGTAAGAGAGTGTATGCGTGTAGGGAAATGAGAGCGGAGTTAACGATGCCGTAGCGGTGTCGAACACCGCCATTTGTTTGGATTGACGATCAGAATTTTTATCAAACCTCGCGTGACTGATGATTACCACGCTTATATCTCCATACCTGCGTTATTGAAACGTTGAGCTTATATAAAAATATACTTAGCTATTATCTGTTCCATAGCGTTTTATGGATTTTCCCGGTCTGATGATATTCCCCCACCAACTCAACAAACTCTTTAAAATCCCGATTTTCTTCCACCAGACGGTTAACTGACTGCCAGTCGATGCTGGTGCGCTCACGTGCGGGGATCAATGTCTGACTATTAGAGAAATCATGCGGATCCAGAAGAATCACGCCAATACCGTGCAACGCACAGAGCATCTGAAGTTCACGCTCTACGCTTCGCTGTTTATCTTCGTTAATTTCAGTCGCCACAAGGTAACCGAAATGCGCCCAACTGGAATTGCTGACCGCCTGGAAGAAACATTCACGGACATTGCTACGGTTTAGCTGTTTTTTCACTTCAAAAGACCACAGGCGCGTCAAACGTCCTTCACTATGCCGTACGCAGTTTTTCACTACATCGTCCCAATCTTTACCGAGAGGCTCCAGGGCCACAATATCGGGATATAGCCAGTGGTTTCCTCCCAGTCCCTTGTTGTTGCTGGAACGCTTTTCGTCAATTCGACGGCACAACAGCCCTTCTTCCTGAAAGAGATACTCAATCAAGATTGGATACAACGAATGCTCGGTAAAGTTAACAGTTTCAACTGTTGGTTCAGGGGCAACATTGGCATCCACCTGTTCAACCACTGACTCCCCCAATAAAATAATCGTGGTCTCGGCTTATCACGCGTCATTACCTGCGGGCACATAGCTTTTGCTTTAACAGTTCGACTGCCACCAACCTCAGCGGTAATTTGGCTTAAAAAAGCTTCATCGCTGGAAAAACGCGGGTTTTTACGTTTTTCAGCCAATTCAGCGCTGTAGTGATCGATGATTTTCTGCGCCAGTTGGCGGGCAGTGAACTGCTGACCGGGATTAGCCTGTAACACATTAATTATCATCTGGGGACGACTGGTCATATGCCTTCCTGCGTTTGTACGCACGGCTCTATGTATCAGCTTTTAAGCGATGCGTGATTTACAACTCCTGGAGATGAACTCAGTTTACCTTTCACAGTTACAGACTTAAAGTGTCGATTTCTCTCTCATCAACATGATGAGTCACGATTGAATTTCACTGCTTTTGCGAGCATTATCGCAATAACATCAGCCTGTTACCCGGTTCATTTCTGTGATATCTCTCGAAACATTGCAATCATCCATCTCTAACGTTTCCGTATGGCGTAAGGGTGATGTATGTGCGCCACATAAACCGTTGTTGCTGTTGTATGTCTTGTCTCAGTACAAAGCAGGCCACTCGCGCCTGTTTAACTACGGCCAGGAGCTCCATGAGCCACTCACCCGTCTGCTAAAAGAGTTTGGCCCCAAACGGCGTACCGATTATCCCAATATGCCTTTCTGGCGACTCAGAGCTGCCGGCTTCTGGGAAATCGCGAATGCAGAAGGTTGCAAACCTCGCAAGGGCAATACCCAGCCGACAAAGAAAGAGCTGATCGATAACCATGTCGCGGGCGGCTTTAATGAAGCGGCTTACCAGCAGTTGCTGATGCATCCAGAGATGATCGACCAACTGGCCCAGAAGATCCTGACCGATCGCTTTCCGGAAAGTATTCAGCGGATCCTTGCCAACCAACTGGGCTTTGATTTTATCGACCGTTCAAAAAACCGCGATCCGCGTTTCAGGGCTATTGTTCTTCGCGCCTATCATTCACGGTGCGCTTTCTGCGGTTACGATCTCAGGCTGGATGGCGCGTTGGTGGGTATTGAAGCGGCCCATATTCACTGGAAAGCGTATGGTGGTCCGTGTGTGGTAAACAATGGGCTGGCGCTGTGTACGTTGCATCATGATGCCTTTGATATGGGCGCATTTGGTCTGGATGAGAGTATGACCATCCGCATCTCCGGCGGCGTCAGCCGTAGCCCTGTTGTGGATCACTTGTTCTGGAACCGTGACGGCCAGCAGTTATTCCTCCCGCACGATAAATTGCTGTGGCCCGCTGAGCGGTATGTTGGCTGGCACCGGAAACAGATATTCAAAGCCTGAAAATGCAATGCACTATTAAGCCTGCAGCTCGTCAAAATTACCGCTATTCTGTCACCCTCGCCCACTCTGCTTGCATTCGGTATTGTTTTACCTGTTCACAGTATTAGTCAAAGTCGTCAGTAAGTAATGTCGGTTTGGCACGAATCACTCAATGGTGTGACACCCAAGAAATACCATCTGCGGGATCAAACATCAGGAATCTCAAATAGTGCTAACAATTTAAACGCGTCTATTTACATGCTTTATTCACTGGGATCGACGTCATTAGCTAACAACTTACGGGCTTCATCCCGGCGTGCTCGAGCATCCGCCAGCGAAACCTTAGGCTATTTCCCCAATGCCAGCATCTTCTCTTTACCACCAAAGCGATAACGAATCCGCCAGTATTTGGAACCATTAGGGTGAAACAGCAAAACCATGCCTTCACCCTCACTCAGTTTATAGGCTTTTACTGCAGGCTTAGCCGAGCGAACTTTCACATCACTCAAAACCATGATGAGTATCCTTTTAAGGGTTCTGTGTGGGTACAAACATTACCGAACCGGGATATACCCGCAGTTGTACCCGCATCAGTAAGTTGATGTAGCTTGAATCAGGTTGACTTAGGTTGAGTGAAAAAAGCGAGGAAAGCCTTGCGGATACTGGATTTCAGGCACAAAAAAAGCCGCCTGTAGGCAGCTTACTTTGCATCACTTGGTGCCGAAGGCCGGACTCGAACCGGCACGTATTTCTACGGTTGATTTTGAATCAACTGCGTCTACCGATTTCGCCACTTCGGCACTGAAGAGGTATGCGGAAAACGTTGTGGATTATACCTGCAACTGCTTCACGCGCAACAGTTATCCCCTGTGGTGTGATTCGGATGCTGAAAAAATCAGCACCCGAATCGCCAGTATTACCGCTTAATCAGTGCGCCAAACACTTCCGCGACCGCAACGGCACCTGGATCGGGTACGCCGCTCAGGTTCTCGCTATTTACATACGATGAGCGTCCGGCGTTGGCTTTGTGGATTTGCGCCGTGTCATCCGCGCCCTGTTTCGCCGCCCTGGCTGCGCCTTCTAAGCCCTGTTCCGCCAGCACGTCCAGCGCTGGCTGCAACGCATCAATCAGCGTTCTGTCACCCAGGTCCGCGCCGCCATAGCGTTGCATCTGCTGCAAGCCCACCTGCAACGCCTGCGGCAGTGGCTCCCCTTCCGCTACCTTCTGCCCGGCGGCGGTAAAGAAGATCGACATCAGCACGCCGCTTGAGCCGCCCATCACAGTAGCGAGCCGCTCGCCGATGAGCAGCAATAGCGCACCGGTATCGTTAAGCGGTAACTGCCCGGCATCGAGCTGGTTTTTGATGTCGCGTGCGCCTTCGGCAAAAGTCGAGCCGGTATCGCCATCGCCCACTTTGGCATCCAGCGCGTTCAGCCGGTTCTCAAGGCTAATTAACGTCTCTGTCACCGTCATGACAATCTGTTTCGCGGCTGCGTTCTCGCTGGGCGTAACGTCCATACGGTTGTAAATCGGGTTATGCGGCTGAGCTTTAACCTCGCGGAACGGCACGGGCGACTGCCAGCCCGCCGTCTCAACGCTGGCTTTTAACGCCTTTTCAAACGTCTCATCCAGCGTGATAGCCGATAGCGAGAAACCCTTCATATCCAGCGCGCTTACCAGCGCAGCCGGGCCAATCAGGTAATCAATCTGTTTGCTAAGCCGCGAGTGGGCGAGCTCTTTGGTCAGCAGCGCCATCTCAAGCGCCGATACGCCACCCAGGTTATTGATCATCACCGCCAGACGGGCGTCCGGACCGGTTTTTTGATGGAGTGCATCAACCAGTTGCGCCACAATTTCGCGGCTATTATGGGTATCAACAATGCTGGCGCCCGGCTCGCCGTGGATCCCCAGCCCCAGCTCGATTTTACCCGGCTGGATGCGGTTCTCTTCTTCGCTGCCCGGCAGATTACAGGTCTGCATCGCCACACCCAGGCTCCAGACGCGCTCGCTGGCAGCATGGGCAAGTTCGCGCACCTCGCTCAGCGTTTTCCCCTGCTCTGCCGCGAACCCGGCAATTTTATGCACCAGCGCAGTGCCTGCAATGCCGCGCGGCTGTTTGTTGTCCGGAAGGGCAATATCATCCGCCACAATCACCATTTCGACTTTCAGGCCGTGGCGCTTGGCTTTCTCTGCCGCCAGGCCGAAGTTCAGGCGGTCACCGGTGTAGTTTTTGACGATAAGCAGGCAACCGCGATCGCCGGTCACCGCGACAATCGCATTGAGTACCGCATCCACGCTCGGCGAGGCGAACAGGTCGCCGCATACCGCGGCGGTTAACATCCCTTTGCCCACAAACCCTACGTGCGCGGGTTCATGGCCAGCTCCGCCGCCGGAAATCACCGCAACTTTGCTTTTGTCCCAGTCGCTGCGCACCACGACGCGGATTGCCGGGTCAATATCAAGGCGCGTCAGGTTGCGATGTTGAGCGGCAAGAATAACACCCTCAATCGCATCATTGACCAGCTGTTTACGCTCGTTAAAAAAGAATCTGGACATGTTTTCCAAAAATTAAGTAAACCGTATGCAAAGCATAGTCGGTGATGCGTGATATGCCGCAAAGTCAGCATTTTACTGATGTTCTTTCGCGGCGGTGTCCTTATCCTTGAAGCGAAATGCTCACAAGAAAAATCTGCATGATTGCACCGTGACTTATCGCCAGAACAACGGCGTGACGCTGAATCCGCTCCCGATGAGGGCAATCAGGGACGACGATCGCGGCGGCGTGGTGCAAATAATGGCAAAAAGCGCGGTACGTCAGGTGACCCGACAGATTTTACGTAGTGTGCCGGGACATATTTTGGGTGGAAGGAAGCGCTAACGCTACATGCCTGTGCGAAGTCAGGCAGAAAACAGAGAGGGTGCCTGCGCACCCTCCTTTATTAAGACTTACGAATCAGTAGCCACAGGCTTATCAGGAAGAAGCTGGCGCTTGGCAACAACGCCCCCATAATCGGCGGGATGTTGTACACCAGGCTTAACGGCCCGAATATCTGGTCGAGCACGTAAAACAGAAAGCCGAAGCTAATCCCGGTCACGACCCGTACGCCCATCGGTACGCTTCGCAACGGGCCGAAAATAAACGACAGCGCCATCAGCATCATGACCGCCACGGAAAGCGGCTGGAATATTTTACTCCACATGTTGAGCTGATAACGGCTGGCATCCTGGCCGCTGGACTTCAGGTAGTTGACGTAATCACGCAGACCAGTGATGGATAACGCTTCCGGATCCAGCGCCACCACGCCCAGCTTGTCCGGCGTGAGGTTGGTTTTCCAGGTGCCGGTCACGGTTTGAGTTCCCGTGATTTGCTTGCCGTCGGTGAGATTGGATTCATCCACCTGGGACAACCGCCAGACGCGGTGCTCAGGGTCAAACGTGGCCGTCGCGGCGTAACGTACCGTCTGCAGGCGGCGCTGGTCGTTGAAGGCATAAATGCTGATGCCGCCCAGCTCGTTATCACCCTTAACGCGTTCGATGTAGACGAAATTATTGCCATCCTTCGCCCAAAGGCCTTGCTGGGTGGATAACAACGAACCGCCATACATCATCTGCGCACGGTAATTACGCGCCATCTGTTCGCCTTGCGGAGCTACCCATTCGCCAATCGCCATGGTCAGCAGCACCAGAGGAATCGCGGTTTTCATTACCGAAAGCGCGACCTGCATACGGGTATACCCGGACGCCTGCATCACCACCAGCTCGCTGCGCTGAGCCAGCATACCCAGCCCGAGCAGCGCGCCAAGCAACGCCGCCATTGGGAAGAAAATCTGGATATCTTTCGGCGCGCTCAGCAGGGTATACATACCAGCGCCGGCCGCCGAGTAGCTGCCCTCGCCGGTTTTTTTAAGCTGATCGACAAATTTTATGACGCCTGAAAGCGACACCAGCATGAACAGCGTCATCATGATGGTGTTTAAAATTGTTTTACCGATATATCGGTCAAGTACGCTAAATCCCGGCATTCACCACTCCTCGGCGAGAAAAACGGCTGCGGAATTTACGCATCGGCACCGTATCCCACAGGTTCAGGCCAATCGCTAACGCCAGATACGCCAGGTTTACCGCCCACATCCACACCATGGGATCGAGCTTGCCTTTTGCGCCGTTAGAACGCAGCGACGTTTGCAGCAAGAAGAAGATTAAGTACAGCAGCATGGCGGGCAGCATCGAAAGCACGCGGCCCTGGCGCGGGTTAACCACGCTGAGCGGCACAACCATCAACGCCATAACCACCACGGCGAAAATCAGCGTCAGACGCCAGTGGAATTCCGCACGGGCCTGTGGCTTGTCGGATTCCCACAGCCCCCGCATGCTCATCTGTTCGGAATCCTCAGGATCCAGCGCAACCGCCTGATGACCAATCACTGCTTTGTAGTCTTTGAAATCCGTAATACGGAAATCGCGCAGCATCGCGGTGCCTTCAAAACGCGTGCCCTGATTCAGGGTCACGACCTGCGCACCGTCTTTGCGTTGCGACAGTTCGCCGGAATCTGCCACCACCACAGAGGGACGAGCGTTGCCTTTAGGCCGAAGTTGCGCCAGGAACACGTCATTGAACTTGCTGCCACTGACACTTTCGATAAACAGGACCGCGTTGCCATCGCTGGCCTGCTGGAACTGGCCCTGCGCCAGCGCGGCCATGCCGGGGTTCGCTTTGGCCTCAGCCAGCACTTCATCCTGATGCCGGGACGACCAGGGGCTGGCCCACATCACATTGACCGTCGCCACAATGCCGGTAAACAACGCCAGGATCATGGCGGCTTTTACCAACACGGCTTTACTCAAGCCACAGGCGTGCATCACCGTGATTTCACTCTCGGTGTAGAGTTTGCCAAGCGTCATTAACAGCGCGAGGAACAGACTCAGCGGGAGTATGAGTTGCGCCATAGCAGGCACACCTAAACCCAGTAAAGAAAGGACCAGATTTGTCGGGATCTCACCATCGACTGCCGCACCCAAAATCCTGACGAGCTTCTGGCAAAAGAAGATCAGCAGCAGGATGAACAGTATCGCCAGTTGGCTTTTGAGCGTCTCCCGGACCAGATATCTTATGATTATCACATTAAATACGCCTGTGAATACGAGTCTTTTTGCAGGAAAATCGCTTGTTTCATGGCTTAAACGTCATTTATTCTCTTGAGTCGTCGAAAAGATCGCTAAGATATGTAAACTCAGCGGTGAGTCCTTAAGATGTTGACGCGCCGAAACCGTAACAACATTCGTTAAGATTAACACGAAAGTCATCGCAACAACGGAGCAAGCGTTACGAAAGCGTCCAATTCTATCCGTAGCCGCCGTTGTTGTCTTTAAGATTCAGGAGCGTAGTGCATGGAGTTCAGTGTAAAAAGCGGCAGCCCCGAGAAGCAGCGGAGTGCCTGCATTGTTGTCGGTGTTTTCGAGCCGCGCCGCCTCTCCCCGATAGCCGAACAGCTGGACAAAATCAGCGACGGCTATATCAGCGCACTGCTGCGTCGCGGTGAACTGGAGGGCAAGCCAGGCCAAACCCTTTTGCTTCATCACGTTCCGAATGTGCTTTCTGAACGTATTTTGCTGATTGGCTGCGGTAAAGAGCGTGAACTGGATGAGCGCCAGTACAAGCAGGTTATTCAGAAAACGATTAACACCCTGAATGATACCGGTTCGATGGAAGCAGTCTGCTTTTTGACCGAACTGCACGTTAAAGGGCGCAATACTTACTGGAAAGTGCGCCAGGCAGTAGAAACGGCGAAAGAGTCGCTCTACTCCTTTGACCAGCTAAAAACCAATAAAAGCGAACCGCGCCGCCCACTGCGTAAAATGGTCTTCAACGTGCCGACGCGCCGTGAACTGACCAGCGGCGAGCGGGCCATTCAGCACGGTCTGGCAATTGCTTCCGGCATCAAGGCTGCGAAAGATTTAGGCAATATGCCGCCGAATATCTGTAACGCGGCGTATCTCGCCTCCCAGGCGCGCCAGCTGGCCGACTCGTTCAGCAAAAACGTGGTGACCCGCGTGATTGGCGAACAGCAGATGAAAGAACTCGGCATGCACTCCTATCTGGCGGTTGGCGCGGGTTCGCAAAACGAATCGCTAATGTCGGTTATGGAATATAAAGGCAGCGCCGTGCCGGATGCCCGTCCTATCGTGCTGGTGGGTAAAGGATTGACCTTCGACTCCGGCGGTATTTCCATTAAGCCATCCGAAGGCATGGATGAGATGAAGTACGACATGTGCGGCGCGGCGGCGGTTTATGGCGTGATGCGTATGGTCGCAGAGCTTCAACTGCCCCTTAACGTGATTGGCGTGCTGGCAGGCTGCGAAAATATGCCGGGTGGCCGCGCTTATCGTCCTGGCGATGTGCTCACCACCATGTCCGGGCAAACCGTGGAAGTCCTGAATACCGATGCGGAAGGCCGTCTGGTGCTGTGCGATGTGCTGACCTACGTCGAGCGTTTTGAGCCGGAAGTGGTTATCGATGTGGCAACCCTGACCGGCGCGTGCGTGATTGCGCTGGGTCACCATATCACTGGCTTAATGTCGAACCACAATCCGCTGGCCCATGAGCTGATCGGCGCGTCGGAACAGGCCGGTGACCGTGCCTGGCGCCTGCCGCTGAGCGATGAGTATTACGAGCAGCTCGATTCTAATTTTGCGGATATGGCCAACATCGGCGGTCGTCCTGGCGGCGCTATTACCGCCGGATGCTTCCTGTCGCGCTTTACCCGTAAATATAACTGGGCGCATCTGGATATCGCCGGCACGGCCTGGCGCTCCGGTAAAGCCAAAGGCGCAACCGGGCGTCCGGTCGCGTTGCTGGCGCAGTTCCTTCTGAACCGCGCCGGGTTTACTGGCGAAGAGTAACGACGAGCAATCATCGTCCTGTCACAGCCCGGTCTTTACCGGGCTGTGCGTTTAACGTCATCACAAGAAGCCCCATATTATGAAGAGTGCAACCTTCTATCTGCTGGACAATGACACCCATCAGGATGGCCTGAACGCCGTCGAGCAACTGGTGTGCGAGATTGCCGCAGAACGCTGGCGGGCGGGTAAACGTCTTCTGATTGCCTGTGAAAACGAAGCCCAGGCGATTCGCCTTGACGAGGCGCTTTGGGCGCGGGATCCGGACAGTTTTGTCCCGCACAATCTGGCAGGCGAAGGGCCGCGCGCCGGGGCGCCGGTGGAGTTGGCCTGGCCGCAAAAACGTGGCAGCAGCGCGCGCGACGTGCTGATAAGCCTGCTGCCGGGGTTTGCAGATTTTGCCACCGCTTTCCCGGAAGTGATAGACTTCGTACCTTACGAAGAAACCCAGAAACAACTGGCTCGCGAACGCTATAAAGCCTATCGCGTGGCTGGTTTCCACTTGACCACGGCCACCTACGGCGCCGCAAAGACATAGCAGAAATGGAAAAGACATATAACCCGCAAGATATCGAACAGCCGCTATACGAGCACTGGGAACAGCAGGGCTACTTTAAACCCAATGGCGACGAAAGCCAGGAAAGCTTCTGCATCATGATCCCGCCGCCGAACGTCACCGGCAGTTTGCATATGGGTCACGCCTTCCAGCAAACCATCATGGATACCATGATCCGCTATCAGCGCATGCAGGGTAAAAACACCCTGTGGCAGGCAGGCACCGACCACGCCGGCATCGCCACCCAGATGGTGGTGGAGCGTAAAATCGCCGCCGAAGAAGGTAAAACCCGTCACGATTACGGTCGCGAAGCGTTTATCGATAAAATCTGGCAGTGGAAAGCGGAATCCGGCGGCACCATTACCCGTCAGATGCGCCGTCTCGGCAACTCTGTGGACTGGGAGCGTGAACGCTTCACCATGGACGAAGGCCTGTCTAACGCGGTGAAAGAAGTCTTTGTACGCCTGTATAAGGAAGACCTGATTTACCGCGGCAAGCGCCTGGTAAACTGGGACCCGAAACTGCGCACTGCGATTTCCGATCTGGAAGTGGAAAACCGTGAGTCTAAAGGCTCTATGTGGCATATCCGCTATCCGCTGGCCGACGGTGCAAAAACCGCTGACGGTAAAGATTATCTGGTAGTCGCTACTACCCGTCCGGAAACTCTGCTGGGCGATACCGGCGTGGCGGTAAACCCGGAAGATCCGCGTTACAAAGATCTGATCGGCAAATTCGTGGTGCTGCCGCTGGTGAACCGCCGCATTCCGATTGTCGGTGACGAACACGCCGATATGGAGAAAGGCACCGGCTGCGTGAAAATCACCCCGGCGCATGACTTCAATGACTATGAAGTCGGCCGTCGCCATCAGCTTCCGATGATCAATATTCTGACCTTTGACGGCGATATCCGTGAAAGCGCAGAAGTGTATGACACCAAAGGCAACGAATCTGACGTTTACTCAAACGCGATCCCGGCTGAGTTCCAGAAGCTGGAGCGTTTTGCTGCGCGTAAAGCTGTGGTTGCCGCTATTGATGCCCTGGGTCTGCTGGAAGAGATTAAACCGCACGACCTGACCGTCCCTTATGGCGACCGTGGCGGCGTGGTGATCGAACCGATGCTGACCGACCAGTGGTACGTGCGTGCCGATGTGCTGGCGAAACCGGCGGTAGAAGCGGTTGAAAACGGCAGCATCCAGTTCGTGCCGAAGCAGTATGAAAACATGTACTTCTCCTGGATGCGCGATATTCAGGACTGGTGTATCTCTCGTCAGCTGTGGTGGGGTCACCGTATTCCGGCATGGTATGACAACAACGGCAACGTCTACGTGGGCCGCAGTGAAGACGAAGTGCGCCAGGAGAACAACCTGGGCGCCGACGTGGCGCTGCGTCAGGACGAAGACGTGCTGGACACCTGGTTCTCCTCCGCGCTGTGGACGTTCTCGACTCTCGGCTGGCCGGAAAACACCGACGCGCTGCGTCAGTTCCACCCGACCAGTGTGATGGTTTCCGGCTTCGACATTATCTTCTTCTGGATTGCCCGCATGATCATGATGACCATGCACTTCATCAAAGATGAAGACGGCAAGCCGCAGGTGCCGTTCCATACCGTCTACATGACCGGTCTGATTCGTGATGACGAAGGCCAGAAGATGTCCAAATCCAAGGGCAACGTGATTGACCCGCTGGATATGGTTGACGGTATTACGCTGGAAGAGCTGCTGGAAAAACGCACCGGCAACATGATGCAGCCGCAGCTGGCGGAGAAAATCCGCAAGCGTACCGAGAAGCAATTCCCGAACGGCATTGAGCCGCACGGCACCGACGCCCTGCGCTTTACCCTGGCGGCGCTGGCTTCGACCGGTCGCGACATCAACTGGGATATGAAGCGTCTTGAAGGCTACCGTAACTTCTGTAACAAGCTGTGGAACGCCAGCCGCTTTGTGCTGATGAACACAGAAGATCAGGACTGCGGCTTCAACGGCGGCGAGAAAGTGCTTTCTCTGGCGGATCGCTGGATCCTGGCGGAATTCAACCGCACCGTGAAAGCCTACCGTGAAGCGCTGGACAGCTACCGCTTCGATATTGCAGCAGGCATTCTGTATGAGTTCACCTGGAACCAGTTCTGCGACTGGTATCTGGAACTCACCAAGCCTGTGATGAACGGGGGTTCAGAAGCGGAACTGCGCGGCACCCGCAATACGCTGGTGACCGTCCTGGAAGGTCTGCTGCGCCTGGCGCATCCGATCATTCCGTTTATCACCGAAACCATCTGGCAGCGCGTGAAAGTGCTGAAAGGCATCGACGCCGATACCATCATGCTGCAACCGTTCCCGGCCTATGATGCTGCGCTGGATGACGACGCGGCACGTAACGATACCGAGTGGCTGAAGCAGGCGATTGTCGCGGTGCGTAATATTCGTGCAGAAATGAATATTGCCCCGAGCAAACCGCTGGAAGTGCTGCTGCGCGGTGCCAGCGCCGATGCGCAGCGCCGCGTGAATGACAACCGCAGCTTCCTGCTGAACCTGGCGCGTCTGCAAAGCATTACCCTGCTGGATGACGGCGACAAAGGCCCGGTATCGGTGACGAAAATCATCGACGGCGCAGAGCTACTGATCCCGATGGCGGGTCTTATCGATAAATCCGCTGAGCTGGCGCGTCTGGCTAAAGAAGTGGAAAAAGTTGAGATCGAAATCGGCAAGATCGAAAGCAAGCTCGGCAACGAAGGCTTTGTGGCCCGCGCGCCGGAAGCGGTCGTCGCCAAAGAGCGTGAACGTCTGCAGGCGTTCCATGACGCTAAAGCGACACTGATCGAACAGCAAGGCGTGATTGCTGCGCTGTAACTGTCTCTTGCAGTAAAAAGGCCGGGAAACCGGCCTTTTTTTATCGCTTAAAAAGCACCCTGAAAGATCCTCGCTTGCACCCTGATACACGGAGTGCTATTAACTGCACCTGTGTGTTCAATAACAAATAAGACCGCTATGAGTGTTGCAACGCCTGTTCAATTAACTATGCGCCCGCTGACTGCCGGGGATAATTCTGCCATTGCCAGCGTCATTCGGACCGTTTCCGCCGAGTACGGCCTTACCGCCGATAAAGGCTATACCGTGGCCGATCCCAATCTGGACAGTTTATATGAGCTTTACAGCCAGCCGGGGCATGCCTACTGGGTTGTAGAACGAGACGGGAAAGTGGTGGGCGGCGGCGGCGTTGCGCCCTTGTCCTGTAGCGAACCGGATATCTGCGAGCTGCAAAAGATGTATTTTCTGCCCGAGGCGCGCGGCCAGGGCCAGGCCAAGAAGCTGGCGCTGACCGCCATGAAATTTGCCAAAGATCAGGGCTTCACGCGCTGCTATCTGGAAACGACCGCCTTTCTGAAAGAAGCGATCGCGCTGTATGAACACCTGGGATTTACACCTGTCAGCGAGCCGCTCGGCTGCACCGGTCATGTGGACTGCGAAGTGCGGATGCTCAAAAGCCTGTAATGTCACCCTTTCCTGCCGGGTCATGCCCGTCGCTACCTTTCATTCTGGTAGCGACGGCGCGGCAATAAGATACCGCTACGGGGAAGTTATTGTTCCAGCGCTAACCGAATAACGAATGATGCCTGCGGCTTTGTTCGTGGGCATCTGCAGAACATCACGCCATAAATCCTGAGTAATGTTGCAGACCACGCCTTCTTTGCCGATGGCTTTGCGGGGATCGTTCATCGAGCGCGATATCCTGGCCATACTGCTTCATCAGCTTCTGAACGACAGGTTGCACATCCTGTACGGCCTGCTGACGCTCCTGCGGCGTAACCTGATGCTTATTGGGACCAAACGCCGCGCGCATCATTTCCGCATCCACCTCCAGCCGATGTTGGGTCACTTCAGCCGGTAACAGTTTCGCGGCGTTGATCCCGCCTTTAACGCCCGGAAACAGGAAGCGGAAACAGGCGTCGTCGCTCTGTTTCTGGATTTGGGCCGTTTGCTCCATGTTGGCCTGCATAAACGCGACGACGTTGGCATCCGGAGCGGTTTGCAAACGCGACATCTGGATAGTCAGAATTTGCGGCTGGATGGCGTCGATAATGTTCTGCTCTGATTCACCCGCCTTTTGCATCGACAGCGCCTGCTCGCGGACGCGTCGCCAGGTTTCCGGTTCCTGCTCGCGGATCACCTGATACAGCGGCAGCTTTTCCATGGCCTGATCGAATTTTTCCGCTTCGGTCATTTGCGACGCAGCGTTATCGCGGGGAATCAGGTATTTGACGTCAATGATATTCCACACCGCGATGGCCAGCAGCGCGATAACCACGGCGCTGGTTTTACCGATCCAACCTTTTTTACGAAATACGCCGACGACGATGGCGATCACCGCACCAACATAGCCAGCAAGAATGACATGCGTCCAGTTCATAAATTTCCCTGATGTATTGAAAGCACTCTTTTTACCACCCCAGCAGGATTTGTCATCCTTTCAGGCGGCGCTACCACCAATTTTAGGAGAGTGAGTCAGGAATACCGCTGTGGAATCGAAACTCGGGATCGGGCGACCGGATAAGATCGGCTTCCACCTCACCCAGATAGCGCACCCGCGGCGCGATATCTTCCGGCGAAATCTGCTGGGCCAGCGAAAGGTAGTCCTGATAATGCCGTGCTTCAGAGCGCAGCAGCGAGAGATAAAATTTTTGCAGCTCATCGTCGAGATACGGCGCCAGCGCGGCAAAGCGTTCGCACGAACGCGCTTCAATGTACGCGCCGCAAATCAGCTTATCGATAAGCATGGCGGGTTCATGAGTGCGAATGGCGCGCAACAGCCCTTTGGCATAGCGGCTGGCGGTGATTTTGACATAGGGAATATCACGCGCCGCCATCATTTCCCGCACCTGCCAGAAATGATGCAGCTCTTCTTTAATCAACAGCACCATACTGTCGATTAACGCCTGGCCCCAGGGATCGTCGGTTTTCGGCATCTCGCTTTTGCTGACGCGCTTTTGCAACGCCACAAAATCCACTTCCGGGCCGTTATAAAACGCGTAGGTTTCGTATGGACGAAGCCAGTCGAGCAGCATCGCCGAGCCGGATTTGTCCGCCACGTATTTACGAATCAACAGCATCGCGGTCTGGGCCGCTTTCAGTTCGCAAATCATATGGTCAGTAAGTAACAGCGGAAGGTTTTCCGGCAGGCGGGCTTTTTGGATCCAGGCGTCGGGGGTAGAGCAATGGAGAAACTGGTGTACGGGTTCGAGTAATGCAGAGGTGTTCATTCACAATCCTTCAGGGCGGCAGCCTGACGCTGCCGCCGCGCGATATTAGTGACGGACGCCGTCGTCGTCGTCATCCATGTAATCGTCTTCGTCGCCTTCTTCACCCTCTTCGCCGTTAGGATCTTCGAAATAGGTGCCCCACCCGTCGTAATCGACGTCAAATTTCTCAGCCAGATTCAGCAGTTGCTCCACCTGCGCGTCAATCAGTTCGGCATTAAGCGCGCATTCGCTCAGCACATCGCAGCAGATAACGGTTTCGCCTTCTTCCAGTTCCAGCTCTTCCGGGTCGGTCACTTCGTAACCCATTTTTGAAAGCTTCAACGGCGGCTTTTTCCAGGGTTTCAAAGTCGTCTGCCGAGAGGTGATGTTCGATGGTATACAGCGCATCCGGATCGCTGCCATCCTCCAGCAACTCTTCAATGATAAGACGCGTTTCTTCGCGTTGTTTCTTCCAGTAGTTCCGGGTTTGCCATGGGTCGTTCCTCAATGTGTTGGCAGAGTCTTACTATTTTCACATACCCCAGTGATTGCCTCCACCTTTCCGGTAAAAGTTTTATTCTTCGGGGTTGCAAATGAATATTCATACATATAAATTGAATTTTAATTCAATAAGTGGCTTCAGCCAGGTGGAGGGAACTATGTCGGCTTTTTATCAACAACACTTTCTGAAATTATTAGATTTTACTCCTGCACAAATCACTGCATTGCTCGATCTTGCCGCAACGCTGAAAAGCGACAAAAAAAATGGCAAAGAAGTTCAAAAGCTTACTGGTAAAAACATCGCGCTCATCTTCGAAAAAGACTCGACCCGTACACGATGCTCTTTCGAAGTTGCCGCTTACGACCAGGGCGCTCGCGTGACGTATCTCGGCCCGAGCGGCAGCCAGATTGGGCATAAAGAATCAATTAAAGACACCGCCCGCGTGCTGGGCCGGATGTATGACGGCATTCAGTACCGCGGGCACGGCCAGGAAGTGGTGGAAACCCTGGCACAATACGCAGGCGTACCGGTCTGGAACGGGCTCACCAATGAATTTCATCCCACGCAGCTGCTGGCGGATTTACTGACCATGCGCGAGCATCTGCTGGGGAAATCCTTTAACGAGATGACGCTGGTGTATGCCGGCGACGCACGCAACAACATGGGTAATTCCATGCTGGAAGCCGCCGCGCTAACCGGCCTGGATCTGCGTCTGGTGGCACCGAAAGCCTGCTGGCCGGAAACGGCGCTGGTGGAAGAGTGTCCAGGCGATGGCGGCGCAGACTGGCGGCAGGATCACCCTGACGGAAGATATTGCCGCTGGCGTAAAAGGCGCTGACTTTATCTATACCGACGTGTGGGTTTCTATGGGCGAAGCCAAAGAGAAATGGGCGGAACGGATTGCGCTGCTGCGTGATTATCAGGTCAACAGCAAAATGATGGCGCTGACCGGCAACCCGCAGGTCAAATTCCTGCACTGTCTCCCGGCGTTTCATGATGATGAAACGGTGCTCGGTAAGCAGATGGCGGAACAGTACGGTCTGCACGGCGGAATGGAAGTCACCGATGAGGTGTTTGAATCGCCGAACAGCATCGTGTTCGATCAGGCTGAAAACCGCATGCACACTATTAAAGCGGTCATGGTGGCGACCTTAGCGCCATAACGCAAACGGCCCTGAAAAGGGCCGTTTTTCTTTACGGTGGGTGTTACGCAACCAGCATTTTCACCACAACTTTGCGCACTTTGGCATTCTCGCCAACCGCGCACAGCGGCTTGTGGACTTCGCCCGGATAAAACACCACAAAATCCCCTTCCTGCAACACCACGGTTTTTTCCTGTCCGCCTTCCGGCAGGAATGCGATGTCTTTATCCGCCAGCCAGTCGGTGTCCGGTTCGCCTGCGGGCAGGCAGCTGAAGGTCATGCCTTCCACACCGCGCATCACGATCTGGATATCCAGATAACGGGCGTGGTACTCCGCGCGACGCTCCGCCAGCGGCTGGTTTCATCTTCGGAAACCAGGAAGAACAGGTTATTGCCGTCGATATCGTGTTTACCCAGCGGCGTCTCCGGGGTGACGTGCTGTTTGATGTGCTCAATAGCCTGACGCAGTTCAGCGGGCAGCCAGGGCTGGAGATGGTGGATGTTGCCAATAATCACGGGATGCTCCTTATATAAAACACTGTTTCATTTTCTGATTTATACGAGGAATTGCGCTACGCTACCACCGCTTTCTGGCAAAAAACCTGCTTTAGCGCATATTTATCGCGCCATTAACGCGCCGCCGCTGCGATATTCACCCTGTCCTTTGATTCATGGCGTTAAGCGAACACGTCAGAATAGAAAATTTTTTATTCACAAAAGATGACTACACATGCAACGCAACCGCTTTCCAATGTAAAAATGTGCATTCTCCACTTGATATGCCATCTTGCCTGAGTATAATCCGGGACAATTTGCCGGGAGGAAGCATGGTTCTGCGAGTTCGACAATCAGTCCTGACACAACGCCTTAAAGCTGGCGTCGCAGTCCCGTTTTTCTTTCCGTTATCCCATGAAAAAACCCCTCAATGAGGGGTTTTTTTTTGCCCGGCGTTTGCCTGCCGTTCGAAAAAGGAGAGAGTCATGGCTAATCCGCTCTATCAAAAGCACATTATTTCCATTAACGATCTGGACCGTGAAGAACTGGAACTGGTGCTGGCGACCGCCGCGCGCCTGAAGGCGAATCCACAGCCCGAATTGTTGAAGCATAAAGTGGTGGCCAGTTGCTTCTTTGAAGCCTCGACCCGTACCCGCCTCTCCTTTGAAACCTCCATCCATCGCCTTGGCGCGTCGGTAGTGGGCTTCTCCGACAGTAGCAACACATCGCTGGGCAAAAAGGGCGAGACCCTGGCGGACACCATTTCGGTTATCAGCACCTATGTGGATGCGATTGTGATGCGTCATCCGCAGGAAGGCGCGGCGCGCCTCGCGACCGAATTTTCCGGCGGTATTCCGGTACTGAACGCAGGCGACGGCGCAAACCAGCATCCGACCCAAACGCTACTGGATTTGTTTACCATTCAGGAAACCCAGGGGCGTCTGGAAAATCTCAACATCGCTATGGTCGGCGACCTGAAATATGGCCGCACAGTGCACTCTCTGGCGCAGGCGCTGGCGAAATTTAACGGCAATCACTTCTATTTTATCGCTCCGGAAGCGCTCGCCATGCCGCAGTACATTCTCGATATGCTGGACGAAAAAGGCATTGCCTGGAGCCTGCATGACGCCATCGACGATGTGGTGCGCGAGGTGGATATTCTTTATATGACGCGCGTACAGAAAGAGCGTCTCGACCCGTCGGAATACGCCAACGTAAAAGCGCAATTTGTTCTGCGCGCCGCCGACCTCAACGGCGCACGCAGCAATATGAAAGTCCTGCATCCGCTGCCGCGCATTGATGAAATCACCACCGATGTGGATAAAACCCCCCACGCCTGGTATTTCCAGCAGGCCGGCAACGGCATTTTCGCACGCCAGGCTCTGCTGGCGCTGGTTCTCAATCGCGATTTAGCGCTGTAAGAAGGAGATGAACATGACACACGATAATAAACTCCAGGTAGAAGCCATCAGCCGTGGCACCGTTATCGACCACATCCCGGCCCAGGTTGGCTTCAAGCTTCTTACGCTGTTCAAGCTGACCGAGACCGACCAGCGCATTACTATCGGCCTGAATCTGCCCTCCGGCGAAATGGGCCGCAAAGATTTGATTAAGATTGAAAATACATTCCTAACCGACGAGCAGGTCAATCAACTGGCGCTGTACGCGCCGCAGGCCACGGTAAACCGTATCGATAATTATGAAGTGGTGGGCAAAAGCCGCCCAAGTCTGCCAGGGCGTATCGAAAACGTGCTGGTTTGCCCGAACAGCAACTGCATCAGCCGCGCTGAACCGGTGGCATCCAGCTTTGGCGTTAAAAAGCGCGCTGAGGATATCGCTCTGAAGTGCAAATACTGTGAGAAAGAGTTTTCGCATCATGTGGTGCTGGCAAACGGCTAACGCGTCAGACCACTATTACAGCCCTGTACCTTCGGGTACGCCGGGTTATACTGTGCTCTCTTACCGCTGACAATTTCAGGAGAAACTATGTCCCGCACTATCGCGACGGAGAATGCACCCGCAGCTATTGGCCCATACGTTCAGGGCGTCGATCTTGGCAGTATGATTATCACCTCCGGTCAGATCCCCGTCGATCCGAAAACCGGCGCGGTGTCTGACGATGTTTCCGCTCAAGCGCGCCAGTCACTGCAAAACGTGAAGGCGATTGTCGAAGCCGCAGGCCTCACCGTGGGTGATATCGTGAAAACCACCGTTTTCGTGAAAGATCTCAACGATTTCGCCACGGTAAACGCCACTTACGAAGCGTTCTTTACCGAACATAACGCCACCTTCCCGGCACGTTCCTGTGTGGAAGTGGCCCGTTTGCCGAAAGACGTGAAGATTGAAATCGAAGCCATTGCGGTTCGTCGCTGAGTTATCAGCAGGTGAAACTCATAAAGCCAGTCTTCTGACTGGCTTTTTTGTTGTCGTCGATTATTCCGGCTCGTTAACAAACCGCTATTAACGCATCGTGGCGTTGTCATGTGTTGTTTACCTGCTCAGGCTCAACAACAGGTTTCTGCCCAGATGAATTCTGTTCTACTCAGGTAGTGAACGTATTATTCCGCACATCGGTGAGGCACGTGGAAAGCATTAATAAGAGGCTGACACATTAAACGATAAAATTGAGGCAGTGTATTTATAAAAAATAAAATCTCCTGAAGATAATAAACAGCAAAATATCAGCACTCCCCCACATGGCGTGGGGAGTAATAAATCTGACATTATTTAAAATTGACTGGAGACTATTTTATGAAAAATACCACACAGCAAGTGAATGATATTTCTGACGCGGTTGTTTTTTATGTTAATGCGGCCGGGACGGGTGCATCTTATTCTTTTACACAGGATCAGTCTGATCTGTCAGCGATGGGTTTGGAAAATATGTTCTCATCTGTTTCCTTACCGCCTCAAACTAAGGTTGTGATGTACAGCGGCGCGAATTATACCGGCAAAACACTCACCATCGGCAATGGTTCCTCCATCCCGCTCACGGTTGATTTTAGCCAAACCATCGGCGCGTTTCCGGGCAATATTCATACCGCGTTTTCCTGGGACGGTATCAATATGAACGATCAATGCTATTCCTTTAAGCTTGTGGATAATATCAATGAAACCTGCCAGTGCTCATTTTTTGAGTTTACGCTTAAGTATGATGCCTACGGTGATGAACCGGTTATTTTGTACGAGAACTTTAATGGCGGCGCCTATTTGACCTATTTCTATGCTGACGACCAGAACTTTGGCCCTGAGCATAACGACAGAACATCGTCTTTACTGGTTTTTGGCAATGAATATGCTTACCTGTATCAGGATAATTACTATGCTGGTGGCGTTTCCGCATTTGAAGGGACCGGCGTCATTGACCATGCACGTATTTATAATCTGGATGGCGATGTGTCCTGGCTTAATGATTCGGCAAGCTCCATTAAGGTTGGGCTAAAATAATCTGGTCTTAATCGATAAATAAATATCGGCGCGAAACGCGTTATGCTGGAAATAGCATAGCGAATTCCGCGCCGTCATTATCTTAAACCAATCTTACTGCCATCCATACCGGCGGACATAAAACCCTTTCACCATTTGGGTGAGCGTCATATACCCCAACAGGATCCCCGCCAGCCATGGGAAGTAGCTCAACGGCAGCGCCTGGAGTTGCAGCCAGGGCGCCAGCGGCGAGAACGGCAACGCAATACCGGCCACCATAATCACCAGCGTCATCACCAGTAACGGCCATGCAGCGCGGCTCTGGATAAACGGCACCCGGCGGGTACGGATCATATGCACGATTAACGTCTGGGACAGCAGACCCACCACAAACCAACCGGACTGGAACAGCGTTTGCGCTTCCGGCACGTTGGCCTTGAAGACCCACCACATAACGCAAAATGTCACGATGTCGAAGATAGAGCTAATCGGGCCAAAGAAGATCATAAAGCGTCCCAGATCGGCCGGATTCCAGCGTTGCGGTTTCGCCACCTGATCGTCATCGACGTTATCAAACGGGATCGCCACCTGAGACACATCGTACAGCAGGTTTTGGATCAGTAAATGAATCGGCAGCATCGGCAGGAACGGCAGAAAGGCGCTCGCCACCAGCACGCTAAACACGTTGCCGAAGTTAGAACTGGCGGTCATTTTAATGTACTTAAGCATATTGGCAAAGGTGCGGCGTCCTTCGATAACGCCCTCTTCCAGCACCATTAAGCTCTTTTCCAGCAGGATAATATCCGCCGCTTCACGGGCGATATCCACCGCGCCGTCCACGGAGATGCCAATGTCTGCCGCCCGCAGCGCCGGGGCGTCATTAATCCCGTCGCCCATAAAGCCCACAACGTGCCCTTCCCCGCGCAACAGCCGCACAATGCGTTCCTTATGCAACGGTGTCAGGCGTGCAAAAAGCGTGGTACGTAACGCGAGTTGCGCCAGTTCGCGGTCGCTTAACGGTTCGATTTCACTGCCGACCACCGGCCGGCCAGGGTTAAGCCCCACTTCGTGGCACACTTTAGCGGCCACCAGTTCACTGTCGCCCGTCAGGATTTTGACCGCGATACCGCTCTCTTTCAGCGCTTTTAACGCAGGTGCCGTGGTCTCTTTCGGCGGATCGAGAAACGCGATGTAGCCTTCAAGGATCAGGTCCGACTCATCCACCCGACCATAGTCTTCGCTTCTGGCAGGCAGCGCTTTGCTGGCGACAGCCACCACGCGCAGCCCCTGGCGATTCAGATTGTCCGTAACCCTGCGAATGCGTTGCAGCATGGTGTCGCACAACGGCACTATGTCATCGCCGTGACGCACCAGGGTACAGACATCGAGGATTTCCTGCAGCGCGCCTTTGCAGATCACATGATGCGTCTCTTCCGTTTCCGCCACCACGACAGACATACGACGGCGTTCAAAATCAAACGGGATTTCGTCCACTTTGCGCCAGCGGGCGGCCAGCGTTTGGGCCTCCGGGGCGTCCACGCCTTCCAGCACCGCGTTATCCAGCAGGTTCTTAAGCCCGGTCTGGTAATGACTGTTAAGCCATGCGCTGCATAACACGCGTCGGCTGACCCGGCCGAATACGTCGGTATGATTCTCTAAGGCGATTTTGTCCTGGGTCAGCGTGCCGGTTTTATCGGTGCACAGGATGTCCATGGCCCCGAAGTTTTGAATCGCATCCAGATGTTTGACGATAACTTTCTGCTTCGAAAGCTTTACCGCACCGCGCGCCAGGGTGGACGTTACGATCATCGGCAGCATTTCCGGGGTTAACCCCACCGCAACCGACAGGGCAAATAACGCCGCTTCCCACCAGTCGCCTTTGGTAAAGCCGTTTATCAGCAGCACCACGGGCACCATCACCAGCATAAAGCGGATCAGCAACAGACTGACGCGGCTAATCCCCTGCTGAAAGGCGTTTGGCTCGCTCTCCTGCGCATTCACCCGCCCGGCCAGTTGACCAAACCAGGTGCCGCCGCCCGTGGCGATCACCATCGCCTGCGCGGTTCCGCTCACCACCGTGGTGCCCATAAAGCACAGGTTGTCGCACTCAAGCGGGTTGTTCTGATCGGGATGGCGGGTACGGGCGTGCTTTTCTACCGGCAGGGATTCGCCCGTCAATGACGCCTGGGCGATAAACAGATCCCGCGCTTTTATGACCCGCAAATCGGCAGGGATCATGTCCCCTGCCGCCAGTTTGACGATATCCCCTGGCACCAGCTGGTCGATGGGTAATTCCTGCCACTGGCATTCGCCTTTGTCATTTACCACCCGCAGCACGGTAGCCGTGTTGCTGACCATGGCTTTTAACGCGTCCGCCGCTTTGGTGGAGCGCGCTTCCTGAATAAAATTCAGCAGCGTCGAGATCCCGACCATCAGCGCGATGATGCCCGCGCCGAACAGGTCGTCCTCAGTGGCGTAAGACAAAATGCCCAGCGCCGTCAGCAGCAGGTTGAAGGGATTACGGTAGCAGTTCCAGAGGTGCACAAACCATGGCGCGGGCTGCTGCGCCGGGATTTGGTTCGGCCCGTATTGTTCACGTGCGTCTTCCACTTCCCGGGGCGTCAACCCTTCAGGATGGCTGGAAAAGGCGCGCCACAAATCGTCCTCATTCATGCGCGATACCGCCAGACACTGTTCGGTCAGGGTGGCGGGCGGGGTTTCCTGACGCCACACGTTGCCTTCCGGCAGCGGATCGCGTTGCATCAGACGACGGGGAAAATGACGGTTCAGCTGCGCGAGCAACTGCCGGGTAATATTTTTAAACAGCATAAAAAGTCCCTCTACGCCTCACTCCTGAGGCGCTGCCGGGCTGCCGGCACGGCAAAGCCGCCTGGCAGGCACAAATTTTTGCAGGGACGACGTTGCGTCACTGCCTTACGCATCCGGTAAAGCAGCGACAAAAGGCGTGCTTACCGGAACAGAATTCCCGTTAAGGGAAGCGGGGTGGGATCGGGATCCATAAAGCCTCCGGTAAAATCAAAAGACAGGCGCGTGTAAAATTCGCACGGTTAATGTTGAGCGCCGTCACTATAGCGTCAGGTACATAAACCAAACGTAAACCAGATTTTGCTCATTGTTCCGCGGTTGGTTAGCATTAAGGTCTTCTATCCACTTCCATCGACATTCAGGCAGAGACAGGGATGCAAAACCGGCTGACCATCAAAGACATTGCGCGCTTAAGCGGCGTAGGCAAATCCACCGTGTCACGCGTCCTTAACAATGAGAGCGGCGTCAGCGAGCGCACCCGCGAGCGTGTTGAGGCGGTGATGCGCCAGCATGGGTTTTCCCCTTCCCGCTCGGCGCGTGCTATGCGCGGCCAGAGCGACAAAGTCGTGGCGATTATTGTCACCCGTCTGGATTCCCTGTCTGAAAACCTCGCCGTCCAGACCATGCTGCCCTGTTTGTATGAGCAGGGTTACGATCCCATCATGATGGAAAGCCAGTTCTCTGCGGCGCGGGTGGAAGAGCACCTGCGCATCCTGCGCCAGCGGAAAATCGACGGGGTGATCCTGTTTGGCTTTACCGGGCTGAATGACGCGGCGCTTACTTCCTGGCGGGACATGCTGGTTCTGATTGCGCGGGATGCGCCGGGATTTGCTTCGGTGTGTTATGACGACGAAGGGGCGATCCAGAACCTGATGCAGCGCCTGTATCAGGCGGGCCATCGCCATATCAGTTATCTCGGCGTACCACACAGCGACGTGACCACCGGGATGCGCCGCCATCATTCCTATCTGGCCTTTTGTGAGGCGCACCATCTGACACCTCTCGCGACGCTGCCGGGCCTGGCGATGAAACAGGGCTATGAACATGTTTCTGAGGTATTGAATAGCGACACCACCGCGCTGGTGTGCGCCACGGATACCCTGGCGATCGGCGCCAGTAAGTTTCTACAGCAGCATCACGCTGCGCCCGTTCAGCTTGCCAGCGTCGGCAATACGCCGTTGTTGAAGTTTCTGCACCCGGAAATTATCACTGTCGATCCCGGTTATGCCGAAGCCGGACGCCAGGCGGCATTGCAGTTGATCGCCCAGATCACCCAAAGCGGCGATCCGCAACAGATCGTGATCCCCTCCTCCGTGATGTGATTCGTTGAAATACGGATTTGTGTGATCGCGGCTTCGTTTCGGGAACGTTCCCATTTTCCCGAAACGCCAGAATGTTTACCCTTGCCATCGTTCTCAACGCTTCCGTCTCCCTCCGCCATGAGGCTTTATGATGAGCAAAGTAAAACAACAGGAAATCGATCGGCTGATCGAATTAGTAGGTGGCCGCGACAATATCGCCACGGTGACGCACTGCATTACCCGCCTGCGCTTTGTGCTGAACAATCCGGCAAACGCCGATCCCAGGGCCATTGAAACGCTGCCGATGGTCAAAGGCTGTTTCACCAACGCCGGGCAATTCCAGGTGGTGATCGGCACCAACGTCGGGGATTATTACCAGGCGCTGATTGCCACCACGGGCCACCGTTCCGCCAATAAAGAGCAGGCCAAACAGGCGGCGCGCGCCAATATGAAGTGGCACGAACAGCTCATCTCACACTTTGCCGAGATCTTCTTTCCGCTGCTGCCAGCGCTGATTAGCGGCGGTTTGATCCTCGGCTTTCGCAATGTGATCGGCGATGTCCCCATGAGTGACGGCAAGACGCTGGCACAGCTGTTTCCGTCGCTGAAAACGATTTATGACTTTCTGTGGCTTATCGGCGAGGCCATTTTCTTCTATCTGCCGGTGGGAATTTGCTGGTCGGCGGTACGCAAAATGGGCGGAACGCCGATCCTCGGCATCGTGCTTGGCGTCACGCTGGTGTCGCCGCAGCTGATGAACGCCTATCTGCTGGGTTCTCAGACGCCGGAGGTGTGGAACTTCGGCCTGTTTACCATTGCGAAAGTCGGTTATCAGGCGCAGGTGATCCCGGCGTTGCTGGCAGGGCTGGCGCTCGGGTTTATCGAAACCCGGCTGAAACGCCTCGTACCGGATTATCTATACTTGGTTGTCGTGCCGGTGTGTTCATTGATTTTGGCAGTCTTTCTGGCCCACGCCTTTATCGGCCCGTTTGGCCGCCTTATCGGCGACGGCGTAGCCCTGGCGGTGCGTCATTTGATGACGGGCAGTTTTGCCCCGATTGGCGCGGCGCTGTTTGGTTTCCTGTATGCGCCGCTGGTGATCACCGGGGTCCACCAGACCACGCTGGCTATTGATATGCAGATGATCCAGAGCCTTGGCGGCACGCCGGTATGGCCGCTGATTGCGCTGTCCAACATCGCCCAGGCGTCTGCGGTGACGGGCATCATCCTCTGCAGCCGTAAACACAACGAACGCGAGATCTCCGTACCTGCGGCCATTTCGGCTTACCTTGGCGTAACGGAGCCCGCCATGTACGGCATCAACCTGAAGTACCGTTTTCCGATGCTGTGCGCCATGATCGGTTCGGGCCTCGCCGGCTTGTTATGCGGACTGAGCGGCGTGATGGCCAATGGCATCGGCGTTGGCGGTCTGCCTGGTATTCTGTCGATTCAGCCGCGTTACTGGGAAGTGTTTAGCCTGGCGATGCTGATCGCCATTGTGATCCCAATTGTTCTGACCTCGGTACTCTACCGTCGCAAATTTCGTCAGGGCACCTTGCTCGTCGTGTAATTCAGGTTCCGGGGCGGGTTTTCTCGCCCTTTCAACATAAGCAGGAAAGGTTATGACAACGACGCCTCCCTGGTGGCAACACGGGGTGATCTATCAAATTTATCCAAAGAGTTTCCAGGATACCACGGGCAGCGGCACCGGTGATTTAGCGGGCGTCACCCGGCGGCTCGACTACCTCAAGACGCTTGGCGTTGATGCAATCTGGCTGACGCCCTTTTATATCTCACCGCAGGTTGATAACGGTTATGACGTGGCGAACTATACCGCCATCGATCCCACCTATGGCACCCTGGATGACTTTGACCGGCTGGTAAAAGAAGCCCATCAACGGGGTATTCGAATTATCCTCGACATGGTGTTTAACCATACCTCCACTCAGCATGACTGGTTCCACGAGGCGGTGAAGCCGCACAGCCCGTACCGCCAGTTTTATATCTGGCGTAACGGAACGCCGGATGTCGCGCCCACTAACTGGCGTTCCAAATTTGGCGGCAGCGCCTGGCGCTGGCACGCGGAAAGCGGCGAGTACTATCTGCATCTGTTTGCGCCGGAGCAGGCGGATCTTAACTGGGAAAACCCGCAGGTACGGGCGGCATTAAAAAAAGTGTGCGCGTTCTGGGCCGATCGCGGCGTGGACGGTTTGCGGCTTGATGTGATTAATCTGGTTTCCAAATCGCAGGA
Organism: Atlantibacter hermannii; assembly: GCA_900635495.1. Classification (NCBI taxonomy): domain Bacteria; kingdom Pseudomonadati; phylum Pseudomonadota; class Gammaproteobacteria; order Enterobacterales; family Enterobacteriaceae; genus Atlantibacter; species Atlantibacter hermannii. The sequence continues at coordinate 521,333 of LR134136.1, read as the reverse complement.
TTTTACCGACGACGTCGACGGCGGCGATGGGCGCTGTTTTTACACCGACGGCCCGCGCATCCATGAGTTCTTGCAGGAGTTTAGCCGGGATGTGTTTAAACCCCGTGGCCTGATGACCGTGGGCGAAATGTCCTCCACGACCCTTGCGCACTGCCAGCAGTATGCCGCGCTGGATGGCGGCGAACTGTCCATGACCTTCAACTTCCATCACCTGAAAGTGGATTACCCCAACGGGCAAAAATGGACGCTCGCGGCCCCCGATTATGTGGCGCTCAAAGCCATTTTCCGCCACTGGCAACAAGGGATGCACAATATCGCCTGGAACGCGCTGTTTCTGGTGTAACCACGATCAGCCGCGCATTGTGTCGCGCTTTGGTGACGAAGGCGAACTGCGCGTCCCGGCGGCGAAAATGCTGGCGATGGTGCTACACGGTATGCAGGGTACGCCCTATATCTACCAGGGCGAAGAGCTGGGCATGACCAATCCGCACTTTGCGCGCATTACCGATTACCGTGATGTTGAAAGCCATAATATGTTCGCCGAGCTGCGCGCCCAGGGACGCGCGCCGGAGACGTTGCTGGCGATCCTCGCGGCAAAATCGCGGGATAACAGCCGTACCCGATGCAGTGGGACGCCAGCGAAAATGCGGGTTTCACCCGGGGCAAACCCTGGATTAGCCTGTGCGATAATTTTGATTCCATCAACGCTGAAGCCGCCCTTGCGGACCCGGATTCGGTGTTTCATGCCTACCGCACGCTGATACAACTGCGAAAGACATGGCCCATTTTCACCTGGGGCAACTATCACGATTTATTGCCGGAGCACCCCTGGCTGTGGTGTTATCGCCGTGAATGGCAAGGCCAGCAGCTGTGCGTGGCGGCAAACCTGAGCCGGGAAAGCCAGCGGTGGTCGCCTGAAAACGGTGAGGGTGAATGGGAGGTGCTGATGAGCAACTATCCGGACGCCAGTCCCGCGCCCCGTGAGATGACGCTGCGGCCTTTTGAAGCCGTTTTCTGGCTACAGCATTAATCTTCGTCCGGAGGCAAACGCGCCTCCGGTTGTTTTTTCACCATACTTTTCTGCGCCTTATCTTAAATTCAATTTTCTTCTTCTCCAGGCGCCCATCATTGCAGCCACCAGATTTTTACCTTGTTCTACATCAAAAAAACTTGAAACATCTTTGATGCAAATCACTACATATAGAACTTAAAATGCGCGACGCCACTACATATTGTATTAATCGTCTATTATTACACCAATTCCAGGTGGCGGGCACGGCAGTACGCTGTGGATAAGACCGGCCAGATGCGGGGGAAGTCTATGAACGTAGTCATGAATATTCGCCCCCTCTGTTTCTGAGCCTCTGTGGATAACCTGTTCTTTAATATGGAGTAACCATGACACCGCATGTGATGAAACGCGATGGGTGCAAAGTGCCTTTCAAGTCAGAGCGAATCAGAGAAGCAATTCTTCGTGCCGCTAAAGCTGCGGGAGTCGATGACGCAGATTACTGCGCCACCGTCGCAGAAATCGTTAGCGCTCAGATGCAGGGGCGCAGCCAGGTGGATATCGGCGAGATCCAGACCGCCGTTGAAAACCAGTTAATGGCTGGTAATTACAAGCAGTTAGCGCGCGCTTATATTGAATATCGCCACGATCGCGATATTTCCCGCGAAAAACGCGGCCGCTTAAACCAGGAGATCCAGGGCCTGGTGGAGCAAACCAACTCCGCTTTACTCAATGAAAACGCCAACAAAGACAGTAAAGTGATCCCTACCCAGCGCGACCTGCTGGCCGGGATTGTCGCCAAACACTACGCCCGTCAGCATCTTCTGCCGCGCGATGTGGTGCAGGCGCATGAACGCGGCGATATCCACTATCACGATCTTGATTACTCGCCGTTCTTCCCGATGTTCAACTGCATGCTGATCGACCTTAAAGGCATGCTGACTCAGGGCTTTAAAATGGGTAACGCGGAAATTGAACCGCCGAAATCCATTTCGACTGCCACTGCGGTAACCGCCCAGATTATCGCTCAGGTCGCCAGCCATATTTATGGCGGCACCACCATTAACCGTATCGATGAAGTGCTGGCCCCGTTCGTCACCGCCAGCCTCGAAAAACACCGCCAGGTAGCGCAGGAATGGCAGATCCCGGACGCTGACGGCTACGCCCGCTCCCGTACGGAAAAAGAGTGCTACGACGCGTTTCAGTCGCTGGAATACGAAGTAAATACCCTGCACACCGCCAACGGGCAGACGCCGTTCGTCACCTTTGGTTTTGGGCTTGGCACCAGTTGGGAATCACGTCTGATTCAGCAATCTATTCTACGTAACCGTATTGCCGGGCTGGGCAAAAATCGTAAAACCGCCGTGTTTCCGAAGCTGGTCTTCGCCATTCGCGACGGCCTTAACCACAAATACGGCGATCCGAACTACGACATTAAACAGCTGGCCCTGGAGTGCGCGAGCAAGCGCATGTATCCGGACATTCTTAACTACGATCAGGTGGTGAAGGTCACCGGATCGTTCAAAACGCCGATGGGCTGCCGCAGCTTCCTGGGCGTGTATGAAAACGAAAATGGCGAAAAGGTGCACGATGGCCGCAACAACCTGGGCGTCATCAGTCTTAACCTGCCGCGCATCGCGCTGGAAGCCAAAGGTGATGAAGCCACCTTCTGGAAACTGCTGGACGACCGCCTTGCCCTGGCGCGTAAAGCGCTGATGACCCGCATTGCGCGTCTCGAAGGCGTAAAAGCTCGCGTCGCGCCGATCCTCTACATGGAAGGTGCCTGCGGCGTACGGCTGAAAGCGGACGATGACGTTTCAGAAATCTTTAAAAACGGCCGCGCTTCCATTTCGCTGGGCTATATCGGCATTCACGAGACCATCAACGCGTTGTTTGGTAATGAACATGTTTATGACAATGCCGCGCTGCGTCAAAAAGCCGTAGAGATCGTTGAATATTTGCGTAAAGCAGTGGATTGCTGGAAAGATGAAACCGGTTATGGCTTTAGCCTTTACAGCACCCCCAGCGAAAACCTGTGCGACCGGTTCTGCCGTCTGGATACCGCCGATTTCGGCGTGGTGCCTGGCGTGACGGATAAAGGTTATTACACCAACAGCTTCCATCTCGATGTCGAGAAGAAAGTGAATCCGTACGACAAAATCGACTTTGAAGCGCCCTATCCGCCACTGGCGAACGGCGGGTTCATTTGTTATGGCGAATACCCGAATATTCAGCACAACCTCAAGGCGCTGGAAGACGTGTGGGATTACAGCTATCAACATGTGCCGTATTATGGCACCAACACGCCTATCGACGAGTGCTATGAATGCGGTTATACCGGCGAGTTCGAATGCACCAGCAAAGGCTTCACCTGCCCGAAATGCGGCAACCATGACGCGGCCCGCGTATCGGTGACCCGCCGCGTCTGCGGTTATCTGGGCAGCCCGGATGCACGTCCGTTTAACGCCGGTAAGCAGGAAGAAGTGAAGCGCCGCGTCAAGCATCTTGGGAATGGGCAAATCGGGTAAGGTCGTCTGTATTATTGCCCGGAAGCGCACCGCTTTTCGGGCCGTTATTTCCGCAACGCCTTTCACGCCATAGCCAGGCCGCAAATGCCTAAGTCCGGGGAAGCTTACCTGAGTAATTGACCCGGACGCACGAATGCAGTCAGGACGTGAAGGGATAAGCGGATGAGAAGTGAAAATGAATTATCACCAGTATTACCCGGTCGACATCGTCAACGGGCCCGGCACACGCTGCACGCTGTTTGTGTCCGGGTGCGTCCATGAATGCCCCGGTTGCTATAACAAAAGCACCTGGCGGCTGAATTCGGGGATGCCGTTCACCCGTGAGATGGAAGACCGGATCATTAGCGATCTGAACGACACGCGGATCCGCCGTCAGGGGATTTCCCTTTCGGGCGGCGATCCGCTGCATCCGCAAAACGTCCCGGACATTCTGGCGCTGGTACAGCGCATCCACGCCGAGTGTCCAGGCAAAGATATCTGGGTGTGGACCGGTTACCGGTTAGAGGAACTGACTGCCGACCAGATGCAGGTGGTGGATCGGATCAACGTGCTGGTGGACGGCAAATTTGTGCAGGATCTGAAAGATCCGGCGCTGATTTGGCGCGGCAGCAGCAATCAGGTCGTACATCATTTGCGCTGATGTTTAACAGCGGGGCACGCGTGCTCCGCTGTTAAAATCGGCTAACGCATTCCATCGCTACGGCGTTAAATTCCGCAAAATTTTGACACCCACAGAGCCGCGTCATGGCGCGTTCTCTCAGGAAAGTCACAAAAATATCGTAAATGGCCATCGCCTCCTCATACTCACTTTTACTGATAGCGAGTAAAAAGATCACGTGCGCCGTTTCATCGCCCCAGGCAATGCCCTGCGGAGCCAGCACGGTATAGACCACGGTTTTTTTTGCTAACAGCCCCAGCGCATGCGGCAATGCAATGCTGTCACCCAGCATGGTGCTGACGATGGCCTCACGCTCGACTACCGAATCGAGGAAGTCCTCATCGACATACCCTTCTTCCTGTAGCTGGTTACACAACGTTCGGAACAGGGTCTGCTGGTCCATCACGCCGTCAATAATGCAGAAATGCGCAGCGTCGAAATATTTGTTCAGCATCCACGGTCGGGTACGATCCACCAGCACCAGCTTGCCGATCTGCTCCAGTTGATAATCGGTGGGGAACGGGGCAATCATCACGACCGGTTTGCCTTTCTCACTGATCCGCGCCGTGGCGATCACAAAATCTTCGCTGATACTCTCCCGTTGCTCGTAGTCGCGCAGCGTCAGCGTACGGGTGATCTCAATCTGCGGATATTTACGCGCCATCACCGCTTCGATCATCCGGATCATGGCATTTCCGGCATCGCATACCAGCAGCACGCGTGGCTGACGTTGAAAATCAATGTTATAGCTGCGCTCCAGGCCGACGCCAACATGTAAAACCAGAAAGCCGATCTCGTTTTCGCTAATGGTATAAGGCGTGTACTTAACCCAGCCCGACACCGCCGCCAGCGTCATATCCCAGGCCATGGGATAGTGTTGTTTGATGTTATCCAGTAGCGGATTGGGGATCATGATTTGATAGCGCACCCGGGTAATCATGGTTTTGACGTGGGTGAGCATATCGGCACGCAGTTGCTGATCGTTCAACAGGTTATAGTTGTACTGTGTGTTGATAAACGTGAGGATGTAGTTGACCAGCGCCTCTTCATCATCAGCATTAATCGTACTGGGCGCAATGTCCTGCACCCGACGTGCGGCAATATGCACTTTCAACCAGTTTTCTTCGGATGACGACAGCGGTTTATCCGCGAGACGCTGAAGTACGCCAGCCAGCTCCCGCGCCGCGCCGCAGACGGATTCGGCAACCTCTTCACCCGCGAAGTCCGAAAGCGGATAGCCTTCGCTGATACGCCGCACCGCGACCGCACAATACAGACGTAAAAAGAGCTCACCTTCATCAGTGAAGCGAAGATGAAAACGCCCGAAAATCTCCTGCATAATCGGCTGTAAGCGTTCCGGCATGCCTGCGTTAAGCGCCTCTGCCGTCACCAGTGGATGCGCCGGGTCCTGTTGCGCCAGGGTCCACAAGAGGTCGGTCAAACAGGCGCGGATTGCCATTTCATTGCCGAACAGTTTCATACCGTGACGAGGGCGCGTTTCCAGTACCAGTTGGTAGCGCCGCAGCCGATCGCGCACTTCCGCCATGTCATTTTGCAAGGTCGCACGGCTGACAAACCATTCATCAGCCAAATCTTCCAGTTTGATCGAGAATGCCGACGTAAGAAAACGCACGATCAGGTAGTGAACACGCTCCTGGCTGGTGCGCGGGATGCGCAGCACGTGAGGCTGCTGCATCTGGAGGGTTTGATAGCTTGCCGAATCATCAATTCTGAGCTGATAGCCATTGCCCCGGCTCAGGACAAACTGCGCGCCGTGCCGGGTCAATAAGGCATTCAACGCCGTGATATCGGCCCGGACAGTACGCGTAGAAACCGACAACCGCTGCGCCAGCTCGTCCTGCGGCAGCGTTTCGTTTTGCAACATATCAAACAGTTGCGCTAAACGTTGGTTGGGGAATCGCACGATACTCTCCTCGTTAGTCGCCTACGCGCGTTCGGGTGATAGCAAGTAGCTGGCGCACATCCGCCGGACGTGTGTTACCGCTCACATTATCAATAATCGAACTATAAATGTGAGGAATGATTCTGGAGACACCGGCATCCAGCGCAATCTGCAAAATCTCACCGAAGTTTTCCAGATCGATGCCGCCAGTGGGCTCCAGCCAGAAGTCATAACGGGCGCAGGCTTCCGCGACGGCCTGGTACTCGTCGCGGCTCGCCAGCCCTCCCATCGGGAAATATTTCACCGAGCTGCCGCCCATGTCTTTAAGCAAAGCAATCGCACTCTCAACGGGGACGATGCCTTCTGCGGCCTTGCTGCTGAGCGGGCCGGTAGAGATTTTGACTTTGCCCGGCGTGCCCGTGGGCGATATCAGGCCGTTGACCACCGTCTCGTTTTGCCCCAGCAACGCGCGGCTGGTAGCCACGCCGGTAAACACCTGGTTAACGTGTTGCGGCTGTACCTGACGGGCGATTTCACTCACCATTGCCGACTGGTTCGGATCCCCTGCGCCGAGGCCAACCGACAGCGCGTTGTCGATAAGCGCCGCGTATTCACGCATATCCGCCACCGCACTGCTAACGTCCGGGTAGTTTTTGGATAGTACGCCCACCAGCACATGCCCTTCCGCCGCGTCATAAATTTCGCGGGCATTCTGTTTCGAACCTGCCAGTACGTTCAGGCAGACGCGATCGCGGTAAAAATTTGGAGTCAGTTTCATGCTGATTTCTCCTGATTTATCACGTCAGCGATGCGACGCGCGACAATGTCCAACTGCGCGCGATCCACGCTTCGCACATCGGCTTCGATAATGCCTTCGTTAGCTTTGTAGCCACGGAAGTAGATGGCATACTCGCCCTGCTTCAGTGCCTCCACCAGCTCGCCGGTAGCAATGCCGGTGACGGCTTCATCAAACGTGATTTCGGTACGAGCGATATCACGTCCGGCGCTGTCCCACACCACGCGGGCACTCACGCCGTTAAGCGTATTCAGCGCGTTGATAAAGGGCGTCATTTTTTCTACCATCTCCGCCCCGCTCTCTTTTTGCGCGTGCAGATAGAGTTCAATGGCACAGGTCAGGCCCAGAATGCCCTCTTTGCCGACCTTCATTGCGCGACCGATCCCCGCCGTCTGGCGTTTCACCCACTCCACGTACTGCGTTTTGCCAATCACCAGTCCGCTGGTCGGCCCTTCAATGGCTTTCGCGCCGCTGTAAATCACCAAATCGGCCCCGGCGCGGTAGTAACATTGCAAATCTTCTTCCGCCGCCGCGTCGACGATCAGCGGCAGGTTGTGTTTGCGCGCGACGACCACCGCCTGCTCGACGCTGAGCATACTTTTCTGCACACAATGGTGGGATTTGATGTAGAGGATCGCCGCCGTACGCGGCGTAATGGCGGCTGCCAGTTGCGCAGCAGAACATTCGTTGGCATAACCCGCTTCGACCAGTTTGCCGCCACCCAGCGCCACCATCGTACCGACCGGTGCGCCAAAGTTGACGTTATGGCCTTTCGGCAGCACGATTTCGTTATTCTCAACGGGGGTAACATGCAGGTTTTCCAGCAGCCAGTCGCTATCCTGAACCAGTACCGCCGCCACGGACTGAGCGATCCCCGCAGAGGCGCAGGACACAACGGTTGCGCCTTCCACATCAAGCAGTTTTGCGATGTATTCTCCGGTCTTGTTCACCAGATCTTTCATTTCGAAATACTGATTCATTCCTGCCATCGCGGCATCCACGACCTCCGGTCGCGGCGTTGATACACCCAGCGCGGTCATGCGGCCTGAGGTATTTATCACCTGCTTTAAATGGTATTTTTCAAAAATAGACGGCATGTTCCGCGCTCCCTTGTTTAGTCATGTAACCCTTGCCTGCGCGCACCGCTGCAAGCGGCACCAGCATGACATCAGCCTGTAAGCTGTCGTTTTCTGCATCCATCAGCAGCGTCGGCTGACGTCTGAGCGTAAACAGGGTTAAATCCGCATCCAGGCCTGGCTGAAGACGGCCTTTGGTTTTCAAATTCAGGGCATCGGCGGCGTTGGCCGTTACGCAGTCAATGACTTGCGGCAGCGACATGCCGATGGCGAGAAATTTCGACATCACATTTGCCAGTGAATACACCGGCCCCTTAATACGATTGCGACAGTAGATATCCGAGCTAATGGTATGAGGCAGAACGCCCAGGCTAATCGCACGCTTCGCCACGGCAAAGCTGAGGCTGGCAGTACCATGACCGACGTCAAGGTGCACGCCACGCTGGATAGCTCTGGTCACCGAAGCGCGCAGCTCACCGCCCGGCGTCAGGATCCGGTTGGGTTTTCCGTTATAGCAGTGGGTAATGATGTCGCCACAGCTCAGGCGCTCAGCAATGTCGTCCAGATCCGGCGGGTTATTGCCGATATGCACCATCAGCGGCAAGTTGCCGTTTTCCTGCTGCATCGCTTTGGCTCGCTCCAGGGGCGTAATACCGTTTTCACCTACTACGCTACTGCTCATGCGGGCTTTCAGACCGACAATAAAATCGGGATGGCGTTTAACCGCCTGTTTTACCGCCTCGCCATCAATATTTGCCATATTCGCCAGTTCGTTCTGGGCAATGAGACCCACGCGGGAAATGTTAAGCAGGGCGTAAACCTCCGTGGCGGCGTGGCGGGTAATGGTATAGAAATCGTCAATATCATCAGCACCCGTACTGCCGGCATCGATTACGGTGGTTACGCCAGTGGCGATACCGATACTGTCCGGTTCATCGTGATAAATGGGCGATTTCGGATAGCAATGAACGTGGGAATCAATCCAGCCCGCGCTGACGTAGCACTCGCCACGCAAATCGACCGTTTTCGTGGCCGGACCATGAATGTCGCCCAGCGCGGCGATTTTCCCATCCCTGATGGCAATATCGCTAACCGTATCGTCAACCAGACGCGCACGGCGCAGGAGTAAATCAAACATGTCTTTCTCCTCGCCAGGCGGGCAATCACGTGCCCGCCCGGGTATACCTGTTGCTGTTAACTAATGGCAATCGGGAACAGCGAACCTAATATCATCGCGCCGAGGATTGCGCCGCCGGTAATCGGCTTCTGCCAGAGATAAAACAGCAGCGCGCCCGCCAGTGAACCGATGCCAATAGGAATGGAGGCGGTCATGGCGCTCAGGATGATTAGCGGTCCGAGGAAGCGACCAGAAGCGTTACCGGCTCCCATCATGACGTCCGCCCCGTAGGTGGAATCGCTCTGGTTGATGGTGAACTTACGGGCCAGGATGATGATGTAACCAATCGCCAGACCAATCACCAGTCCCGTGACCAGCGATGCGGCAAAGTTCGCTACCGGGAATACGAAACCTGCGCCCAGCAGCAGCGCCGGAACGCCCAGACCGACACCGGTCTGGATTGCGCCGCCGATATCCAGGATCCCCACCAGGGAACCTTCAATAATGCGGGCAAACAGGAAACTGGCGCCAAACGCCGCTACCGCGCCATAAACACCGGTATCAATGCCTGCTTTCAGCATTGCCACGAAAGCCACTTCGTTAAAGGCGCCGATGCCGTACAGATAGTACATGTGTGTCCCGGCAAACACCCCGGATGACAATAGGCCAACAAAGATCGGGAAGGACCAGTCGGCATACCAAAAACCTTTATTCTCTTCCATGGTGCCTCCGTTATTTGCCGCTCAGCGAGTTGTGGATCAGTTCGAGCCAGTTCGGCACGGTCATATTGAAGGATTCGATCATCTTCATGTCGAAACCACGGAAGAAGCCGCTCAGTACGAACAGCAGGACAATCGCCACCATCATCACTTTGGTAACATGGTTCCAGCCGCTCTCTTCGACGCCTTTACCAATCAGGATGCCTAATACCAACCCCGGCACGGCATTACCCATTATCAGCTGCGCTGCGCCACCGAAGACGGTCGCCCAAAAGCCGGATTTCTTGCCCGCATCAATCGCCGCCAGCCAGAAAATTACCGGCATCACGGTATTCACCAACAGGTTAGCTGCCGGGACCAACACTTTGACGGCGGTAACCTGTAACGCTTCGGGAACAGAAGACGCGGTGAGGTTCAGAAAGGTCACAACGATCATGCCGATGACGCCGCAGGCGATCGCCATTTTTTTCGGATCGTGCAGGGTCTCACCGACGTTGCGATTTTTTACCATCAGCGCTGCGGCGCCCCAGTTGGGGATGATGCGGTGATCGACGTCCTGGGTGAACGATCCTGCCGCAACGGACGACGCCCATGCGTTGAAGAAGAACCCAAGACCAAAGGAGAAGTGAGAGGCCGGATCCCCTTCACAGGAGTTCAGCTCGCCCAAAGTACGAAACGCGCCCATACCCTGTGTGGTAGGCGCATGAAACATGCGTGCAGCCCCGGCGCCCACACCGACGCCAACCAGGCCGCCGATAATGAGCGATTTTATTAATATTATCAGGAACATTCGTCTGCCCTTTTAGTGAGAATCAGCGTTGCGTGACGAAATCCACCTTATCGAGATTGATGGCTGTCACGTTGACGGTCACATCCAGCTCCACGCTGTAGGTGCGTCTTTCCCGGCGCAAAAAGAAGAACAGAAAGGCTTCTTTACGCACCGTTTCACGCGCATGAACAACCTGCACATCCTGTGGCTCAATACGCAGTAAGATATGCGGCGATGCCTTCATCACCGAGGCCTGAACATGGTTCAGGGCGTCGGCAAAGGCACGCGCTTTGGCGTCGCCTTTACCGGATACTCTCACCGTGGTGGTGAATTGTTCTTTCATGCTTAAGCGCCGTGTTTCTTCTGCCATGCCTGTACCAGACGCTCGCCCAGCTCTTCTTTATCCATAAAGCCGAATCCCAGCACGTTGCAGCCTTCGTTGATGGCGGTCACGCCTTCCTCCACCGAGCGCATACCGTATTTGGCTTTGTAGCCATACTTGGTTTGCGCAGTGATCGCGCCCGCGCCGCCGCTGCCACAGAACGAAATGCCAAAGGTGGCATTTTCTGCTTTCATGACGTCGCCCAGCTTCATGTCTGCCGCCACGCCAGGTACGACGACTGCCCGACCACCGGCTTTCTCCACGCCAGCCGCTACTTTCTGGCCTTTCCCCAGACGATCGCCAATCACCACTGTTATCTGTTCCATGTTTGCTCCTTAAAGGTTTTCTTTCGCGACTTCGAAGTGCACTGACAACAGCCAGGCTTCTTCATCGGGAAGGTTGCCAAATTTGGCGACGACTTCACGGGCAAGCGCCATTGATTCAGCTGAAATTTCGTCAAACAAGCTGGCATCCACTTCCGGCAACGGCTCGCCGGTGACTGACCGGTGCGCCATTGCGCGGACGTGTGACGTCAGCATTTGTTCCTGTACCGCATTGGGAATGACGTGATGGCGGTGCAGTAAGGCATACACCTGCGCCAGCATGCGTTCGGCAAGATGGTCTATCTGCGTCGCCTGCTCTCCCCCCATCATGACTGACTGCTCCGTTATTCACTGGCGTGACTCCGTTAATGGTTCTGGAGTAAAAGTAACGACAGAGGTTAAAAGTTTGTAGCGAGTTGTTTTCCACTTCGAAGTGGAAAGGCCAGTGGCAGGAGTGATCTGTTCCACATAAAAGGCGGGATTGGCGATTTATCGTCGGGAATGTGTGAGGATTATCGCGAGAAACAAGCCAACGGCATCCGCTAAGCCTTCATTCCTTCTGCGGGTGAAAGCTCAAAAATGTGACAGGTATTGGATTTGCTTATGGAAGGGTGAGGGTAAAGCGGGAGCCAGGCGGCTCCCACTTTTCACTAAGCTATTAACGGTACTTTTTGTGATAGGTGTTGCGGGTGGTTTTAAAATCTTCCGCTGCCGCCTTCGCTTCTTTGATTTTTCCCTCATTCGCCAGCTTCAGCGCCCCGTCGATTTGACCGACCAGCGTCTGTAATCCGTGACGGAAATCCTTCATTTCAGGACTGTCCGGGGCTTTGTTTTCCAGCTTCGGCGGCGTGCCTTTTTGTGCATCCAGCGCAGCGGCGCGCATTTCGGTCAGTGCGTTTTTCATCTCCCCGGCATCATCGGTTTTTTGGACGATTTTGAGATTGTCGTTAAGGATATCCATATCATCTTCCAGATCCTTCGCCAGACTGACGCCACTGAATAACACAGACGACACGGCCAACATTGCAATCAGTTGCTTACGCATGAGGTCACCTTCTTGTTGTTGTATACCCTGAATAATTCGCGTTGCAGCTACGGCCTCTGAACGTGGCACACGCAAATACTGGCCTCGCGTGGAGAGGTCAACGCACCCGCAGAATGAAGTATAAACGGGAAAAAAAAGCGCGATACCTCGCGCCTTTAATAGATTTACTGACCGGCGATTTTCATCTCTGGCAGTAACACCGAACCACACTGAATATTGCTGCGCGTTTCGATATCGTCGCCGATGGTGACGATGTTACGCCACATGTCTTTAAGGTTACCGGCAATGGTGATTTCGCTAACCGGATACTGGATCACGCCATTTTCCACCCAGAATCCCGCCGCGCCACGCGAGTAATCGCCGGTGATCCCGCTTACGCCCTGCCCCATGAGTTCAGTCACCACAAGGCCAGTGCCCATCTCTTTCAGCAAGGCATCGAAGCCTAAACCACGCCCGTTAATGCGCCAGTTATGGATGCCGCCCGCGTGTCCGGTGCTGGTCAAACCCAGTTTGCGCGCAGAGTAGTTGGTCAACAGCCACTGTTGCAGTACGCCATCTTTGACGATATCGCGACGCTCGGTGCGGACCCCTTCGCTGTCGAACGGCGTGGAGGCCAGGCCTTTCAACAAGTGCGGGTGCTCTTCAATGGTGAGCCACTCCGGCAGGATCTGTTTGCCCAGCGAATCCAGCAGGAAGGTCGATTTGCGGTATACCGCGCCGCCCGCAATCGCGCCAACCAGATGACCAAACAGGCCAGTCGCCACTTCACGGGCGAAAATCACCGGTGCCTTCATAGTAGAGAGCTTACGCGGTGCCAGGCGCGACAGGACGCGCTGGGCGCACTCTTCGCCTACCCACTCCGGTGAACGTAAGTCTTCTATCGCACGACCGATGGTATAGGCATAGTCGCGCTCCATATCGCCGTCCTGTTCCGCGATCACACAGCTTGAAAGGGAGTGGCGCGTTGAACAGTAGCTCTGCAGCATGCCATGGCTGTTGCCGAACACTTTAATGCCGTAATGGCTGTTAAAGCTGCCGCCTTCGGTGTTAGTGATCCGCTTATCGGCTTTCAGCGCCACCTCTTCGGCACGCGCCGCCAGTTCGATGGCGCGATCGGCGTCCACTTCTGCCGGATGGAAAAGATCCAGATCGGGGGCGTCAAACGCCAGCAGTTCTTTATCTGCCACGCCCGCACACGGATCGGGCGAGGTGTAGCGAGCGATATCCAGCGCGGCCTGCACGGTACGGGCAATCGCGTCCGGGCTTAAATCGGTCGATGAGGCGCTGCCTTTACGGTTCTGATGGTAAACCGTAATGCCCAGCGCGCCATCGCTGTTGAACTCTACGTTTTCCACTTCACCGTAGCGGGTGCTGACGCTGATGCCGGTGGTTTTACTGACTGCCACTTCCGCACCGTCGGCTTTACCGGCAGCGAGCTCCAGCGCCTGAGAGACCGCCTGTTCCAGCGTTTTGCGCTGCGCTTCAACTTGTGTGATTACTTTCATCGCGAGTGCCATAATGTAAGGTGATAATTCGAAACGTCTTAAGTGAGTCTAACAGAGAACCATTTCGCAGTGCGCGCCATTACTGATAGTATTAGCCTCTTTTTTTAAGGAGCCTGAAATGACAAAGCAGCCCGAAGACTGGCTCGACGACGTGCCCGATGATCAAAACGAAGACGATGATGATGAGATTATCTGGGTCAGTAAAAGTGAGATCAAACGCGACGCCGAAGAGTTAAAGCGCCTCGGCCTTGAGATGGTCGAGCTGGGTAAAAATGCGCTGGATAAAATCCCTCTGGATGAAGAACTGCGCGCCGCGATTGAACTGGCGCAGAAAATCAAGAAAGAAGGCCGTCGCCGCCAGCTTCAACTGATCGGAAAAATGTTGCGTAACCGCGATGTCGATCCTATTCGTCAGGCGCTTGATAAGCTCAAAAACCGCCACAACCAACAGGTTGCGCTGTTCCATAAGCTGGAAGCGCTACGCGATCGACTGATTGAGGAAGGCGATGATGCGGTGCCGGAGGTATTGAAACTGTGGCCGCAGGCGGATCGCCAGCAGCTGCGTTCGCTTATCCGCAACGCGAAGAAAGAAAAAGAAGGCAATAAAGCGCCGAAATCTGCGCGCCTGATTTTCCAGTATCTGCGGGAACTGGCTGAAGAACAGCAGTAAGCCAGATACGCTTGCATAAAAAAAGCCAGGGTTTTTGCCCCGGCTTTTTTTATTTCACACCTGTTACTTCACGACACGCAGCGCCGGACGGCCACCACGCGGCGGCGGATCGTCATCCGGTGAATCGTCCTCATGATCGGGCTTATCACCATCGATGACCGACATCACGGTGTCATTTTCCGTGAGGCCTGAATCATCATCGTTGAGGCTGGAAACTTCTTCATCGTACGCAGCTTCCGGCTCAAACATGGTGCCCGCGCCGTTTTCACGGGCGTAAATGGCTAACACCGCAGCCAGCGGAACATAAACCTGGCGCGGGACGCCGCCGAAACGCGCGTTAAAACGCACTTCGTCATTGGCCAGTTCCAGGTTACCCACCGCGCGCGGCGCGATATTTAATACAATTTGCCCGTCACGCGCGTATTCCATCGGCACATTAACGCCCGGCAACGTGACATCCACGACCAGGTGCGGCGTAAGCTGGTTATCCAGCAGCCATTCATAGAAGGCTCGCAGCAGATACGGACGACGTGGAGAAAGTTGCGACATATCCATTCGGTTTAGCCCCGGGTTTGCAGACGCATTTCGCGCTCGGCTTCCGTCAGGGAAGCGAGGAAGGAGTCACGTTCAAATACGCGGGTCATATAACCTTTCAGCTCTTTTGAGCCCGCGCCAATCAGTTCAATCCCCAACTGCGGCAAACGCCACAACAGCGGAGCGAGGTAGCAATCCACCAGGCTAAATTCATCACTCAGGAAATAAGGCTTTTGGCCAAATACCGGGGCGATAGCCAGCAGCTCTTCGCGCAGCTGTTTACGCGCTGCATCCGCTTCCTGAGCGGAACCGTTGACCACTACATTCATCAGGCTATACCAGTCTTTTTCGATACGATGCATGTAGAGACGGCTTTCACCGCGTGCAACCGGATAAACCGGCATCAGCGGAGGATGGGGGAAACGCTCATCAAGGTATTCCATGATGATGCGGGATTCCCACAACGTCAGTTCACGGTCTACCAGGGTCGGAACGCTTTGATTCGGGTTGAGGTCAATCAGATCCTGTGGAACGTTGTCAGCGTCCACATGCTCAATTTCAAAACTGACACCCTTCTCTGCCAGGACGATACGAACCTGATGGCTATAGATATCAGTAGGACCAGAAAACAGCGTCATTACCGAACGTTTGTTGGCAGCGACAGCCATGAAAACCTCCAGGTATATTCAGAAAAATACTGCTACCAGCCGCAACGACGGCCAGCCTTTATGGGTTACCCTTCCCTGCCGAACTGACATCGTAGCCAGTGCCCAGACCAAAATGTGAACAGTTACCAGCATTTGGGCAGAAAATTGGATGATAGTTTACCAGATTTTAAGGGCTTTGTGGTGAGGGGATACGGGATTTGCCTTAAAAGTAACGCTGTACCAGCTATTTAGGCGTTTTCCAGGAGAAGAGCCATAAAAAAACCCGGCACAAAGACCGGGTTTTTCGCCATTCGATTCTGCAAGCAGAAAAGAATTAACGTTTGGAGTACTGCGGACGACGACGTGCTTTACGCAGGCCGACTTTCTTACGTTCAACCTGACGAGCGTCACGAGTAACGAAGCCAGCTTTACGCAGTTCAGAACGCAGAGACTCATCGTACTCCATCAGAGCGCGGGTGATACCGTGACGGATCGCACCAGCCTGACCAGAGATACCACCACCTTTAACAGTGATGTACAGATCCAGTTTCTCAACCATGTCGACCAGTTCCAGCGGCTGACGAACTACCATGCGGGCAGTTTCACGACCGAAGTACTGTTCCAGAGAACGTTGGTTGATAACGATTTTGCCGTTACCCCGGTTTGATGAAAACACGAGCAGCGGAACTTTTGCGGCGACCAGTGCCGTAGTATTGATTTTCAGCCATTGCCTATAATCCCGATTAGATGTCCAGAACTTGCGGTTGCTGTGCCGCGTGGTTGTGCTCGTTACCCGCGTAAACTTTCAGTTTACGGTACATAGCACGACCCAGCGGGCCTTTTGGCAACATGCCTTTAACCGCGATTTCAATCACAC
Source organism: Atlantibacter hermannii (assembly GCA_900635495.1). Classification (NCBI taxonomy): domain Bacteria; kingdom Pseudomonadati; phylum Pseudomonadota; class Gammaproteobacteria; order Enterobacterales; family Enterobacteriaceae; genus Atlantibacter; species Atlantibacter hermannii. Next base: position 504,775 of record LR134136.1, on the reverse strand, counting down.
GCTCAGGACGGCGGGCAATCATCTCTTCAAAGGTCGCTTCTTTGATACCACCGATGTGGCCGGTGTGGTGATAGTACATTTTGTCAGAACGCTTGTTGCCGGTTACAGCAACTTTTTCTGCGTTCAGAACGATGATGTAGTCACCGGTATCGACGTGCGGAGTGTATTCCGCTTTATGCTTACCGCGCAGGCGACGAGCCAGTTCAGTAGCCAGACGGCCCAGAGTTTTACCGGTCGCGTCAACAACATACCAGTCGCGTTTTACGGTTTCTGGTTTAGCTGTAAAAGTTTTCATTAAAAGCTTACCCAAATAATAAGTTACACGTTGGTGAACACCCAAACGTTTAGTCAGTTGAGGTTCACGCGACAAAGTCCGGCAAACCTACCCCTTCGAATAGCAAATGCCAGCACACAAAAAGTTTTGGGAAAAAAACTTTCTTGTAACGTGGGGTCGCAGGATTATAGAGAAGTCGACCTCAAAGATCGACCACTTTTTGTGAACAAACGCAGTATTTCTCCCCTGCGCCGCGCCGTGACGTTAAGGCATATGCTCGCTGCGGAGGTACTCTTCGCTCTGCATTTCCTGCAAGCGCGACAGGCATCGTTGAAACTCAAATTTCAACTGTTCGCCAGCATAGATTTCAAACATCGGCGCAGCGGCGGTGACCACCAGCTTGACGCGGCGCTCGTAAAACTCGTCCACCAGCGCGATAAACCGTCGCGCTTCGTTTTCGTTCAGTTTCGTCATCACCGCCACGTCATGAAGCATCACGGTGTGGAACTGGCGCGACAGTTCGATGTAGTCATGCTGGCTGCGCGCGTCGACGCACAGCGTGCTGAAGCTTACCGCCAGGGTTTGGTTTTCCACGCCCAGCGTGGCTAAAGGGCGATGGTTGATCTCAAGCGTTGGGGCGTTTTCACGCGATCCGCCCGCAAGCGCGCGCCACAGCGCGTCCATCTGCTGACGCGTCTCCTCATTGAGCGGCGACAGCCACAAATGCGCCTGAGTCAGCGTGCGCAGGCGATAATCAATGCCCGCATCGACATTCATGACATCGCAATAATGTTTGATCGCCTCAATCGCCGGCAAAAAGCGGGTGCGCTGCAGGCCGTTGCGATACAGCTCGTCAGGCGGAATATTCGACGTCGCCACCAGCGTGATCCCCCGGCTGAATAACGCCTTCATTAACCCGCCCAGCAGCATCGCGTCGGTGATGTCGGAGACAAAAAATTCATCAAAGCACAGCACATCCGTTTTAGCTTTAAACCGATCGGCAATGATTTCCAGGGGATCGGTTTGCCCCTGCAACTGGCCCAACTCTTCATGCACGTGCAGCATAAAACGGTGAAAATGGAGCCGCTGTTTACGCTCCCCCGGCAGGCTTTGATAAAACAGATCCATCAGCCAGGTTTTTTCCGCGCCCGACGCCGCCCCACATATAAAGGCCGCGCACCGGCGTGGACGGCGCGCTCGGACGTTTACCCAGTAATTTAGTGAATGCGGCTTTAAGCCCTTGCTCCTGCGGCGGTTCGTCGCGCTTCGCCGTCAACGCCTGGTAAATAGCTTCAAGACGGTTTACCGCCTCGCGTTGAACGTCGTCTGGTTGATGGGATTTATCCTGAAGTGCCTGGAGATAACGCGATGTGGGGGAAAGGTTTTGCATGATGTTGTTGTTATTCCTTGAGAATCGGTTTGCCGTAGATCACGACTGGCGAAAAAAAGGCCGTACTACACTACGCGATGCGCCTGCAGGATTCCACTTCTGCGCCTTTAGCGGTTATAGTGGCATTATTGGGCGAAGGTAAGTCAGTCCTCTCTATTCTTACCCTACGGAAACACAATACAACGGGAGATGTTCATGACCTGGGAATACGCGCTAATTGGGTTAGTCGTCGGTATCATCGTCGGTGCCGTCGCAATGCGCTTTGGTAATCGCAAATTACGTCAGCAACAGGCCCTGCAGTACGAACTGGAAAAAAACAAAGCGGAACTTGAAGAGTACCGTGAGGAGCTGGTGAGCCATTTCGCCCGCAGCGCTGAGCTGCTGGACAATATGGCCCATGATTATCGCCAGCTGTATCAACATATGGCCAAAAGCTCCAGCAGCCTGCTGCCGGAGATGTCTGCGGAGTCCAATCCTTTCCGCAACCGTCTGGCGGAATCCGAAGCGGGCAACGATCAGGCGCCGGTGCAGATGCCGCGCGACTATTCCGAAGGCGCGTCAGGCCTTCTGCGCAACGGCGCAAAACGCGATTAATTCATACCGATCATTTTTTTCTCAGGGCGCGATATTCGCGTCCTGTTTTTTTGCGTCTGACGTATAGTAAAAGATACCGTCTCCATTGTTACCCGTTCGGGAATTCAATAACATCGACACGTTTTGGGTGACATTTCTTATTCCAGGTTGCGAGAGCGAGCATTCATGAAAAAACAAACCCTGTTGTTGAGTGCGTTAGCGTTAAGTGTCGGATTATCCCTGTCGACACCGAGTCAGGTGGCGGCGGCGATCCCCTCCCAGGTGCCGGGCCAGGCAGCCATACCCAGCCTGGCGCCGATGCTGGAGAAAGTGCTGCCTGCCGTGGTGAGCGTGCAGGTTGAAGGCACCGCTACACAGAGCCAGAAAGTGCCGGAAGAGCTAAAGAAATTTTTCGGTGAAGAAATGCCCGACCAGCCGCACAGCCGTTTGAAGGGCTGGGTTCCGGCGTGATCATTGATGCGGCCAAAGGCTATGTGCTGACCAATAATCATGTGATTAACCAGGCGCAGAAAATTAGCGTTCAGTTGAATGATGGACGCGAGTTCGACGCCAAACTGATTGGCGGCGACGATCAAAGCGATATCGCGCTGCTGCAACTTCAGAATGCCACTAACCTGACCCAAATTAAGGTCGCGGATTCCGATACCCTGCGCGTCGGCGATTTCGCCGTGGCGGTAGGCAACCCATTCGGCCTTGGGCAAACCGCGACCTCAGGTATCGTTTCCGCGCTGGGCCGCAGCGGGCTGAATCTGGAAGGGCTGGAAAACTTTATCCAGACTGACGCCTCCATCAACCGCGGCAACTCCGGCGGCGCGCTGCTGAACCTTAACGGCGAGCTCATCGGGATTAACACTGCCATTCTCGCGCCGGGCGGCGGCAGCGTCGGCATCGGCTTCGCGATCCCCAGCAACATGGCGCAAACCCTGGCGAATCAGCTGATTCAGTCCGGCGAGATCAAACGCGGCCTGTTAGGCCATTAAAGGCACTGAGATGAGCGCGGATCTGGCGAAGGCCTTTAATCTCAACGTCCAGCGCGGCGCCTTCGTCAGCGAAGTGCTACCTAATTCCGGATCGGCGAAAGCCGGGATTAAATCCGGGGACGTGATCACCAGCCTCAACGGCAAAACCCTGAACAGCTTTGCCGAGCTACGTTCGCGTATCGCCACCACTGCACCGGGCACCACGGTGAGACTGGGGTTACTGCGTGACGGCAAGCCGCTTGACGTCAACGTCACGCTGGATAAAGCACTTCGTCGTCCGCCAGCGCGGAGATGATTATTCCGGCGCTCCAGGGCGCAACGTTGAGCGATGGCCAGCTTAAAGACGGTACCAAAGGCGTGACCATTGAGAGCGTCGAGAAAGGCAGTGCAGCGGCACAGGCTGGCCTGCATAAAGACGACGTGATCATTGGCGTTAACCGCGAGCGCGTCAGCACCATCGCGGAAATACGTAAACTCATGGAATCGAAGCCGTCAGTGGTTGCTCTGCACATTATGCGTGGCAATGACAGCCTGTATCTGTTGATGCGCTAACGGTTTTGCTCACGGACATCACACGGGCGCGTGTGATGTCCGTTAATCTCATGATATGCTGCCCCGGTCTTCCTGCTAACTAACGTTTATCCATGTTTCTGAAGCTTTTACGGCCCGTCTTTTTCGGACTGATTGTCGCGGCAATTCTGTTGGCGCTGATGCCGTCTTTGCGAAAAAACAGCGCCGAATCGACCCCTGCGTACAACAGCGCAGATGACACGCCGCTCAGCTATAACTCAGCGGTGCGCCGCGCTGCGCCTGCGGTGGTCAATGTCTATAACCGCGGCGTCAGTAACGGCGGTCGCAATCAGTTAGAAATCCGCACGCTGGGTTCCGGCGTTATCATGGACCAACGCGGGTATATCCTGACCAACAAACACGTCATTAATGATGCAGACCAGATCATCGTTGCCTTGCAGGATGGACGCGTCTTTGAAGCGCTACTGGTCGGCTCCGACGGTCTGACCGATTTGGCGGTATTAAAGATTAACGCCACGGCGCTGCCCACCATCCCGATCAATGGTAAACGTATGCCGCACATCGGTGATGTGGTTATGGCGATCGGCAACCCCTACAACCTTGGGCAGACCATCACGCAGGGTATTATCAGCGCCACCGGGCGTATCGGCCTCAACCCGTCCGGCCGGCAAAGCTTTCTGCAAACCGATGCCTCCATCAACCACGGCAACTCCGGCGGCGCGCTGGTGAATTCGCTGGGCGAGCTGATGGGCATTAACACCCTCTCTTTTGACAAGAGCAACGATGGCGAAACGCCGGAAGGGATTGGCTTTGCGATTCCTACGCAGCTCGCTACCAAAATCATGGATAAGCTAATCCGTGACGGGCGGGTAATTCGTGGCTATATCGGTATCGGCGGACGGGAAATTTCGCCGATGCACGGCCCGGTGACGGGTATTGATCAAATCCAGGGCATTATCGTGAATGAAGTCACGCCGGACGGACCGGCGGCGCACGCCGGCATTCAGGTGAATGACGTGATTGTTTCGGTGAACAATAAACCGGCGCTCTCCGCGCTGGAAACGATGGACCAGGTGGCGGAAATTCGCCCGGGCTCCGTCATCCCGGTTGTGGTCATGCGCGATGATAAGAAACTGACGTTGCAGGTCACCGTTCAGGAATATCCTTTCACCAATTAACAGACGAAAAAAAACCGGAACGTCTGTTCCGGTTTTGATTATCTTTCCCGCGACGCTTACTTATTAACGAACTCTTCGCCGAGAGTAATGTCTTTTTTCAGGGTATCCAGCATGCCTTCCAGCGCCTGCTGTTCAAACGCGCTGAGCGTACCGATGCTTTTACGCTCTTCAATGCCGTTTTTGCCCAGCAGCAGCGGTTGGGAGAAGAAACGGGCATGTTCACCGTCGCCTTCCACATACGCGCATTCCACTACGCCTTGCTCGCCCTGCATTGCGCGAACCAGTGACAGACCGAAACGTGCAGCGGCCTGGCCCATAGACAGGGTCGCCGATCCGCCACCCGCTTTGGCTTCTACCACTTCAGTGCCCGCATTCTGGATGCGTTTTGGTCAGGTCAGCCACTTCCTGGTCGGAGAAACTCACGCCCGGGATTTGGGACAGCAGCGGCAGAATGGTCACGCCAGAGTGGCCGCCGATAACCGGAACTTCAATCTCGGTCGGCTGCTTGCCTTTCAGTTCCGCAACGAAGGTGTTGGAACGGATGATGTCCAGCGTGGTCACGCCAAACAGTTTGTTCTTGTCGTAAACGCCCGCTTTTTTCAGCACTTCCGCAGCGATAGCGACGGTGGTGTTAACCGGGTTAGTAATGATGCCGATACAGGCTTTCGGACAGGTGGTGGCAATCTGCTGCACCAGGTTTTTCACGATACCTGCGTTAACGTTGAACAGGTCAGAGCGATCCATACCCGGTTTACGCGCCACACCTGCGGAAATCAGTACCACGTCCGCGCCTTCCAGCGCCGGGGTAGCGTCTTCACCGGAGAAACCCTTGATCTTCACAGCGGTAGGGATGTGGCTTAAATCGACCGCTACTCCCGGGGTGACCGGAGCGATGTCGTAAAGAGAGAGTTCTGAACCTGAAGGCAGTTGGGTCTTGAGTAGAAGGGCTAGCGCCTGGCCGATACCGCCTGCCGCGCCGAGGACTGCAACTTTCATCCTAAACTCCTTATTATGATTTGCAATTAAAGTGCCGTTACTCCTTTGATGGCGACCATAATTATCCAGGGCGGAAGTCATTACAATCTTTTCACCTTCAGATTGAGAGGTCATGCTCGCTCTTTCGCATTCATACCTCACGCAAATCAGGAAAAACAGCGTCCAGGACGCAGGTCACTACCGGAGCAACATATCAACAGGCGGTTACATTACACCCTCTTCAATCATCAAAACAACATCAATTTCATAACATTTGATTTACTTTATGCCTTATTTTCGAGTCGTGACGCAGGCATGTTCACCAATAACAAATTTTGATAAAATCCGCCGCTTTCATAACATTATTTCAGCCTCATTTTTGGCAGAACGTTTGCATAAAAATTCATTTAAATGCATAATAATGTTGTTTCTTTCGCCAGATTGTAGGTAACTTATGCGCAGCTCGGCAAAACAAGAAGAATTAATCAAAGCTTTCAAGGCATTACTCAAAGAAGAGAAATTCAGCTCTCAGGGTGAGATCGTTCAGGCCTTGCAGGAACAGGGTTATGAAAACATTAACCAGTCCAAAGTGTCCCGCATGCTGACCAAGTTCGGCGCAGTGCGGACGCGCAATGCCAAGATGGAAATGGTGTATTGCCTGCCAGCGGAACTCGGCGTGCCGACGACATCAAGCCCGCTGAAAAATTTAGTGCTGGATATTGATTACAATAACGCCGTGGTGGTTATCCACACCAGTCCTGGCGCAGCACAGCTCATCGCGCGTCTGCTTGATTCCCTGGGTAAGGCGGAAGGTATCCTCGGCACTATCGCGGGTGATGACACCATCTTCACCACGCCGGCGAAAGATTTCTCAGTAAAAGAGCTCTACGAAGCTATCCTGGTTCTGTTCGAACAGGAACTTTAAGGTTTATCTTCCACCGCCGCATACGCGGCGGTCTGTAACTAAACACTGCCTTTTTACTTCCCGCCAGTCATTTCGCCTCTACCACCTTTATTACGCCCTATTTACAGCCTCGCTAAACCGCACAAAAAGTCAATTTTGACTATCCTCATGATTTAGCTTCATTTTTAAATTTAAACAGCACTAAAGGTTAACTTTTTATAACGCAATGGAATAAAAAATGTGTTTGTAAAAACAAACATTCATTGTAAATAATTAGCGTGGTATTAATTAATCGCGTTATTAGTGTATACTTGATTTTGTGATGAGGGTCACGAAATAAGACCCCAAAGATAAAGATTAAAAGAATACGACGAGGTAACGATCATGAAAATCAAATCAACCGTAGCAACATTAAGTCTGCTTTCAATGCTCTCCTTTGGCGCTTTTGCTGCAACCTCTATTAACGCGCAACAGGCTGAAGGTCGCCAGTCCATCGGTACTGTGTCCGTTTCATCTGTGACCAGTTCGCCGATGGATATGCGTGAGATGATCGATCAGAAAGCGCAGGAAAAAGGCGCTTCCGCTTATCGCATCATTGAAGCGCACACGGGCGACGAGTGGCATGCCACTGCTGAGCTCTATAAATAAGCACACCCTGTATCCCGTTCACCTGTACAAAAAACCGATTTCTGTAGTTGAGCCAGAAAAATAGCGTGTTAACCCTGATGACCGCAGAACACAAATGAGGAATATATTATGAAAACCAAACTTACTCTTGCTGCAATGAGTCTTGCTTCCCTTATGGCCTTCGGCGCGAATGCTGCAGTACAACAAGTTAACGCGCAGGATGCTCAAAACCTGCAATCCATGGGTACAGTTTCTGTTGCCCAGCACGGTAGCTCACCGATGGATATGCGTGAAGCGCTGGCCAAAAAAGCCGATGAGAAAGGTGCCTCTGCATACCGCGTGATTGAAGCGCGTACTGGCGACACCTGGCACGCCACCGCAGAACTGTATAAGTAAGACCTCGTCGTCGTGCCCGACGGCTTGCCCCAGTTCGCCTGGGGCTTTTTTCGGTCATGTAGAATGGCGAATATTGAAGCGGAGCTGCCCATCCAGCTCCTCTTCTGCTTCATCAAACAGCAAAATCAGTGCACCAAACCGCCGACGATTTTCTTCCGATAAGTGAACAAATTCGATTTCGAGCGGCAACGGCACCCCGCCTTCCGTCACCACGTCCCACAAACTGTCCAGATTATTCACCTGCTGTTTTGGCAAACCAAACTGGCGGGCAAAATCGCGATAAAAATCCGCCTGATCGATGATCTCATCAAAATCGAAGGTATAGATGTGCATGGCGATTCACCAACCGATCTCATCCAACATTACAATCCGCCGATGTGCAGGGTTTTCACTTCCAGATACTCTTCCAGCCCCAGCACTGATCCTTCCCGACCTAAGCCCGACTCCTTAACGCCGCCGAACGGCCCAAGTTCAGTTGAAACTGCGCACTCATTAATGCCAATCATGCCGCTTTCCAGCCGGGAAGAGACACGAAAGACCCGCTGTAAATTCTGAGTATAGAAATAAGCCGCCAGTCCATAAGGCGTGTCGTTGGCGCGTTGAATCACTTCATCTTCTGTAGTGAAGCGGAAGCAGGCCGCCAGTGGACCAAACGTCTCTTCCTGAGCCAGTTTCATATCATCCGTGACGTCAGCCAGCACCGTCGGCTGCCAGAAATTGCCGCCGAGATCGTGCGCTTTACCCCCCGCCAGCACTTTCGCGCCTTTTGCGACCGCATCGTCAACGTGTTCACGAACCTTATCCACACCGCTTTTTCAATCAGCGGCCCGACAACAACGCCCTCTTCAAGTCCGTTGCCCACTTTAAGCTGTTTTACCGCCTCGGCGAGTTGGTTAACAAAGCGGTCATAAACGCCATCCTGAATAAAGAAGCGGTTGACGCTGACGCACACCTGCCCGGCGTTACGGAATTTGTTGGCGAGAGCGCCTTTTACTGCCGCATCGATATCCGCATCATCAAAAACGATGTAAGGCGCATTTCCCCCCAGTTCCATGGAAACTTTCTTCATGGTTTCTGCCGCGTTACGCACCAGCGTTTTGCCCACCGCCGTCGAACCGGTAAAGGAAATTTTGCGCACCTCATGGCTTTCCATAATGGCATCGCTGATTTCAGAGGTGTTCCCTGCTACCGCATTGAGTACGCCATCGGGAATGCCGCTTTCTTCGCCAGTGCTAACAGTGCAAACGCGCACAGCGGCGTGTTATTCGCGGGTTTGATCACGCCGGTGCAACCCGCAGCCAGCGCCGGACCAAGGTTTGCGGGTCAGCATCGCCATGGGGAAGTTCCAGGGTGTAATAGCCGCGACCACGCCTATCGGCTCGCGGGTCGCCAGAATGCGCGATCCCGGTTTCACGGGCGGAATAATTTCGCCGTTAGCCGTTTCGCTTCCTCAGCAAACCACTGGATAAAGCTCGCGGCGTAATCCACTTCCCCTTCTGCTTCTTTTAACGGTTTGCCCTGCTCAAGGGTCATCAACCGCGCCAGCCAGCTTTTATTTTCATTTATCAGTTCGAACCAGCGGTACAGCAAGGTGGAGCGCTCTTTAGCGGTTTTTTCACGCCAGGCAGGAAACGCATTGCTTGCCGCGGCGATGGCCGCCTGCGCCTCTTTTTTCCCCGCTTTCGCGACCTTAGCAATGACTTCGCCCGTCGCCGGATTCAGCACGTCAAACGTCTCGTCAGCCTGCCGCCATTCGCCATTAACCAGATACCCTGTCTTGAATAACTCACTGTCCTGGAGTGCCTGCGTTGTCATCGTTTCCTCCTGATGGATGGTGCTTTTTTAGAACCTCGGCTAAGTATAGCTACAAAAAAACCGACGCCCGGCGTCGGTTTTTCAGGCTGTGCGATGCCCGTCAATTATCTGTCAGGCATGCTGATATTTACGCAGCATGGCGGTCAGGCGCGCAACGGACTCGCTGACGGACAATGGCGCTTCCCAGACCTGTAACTTCTGTTGATAGATATCCAGTTCATCCAGCAGTTGAGTAAAAGCCTGATGGCGCTTGTCATCGCTGGATGCAGACACCACACGGTCGGCGGTGCGCCGCAACTGGCGGTGAAACGATGATAAATCATCATTCACCGGTATGGGCGCATCGCGAAGGCGCTGATGGGCGATGATCAGATTCAGCGCCAGGCGGAATTTAGCGATATCCCCCGGAAATTTATTGAGCAATAAAAACAGTTGCTGATACAACGCCGGGAGATGGTTCTCCTTACGACGCGCTTTATTGGTGGTCATCGACGACACCGCCGCCAGCATAAACCGGTTGAGCAGCGTGCGCCCGGTTTGCGCCTGCGAATTATCGCGGATCAGCAAGATCACCATCATCGCCAGAAAGCAGCCCACCAGCTGGCCCAGGGCGCTGTCGAGAAAACGGTTGAACTCGAAGGTCATCGGGTTATCCAGCACGATAATATTGATGGTACTGGCAAGCGCGCCGAGTGAGCCAAGCCGCCGTTTTTGAACTTCAATACCGATAAAGAACCCGAGCAGCGCCAGGCTGATGCACAGCAACAGCATGCTTTGCTGGGTCGCGGGCAAGACAACCAGGAAATAAAACGCCCCAAGCGGCAATGCGACCAGCGTCCCTAACAGGAAATCGATCGAGACCATGCGCGGATTCGGCAAGCGCATCGCCAGCGCCGTCACCACAGCGATCATGACCATCGCGCCGCTGCCGGATGTCCAGCCGGTCCACAGCCAGAACAGCGCCCCCAACATGCATGACACCGTGGTGCGCCAGAAGTTGATCATGGCGTGGTGGCGCTCCGCCGAGGCTGCGTTAATCACCACTTCGCCATCCAGAATGCCTTCTTCGACGGCGCTAATGCGGGTATTGCCGATCACACCGCGCTTCAGCAGCAAAAAACGCGTCGCCGCGCCGACCCAACTGTAAATAGTGACCGGCGTATCGCGTTCACCGGTCCAGGCGAGGGCGCGGCGGATAAACTTCAGGCGTTTATGAACATCCGCCGCCGTCTCTACCGGTTCGCTGAAGAAAGTATGGTATTCCGGTGGAACTGCTTCTGGCCGGGTGTTCTGAATCAACCAGGTTTCGCAGGACTGGGTGATTAAGGTCAGCGAGAGCGTATTGATGACTTTAAGGCGGCGATTAGCGCGCGCCCAGCGCGACGACTCCATATTCAGGTTACTGCGCATCCCTTCCAGCGCCGTGGTGCGGCGCACCAGGTTACCCCATGCTTTATCCACTTCTTCGCTGTCGGCATGGGCGATACACAGTTGCATCAGCCGGTAATGATCGACGATCAGGGCATCGAGTTCGCGGTCGATTTCGTGTTTGATAGAGCGCGGCGAAAACAGCAAGTCGGCAGCAATGGCGCAACAGATCCCGATAACGATTTCACTGCATCGTTCCACGGCAAACTGCGGCGTCAGCAGCGGTTCAGGCTGGATGGTGATGACGATAATAAGCGCGGTATATCCCGCCAGGCCCATGCGTACGAGTTTTCGACTTTAACAAGCGACGATACCCAGGTACAAAACCCGGCCAGATACAACACACCATGATCATGACCACGGGCGCGCGGATCATGGAGATAATAATAACCAGCGCAGCGATGCTGCCGATAAACGTGCCGACGATACGCAGCATACCGCGGTAGCGGATCGCCCCGACCAGGGCTCTCCACCGGCAGCGAAAGCCGGGCCCGCCGCCACAATTGCGGCGGTCAACACCGCCCAGCGCGGGGTTTCCAGTTGAAAGTGGAAACCAATAAACAGCGCCAGTACGATGGCCGTAGCCAGTTTTAGCGCAAAGCGAATATGCTGCGGCGCGATGGAAAAAATACCCATGGGTTTAACCGAATTCCCGCAGGCGATGCATCAGACGATTAAACGGCGACGCGTTACGATCATCCCGGTCTTTTTCACCGGTGATCACCACGGTTGCGGTCGTCCCTGCCGGGAAAAGATTGCCGGTCTGTTCATCAAGACGAATGCGCACCGGCACTCGCTGGGCGAGACGCACCCACTCCAGATTTGAATCCACCGACGCCATGCCTTTTCCGTCATTACTGCTGCTGGCGTTGGTGACGCCCGCGGCCACGCTATCAACCGTACCGCGCAGGACGCGGTTGCTGCCAAGCGGGGTGATTTCCGCGCGGAATCCCGGGCGCACGCCTTCCAGTTTGGTCTCTTCCATATAGGCCAGCACATAAAACGAATGCTGTTTGACCAGCGCGACGGCGGTGGACCCGCGGGTAATAAACTCCCCGGCATACACGTTGAGGTTGGTGATCCAGCCGTCCGCTGGGGCGCGGATAACGGTGCGTTCTAAATCCAGCTTCGCCAGATCGCGCGTGGCCTCCGCCCTTGCCATCTGATGCAGTACGGTTTGCAGGACGTTATTGGACTGATCGATCTCTTCACGCGACATCGCCTGGATGCCCAGCTTATTGCGGCGCCCGGCTTCGCGGCGTTTTTCAGAGGCTAACGCCTGATAGTAAGCCACGTCCGCTTCGGCTTCTTCGAGCGCTTTTTGATAACGCGGTTGATCGATGGTAAAAAGCACCTGGCCCTTTTTGACCAGTTGGTTATCGTGAACGTTGACCTGAGTTATCAGCCCGGCGACATCCGGCGCGATAGCCACAACATCTGCGCTGAAACGCGCATCGCGCGTCCAGGGCGATTCGGTGTAGTAGCTCCAGGCGCGGAAAATGGCGACAAAGGCCAGCGCCACCAGCGCCACCGTGATCGCCGTTCGGGATATTTTTCTTGTAAGTGCTTTCACATCAACCTCAAACAAATAAGCGCGATATCAGATAGAAAAGGCAGCAATACAGCGCGGTATTAAACAGTGCCGGATGCCAGACAAAGTCATAGATCCCTGTCGGGGTCAGCAAACGGCGCACCAGCCAAAAAATCGCCAGTGACAAAAGGAGTTCGAAGAATATCGGCGGAAAAGAGAGACCGAAAACCACGATAACCGGAAATAAACTCATACAAACCTTGATTAGCGTGCAGGCGAATTAGGGATGGATAACCACGAGCACTAAGTCAGGAATGACTATGGACGAGTGCGATTTAGTTATCTCGTTAATAATATATTAACGTAATTATAATAAGTCATCTATGATATGTGATCTAAATCACTTTTAACTCAGAGTGAACAATGGAACGACTAAAACGTATGTCGATTTTCGCGCGGGTTGTAGAACAAGGCTCTTTTACCCGCGCCGCTAAACAGTTAGACATGAGCGTGTCTTCCATTAGCCAGACCGTTTCGAAGCTGGAAGATGAATTGCAGGTCAAATTGTTAAACCGCAGTACACGCAGCATTGGCCTGACCGAAGCGGGAAAAATTTATTACCAGGGCTGCCGTAAAATGCTCCATGAGGTGCAATCGGTCCACGAACAGCTTTACGCATTTAACAACACGCCGATCGGCACTCTGCGCATCGGCTGCTCTTCAACTATGGCACAAAATGTCCTGGCAGGAATGACCGCGAGGATGTTGCGCGAATACCCGGGGCTGAGCGTCAATCTGGTGACCGGCATACCGGCACCCGATCTGATCGCCGATGGGCTGGATGTGGTGATTCGCGTAGGCGCGCTTCAGGATTCGAGCCTGTTCTCCAGACGCCTCGGCGCGATGCCGATGGTGGTGTGCGCAGCAAAAAGTTATCTGTCCCGGCACGGCACGCCGGAAAAGCCCTCTGACCTTGGAAATCACTCGTGGCTGGAGTACAGCGTCCGTCCGGATAATGAGTTCGAGCTTATCGCGCCGGAGGGCATTTCCACCCGCCTGATCCCGCAGGGGCGATTCGTCACCAACGATCCGATGACGCTGTCGCGCTGGCTGATTGAAGGCGCGGGGATCGCTTACGTGCCGCTGATGTGGGTGATCGACGAGATCAACCGGGGTGAACTGGAGATCCTGTTTCCACGCTATCAGTCCGATCCACGTCCGGTTTACGCCCTGTATACCGAGCGGGACAAGCTGCCGTTGAAAGTCCAGGTGTGCATTAACTCACTGACGGAGTACTTTGCCGATGTGGCGAATCTTTATCAGGAGAGGCGACGGGGAAATAAAGAGGCAAGATAACCCTCTCTTTACAGAGAGGGTGTGGATCCATTAAGCGGTGCCGCCTACAGTCAGGCTGTCGAGTTTCAGCGTAGGCTGGCCGACGCCAACCGGCAGGCTTTGACCTTCTTTACCGCATACGCCAACGCCGTTATCCAGCTTCAGATCGTTGCCGACCATGGAAATTTGCTGCATGGCTTCGATTCCGGAACCGATCAGCGTTGCGCCTTTTACCGGCGTCGTCACTTTTCCGTTTTGAATCAGGTACGCTTCCGACGTCGAGAATACAAATTTACCGGAGGTGATATCCACCTGCCCGCCGCCAAAGTTTGGCGCATAAATACCGTATTCCACCGATTCGATGATTTCCTGCGGTGTGGATTTCCCCGCCAGCATATAGGTGTTGGTCATACGCGGCATCGGCAGGTGCGCGTAAGATTCACGGCGACCGTTGCCCGTTGGCGCAACGCCCATCAGGCGCGCATTGAGCTTATCCTGCATATAGCCTTTCAGGATGCCGTTCTCGATCAACACGTTGTACTGGCCCGGTACACCTTCATCATCAATCGCTACCGATCCGCGACGCGACGCCATGGTGCCGTCATCCACCACGGTACAGAGCTCGGAAGCGACAAGTTGTCCCATCTGTCCGCTGAATACCGAAGTGCCGCGGCGGTTGAAATCGCCTTCCAGACCATGTCCCACCGCTTCATGCAGCAGTACGCCAGGCCAGCCCGCGCCCAGCACCACGGGTAATGTACCCGCCGGAGCTGCGACGGCGGAAAGATTCACCAGCGCCATACGCACGGCTTCTTTCGCCCAGGCATCGGCACGCACTTCGCCATCGGCTTCTTCCATAAACCATTCATAGCCGAAACGGCCGCCGCCGCCTGCAGAACCGCGCTCGCGCTTGCCGTCCTGCTCAACCTGCACGCTCACTGACAGACGCACCAGCGGACGCACATCTGCCGCCAGGGTGCCGTCGGTCGCGGCCACCAGAATCAGTTCATAAACGCCGGTCAGGCTGGCGCTCACTTCCTGTACCCGCGCATCCGCCGCACGGGCCACGCCGTCGACGCGTTTCAGGATGTCGAGCTTCTCTTCCCGCGTCAGGCTTTGCAGCGGATCGAGGGCGGTATACAGCGGCTTATGTTCCACTGCGCCAAGGGTTTGCACGCGTCCATCGCCCTGCTCGCGGACGATGCTACGCGCCGCATGCGCGCTTTGTTCCAGTGCCAGCAGGCTAACCTGGTCCGCATAAGCAAAACCGGTCTTTTCGCCGCTGACGGCGCGTACGCCCACACCCTGGTCAATATTGTAAGAGCCATCTTTGATGATGCGGTCTTCCAGTACCCAGGATTCGTGATAGCTCGACTGGAAATACAGATCACCGTAATCCACACGGCGCTCGGCCAGTTGGCCGAGGATGGAAAACAGATCTTGATGGTTCAAGCCATTCGCAGACAACAACTGCTCAGTTACCAGGTTCAGACTCATCGTTTGGCTACTCTATAGGGTGATTCATGATAGGGAGCTTGCGGCAATTCATGCATGCCGTCAATTTATTGCGCCTTTTCGCTTCGCGGCTGGCGCAATACTTCATTAATTTGCGGTTTATCGAGCGGGCCGGAAATGTGGTAACGCAGCACCGAGATTTTGCTCCACAGCGGCCCCAGCACTTTACTGGCGGCGAACACGGCGGCACCAACAATCGGGTTCACCGCAAACGCCGTCGCGACGCCGACGGTGGCGGAAATCTCTGGCGCGACGACCGCTTCCATATCGAGTTTGCGGCGCGCCAGGTCAACCGAACCTTTCATGGCGATATCCGCCTCAAGGCCATCCACCAGCGTATCGTCAGTGTGGAGCACGCCGTCTTTGATCCACGCCGTACTGCGGATGGAATCAAAGTAGAACCCTTCGCCAAAGGTATCGCTGAAATCGAACCGCAATTTGCGCAGCAGGGCGTCAAAGCTCATCAGCCGCAACAGTTGACCCGCGTGACCGGTGCCTAACTCCTCGATTTGGCCTTTGCCGAGACGGGTATGCAAAATTCCGTTGAGACTCTGCTCATCCGGCTTCCACGGCAGGTCGCGCCAGTGAAGATCGTAATCGACTTTAAACGAGGAACCCTGAATCGGGGTCGAGACGCCGAAGAAGTTGGTGGCCGCATCAATTTTCTTGCCGTTTAGTACGCCTTTTAATGACGTTCGCGGCTCGCTCACGCTGTTCACCCATTCGCCCTGGGCCGTCAGCTTCGCAAACCCGGTATCAATCAGGCCATTGGACAAACTCAGCGTATCGCCTGAAATCGCCATATCGCCTTCGATGCGCCCATATTTCTGCCCCCACAACCAGCATTCAGCGCAGCGTAACTGCACATCCGGCCAGCCGCTGAAGTTCACACGCTGGTCAGGCAATGGGCTGGCTGGGGATTTGGGATCGGTAACAGCGCTCCAGACCGGATTGAAATAAAGATACTTAATTTCAGCCAACCACGGACCGGCTTTGTTCATGTTCAGCGTACCGTTGATTTCCCGGCCCTGTACTGAAACCTCATTGCCGCGAAAGCCGCTGCTGGAAATGATGCTGACGTTGTTCCACTGCTGGCCGCCCAGCGTCAGCGCCGGCGTCCGCAGCGTCACATGCTCCGGGAACTGCGTCGCGTTGCTGACGTCATCCGCCGCGCCCTGCTGGAACAGGCCCAGCCACTGCGCGCCATCCAGCGCCGGAAGATTCAGCTCGACACCCGCCTGGTCAGGCAGTGGCGGGAGGGTTTTGCTGTCTGATACCCAAATACCGCGATCGAGCGTCAGCTTATCTTTCAACAACCAGCGGCTGTTAAAACGGTGGGTTCCGCCTGCATTACCGGTAAGCGTAAAGCCGCGCAAATCGCCTTTGACGTTCACCGCCAACGGCAACGCTTCGCCAGCCGCTTTATTTGCCGGTGAAGGTAAGTGACTACTCACTTCTTTCAGGTCGCTTTTTATTGCCACCTCGTATTGCGCGCTGCCTTTATAGGGCAATGTCACATCCACTTTGCCCTGCCAGGGCATCCGTCCTGCCAGTGCGTTATTAATGGTTTTGGCAATAATCCGGTGCGGGTCGGTTGCCAGTCGGCGTCCAGATTAACGCCGACCTGATACGCTTTATCGCCCTGTTTGGTGTGAAAATCCAGGTTAAGCGGCTGATTAAACCAGGTGGCGCGCATCGGTTCACTTTGCAAATCGCCGTTCTCAAAACTGAATTTGCCCGTGAGATTATGGATCGTGCTGCCAAGCGGTTTGATAAACAGCGTATTGTCATTCAGCACCACATCGCCTGTGGCCTTAACCAGTTCGCCTGTAAACGGAATATCAAGATGTAAGCGAGCATTCACATCGCCATCAAGCTGGAGTTCATCCAGCGCAGCGGCGAGAGAGTCATCTAAGGGTGTCTCTTTAAAATAGGGACCGACCGCTTTACCTGGCCCGGAAATATCGGCATCGATAATCAGTTTTTCTTTTTCATAGTCAGGAATGTTGGCGCTGATATTGCGCCCTTTTACGCCGCCAGCATGGCTTCCGGGGACTTCATCCATAAACCCGTCATTGATAAAGTCGAGTTCAATCTCAATGCCTTTTAACGCAGGCCAGTCAGGCTGAAAGGCATAGGTGGCGTTATGTACCGGCACCAGCACTTCAAACTGGCCTTCGTTTTTATAATAGGGGAACAGTTTGGGGTTGCCGCCATACACCAGCGTGGCGTTATCCACCTGGCCACCCTGAATCGCGCCGCTCAGGTAATCCACCAGATGCTTGCCCATCAGGTTTTCCGGGAAATAGCGCCATGCCTGTGAAGCGTCATCTGTACGAATCCCTGCGAGGATCGACAGCCAGGGCTCATCGCCAACGGGTTGCTGAAAGCGGAAATCACCCCGCGCATGTACGGCCCGGGCTTTGATATCGATATTTTTGCCATCCAGCGTCAGGCCGCTGGCATCTTTACGCCATTCAAGCGTGGCTTTGCCGTCTTCAATTTCCAGCGGCGCGCGGAAAACGCCCTCATAGGGCATTTTCGCCTGGGTCATGGCGGCGGTGACGCGCCCGTTTTCCACACTGCCGGACAGCGTGCCGGAGAAGTGCTCCGCGCCTGGCATTAACTCCCACTGATTCCAGGAAAGATCGCTCCACTGTCCCTTAAAACGGGTACGTTCGGTCGCCTGAAGCGGAATATCCAGCGCCAGGGTGTTGAGATGGCCTTTAGGTTGCAGCGTTTTCCATACTTTGCCTAACGAGGGCGACAATTTGTCCGTAATCGGGATCAGGCCATTTTAAGCCCTGCAGTTCAAGATTATTGGCACGTATCCGCAGTTCATCGCTGGTTTTACGGTCAGCGCCGCCCACTTCCTGCGCGGGAAGCCACGCGAGGGTTAACGCGCCTGCTGGCCACGGCGTATCGTCCATCGTGATATTGGTGCGCGGAATATCCAGCTGCCATCCCGTCCCTTCTTTGCGCAGATGCGCAGTCAGATTATCGACCTGCATTTGGATGGGACTGGTTATCGCCCTTCCATGACGCCCCGCCGCGCTTGAGCCAGACATCGCCATCCACGATATCGCCCTTGCGGACATTCATCCACGCCGCGAGACTGAACTGCGCGGTGGACAGCGAGACGTTTTCCTTCATCCAGCGGCCCAGCCAGGGTTTGACGTCCACATCGTCCGCCTGCACCCAAATGGTTCCGTTGCTCAGCAGACCGTCATCGTCACGTAAATCCATACGCAATTGCGTCGTGCCATGCTGCCCCGTCAGGCTGGAGAGGCTAATCAAACCTTCTGCACGGTGACGATCGCGGCCGTTAAGCCAGGTCAGTTTGGGAATAGCGAGTTCGGCGCGCTGGCCGGATAAGGTAATAAAGCTGATGTTACTGTCACGCAGATCGAACTGATCGAACTGGCGCAAAAACAGATCGCTGATTTTATTGGCCGGGATCGGCTCACCGCTTTCACTGTGGGTGATAGGGGTATTGGTGCGAAGGTTGAGTTGATAAAACGTCAGGTCGCGGAACTGCCAGCGCGCATGCAGCAGGCTTTGCCAGACGTCGAGCGCCAGCGTGATACGCTTAACCGACAGGTCGCCGCCGTCTTTCAGGGACGCCTTCATATCACGGACTTCCAGCGTCGGCCCGAAATTTTGCCAGGAGGCCCGAAGGTAGCTGGCATCGACCTGCGCGTCCGTCGCGGCGTTTATCTTTTCAAGCAACGCCGGACGCCAGGTGTTGAGATGCGGCAATACCAGACGCAACCCGCTCACCAGCAGGGCGACAATCACAACCAGTGTTGCGCCTGTGATTAACAGTATGCCCGGCAGTCGCCTCACATTCCTCTCCTTGTCAGCCGCCACAGCGGGGCATAGATTACCTGCACCGGGTTACATCATGACGACATCAAACTGCTCTTGGTTATAGAGCGGCTCAATTTGAACTTTGACCTGCTTGCCCACGAAGATCTCCACTTCCGCAAGGGCATGGGACTCTTCGCTTTTCAGCGCTTCCGCGACTGCCGGCGCAGCATAAACCAGGAAGCGGTCAGAATCGTAAGCATGATGCACGCGTACAATTTCGCGCATGATCTCATAGCAGACGGTTTCAACGGATTTCACCGTGCCGCGGCCATGGCAGGTTGGGCATTCATGACACAGCACATGCTCAACACTTTCACGGGTGCGCTTGCGGGTCATCTCCACCAGCCCCAGTTGGGAAAATCCATTAATACTGGTTTTAACCCGATCCTTGCTTAGCGCCTGCTCCAGCGAATGAAGCACGCGGCGGCGGTGATCTTCATTATTCATATCAATGAAATCAATAATGATAATGCCGCCCAAATTACGCAACCGTAGCTGACGGGCAATGGCCTGCGTCGCTTCAATATTGGTATTGAAGATTGTGTCGTCAAGGTTACGGTGGCCGACGAATGCGCCGGTATTGATATCCACCGTGGTCATGGCTTCGGTTTGATCGATAATCAAATATCCGCCAGATTTCAGTTCAACCTTGCGCTCAAGCGCGCGCTGAATTTCGTTTTCAACGTCGTACAGATCGAAAATAGGCTGACGGCCGGTGTAATGCTCAAGCTTGCTGGTCATTTCCGGAATGTATTCCGCCGTGAATTCCAGCAGCATATCGTAGGTCAGACGCGAGTCGACGCGGATTTTATCCAGCGACGTATCGGCAAAATCGCGTAAAACGCGCTGGGCCAGCGCCAGTTCGCCGTACAGCTGATAACGGGTTTGATGACGCTTTTTGCGCTCCATCACTTTGGTCCAGACGCGTTTCAAATACGCAGCGTCTGACGCCAGATCTTCATTACATACCCCTTCCGCCGCAGTACGAATAATAAATCCGCCCTGCTCGTCGCAGTACTCCGCCACCACTTTCTTTAAGCGGTCACGTTCGGATTCGCTTTCAATACGCTGAGAGACGCCAACGTGGGAAGCGCCCGGCATAAATACCAGATAACGGGACGGCAAAGTGATGTCGGTGGTGAGGCGCGCGCCTTTGGTGCCAAGGGGATCTTTAACCACCTGGACCATCAGGTCCTGGCCCTGGCGAACCAGTTCTGAAATGTCGCGCACGGTGAAGTTTTTTTGCTCTTCGCCAGCCACGCATTCGGTATGAGGCATGATGTCTGAAGCATGAAGAAACGCGGCCTTTTCCAGGCCAATATCGACAAATGCCGCCTGCATGCCGGGCAAAACCCGGCTAACGCGACCTTTGTAGATATTCCCTACTATCCCGCGTCGCGCCTCACGCTCGATGTGAATTTCCTGAAGGATCCCGCCATCGATATACGCCACCCGGGTTTCCGAAGGGGTCACGTTTACTAACAGTTCAGCCGTCATGTTCTCTTCTATCCTTCACGCAGTGAGTTAAAGTTATTCAGCAACTCATACGTTTCCACCAGCGGTAAGCCGACTACGGCGTGATAGCTGCCATTGATCTTCCTGACGAAACAGCCACCCAGCCCTTGAATACCGTATGCACCTGCTTTATCCATGGGTTCACCGCTGGCGACATAACCGGCGATATCCTCTTGCGACAATACTCTGAAGGTCACTTCCGTCACGACCAGACAATCCACGATCTGCTGACGATCGGCGATCGCCACCGCCGTCATGACCTGATGCGTTTGGCCTGACAGCCGTTGCAGCATCGCACAGGCATCTTCGGGATGTTGCGGTTTTTCCAGCACTTCGCCATTCAGGATGACGATAGTATCAGCCCCCAGCACCGGCAAATCGCGCGGCGCCAGTGCGACGCCAGCGCGCGCTTTATCACGGGCCAGGCGGACAACATACTGTTCCGCACTTTCCTGTGGCTGGCGGCACTCTTCTACGTCGGTGACGATGCGTTCAAACTCAACGCCTAACTGGGTAAGCAGTTCCTGACGACGCGGCGAACCGGATGCGAGATAAATCGCTGACATATTCCCTCTATTGCACTGCAAACTGCTGGCGAATTTTACGCATCAACAGGAAAAGCCACGGCCAGAGTATGCCGTTCACTACACTACTCCAGAACACTTCCGGCTTGAAAGAGACGTTGATCACTAAAAATTCAGCCCAGAAAACAATGATATCTGAAGCCAGTGAAAGTAAGACTACCACCAGTGCCTGCTGCCAGAGCGCCAGATTTCTGAAAAGCTGATATTTAAGCGCAACCAGATAGGCAATGATACACAGCGACAGGGCGCGAACACCCAGCGTGGAGCCACTAATGAGATCCAGTATGGCACCCATCACGAAACCTGTACCGACATTTACGCGATGCGGCAACGCCAGAATCCAGTAAAGCAGAATCAATAATACCCAGTCAGGCCGGAATGCGAGGATGCCATCCGGCCAGGGCATTATCTGCAATAACAACGCGATAAGGAAAGATAGCCAAATAACCCAACGTCCCTGACTTCGATAACTCGCCACTATTGCCCTCCCGCAGCGGGAGCTGGCTGCGCCATCCCGGTGGCTGGCGCAGGAACGGGCGCGGGCGGCCCATCGCATCCGGCGACGGCAGCACCTGCGGCATCATCTGCATCAGACGCTCATTCGCCACACGATGCACCTCTTCTGGCGTCATCGGATTCGCGCCGTTGCGATCCGCGCCCCACAGCAACAACAGATAGCGTAATCGCTGCAGCCCGGCGGTTGGTCGCGCCTGGATAACGGTATAAGCGCGCTGAGTATCCAGTTTCACCGAAGAAACCACGGCAACCGGATAGCCTTCAGGGAAACGTCCACCCAGTCCGGAGGTCACCAGCACATCGCCGACGCGAATATCGGTATTAGCGGGCAAATGCTCAAGCTGAAGATCGTCCGTACACCCATTACCGGCTGCAATCACGCGGATATCGTTACGCAGTACCTGAATCGGTAGCGCATGGGTAGCATCACAAATCAGCAATACGCGGCTGGTGAGTTTGGCGACGGCCACAACCTGGCCGACCACGCCTTTATCACTAATGACTGGCTGGCCTTCATATACGCCGTTAACGCTGCCCTTATCAATAACCACCTGATCGCTGTAAGGATCGTTAACGGTGGAAATGACCTGGGTCACCATCTTTTGCTCGTCCTGGCGCAGCGGCGAACCCAGCAGTTCACGCAGACGCGCGTTTTCCTGACGGTACTGACCAAGTAACAGGATTTCGCTGTTTTTTAATAACAGTTCCTGACGCAGCGCGCGATTTTCCAGCTCAAGCTGATCGCGAGACGCCAGGGTTTGAGACACGTTGTCCAGTAATTGACGTGGACCATTTGATACAAAGTAGAAGGGACTGACGGCGGTATCCATGTACGTTCTAATCTGGCTGAACGTACCGAGGCGGCTGTCGGCAATAATGACACCAAGCGCAACCAGAACCGCCAGGATCAGGCGAAACTGTAGCGACGGGCCACGGCTAAAAATTGGCTTCATAGGCTATGCGTATTCCTCGGCTGCAAGAAAGGGGCAGACCTTGCGGACTGCCCCCTTTCCTGCGGCTGATTACTCTTCGCTGAACAAATCGCCGCCGTGCATATCGATCATTTCCAGCGCCTTGCCGCCGCCACGTGCGACGCAAGTCAGTGGATCTTCCGCGACCACTACCGGAATGCCTGTTTCTTCCATCAGTAGACGGTCAAGGTTACGCAGCAGTGCGCCACCACCGGTGAGCACCATGCCACGCTCGGAGATATCAGAAGCCAGCTCCGGCGGGCACTGTTCAAGCGCAACCATTACGGCGCTAACGATACCGGTCAACGGCTCTTGCAGCGCTTCGAGAATTTCGTTGGAGTTGAGCGTAAAGCCGCGCGGCACACCTTCAGCAAGGTTACGCCCGCGCACTTCGATTTCACGCACTTCATCACCCGGATAGGCGGAACCGATCTCGTGCTTAATACGCTCAGCGGTGGCTTCGCCGATCAGCGAGCCATAGTTACGACGCACATAGTTAATGATGGCTTCGTCAAAGCGGTCGCCACCGATACGGACGGAGGAGGAATACACCACGCCGTTCAGGGAGATAACCGCGACTTCGGTGGTACCGCCACCAATATCAACCACCATCGAACCGGTCGCTTCGGACACCGGCAAACCGGCACCAATGGCTGCGGCCATTGGCTCTTCAATCAGGAACACTTCACGTGCGCCCGCGCCCTGCGCGGATTCACGAATGGCACGGCGCTCAACCTGAGTCGCACCAACCGGCACGCACACCAGCACGCGCGGGCTTGGGCGCATAAAGCTGTTGCTGTGCACCTGCTTGATGAAGTGTTGCAGCATTTTTTCCGTGACAAAGAAGTCGGCGATCACGCCGTCTTTCATCGGGCGAATAGCAGCGATGTTGCCGGGGGTACGGCCCAGCATTTGTTTCGCATCATGACCGACAGCGGCAACGCTTTTCGGAGAACCGGCGCGGTCCTGACGAATGGCCACAACAGAAGGCTCATTCAGTACGATGCCTTGTCCTTTAACATAAATGAGGGTATTCGCGGTACCCAGGTCAATGGACAGGTCATTGGAAAACATGCCACGAAATTTTTTCAACATACTAAGGGATAATCCTGAAAGCTGGGGCGGAGAAATAAAATCCGCTTACTTTACCAACCACACGGCGCAGCGACAAGGCGCAAAAAATGTTCTGCGTCGGTGAAAAAAGTGCCATTCGCGGCCTCTCTCGTCAGTGCGTTACCCGTCACCCGTCATATTGATGGTTCCTATATTTCGAGAGGTATTCATTACGCAAAGAGACCATAAACTGGCGATTCATATGCTGCGTGAATCTGGCCGGCAGGCGTAATCGCCCCCTTAAGATGCAGCGCGCGTTATTCTACGTGAAATCCGCGTAAACGGCAGGTCAAACAGAGAATCTTTGAGAATATTTTTTTATGCTGGTATCCAGCGGCTGCGAGGCCATAAAAAAATCACCCTGACCACCGCTCACCCCACGTTCTACCAGCGTCTGCCATTCACTTCGGCTGCGGATCCCGGCCGCAAATAACTGGGCCTGAGTTCCGCTGCACGCCTCTACCAGACTCTGCACAAATAGCTGATTTTCTGTGCGCTTTTCAATGTTGCGCACCAACCCCGGATGGAGCTTCACCACCTCGACATGCAGATCTTTAATGTACGAGGTGCTTACCACGGTTAATCCAGCCTGTACTACGGCGATACGCGCGCCCAGCGCCTGGATCAATCGCACCACCGGGTGCAAACGGTTGATGTGTTGACAAACATCCGCCTCTGCAAGTTCAAAAAGAATACGTTTTCTTTGCGATTTTTCACATTGCATCAGCGAATCCCGCAGCCAGCGCTGAAATGAGGGGCGGATTAACGACTCAACGGACACGGAAATCGCCAGGGTTTCTTCCGGCCAGAAGCGCAAAAAAGGAATAATGCGGGTAATAAGCTGGCGATCAAATTGCTCGGCGAGGCCAAACTGCCTCACCATCGGCATGAATTCCGCGGCCAGAACCTCTTCTTCGCCGTCAAAAATACGGCACATCAATTCCCGGTGATGCACCCAACCCTCACAGGTCACAGCTGGCTTTTGATAAAAGCGAGGACCGCCGCGTTGCAGGACATTTTCGATGAGGGTCCGCCAGCGTACATTGCCGCGCCCTTTTTCCGGGGCGGTTTCATCGTAAACCGACCAGCCGTTCCCTCCCTGGAGCACCGCATTACGCGTCGCCAGTTGGGCGTTTTCAATGACGCTTTCGATGGTTTGACCGCTGCGAAACGTGCAGATCCCGATATGCAGCATATCGGCGCTATCCAGCATTCGCGTGGGAGGTAGCGCATCCAGGGCATTCAGCAACTGGCTCGCAATGCCCTCTGCTTCCTTTAATGTGCGATGGGGAAGCAAGACGGCAAAATCGCTCCGGAAATAGCGAGCCAGAAGCGCGCCGGGGTAACGCATAATAAAGGTAGAGAACATATTGATCAGATTGAAGAGATACTCTTCGACTTCCGATTTGCCCCAGGTGTCACGCAACGTGTCGAAATCCGGCAGGCGAATCATCATCACCACACCATGCGTACCAACGTTTTCCTGGTCTTCCAGCAGTGTCGCCAGTTGATTGTCAAAAAAGAGCCGATTACTGAGCCCCGTTTTTGAGTCCTGGGCCGCAAAGGCGCGGATCAGGCGGTCCATCCGCGTGCGCTGTTCATTAGCATGCTGAATATCAGAAAGCAGTATATCTATCGCGCTGCTGGCCCGCGTCGGCCATTCATGAACCGAACCGCGGACCCTGCTGCCGCGTTCACCGTTGAGGATCCGGCTGGCACGGGTTTCCAGGAGTTCCAGCCCGGCCAGCTGGCGCCTAATCCAGCGGCCGCCCAGCATCACCATCATGACCATAAAAATAATCGCAATGCTGAGCGGCGCGGTTGTCAGCATCGAGCGGAAATAATTCACCACCGGGTCGCTCCAGGTCACGCGAACCGCCATGCCTGGATTTTTCAGCAAGGGAAACGTCTCGCTACGCCAGCGCTCCACGCTGCTCAGTTGCCGGTAGGCAGGCGGCGCTTTGACGCTTAACACCGTCTTGCGGCGTTCAATAAATTCTATTTTTGAAATGTCGACGGGAGCCATCATTCCGGCCAGGCGGGGAGCCAGCGCTTCAGGTGTATTGAACAGCAGGTCATTATCGATCAGCGTCACTACCGCGGAGATGCGTTTTTCCAGCTTATACTGAACAGACGTGTAAAAGCTGGCAGCGCAGCCGAAGAGCGTAACCAGTATGGCCAGACCGGTCAGCAAAGTCACAAGAGCAGAGAATTTCGTCGTTAATCGCATCCTTGAGTTAACTCCGTTTGGGTGGAACCTGCAGCCCTGTCGAGGGCTGTCCTCGAGACAGTAAAAGTAAGTGCTAACTTAGAAGCTCAGGCCGCGCATAGTAACAAACGATGCCAGCTTTAACAGGATTTATTGCGTTAAATCGGCATTGCGTTTCATTAAGCGAGTATAGTCTTGAACGATTATTTTCCAATGCTAACGACCCGGTAAGGAGCAGTTGATATGCAAGCTTTGATTCTCGAGCAGCAAGAGGGAAAGACAATTTCCGCTGTTAAAACCATTGATGAAAACCAACTCCCGGAAGGAAATGTCACCGTCGATATTGACTGGTCCAGCCTCAATTATAAAGACGCCCTCGCGATTACCGGAAAAGGCAAAATTATCCGCAATTTCCCCATGGTGCCGGGAATTGATTTCGCAGGCCGGGTCCGCCATAGCGAAGATCCGCGTTTCCATGCGGGCCAGGCCGTTCTGCTGACCGGCTGGGGCGTCGGCGAAAACCACTGGGGCGGATTATCTCAGATGGCCCGGGTAAACGGTGACTGGCTGGTCGCGATGCCGGAAGGCCTGGATAGCCGCAAAGCGATGATCATCGGCACGGCGGGCTTCACGGCGATGCTGTGCGTCATGGCGCTGGAAGATGCCGGCGTTACGCCACAAAGCGGCGAAGTGGTGGTGACAGGCGCGAGCGGTGGCGTCGGCAGTACTGCGGTCGCGCTGCTGCATAAGCTGGGTTACCAGGTTGTGGCGGTATCCGGTCGCGAAAGCACCCATGATTATCTGCGCAAACTGGGCGCCAGCCGCATTCTGGGCCGTGAGGAGTTTGCTGAAACCCGTCCGCTGGAAAAACAGATCTGGGCAGGCGCGATCGATACCGTAGGCGATAAGGTGCTGGCGAAAGTGCTGGCGCAGATGAATTACGGTGGATGCGTGGCAGCATGCGGTCTGGCGGGCGGTTTTGCCTTGCCGACGACAGTCATGCCGTTCATTTTACGCAATGTCCGTTTGCAGGGTGTGGATTCCGTGATGACGCCCGCTGAACGCCGCGCCGAAGCCTGGGCGCGCCTGGTTCGCGATCTGCCCGCCTCATTCTATGAGCAGGCCGCACGTGAAATCCCCCTGGCGGAAGCACCACGCCTCGCCAACGACATCATGAATAACGCGATTCAGGGCCGTACTCTGGTAAAAATTCGCTAAGTTCTCTGACAGGGGCCATCGGGCCCCTTTTTTTTTGTTGCAAATTCGCCGTAACGTCTTTTTTTTTGTCATGCTTAATGACTACGTCAAGGAGCATGTTATGAAAAAGCAATTCCGGCTCACCGAGGCCGATGTTACGCCCGAATCGGTGTTTATGATGAAGCGTCGCCAGGTACTTCAGGCTTTGGGCCTTGGCGCTGCCGCATTGTCATTTCCCCACGCCGCGCAGGCGGACCTGCTCTCCTGGTTTAAAGGCAACGATCGTCCGCCCGCTCCGGCAGGCAAGCCGCTGGAATTCAGCAAGCCCGCGCAGTGGCAATCCACGCTCGCATTAACGCCGGAAGATAAGGTCACCGGCTACAACAACTTCTATGAGTTCGGTCTCGATAAGGCAGACCCGGCCGCAAACGCGGGCAGTTTACCCACCAATCCCTGGCAATTAACCATTGACGGCGAAGTGGCGAAGCCCCTGACGCTGGACTACGACGACTTACATAAGCGTTTCCCGCTGGAAGAGCGAATTTATCGCATGCGCTGCGTGGAAGCCTGGTCGATGGTGGTCCCCTGGATAGGTTTTCCCCTCGCCAAACTGTTAGCCCAGGTGGAACCAACCAGTCGCGCGCGTTATGTGGCGTTCAAAACGCTGTATGCCCCTGAAGTCATGCCCGGCCAGAAAGACCGTTTTATCGGCGGCGGCCTTGAATATCCCTATGTGGAAGGGTTGCGTATTGATGAGGCGATGCATCCGCTGACGCTGTTAACCGTGGGGGTATATGGCAAAGCGCTGCCGCCGCAAAATGGCGCGCCCGTGCGGTTAACCGTTCCCTGGAAATACGGCTTCAAGGGCATAAAATCCATTGTCAGTATTACGCTGACCGAGCAAAAGCCGCCGACAACCTGGAACCTCGCGGCCTCTAATGAGTATGGTTTTTTCGCTAACGTTAATCCGCATGTTGATCATCCGCGCTGGTCGCAGGCCACTGAGCGCTTTATTGGCTCAGGTGGAATTCTGGATGTGAAACGTCAACCGACATTGCTTTTTAACGGTTACGCCGATCAGGTCGCATCGTTGTATCACGGACTCGATTTACGGGAGAATTTCTGAGTGCGTTTGAATGCAAAGCAGATAATCTGGCTAAAAGTGGCGCTGCATTTAGCGGCGTTTTTACCGTTTGTATGGCTCTTTTGGGCGGCAAGTCAGGGCTATTTCAGTGCCGATCCGGCAAAAGACATTCAGCATTTTACCGGTAGGATGGCTCTGAAATTATTGCTCGCCACCTTGTTGGTCGCGCCGCTGGCGCGTTACGCTAAGCAGCCATTGCTGATCAGAACCCGCAGACTGTTAGGGTTATGGTGTTTCGCCTGGGCCAGTCTTCATTTAACCAGCTATGCGTTACTGGAATTAGGTATTAATAATGTAGCGCTGTTAGGCCAGGAGCTGGTGAGCCGTCCTTACCTGACGTTAGGGATTGTTAGCTGGGTGATTCTGCTGGCGCTCGCAGTGACCTCTCCACAGATTATGCAGCGTAAATTAGGCCGTCGGTGGCAAACGCTGCATAACTTTGTCTATCTGGTCGCGATCCTGGCACCCATCCATTATATGTGGTCGGTTAAAACGCTTTCTCCTCAGCCGCTCATCTACGCCGCACTGGCCGCTGGCCTGTTAGCGCTGCGTTATAAGAAGTTCCGCCAGTGGTGGCGATAATGTGGGGTTCTGTGCAGTTGAGCGCAATTCTTCTTCGTTCCGGTCCTGCGTTTCAGATATCGGTTGATAATCTTCCCTGATAAGACCAGTATTTAGCTGCGAATTGCTACGAAATCGTTATACTGTGCGACTTTGGTTTTTCACCTGCCCCCTTTTAGGGCGCAAAGTGATGACAATCAGGCAATGAAGGTATATTTTGTAATATCACCGAAATTTGCAGGAGATGCAGGCACGATGGCGGACAAATTCACGATTTTGCTTTTGAACGGACCAAACCTGAACATGCTGGGTACGCGGGAGCCTGAGAAGTATGGCAGCCTCACGCTTAACCAAATTGTTACAGATTTGAAAGCTCAGGCAGAGGCAATGAATGTCGTGCTGGAAGATCTGCAATCCAACGCGGAGTATGTGTTGATTGACCGCATTCATCAGGCGAAAGACAAGGTGGATTACATTCTGATAAATCCGGCTGCGTTCACCCACACCAGTGTTGCGATTCGCGATGCGCTGTTGGCGGTGAGCATTCCGTTTATCGAAATTCACCTGAGCAACGTCCACGCCCGTGAGCCTTTCCGGCATCACTCGTATCTCTCGGATATTGCTGCCGGCGTCATCTGCGGATTCGGCGCTGACGGTTATTCATATGCTTTACAGACGGCGGTAAAACGCCTGTCAAACTCAAACTAAACAAGAGTACGGAACCCACTCATGGATATTCGTAAGATTAAAAAACTGATCGAGCTGGTTGAAGAATCAGGCATTGCTGAACTGGAAATTTCTGAGGGCGAAGAGTCGGTACGTATCAGCCGCGCACCCGTTAATACCGGTTTCCCAATGATGCAGCAAGCCTACGCTGCACCGATGATGCAACAGCCGCAACCTGCGCTGTCAAACGCTATCGCGCCTGCAGCCTCTCCGGCAATGGAAGCGCCAGCCGTCGCTGAAATCAGTGGTCACATCGTACGTTCCCCAATGGTTGGTACCTTCTACCGTACCCCAAGCCCGGACGCGAAATCGTTTGTGGAAGTGGGTCAAAAAGTTAACGCTGGCGACACCCTGTGCATCGTTGAAGCAATGAAAATGATGAACCAGATTGAAGCCGACAAATCCGGTGTAGTGAAAGCTATCCTGGTAGAAAACGGTCAACCGGTAGAATTTGACGAGCCGCTGGTCGTCATCGAGTAACGAGGCGAACATGCTGGATAAAATTGTTATCGCTAACCGCGGCGAAATCGCATTGCGCATCCTTCGTGCCTGTAAAGAACTGGGCATCAAGACGGTGGCTGTGCATTCCAGCGCGGACCGCGACTTAAAACACGTATTGCTGGCGGATGAGACGGTTTGTATTGGCCCGGCTCCGTCCGTAAAAAGCTATCTGAATATCCCGGCGATCATCTCCGCAGCTGAAATTACTGGCGCAGTGGCGATTCACCCGGGCTATGGCTTCCTGTCCGAGAACGCTAACTTCGCCGAGCAGGTTGAGCGTTCAGGCTTTATCTTCATCGGCCCGAAAGCTGAGACCATTCGCCTGATGGGCGACAAGGTGTCAGCGATCACCGCAATGAAAAAAGCGGGCGTTCCGACCGTACCCGGCTCTGACGGCCCGTTGACCGACGATATGGATGCTAACCGTGCCCATGCGAAACGCATCGGCTATCCGGTTATCATCAAAGCGTCTGGCGGCGGCGGCGGTCGTGGTATGCGCGTAGTGCGCGGCGATGCTGAACTGGCGCAATCTATCTCCATGACGAAAGCGGAAGCTAAAGCCGCCTTCAGTAACGATATGGTTTACATGGAGAAATACCTGGAAAACCCGCGTCACATCGAAATTCAGGTGTTGGCGGACGGCCAGGGCAACGCCATCTATCTGGCTGAACGTGACTGCTCCATGCAGCGTCGTCACCAGAAAGTTGTTGAAGAAGCGCCAGCGCCGGGCATCACCCCGGAACTTCGCCGCTTCATCGGCGAGCGTTGCGCCAAAGCCTGTGTGGATATCGGCTACCGCGGAGCAGGTACATTTGAGTTCCTGTTTGAAAACGGCGAGTTCTACTTCATTGAGATGAACACCCGTATTCAGGTTGAACACCCGGTAACCGAAATGATTACCGGCGTTGACCTGATTAAAGAGCAGCTGCGCATCGCTGCCGGTCAACCGCTGTCAATCAAGCAAGAAGAAGTGCAGGTCAAAGGCCATGCGGTGGAATGCCGTATCAACGCCGAAGACCCGAACACCTTCCTGCCGAGCCCGGGCAAAATCACCCGTTTCCATGCACCAGGCGGTTTTGGCGTCCGTTGGGAATCTCATATCTATGCCGGTTACACCGTACCGCCATACTATGACTCAATGATCGGCAAACTGATCTGCTACGGCGAAACCCGTGATGTTGCCATTGCCCGCATGAAAAACGCCCTGCAGGAACTGATCATCGATGGCATCAAAACCAACGTTGATCTGCAAACGCGCATTATGAATGATGAGCACTTCCAGCAAGGTGGTACCAACATCCACTATCTGGAGAAGAAACTCGGCCTGACCGAGAAGTAATCCCGCAGAGTGAAAAAAGAGGCCGGTCTTCCGGCCTTTTTTTATGCCCGTCTACGTCCCATAGGTTACAATCCCGGCTTTTACGATTAACCCGGGATGATAATGGACAAACGTTTTGTTCAGGCCCACAAAGAAGCCAGCTGGGCTTTGTGGCTAACCCTTCTCTATCTCGCTGCATGGTTAGTGGCTGCTTACTTACCTGATTCCACGCTGGGGTTCACAGGCCTGCCGCACTGGTTTGAGATGGCTTGTCTGCTGGTACCGCTGATTTTTATCGGACTCTGCTGGCTAATGGTAAAAGTCGTTTATCGCGATATTCCCCTGGAGGACGATGATGCAGCTTGAAGTGATCCTGCCTCTGGTAGCCTATCTGTTGGTAGTGATGGGGCTGTCGATTTATGCCATCCGACGCCGTAACACCGGCAGCTTTTTGAATGAATATTTCCTCGGCAGCCGTTCGATGGGCGGTGTCGTCCTGGCAATGACGCTGACCGCCACCTATATCAGCGCCAGTTCGTTTATCGGCGGCCCGGGTGCCGCTTACAAATACGGCCTGGGCTGGGTCCTGTTGGCGATGATCCAGCTGCCAGCGATTTGGCTGTCACTGGGCATTCTGGGTAAAAAATTCGCAATACTGGCGCGCCGTTACAATGCCGTCACGCTGAACGATATGCTCTTTGCACGGTATCAGAGCCGTCTTCTGGTCTGGCTGGCGAGCCTGAGCCTGCTGGTGGCATTTGTCGGCGCCATGACGGTGCAGTTTATCGGCGGCGCACGCTTGCTGGAGACGGCGGCAGGTATTCCCTACGAAACCGGGCTGGTGATTTTTGGTGTCAGCATCGCACTCTACACCGCGTTCGGCGGTTTCCGGGCCAGCGTGTTGAACGACACGATGCAGGGTCTGGTGATGCTCATTGGCACCATTCTGCTGCTGATAGGCGTTGTGCATGCTGCTGGCGGGTTAACGGGCGCGGTAGAGAAACTTCAGCATATCGATCCGAAACTGGTCACGCCGCAAGGCGCCGGCGATATTCTTTCCCCCGCTTTCATGACCTCTTTCTGGGTGCTGGTGTGCTTCGGGGTCATAGGCTTGCCGCATACTGCGGTGCGCTGTATTTCCTACAAAGACAGCAAAGCCGTTCATCGTGGCATGATCATCGGCACCATTGTGGTGGCAATCCTGATGCTCGGTATGCATCTTGCGGGCGCACTGGGCCGTGCAGTGCTGCCGGATTTAAAAGTGCCGGATTTGGTGATCCCAACGCTAATGGTTACGGTGCTGCCTCCGGTGGCTGCCGGTATCTTCCTGGCCGCACCGATGGCGGCAATCATGTCCACCATTAATGCGCAGTTGTTACAGTCTTCCGCCACGATCGTCAAAGATCTCTGGCTCAACCTTCGCCCCGATCAGATCCATAATGAAAAAGGGCTGAAACGCCTCTCTTCCGCCATTACGCTGATACTCAGCGTGCTGCTGCTGCTGGCGGCCTGGCGTCCGCCCGAAATGATTATCTGGCTTAATTTGCTGGCGTTTGGCGGGCTGGAAGCGGTTTTCTTATGGCCGCTGGTGCTGGGCCTTTACTGGGACAAAGCGAACGCTGCGGGCGCCCTGAGCGCGATGATTAGTGGCGGTGTGCTGTACGCCGTTCTGGCTACGCTCAACGTTCACTTTTTAGGCTTTCATCCTATTGTTCCTTCATTGTTAATAAGTCTGCTGGCTTTCCTGCTGGGTAACCTGTTTGGCCACCCGGTTGCAGAAGCCGCCGTTGTTTCATCCGCTGATAAATAAAGAGTGACGCTATGCCATGGATTCAACTGAAAATTAATACTACCGGTACTCATGCGGAGGAGCTCGGTGACGCGCTGATGGAAAGCGGTGCGGTATCCGTCACCTTCCAGGATACCCACGATACGCCGGTATTTGAGCCGCTGCCGGGTGAAACCCGTTTATGGGGCGATACGGACGTGATTGGCCTGTACGATGTGGAAAGCGACATGAATGAAGTTGTGGCGATCCTTGAGGCTTCTCCCCTGTTAGGCGCGGGTTTTCGCCATAAAATCGAGCAACTGGAAGACAAAGACTGGGAACGCGAATGGATGGATAACTTCCATCCCATGCGTTTCGGCGAACGCCTGTGGATCTGCCCAAGCTGGCGCGACGTACCGGATGAAAATGCAGTAAACGTTATGCTCGACCCGGGCCTGGCTTTCGGAACCGGCACGCATCCCACCACGTCGCTGTGCCTGCAATGGCTGGATGGTTTGGATCTCACGGGCAAAACGGTGATCGATTTTGGCTGTGGCTCAGGGATCCTCGCCATTGCCGCCCTCAAACTGGGTGCCGCCAAAGCTATCGGTATTGATATCGATCCCCAGGCTATTCAGGCCAGCCGCGACAATGCGCAGCGCAACGGCGTTTCCGAGCGCCTGGAGCTGTATCTGCCGCAACAGCAGCCTGAACAAATGCAGGCAGATGTGGTCGTGGCGAACATCCTTGCTGGCCCGCTACGTGAGTTGGCGCCGCTGATTAGCGTATTGCCCGTTCAGGGCGGGCTGTTAGGGTTGTCTGGCGTGCTTGCAAGCCAGGCAGAAAGCGTGTGTGAAGCCTATCAGGAGTTATTTAGCCTGGACCCGGTGGTGGAAAAAGAAGAGTGGTGCCGCATCACGGGCGTTAAAAACTAACCCTAAGAACCCGGCTCGAGCCATATTCTCATTTAAAGACATTCCCCCGTTAAACGCCCTTCGGGTTTGTCCGCACTAACTATAATGGCCCGCCCCTGTGATACAGGGGCGGGCCATTAGGTTTATAAGATCTACCGGACGAAAATATGAAAATGCGTTTAGCGAAATCCCTTCTGATTGCTGCGGGCATGATCCCCGCGCTGGCTATGGCTTCCCACTGGAGCTACGAAGGCCATTCCTCTCCTGAGCACTGGGGTGAGCTCAGTAACGAATTTAAAGAGTGCCAGGCAGGGAAAAACCAGTCCCCTGTGGATATTTCCCATCCCCTGGAGGCCCACCTTGCGCCTTTGAACGTTCACTATACTCAGGGGCCAGTCTCGCTGCTCAACAACGGTCATACCCTCCAGGCAAGCTTTGACCAGAAAGCGCAAAATACGCTGACGATTGATGGCGTTAAGGCCGAGCTTCAACAGTTCCATTTCCATGCGCCAAGTGAGAACACCATCAACGGTAAACATGCCGCGATGGAGATGCACCTGGTTCACAAAGAATCGAATGGCGATGTGGTCGTTGTTGCGGTGATGTTTGAGGTTGGCGCAGAAAACCCGGCGCTGGCGACGCTGTGGCAAAAGATCCCACAAAATACTGATAAAAGCGTCGCACTGGACGCGCAGATCGATATGAATGCGCTTCTGCCGACCGACAGAACGTACTGGCGTTTTAGCGGGTCGTTGACGACGCCGCCGTGCTCTGAAGGCGTGATATGGCTGGTCATGAAGCATCCGTTAACCCTCTCAGACGCGCAGTTAAAGACCTTTAAAGCGCTTATGCACCATGACAACAACCGTCCGACCCAGCCGCTTCACGGTCGTGTGGTGGTTGAATAATTAGTTTCGTTTGTCATTTCTTACTGCTAAAAAATGAGAGCGGTTTCTCAAAAACCGTTCTCATTGTTGAAATTTCATCCAAAAATTCGCTGCCTTTCCAGCCACCTTTCGGTGCTCACCTCATAAGTCATAAGAAATTGTTGTTGAACACAAAATAATCTTATTTGCATAACTCGCTGAAATATATAACCAAATGGTTTTTGTGGGTCATTGCTCTGGCGATTCCTTGATCTACACCCTCTGATTGTTCAAAGTTTGGCCTTTCATCTCGCGTCAAAAATGCGTAATATACGCCGCCTTGCAGGCACAGTATGGTCATTTCTTAACTCATGCGCATCGGACACCACCAACTCAGAAATCGCCTGATTGCAGCACCCATGGCAGGTATTACTGACCGGCCATTCAGGACGCTGTGTTATGAGATGGGGGCTGGATTGACTGTTTCCGAGATGATGTCGTCGAACCCACAAGTCTGGGAAAGCGATAAATCACGGTTACGGATGGTTCATGTCGATGAGCCAGGTATTCGCACCGTGCAGATTGCCGGCAGCGTGCCTGATGAGATGGCCCAGGCCGCGCGTATCAACGTGGAAAATGGCGCCCAGATTATTGATATCAATATGGGGTGCCCGGCTAAAAAGGTGAATCGTAAGCTGGCGGGCTCAGCCCTGTTGCAATATCCGGAGCAGGTGAAGTCTATCCTGACCGCGGTTGTTAACGCAGTGGATGTGCCAGTGACGCTGAAAATTCGTACCGGCTGGGATCCGGAACACCGCAACTGTGTAGAGATTGCCCAACTGGCTGAAGATTGTGGGATTCAAGCGCTGACGATTCATGGCCGAACCCGGGCATGTTTATTTCAGGGAAACGCGGAATACCGCAGTATTCGGGCAGTTAAGCAGAAAGTTTCCATTCCGGTTATCGCGAATGGTGACATTACCGACCCGCTTAAAGCCAGGGCTGTGCTCGACTATACGGGAGCTGATGCTCTGATGATAGGACGCGCGGCTCAGGGAAGACCCTGGATCTTCCGGGAAATCCAGCATTATCTGGACACTGGGGAGTTGCTTTCCCCCCTGCCGCTGGCAGAGGTTAAGCGCTTGCTTTGTGCGCATATTCGCGAACTGCATAGCTTCTATGGCGAGGCGAAAGGGTACCGAATTGCGCGTAAACACGTTTCCTGGTACTTACAGGAACATGCTCCAGATGACCAGTTTCGGCGCACATTCAACGCCATAGAGGATGCCAGCGAGCAGCTGGAGGCGTTGGAGGCATACTTCGAAAATTTTGCGTATACACAAAATCATTCATGAAGCATCGAAGCGGTAACTGAGTGAAGCCCGGGAGTTTACCTACGTAGACGATGGGGATGAACGACGACAGCCAGCGAAGAGGCAACTGAAGCATTGAGTGTAAAACAGAAATAAAGAGCTAACAGAACTATGTTCGAACAACGCGTAAATTCTGACGTACTGACCGTTTCTACCGTTAACTCTCAGGACCAGGTAACTCAAAAACCCCTGCGTGACTCGGTTAAACAGGCACTGAAGAACTATTTTGCTCAATTGAATGGTCAGGATGTCAATGATCTGTATGAGCTGGTACTGGCTGAAGTTGAACAGCCCCTGTTGGACATGGTGATGCAGTACACCCGCGGTAACCAAACCCGCGCTGCGCTGATGATGGGTATCAACCGCGGTACTCTGCGTAAGAAACTCAAAAAATACGGCATGAACTAATTTCGATTAGCAAAATGCTTGTTTAAAAAGGCGCTAACCGGCATGTGGAAGCGCCTTTTTTATTGGCTGCGTAGGGTTGCCCTCCCCTTGCGTGCCTGATGCCTGGGCTTAGGGCGGTTTGACGCGTTAACCTTACTCACTGGGAAGCGCCGCAGGTGGCGCAATCAAATATACGCCTGATTAACAGAGCGATGGCGTCGGGATTGTTCAGTCTGCTTTTGCTGCGGTTCGGCCAATATCATTTTCAACATATTGTCGACTAAAATATCCACCAGCGAAAAAAGATTAAATGAATCAGGTTGGCTTAACCAGTCGCTAATAATTCCGTTAAGGCAACTTTGCAATAATATAATGGCGACATTAATATTTAACGTTGCGCTGATCTGGCCGCTATCAATACAACGCTGAAGCGCCGCCGCCATGCTCTGGCGATCAAAACAGGTTATATCTTTTATTTCACACTCCGTGATCATATCCTCAGTAAATTCGCACTTGTGATACAAAATCTCCATCAATGCGCGATATTTAGGATCGGTTGCCACGGTCTTTAACAGGGTAATAAGTTTTTGCCTTAATGCTGTAAGTGGATCGCTGTCGTCTTCTGTCATATTGTTGACAGCGATTTCCTCTTTTAACTCTACCTGCTGTTTCCAGATTTCATTAAATAATTCAGCCTTGCTTGAGAAGTGCCAGTAGATTGCGCCACGCGTAACGTGCGCCGCGTCAGCGATGTCAGTAAGCGTGGTGCTGGAGACGCCGCGCCGGGCGAACTCCTGGATGGCGGTATCAATCAAAAGCTGACGGGTTCTCATTGAGTCCAGTTTGGTCTTGCGCACCTTAATACCCTCACGCCGGATAGCCTGTCGAAAGAGGAAAATAGTATTTTTAAACGCAAGCGCCTGTCATTTTTAATTGTCACACAGCGACATTTGCAAACAATTTTAAGAAAATAAAAATACAATCACAGCACTCATAAAATACTTAATATTATTTAGGTTATGAATGTATTGCGCGCACAGGAAATATATCGACATATATTATTCCTAATTTTGTGTTTTCGTGCTTAAAAAAACAGTGATGAATGGACTGTGACTTACATTGCCAAAAAATTGTTTGTAGGATCGCCCATTACGTTTGTTTGAATAACGCTGATGCCAGCTTTAAGGGTGATACTCTGCCATCGGTTTATAAAAGGAATAGTGATGCAAAAACATAATTCGGCTAAATGTTTATTCCTCTTTCTACTGATATCGGGAATGTTTATCAGTGGTTGTGACGATAAAAATAAAGCAGCAACCGGCGCACAACCCCCTTCCGTTATTGTCCATATCGTGAAAACTGCCCCTTTCGCAGTCACCACGGAATTACCCGGCCGGACCTCCGCTTTCCGCATTGCCGAAGTACGCCCTCAGGTTGATGGGATCATCCTTAAACGTAATTTTACAGAAGGCAGCGATGTGCAGGCTGGCGCTTCACTTTATCAAATCGACCCCGCCACCTATCAGGCGGCTTACGATAGCGCCAAAGGCAATGTCGCCAGAGCGAAGGCGGCAGCGGAGATTGCCCATTTAACAGTAAAACGCTACCAACCGTTGGTAGGCACCCAGTATGTCAGTAAACAGGAGTACGACCAGGCGGTCGCTACTGCCAAAACAAGCCGATGCCGATCTGCTAAGCGCTCAGGCAGCGGTCGAAACCGCGCGGATTAATTTGGCCTACACCAGGGTCACGTCACCCATAACCGGAAGAATTGGCAAATCCAGCGTTACAGAAGGCGCGCTGGTGACCAATGGCCAGGCCGACGCGCTCGCGACGATTCAGCAGCTTGACCCGATTTATGTGGACTTAACGCAATCAAGCAATGATTTTTTGCAACTCAAGCAAGCCATTGAAAAAGGAAGCCTGACGAAAGACAGCGCCAGCAGCGTAAAAATTGTCATGGATAACGGCGATATCTACCCGCAAGTCGGCAAGCTTGAGTTTACCGATGTCACGGTAGATGAGAGTACAGGCTCCGTGACATTAAGAGCCCTCTTCCCGAATCCCGATCATCAGCTTTTACCTGGCATGTTTGTGCGTGCGCGCGTCGACCAGGGTGTTCGTCCTGATGCCATTTTGATTCCGCAGCAGAGCGTTACGCGAACACCGCGCGGCGATGCGCT
Organism: Atlantibacter hermannii; assembly: GCA_900635495.1. Lineage (NCBI taxonomy): Bacteria > Pseudomonadati > Pseudomonadota > Gammaproteobacteria > Enterobacterales > Enterobacteriaceae > Atlantibacter > Atlantibacter hermannii. Next base: position 465,586 of record LR134136.1, on the reverse strand, counting down.
GGTGATGGTGGTCAATGCGCAGAATAAGGTGGAGACACGTACGATTCAGGCTTCTGAGGCAGTCGGCGATCGGTGGCTGGTCAGTAACGGCCTTAACCCTGGCGATAAAGTTATCGTGAGCGGCATACAACACATTAAAGCAGGCGCCACGGTGACACCGATGACCCATGACGCGGCGGCAAAACCTCAGCAAGGCGCACGCGAACATGGCTAATTTCTTTATTCAGCGTCCTATTTTCGCATGGGTACTGGCTATCCTGTTGATGATTGCCGGCGGGCTGGCCATCATTCAGTTGCCCGTGGCCCAATATCCTACCATCGCGCCGCCAGCCATTGCCGTGTCGGCTACCTACCCCGGTGCAGACGCGCAAACCGTTCAGGATTCAGTGACGCAAGTTATCGAACAGAACATGAACGGTATTGATAACCTGATGTATATGTCGTCCACCAGTGATTCGTCTGGCAGCGTCACGATTACGCTGACGTTTGAATCCGGTACCGACCCTGATATCGCCCAGGTTCAGGTGCAAAATAAGCTTCAACTGGCGATGCCGTTGCTCCCTCAGGAAGTGCAGCAGCAAGGTATCGGCGTTGAAAAATCAAGCAGCAGTTATTTGCTGGTCGCAGGTTTTATCTCTTCTGACGGCAGCATGAACCAGGAACAACTGGGCGATTACGTTGCTTCAACGGTGAAAGATCCGATCAGCCGTACGCCAGGCGTAGGTGATGTGCAGCTGTTCGGCGCGCAATTCGCGATGCGCATATGGCTGGATAATAATGCGTTGAATAATTATCAACTCACGCCGGTTGATGTTGTTAACCAGTTAAAGATCCAGAATGCCCAGATCGCAGCGGGTCAATTAGGCGGCACGCCAGCACTACCGGGCCAACAGCTTAACGCATCTATCATTGCCCAAACGCGTCTTAAAAGCGTAAAGGAATTTGAAAACATTACGCTACGCGTTAAACAGGATGGCTCGCTTATCCGCCTCAAAGACGTTGCGCGAGTGGAACTGGGTGGAGAGAACTACAATACCGTCTCAAGAATTAACGGGAAACCGGCGGCAGGACTGGGGATCAAACTGGCGACGGGCGCAAACGCGCTGGACACGGCAAAAGCGATTAAAGAGCAGTTAGCGAAGATGCAGCCGTTCTTCCCGAAAGGCTTAAAAGTCACCTATCCCTATGATACGACGCCGTTTGTGCAGATCTCGATTAAAGAGGTCGTTAAGACGCTGTTTGAAGCCATCGTGCTGGTCTTCCTGGTCATGTATCTGTTTTTACAGAACATCCGCGCAACGCTCATCCCGACTATTGCGGTTCCGGTTGTGCTACTCGGCACCTTCGCGCTGTTATCCATGTTTGGGTATTCAATCAACACGCTCACGATGTTCGGGATGGTGCTGGCGATAGGTTTGCTGGTTGATGATGCCATCGTGGTAGTGGAGAACGTTGAACGCGTCATGGAAGAGGATCATCTTCCGCCAAAAGAAGCCACCAGCAAATCCATGGGGCAAATACAGGGCGCATTAGTGGGTATTGCGATGGTTCTTTCCGCCGTCTTTATCCCCATGGCCTTTTTCGGTGGATCCACTGGCGCAATTTACCGACAGTTTTCGATAACCATTGTTTCTGCAATGGCCTTATCGGTGCTGGTGGCGTTAATTTTAACGCCCGCGCTTTGCGCGACGTTACTTAAAGCGCCAGAGCCCGGAAAACCTGGCAAGAAAACCGGTCTGTTTACCAGATTCAACCAGCTCTTTGATAAGAGTGTCGACCATTACAGCGATAGCGTAAGCCGGATAGTTCACAGCACAACACGCTATCTCGTGGTGTATGTCCTCATTGTTGTCGGAATGGTTGCGTTGTTCATTAAGCTCCCGACATCCTTTCTTCCTGATGAGGATCAGGGCGTCTTTATGACGCTGGTGCAACTTCCCGCTGGCGCAACTCAACAACGCACCCAGCAGGTTCTGGATGAAGTGACCGATTATTACCTTCATAACGAAGCAAAAAACGTTGAGTCTGTCTTTACGGTCAATGGCTTTAGCTTTAGCGGTCAGGGGCAAAACGCCGGCGTCGCGTTTATCAGTCTGAAGCCCTGGGATGAACGTCCCGGCGAGGAAAACAAAGCCCAATCAGTGATTGCCCGTGCAACAACGGCCTTCAGCCATATCAGCGATGCGCTGGTTTTTCCTTTTAACCTTCCGGCTATTATCGAACTGGGCACGGCTACCGGCTTCGACTTTGAACTTATCGATCAGGCGAACCAGGGCCATGATGCGCTCACCCGGGCGCGTAACCAGTTGCTGGCAGAAGCGGCGAAGCGTCCGGATGTGCTGGTGCGCGTCCGGCCTAACGGACTGGAAGACACCTCACAGTTCAAAATCGATATCGATCAGGATAAAGCTCAGGCGCTGGGTGTGGCGCTTTCCGATATCAATCAAACCTTGTCTACCGCCCTGGGCGGTAACTACGTCAACGATTTTATTGATGAGGGGCGCGTCAAGAAGGTGTATCTACAGTCAGATGCCAGATTCCGAATGTTACCTGCTGATATTAAAACGCTTTATGTTCGCAGTAAAAACGGCGAAATGGTGCCTTTCTCCGCATTCTCCTCCACGCGCTGGATAAAAGGTTCGCCCCGGCTTGAGCGCTACAACGGATTGCCATCAATGGAAATCCAGGGCGAGGCGGTACCAGGGAAAAGTACCGGTGAAGCGATGGCCGTTATGGAGTCGTTAGCGGCCCAGTTGCCCGGCGGGTTTGGCTTTGACTGGACAGGTATGTCGTATCAGGAAAGGCTGTCTGGAAACCAGGCGCCAGCGCTTTATGCCATCTCGCTGATCGTGGTATTTCTGTGCCTCGCCGCGCTTTATGAGAGCTGGTCAATTCCTTTCTCCGTCATGTTGGTTGTGCCATTAGGCGTCGTGGGGGCGCTGCTCGCTGCGACGTTGAAAGGATTAAATAATGACGTTTATTTCCAGGTCGGTTTACTCACGACTATCGGGTTATCGGCGAAAAACGCAATTCTCATCGTCGAATTTGCCAAGGATTTGATGGATAAAGAAGGCAAAAATCTCATCGAAGCGACGCTTGAGTCGGTGCGCATGCGTCTGCGCCCGATCCTGATGACTTCTCTGGCTTTTATACTTGGCGTAATGCCGTTAGTTATCAGCAAGGGTGCGGGTAGCGGCTCGCAAAATGCAGTAGGCACAGGGGTGATGGGAGGAATGCTGGCAGCAACACTACTGGCAATATTCTTTGTTCCTGTTTTCTTTGTGGTTATTCGTCGGCGTTTTAGTAAAAATTAAACGCAGACTCCGGATGGCGCATTAAGCCATCCGGAGTCTTAATATAAAAAACTTAACCTTATTAATAAGATAATTCTCTCACGCTCTCTTTAATCCCTGCCGGTATATTGCTGTTCTCCATTACTTTTACAATCCACATGAATTGAAAATAAACCGAGCTCCCTTCTGGTATTAGCCAGTGATAAAATACTTCAATCGAATCCAGAGCTGACAGGTAATGAATAATATTACGGTTGGCGCCTTTTACTGGACGAATATTCTATTGAGGTAATACCATGAAAAAGTTAATCGCCGTTGCATCACTTTGTGCGGTGTTGGCAGGGTGCGCCCATGACTCCCCTTGCGTACCGGTATATGACGATCAAGGTCGTCTGGTGCATACCAATACCTGCATGAAAGGTACCACGCAGGATAACTGGGAAACAGCAGGCGCAATTGCTGGCGGCGCGGCGGCCGTGGCTGGTTTAACGATGGGCATTATCGCTCTGAGTAAGTAACCCTTTCTGCTTTGACGGCGCGATAATCGCGCCGTTTGCATTTAATTGGTGCAGAAACGTTCGTTATCTCTCTTTGATTTATCTGCCCGCATTAGAAATTAAATAAAATTCCTGCGCTAAATCCCATTCCCTGCATTATTTACATCCCAGTCATTTATCTCGCGTGATTACTGTCACATCTTCATGCACTGCTTGCGCTGCCAATATTAACGTGCGTCATTAATTACTGATTAATCCGGGGTATTGTTAAATTATTTTGCTCCAAAATGTGGCGTATGTTGTAAATTCGCACCATCAGTGAGCAATGCAATATTACTTTCCTGTCTACACTTCGCTTATTGCGTCGAAATTAACGCGTTATCCCTCCGATGCAAAAACTGGCACTTCCTTTGCTTTAGTGTTTATGGCTGTTGCCACAGACAGGTAATTCGCGAGCCCAGAGGCCGCCAATATAACGATAATTTCGCCACACAGGATGCACTATGAAGAAGATGATTATTGCCACGCTTGCCGCGGCGGGCGCACTGATGGCTGTTGCAAATCAGGCACATGCGGGCGCTACATTTGATGCAGTGAAAAAGAAAGGCTTCGTTCAATGTGGTATTAGCGATGGTTTACCGGGTTTTTCTTATGCTGATGCGGACGGAAAATTCACCGGTATTGATGTGGATGTATGTCGTGGCGTCGCTGCTGCGGTATTCGGCGATGCGACCAAAGTAAAATATACCCCGCTGACGGCTAAAGAGCGTTTCACTGCGCTGCAGTCTGGTGAAGTCGATTTGTTATCCCGTAATACTACCTGGACCTCTTCCCGCGATACGGGAATGGGTATGGTCTTTACGGGCGTGACATATTATGACGGTATCGGCTTCCTGACTCACAATAAAGCGGGCCTGAAAAGCGCGAAGGAATTAGATGGCGCAACGGTGTGCATCCAGGCGGGCACAGATACCGAACTGAACGTGGCGGACTATTTTAAAGCCAATAATATGAAATACACGCCGGTAACGTTTGACCGCTCTGATGAATCCGCGAAAGCGCTGGAATCAGGCCGCTGCGACACCCTCGCCTCTGACCAGTCTCAGCTATATGCCTTACGCATCAAACTCAGCAACCCGGATGAGTTTATCGTACTGCCTGAAGTTATTTCTAAAGAGCCGCTGGGCCCGGTGGTTCGCCGTGGCGACGACGAATGGTTCTCCGTGGTTCGCTGGACACTGTTTGCCATGCTGAATGCCGAAGAAATGGGCATAACGTCTAAAAACGTCGATGAGAAAGCGGCTAACCCTGCCACGCCGGACATGGGCCATCTGTTAGGTAAAGAAGGCGACTACGGCAAAGACCTGAAGCTTGATAATAAATGGGCTTATAACATTGTTAAGCAGGTCGGTAACTACGCTGAAATCTTTGAGCGTAACGTGGGTTCCGAAAGCCCGCTGAAAATCAAACGTGGACAGAACAATCTCTGGAACAACGGCGGTATTCAGTACGCTCCGCCGGTTCGTTAATCACGCGCGTTGTTGTAACGGGGCGCTGCGCTTTGCAGCGCCCACACCAGAGTTATGTTACTGAGGTTCACATATGCCCCATCGCCGCCCAAACGTAAAAGGAGAGCTCTCCTTTTCCAATCCTGCGGTTCGTGCCTGGCTGTTTCAAATACTGGCGGTCGCAGCCGTTATTGGCATTGCCGTTTATCTGATCCATAACACCATTACCAACCTTAGCAGCCGTGGCATTACGTCAGGCTTTGCCTTCCTCGATCGTGGCGCCGGTTTCGGCATCGTTCAGCATTTGATCGATTATCAGCAAGGCGATACGTATGGACGGGTGTTTCTGGTCGGTCTTTTAAATACCCTGCTGGTGTCCGCGCTGTGTATTGTCTTTGCCTCGTTGTTGGGATTTTTTTTAGGACTGGCCCGGCTTTCTGATAACTGGTTGCTGCGCAAACTCTCCACCGTTTACATCGAGACATTCCGTAATATCCCACCGTTACTGCAAATATTTTTTTGGTACTTTGCAGTGTTACGTAATTTACCTGGTCCACGACAAGCGGTGAGTGCATTTGATTTGGCCTTTCTCAGCAATCGGGGGCTGTATATCCCTTCCCCGGCCCTGGGCGAAGGCGCGTTGCCATTCCTGCTTGCCGTGATCATCGCACTGGTCGTCTCTGCGGGCGTGTTTCGTTTCAATAAAAATCATCAGATGAAAACCGGGCAGTTACGACGTACCTGGCCCGTTGCGTTGATGCTGTTGATTGGGTTGCCTCTGGCAGCGCACGTCATGTTTGGCGCGGCATTGCACTGGGATGTACCTGAATTGCGCGGCTTTAACTTTCGGGGTGGGATGGCGTTGATCCCTGAGCTGGCTGCACTGACCCTTGCGCTTTCGGTGTACACCTCTGCATTTATTGCTGAGATCATTCGCGCAGGTATTCAGTCGGTCCCCTATGGTCAACATGAGGCGGCGCGCTCTTTAGGCCTGCCTAATCCGGTGACGCTGCGTCAGGTCATTATTCCTCAGGCCATGCGCGTAATCATCCCGCCACTGACAAGTCAGTATCTGAATATTGTTAAAAACTCATCACTCGCAGCGGCCATTGGCTATCCGGATATGGTTTCGCTGTTTGCCGGCACCGTACTGAACCAAACCGGCCAGGCAATTGAAACCATCGCGATTACTATGTCCGTTTACCTGATTATCAGTCTGTCGATTTCCCTGCTGATGAACCTTTATAACCGGCATATCGCACTGGTTGAGCGCTAAGGAGCAATAATGAGCAAAGTCCTCATGAGCCCGACGCCGCGCCTTGCCTCTTCAGGCTCTGGACGCATGTTGGTGTGGGTTCGTAAAAATCTTTTTTCCAGCTGGTTCAACAGCCTGCTCACGATTTTTTGCCTGTGGATGATGTGGGAACTTATCCCTCCCTTGCTTAACTGGGCACTGTTTCAGGCTAACTGGATCGGCGAAACACGCGCCGATTGCACTAAGGAAGGCGCATGCTGGGTGTTTATACACGCCCGGTTCGGTCAGTTTATGTATGGGCTGTATCCGCACGATCAGCGGTGGCGTATCAACCTGGCGTGCGTGCTGACGCTACTGTCGATTGCCCCCATGTTCTGGAAAGCTTTACCCCAACGCGGTAAATACATCGCCGCCTGGGCAGTGGTGTATCCGGTTGTTGTCTGGATGCTTCTGTACGGTGGCTTTTTCGGTCTGGAGCGGGTCGAAACGCGCCAGTGGGGAGGGCTTACGCTCACGCTTATTATCGCTGCCGTCGGCATTGCAGGCGCTTTACCACTGGGTATTTTGTTGGCATTAGGCCGACGTTCTACAATGCCCATCGTGCGTATTCTGTCAGTGGTGTTTATTGAATTCTGGCGCGGCGTGCCCTTAATTACCGTACTGTTTATGTCTTCAGTCATGTTGCCGCTCTTCATGGCAGAAGGAACCAGTATCGATAAACTCATCAGGGCTCTGGTGGGCGTCATCCTTTTCCAGTCAGCCTATGTCGCTGAGGTGGTGCGGGGTGGTTTGCAGGCGCTTCCTAAGGGGCAGTATGAAGCCGCAGAATCCCTGGCGTTGGGATACTGGAAAACCCAGGGGCTGGTTATCCTTCCGCAGGCGTTGAAAATGGTGATCCCCGGTCTGGTGAATACCATCATCGCGCTGTTTAAAGACACCAGTCTGGTGATCATTATCGGTCTTTTCGATCTCTTTAGCAGTGTGCAGCAAGCGACTGTCGATCCGGCCTGGTTAGGAATGTCGACAGAAGGATATGTGTTTGCCGCACTGATTTACTGGATTTTTTGTTTCAGCATGTCGCGCTACAGCCAGCACCTTGAACAGCGCTTTAACACCGGGCGTACGCCGCACTAAGGAATCTCATGAGCAATATAACGATGCAACCTGCCGACGCGATGATCACCCTCGAAAACGTGAATAAATGGTACGGGCAATTTCATGTCCTGAAGGATATTAATCTCAAGGTGAAACAAGGCGAACGTATCGTGCTTTGCGGGCCGTCCGGCTCGGGTAAATCCACGACTATTCGTTGTATCAATCACCTTGAAGAACATCAACAGGGCCGTATTGTCGTTGATGGTATCGAACTGAATGACGATCTGCGTAATATTGAGCGCGTTCGTACTGAAGTCGGGATGGTGTTTCAGCACTTCAACTTATTCCCGCATCTCACTGTCCTGCAAAATTGCACGCTTGCCCCGATTTGGGTTCGTAAAATGCCCAGGAAAGAAGCGGAAGCGCTGGCGATGCATTATCTGGAACGCGTACGTATTGCTGAACATGCGCATAAATTTCCTGGCCAGATTTCCGGTGGACAGCAGCAGCGTGTCGCTATTGCCCGCTCATTATGCATGAAGCCTAAAATTATGTTATTTGATGAGCCGACCTCCGCACTGGATCCCGAGATGGTCAAAGAAGTACTGGATACGATGATTGGTCTGGCCCAGTCCGGAATGACGATGCTTTGCGTAACCCATGAAATGGGTTTCGCCAGAACGGTGGCCGATCGCGTGATCTTTATGGATCGCGGAGAGATTGTTGAGCAGGCGCCGCCGCAGGAGTTTTTTGCCAATCCCCGGTCAGAACGCACTCGTGCGTTCTTATCGCAAGTTATTCATTAGTCATCAGAAAGATACCAGGAACCAGTCTCTTTCTTTCCACAATAAATTGCTGAGCCCTGCGCCTACCCGCAGGGCTTTTTATTTGAGACAGGGCTGTTATGGCCGGGTTTCCGGTGCTTTTGCGGCAAGAGAGGACGTAAAATCCGTTGCTGCAGGAAGCGTACTCAGGAATAAAAGGAAAACAAAAAAGCCTCATGCTTTCGCATGAGGCTTTTCTGCTTGTTTGATGCCTGGCAGTTCCCTACTCTCGCATGGGGAGACCCCACACTACCATCGGCGCTACGGCGTTTCACTTCTGAGTTCGGCATGGGGTCAGGTGGGACCACCGCGCTCTTGCCGCCAGGCAAATTCTTTTTAAATGCCGAACATTACCGTTATAACTGGTGCTGATACCCAGAGTCGAACTGGGGACCTCACCCTTACCAAGGGTGCGCTCTACCAACTGAGCCATATCAGCACACTTAATTTGATGCCTGGCAGTTCCCTACTCTCGCATGGGGAGACCCCACACTACCATCGGCGCTACGGCGTTTCACTTCTGAGTTCGGCATGGGGTCAGGTGGGACCACCGCGCTCTTGCCGCCAGGCAAATTCTGTTTCACCTGCCGCGCGCTTGCGCGCCGCCACAGATGTTTATCCGGTCAAGCTGAAAATCGTCTCTCACACCGCAACACCAAAACCACTCTGGCGTTGTAAGGTTAAGCCTCACGGCTCATTAGTACCGGTTAGCTCAACGCATCGCTGCGCTTACACACCCGGCCTATCAACGTCGTCGTCTTCAACGTTCCTTCAGGAGACTTAAAGTCTCAGGGAGAACTCATCTCGGGGCAAGTTTCGTGCTTAGATGCTTTCAGCACTTATCTCTTCCGCATGTAGCTACCGGGCAGTGCCATTGGCATGACAACCCGAACACCAGTGATGCGTCCACTCCGGTCCTCTCGTACTAGGAGCAGCCCCCCTCAATTCTCCAGCGCCCACGGCAGATAGGGACCGAACTGTCTCACGACGTTCTAAACCCAGCTCGCGTACCACTTTAAATGGCGAACAGCCATACCCTTGGGACCTACTTCAGCCCCAGGATGTGATGAGCCGACATCGAGGTGCCAAACACCGCCGTCGATATGAACTCTTGGGCGGTATCAGCCTGTTATCCCCGGAGTACCTTTTATCCGTTGAGCGATGGCCCTTCCATTCAGAACCACCGGATCACTATGACCTGCTTTCGCACCTGCTCGCGCCGTCACGCTCGCAGTCAAGCTGGCTTATGCCATTGCACTAACCTCCTGATGTCCGACCAGGATTAGCCAACCTTCGTGCTCCTCCGTTACGCTTTAGGAGGAGACCGCCCCAGTCAAACTACCCACCAGACACTGTCCGCAACCCGGATTACGGGTCCACGTTAGAACACCAGCCATTAAAGGGTGGTATTTCAAGGACGGCTCCACGCAGACTGGCGTCCACGCTTCGAAGCCTCCCACCTATCCTACACATCAAGGACCAGTGTTCAGTGTCAAGCTATAGTAAAGGTTCACGGGGTCTTTCCGTCTTGCCGCGGGTACACTGCATCTTCACAGCGATTTCAATTTCACTGAGTCTCGGGTGGAGACAGCCTGGCCATCATTACGCCATTCGTGCAGGTCGGAAACTTACCCGACAAGGAATTTCGCTACCTTAGGACCGTTATAGTTACGGCCGCCGTTTACCGGGGCTTCGATCAAGAGCTTCGCGTTGCCGCTAACCCCATCAATTAACCTTCCGGCACCGGGCAGGCGTCACACCCGTATACGTCCACTTTCGTGTTTGCACAGTGCTGTGTTTTTAATAAACAGTTGCAGCCAGCTGGTATCTTCGACTGGCTTCAGCTCCACGGGTAAACCGCTTCACCTACGTGCCAGCGTGCCTTCTCCCGAAGTTACGGCACCATTTTGCCTAGTTCCTTCACCCGAGTTCTCTCAAGCGCCTTGGTATTCTCTACCTGACCACCTGTGTCGGTTTGGGGTACGATTTCGTGTTACCTGATGCTTAGAGGCTTTTCCTGGAAGCAGGGCATTTGTTACTTCAGCACCGTAGTGCCTCGTCATCACACCTCAGCGTTAAAAGGTACCGGATTTACCTGGAACCTCCGCCTACATGCTTAACCGGGACAACCGTCGCCCGGCCAACATAGCCTTCTCCGTCCCCCCTTCGCAGTAACACCAAGTACAGGAATATTAACCTGTTTCCCATCGACTACGCCTTTCGGCCTCGCCTTAGGGGTCGACTCACCCTGCCCGATTAACGTTGGACAGGAACCCTTGGTCTTCCGGCGAGCGGGCTTTTCACCCGCTTTATCGTTACTTATGTCAGCATTCGCACTTCTGATACCTCCAGCAGACCTCACAGTCCACCTTCGACGGCTTACAGAACGCTCCCCTACCCAACAACACCTAAGTGTCGCTGCCGCAGCTTCGGTGCATGGTTTAGCCCCGTTACATCTTCCGCGCAGGCCGACTCGACCAGTGAGCTATTACGCTTTCTTTAAATGATGGCTGCTTCTAAGCCAACATCCTGGCTGTCTGGGCCTTCCCACATCGTTTCCCACTTAACCATGACTTTGGGACCTTAGCTGGCGGTCTGGGTTGTTTCCCTCTTCACGACGGACGTTAGCACCCGCCGTGTGTCTCCCGTGATAACATTCTGTGGTATTCGTAGTTTGCATCGGGTTGGTAAGCCGGGATGGCCCCCTAGCCGAAACAGTGCTCTACCCCCACAGATGAATTCACGAGGCGCTACCTAAATAGCTTTCGGGGAGAACCAGCTATCTCCCGGTTTGATTGGCCTTTCACCCCCAGCCACAGGTCATCCGCTAATTTTTCAACATTAGTCGGTTCGGTCCTCCAGTTAGTGTTACCCAACCTTCAACCTGCCCATGGCTAGATCACCGGGTTTCGGGTCTATACCCTGCAACTTAACGCCCAGTTAAGACTCGGTTTCCCTGCGGCTCCCCTATACGGTTAACCTTGCTACAGAATATAAGTCGCTGACCCATTATACAAAAGGTACGCAGTCACACCCCGAAGGATGCTCCCACTGCTTGTACGTACACGGTTTCAGGTTCTTTTTCACTCCCCTCGCCGGGGTTCTTTTCGCCTTTCCCTCACGGTACTGGTTCACTATCGGTCAGTCAGGAGTATTTAGCCTTGGAGGATGGTCCCCCCCATATTCAGACAGGATGTCACGTGTCCCGCCCTACTCATCGAGCTCACAGCATGTGTACTTTCGTGTACGGGAGTATCACCCTGTACCCTGCGACTTTCCAGACGCTTCCACTAACACACATGCTGATTCAGACTCTGGGCTGCTCCCCGTTCGCTCGCCGCTACTGGGGGAATCTCGGTTGATTTCTTTTCCTCGGGGTACTTAGATGTTTCAGTTCCCCCCGGTTCGCCTCGTTAACCTATGTATTCAGTTAACGATAGTGCAACGGATTGCACTGGGTTTCCCCATTCGGACATCGTCGGTTATAGCGGTTCATATCACCTTACCGACGCTTTTCGCAGATTAGCACGTCCTTCATCGCCTCTGACTGCCAGGGCATCCACCGTGTACGCTTGGTCGCTTAACCTCACAACCCGGAGCAGTTTCGCTCTGTGTTGCAAGTGTTTGAGAGACTCTGACATGGCATCGTCATTTCCTGTTTCGGAGAAATGCGACGGCATGCCGTTTCAATTTTCAGCTTGTTCCGGATTGTTAAAGAGCAAATACTTCGCAGTATACCGTTACCGGTACACTCTGAAGTAGGGTATCAACTGACGTTGATGGTGGAGCTATGCGGGATCGAACCGCAGACCTCCTGCGTGCAAAGCAGGCGCTCTCCCAGCTGAGCTATAGCCCCATCGTTACTGCAAAACCTTGTTACCGCGCTTCTTCACTGATCAAGGCGCAGGCTGGCGACGCACAGTGAACTATGCGGACCGGGCTGCAACGCAGAACAGGGGAGAATGTGGTAGGCCTGAGTGGACTTGAACCACCGACCTCACCCTTATCAGGGGTGCGCTCTAACCACCTGAGCTACAAGCCTATAAGGTTTTACTGCTCGTTTTCTATCAGACAATCTGTGTGAGCACTGCGCGGGCTGTATCTTTAAGGTAAGGAGGTGATCCAACCGCAGGTTCCCCTACGGTTACCTTGTTACGACTTCACCCCAGTCATGAATCACAAAGTGGTAAGCGCCCTCCCGAAGGTTAAGCTACCTACTTCTTTTGCAACCCACTCCCATGGTGTGACGGGCGGTGTGTACAAGGCCCGGGAACGTATTCACCGTGGCATTCTGATCCACGATTACTAGCGATTCCGACTTCATGGAGTCGAGTTGCAGACTCCAATCCGGACTACGACGCACTTTATGAGGTCCGCTTGCTCTCGCGAGTTCGCTTCTCTTTGTATGCGCCATTGTAGCACGTGTGTAGCCCTGGTCGTAAGGGCCATGATGACTTGACGTCATCCCCACCTTCCTCCAGTTTATCACTGGCAGTCTCCTTTGAGTTCCCGGCCGGACCGCTGGCAACAAAGGATAAGGGTTGCGCTCGTTGCGGGACTTAACCCAACATTTCACAACACGAGCTGACGACAGCCATGCAGCACCTGTCTCACAGTTCCCGAAGGCACCAATCCATCTCTGGAAAGTTCTGTGGATGTCAAGACCAGGTAAGGTTCTTCGCGTTGCATCGAATTAAACCACATGCTCCACCGCTTGTGCGGGCCCCCGTCAATTCATTTGAGTTTTAACCTTGCGGCCGTACTCCCCAGGCGGTCGACTTAACGCGTTAGCTCCGGAAGCCACGCCTCAAGGGCACAACCTCCAAGTCGACATCGTTTACGGCGTGGACTACCAGGGTATCTAATCCTGTTTGCTCCCCACGCTTTCGCACCTGAGCGTCAGTCTTTGTCCAGGGGGCCGCCTTCGCCACCGGTATTCCTCCAGATCTCTACGCATTTCACCGCTACACCTGGAATTCTACCCCCCCTCTACAAGACTCAAGCCTGCCAGTTTCGGATGCAGTTCCCAGGTTGAGCCCGGGGATTTCACATCCGACTTTACAGACCGCCTGCGTGCGCTTTACGCCCAGTAATTCCGATTAACGCTTGCACCCTCCGTATTACCGCGGCTGCTGGCACGGAGTTAGCCGGTGCTTCTTCTGCGGGTAACGTCAATCGACACGGTTATTAACCGCATCGCCTTCCTCCCCGCTGAAAGTACTTTACAACCCGAAGGCCTTCTTCATACACGCGGCATGGCTGCATCAGGCTTGCGCCCATTGTGCAATATTCCCCACTGCTGCCTCCCGTAGGAGTCTGGACCGTGTCTCAGTTCCAGTGTGGCTGGTCATCCTCTCAGACCAGCTAGGGATCGTCGCCTAGGTGAGCCGTTACCCCACCTACTAGCTAATCCCATCTGGGTTCATCTGATGGCAAGAGGCCCGAAGGTCCCCCTCTTTGGTCTTGCGACGTTATGCGGTATTAGCTACCGTTTCCAGTAGTTATCCCCCTCCATCAGGCAGATCCCCAGACATTACTCACCCGTCCGCCACTCGTCAGCGAAGCAGCAAGCTGCTTCCTGTTACCGTTCGACTTGCATGTGTTAGGCCTGCCGCCAGCGTTCAATCTGAGCCATGATCAAACTCTTCAATTTAAAAGTTTGATGCTCGTGAATTAAACTTCGTAATGAATTACGTGTTCACTCAGAGACTTGATAATTCTTTTTGTACCCGGAGGTACTGAGATATCAATCCTGCGAGTGCCCACACAGATTGTCTGATAAATTGTTAAAGAGCAGTTGCGACGCGGCTTTCAGCTCACTGTCGCGAGGTGGCGTATATTACGCTTTCCTCTTTCAGAGTCAACCCTGAATTTCAGGATTTTTCTCCTTGTTGTTCCGACCATTGCTATGAAGTGTTTCACTTTGTCGTCTCAACGGAGGCGCATTATAGGGATCCCATTTTTTTGCACAAGCCTTTTTTCGATCTTTTATTTCGATCGCTGTTTTTTCGCGCTTTCCGCTGCGATCGCGTACGATCTGCTTAATAAATGATGATGTTTAGCCTTGCTTAGCGATAAGAATGGAGCCAAAGTCAGATTTACTGTCTCTGGTTTACGAGGTTTCTATGTCTGCTGTACTGCGTCCTTATAAAGATACATTTCCTGAATTAGGCCAGCGCGTCATGGTTGATGCATCAAGCGTGGTGGTTGGCGATGTTCGAATCGCTGACGATGTTGGGATCTGGCCGCTGGTCGCAATGCGTGGCGATGTGCATTTTATTGAGATTGGTGCACGCACAAATATTCAGGATGGCAGTGTCCTGCATGTCACGCATAAGTCTTCTTATAACCCAGAAGGTAATCCGCTGGTCATCGGCGAAGACGTTACGGTAGGACATAAAGTCATGCTACACGGCTGCACTATCGGCAACCGTGTTCTCGTCGGCATGGGATCGATCGTCCTGGATGGTGCCGTGATAGAAGACGACGTTATGATTGGTGCGGGAAGTCTCATCCCCCCTAATAAGCGTCTGGCGAGCGGATACCTTTATCTTGGGAGTCCGGTGAAACAAATTCGCCCTTTGACTGAAGCCGAAATAGAAGGCCTTTTGTATTCGGCAAATAACTACGTTCAATGGAAAGACGACTATCTCGCTCAGGAGATCCAAAACCAGCCAAGCTCGTCATCCTGATCGTTCGCGATAAGGGTTTCGAGCTCTTCTTCCAAATCCCATCGATGTTGGCGGAACAAATCCAACCACACTGCAGATGTTTCGCCACCATAGCGCTCTTTCAATGTTGCACCAGAAACAGCGCAATTCACCTGAAAGCCCCCCACCAGCGCAGGAAAACACACGGCAGCGAGTTCTTCATTCCACGTTTCGACATCCGGGAACTGGATAGCCTGATTCATGCCGCCAGATCCTGCTTCAGACGCTCAATGACAGGAACGACATCAGGCATACGTCCGTGCCAGAGCATAAACGCATGTGCAGCCTGGCCCACCAGCATGCCTAACCCATCCGCCATTTTTTTCGCCCCCAATGTCTCACACCAGGCAAGAAAGGGCGTTAACCCATGCTGATATAACATGTCATAGCAATAAACATGCGGTTGGATCAATGAGG
The DNA here is from genome assembly GCA_900635495.1 of Atlantibacter hermannii. NCBI lineage: Bacteria > Pseudomonadati > Pseudomonadota > Gammaproteobacteria > Enterobacterales > Enterobacteriaceae > Atlantibacter > Atlantibacter hermannii. Next base: position 449,987 of record LR134136.1, on the reverse strand, counting down.
CGGGGATACCCGGAATTTCGCCCGAAAGACCACTGGATGTGGCATTGATAATAAGATCAAATGTGTGGTCGGCGAGGGCTTCCCCTTCCAGCGCAGAAACGCTACCCGTATGACGGAACAGCGTAGCAAGTTGCTGGGCACGCGAAAAAGTACGATTCGTTATGGTTACCGAACAGTCTAAAGAAAGCAGTGGCAGCAGTACGCCTCTTGCTGCGCCACCCGCGCCGATAAGCAAGACCCGGGAACCCGTTTTAATCATCTGCAGTCGTTCTAAATCACTGAGTAACCCAATGCCATCCGTGTTATCTCCCAGCAGCCGCCCATCCTCAAGTCGTTTCAGGGTGTTTACCGCGCCGGCCAGCGCGGCCCGCTCCGTTAGCTCATCTGCACGGGAAAACGCTTCCTCTTTAAAGGGCACGGTAACGTTAGCGCCTTTTCCTCCCGCCTCAAAAAAAGCATTAAGAGTGGGAATGAAGCTATCAATGGGCGCCAGCACCCGCCCATAGGGATGGGTAATGTGGCATTGCTCAGCAAAGAGACGATGAATGAAAGGCGATTTACTATGGGCTATGGGATTGCCGAATACTGCATACGTTTCCATCAACTTTACCCCTCCCGGAAGAGTTCACCTGTTAATGCATCGCGGATCTCGGAAGGATTCAGACGTCCGCCGGTCGCACCATCAAGCACAGGAAAATCCTGACCAAACTGCAGCTGCACTTCATGAGTGCTACGGCATGGAGGCAATCCGGTCAGGTTGGCGCTGGTAGACACCAACGGCTTACCGAAGGCCTCACAGAGCGCAATCACCAGCGGATGATCGGTAACTCGTACGGCTAATGTATCAAAACGTCCGGTAAGCCAGCGCGGCGTACTACTTTTAGCTGGAAAAAACGAACGTCACCGGCCCAGGCCAGCGAGAAAAAACAGTATCACGCTGCTGTTGAGTAAGCATACTGTCATCAATATAAGGCGTAAGTTGAGAGAAGCTGGATGCGATGAGTATTAAGCCTTTTTCAACCGGACGTTGTTTAAGCGTCAAAAGACGATTAACCGCTCGTTCACTATCCGGATCACAACCGACGCCAAATACAGCTTCAGTGGGATAGGCAATCACTTCTTCATTTTTCAGGACCGCGACGAGAGTATCGATTTGGTCCAAAGGCAGGTTGTTATTCACTCTTTTTGTTCCGCCGTAATCGGCTTTCCACATTGTTTACTGGCGCAAAAAAGCTTAACCCCTTGCGCCGTTTTCTTTTCAATTAATAGCGGGTAGTGGCACTCCGGACACTCTCCCGCCACAGGTTTGGCGTTAATAACAAACTGGCACTCTGGATAACGATCACAGGAATGGAAGGTTTTCCCGTAACGTGAGCGTCGCTGTACCAGATGGCCCGTTTGGCATTGCGGACAGGTAATCGCTGTCTCATCAGGCTTGTCAATTTGTTCTGTGTGGCTGCATTCAGGGTAGCGGCTGCAACCGATAAACATGCCGAAACGGCCCTGCCGTAACGCCAGTTCTGCCTCACATTGAGGACAGTACTTACCCTCCAGAATTTTAACAATATGTCCATCTCCCTGATTGCGCAGAGGTCGAACATAATCGCATTCCGGATAATGGGAGCAACCGAGAAACGGGCCATGTTTCCCGGTGCGAATAACCAGATCGGCCCCGCATTGCGGGCAGGGCTCTTGTTGGCGCACTGAAAAAAGTGCTGATTTTGTCATAACGACTTATTTACGCTGCATATAAGGTTAATGCAGCATACCTTCATTCACTTCGAAGAGTAATTCTTCCATTTGTTGATACGCATTTTCACAGCCCGGAAGATTAAACAGCACCATCAATACAACCCATTTGAGATCTTCAAGATCAAAATCAGCTGTATCAAGAGCAAGTACACGTTCAATCACCATTTCACGGGTTTCGAGGTTCAGCACCTGAATTTGTTCCAGGAACAACAGGAATCCCCGGCAGCTGGCATCCAGTCTTTGACACTCTTCCATAGTATAAATACGCATCGAAAGAGGGTCGGACGCTAACTGCATCGGCTCAACCAGACCGTCCTGATAGTCAGCCAGTTTCTCTAACCACAGAAGCGCATTAAAAATATCTTCACGCTCAAAGCCAGCATCAGTAAGGTCGCGAGTGATTTTATCCTGATCGACACGCATTTCGGCGTCGTTATGGATGTATGTCTCAAACAAATACATTAGTACGTCGAACATGGCCTGCCCTCCTTAATCGGACATAGCCGCCGGGTACAGCTGCGATCCATCCTGCTAACTCCAGTTCGAGTAATTGGGTTACTGTCTCTGGCACAGGTTGGCCGGCACGTTCAGCGACGACGTCAACAGGTGTAACCTCATATCCTACGTTAGCCAACAGCTCAGGAAATGGCAATGCACCCCCCTCTTCATTTGATGAATAATTTGCAACACCTCTGGAACAACGCCACTGAAGCTCCCCATGTAAATGTTCAAAAACCTCTTCCGGCGACGTCACCAGCGTGGCGCCTTGCTTGATAAGCCAATGCGGGCCCTCAGCGCCCGGGCTGCCAATCGGACCGGGCAAAGCGAACACATCACGCCCCTGTTCCAGCGCACATCGTGCTGTCACCAGCGAGCCGCTGCGTATTGATGCCTCGACCACCAGCACGCCATGGCTCAAACCACTTATGATGCGGTTTCGTCTGGGGAAGTTGCCTTGCCACGGTTTCATTAAGAGGGGGAACTCGCTTACCAACGCGCCGTTATTGGTGACAATCTCATCAGCCAGACGACAATGCCTTTTAGGATAAAGTTGTTCAAGGCCGCTCCCTAATACGGCAACCGTTATTCCCTTCATAGTAAGCGCCGCCCTGTGAGCAACGCCATCAATACCCAATGCCAAACCGCTGGTGATCGTCATTCCCTGGGCTGCCAGCGCCTCGCAAAAAGATTGCCCCCAATGCTCGCCGTACCATGAATGCGCCCGGCTTCCTACCACGGCGATTTGTGATGTTTGTAGCGCATCAAGATTACCTTTCACAAACAGCGCGCCGGGAAACCAATCTATGGCCTTGAGCAAAGCGGGATACTGCGGCATATCGGCGGTTAATAACGCATGCCCGGGCTGTTCAAGCCAGCGATAGCTCCTGTCAAGATCGGCTTTGCTGACCTCAAGGAATTGCTTTATCTGGCGCGAACTGAATTGAACTGAAGCTAAAACCGACGAGGGATCAACTGAATTATTCTGCAAGCACTGAACAGCCAGAAGCATTTGTTCGCCATTAAGGCTGGCGACTGCCATTAAACGTAACCATATCTCTGTAAGCGGCATTCACGTCTCCTGCTCTGAGCGCCTCAGGCAATCCCTGCGATTGGTTACGGATGCTGTCAATCAGGGGGTGTTTTGTCTAGAATAGAGGTCATGATCTCTATCAACTCTTGAACACAGCTCTGGATAAATATGTCAGTTTTGCAGGTATTACATATTCCGGACGAGCGGCTTCGCAAAGTCGCCGAACCGGTCAAAGAAGTGAATGCGGAAATTCAACGTATCGTTGATGATATGTTCGAAACGATGTACGCAGAAGAAGGTATTGGCCTTGCGGCCACTCAGGTAGATATTCACCAGCGTATTATCGTGATTGATGTTTCAGAGAATCGTGATGAACGTTTAGTCCTGATTAACCCTGAATTGCTTGAAAAAGAAGGCGAAACGGGGATTGAAGAGGGTTGCTTATCTATCCCTGAGCAACGGGCGCTGGTGCCGCGAGCCGAGCGCGTTAAAATTCGTGCCCTTGACCGCGATGGAAAGAGCTATGAATTAGAAGCAGATGGCCTGCTGGCTATTTGTATTCAACATGAAATGGACCATCTGGTAGGCAAGCTTTTTATTGATTACCTGTCGCCGATGAAGCGCCAGCGGATCCGTCAAAAAGTTGAAAAACTCGATCGTTTAAACGGGCGTTAAGCCTTTACGCTACAACAGGGAATATCGTGTCCGATTCACTACGTATCATTTTTGCAGGTACGCCTGATTTTGCAGCGCGCCATCTCGCTGCGCTGCTCGCCGCTCGTTACAATGTGGTGGGCGTTTTCACTCAGCCCGACCGCCCGGCTGGACGCGGTAAAAAGTTAATGCCCTCTCCTGTCAAAGTGCTTGCCGAGGAGAAAGGTATCCCTGTGTTTCAACCATCATCCCTTCGCCCGGCGGAGAATCAGCAGCTCGTTGCCGAACTTAATGCCGATATTATGGTTGTCGTAGCCTATGGCTTAATACTGCCTAAGGCCGTATTGGACATGCCGCGTTTGGGATGTATCAACGTTCATGGTTCGTTGTTACCGCGCTGGCGCGGTGCGGCGCCTATCCAGCGTGCACTCTGGGCTGGCGATGCTGAAACCGGCGTAACGATTATGCAAATGGATGTCGGGCTGGATACCGGCGATATGCTGTATAAACTCGCGTGCCCCATTACCGCCGAAGATACCAGCGCGTCGCTATATGACAAACTGGCTGAGCTGGGTCCGCAGGGTTTAATCGAAACGTTGCAACTACTTGCTACAGGCGCGGCAAAGCCCGAAGTACAGGATGATTCGTTGGCTACGCATGCTGAAAAACTCAGCAAAGAAGAAGCGCTGCTTGACTGGTCGCTTTCTGCTGCACAACTGGAACGGTGTGTTCGCGCTTTTAACCCCTGGCCGATGAGTTTCTTTATGATGGATGGCCAGCCTGTAAAAGTCTGGAAAGCCAGCGTTATCGATACACCGGCCCATGCCGAACCCGGCACTATTCTGGAAGCGGATAAACATGGTATTCGCGTTGCAACCGCCCAGGGAATATTGAATCTTGTTGAACTCCAGCCAGCGGGTAAAAAAGCGATGAAAGCTCAGGATCTGCTTAATTCACGCAGAGAGTTCTTCGCACCGGGCAACAGGCTGGTCTGACCGTTCATTTCTCATTAGCGCCCGGAATTTCCGGGCCTTTTTATTTTACTGACAGTAACTATGACGAAATCACCAAATATCCGCAGTCTGACAGCCCAAGCCGTAGAACAAGTGGTTGAAAAAGGGCAATCACTGAGCAACGTGCTGCCTGCCCTCCAACAGAAAGTGCCGGAAAAAGATAAAGCGCTGTTACAGGAACTGAGCTTCGGCGTACTGCGTACGCTTTCCCAGCTGGAATGGTTTATCGGCAAATTGATGGCGCGTCCGATGACAGGGAAACAGCGTACCCTGCATTATTTGATTATGGTTGGCCTGTATCAGTTGCTCTACACCCGTATTCCGCCTCACGCGGCGCTTGCCGAGACGGTAGAAGGCGCAGTAGTGCTTAAGCGCCCTCAATTAAAAGGGCTGATTAACGGCGTTTTGCGGGAATTCCAACGCCAGCAAGAAGCCTTACTCAATGAATTCGCGCAACACGACAGTCGCTTTCTCCATCCCTCATGGTTAGTGAAGCGTTTACGAACTGCTTATCCGGCACAATGGGAAGAAATTGTAGAGGCAAATAACCAACGGCCACCGATGTGGTTGCGGGTTAATCGCCAGCATCACAGCCGTGACGCATGGTTAGCCTTGTTAGAAGAAAGTGGCATAACGGGATTTCCGCATTCTGATTACCCTGACGCGGTGCGCCTGGAAACCCCTGTTTCAGTGCATACGCTGCCTGGCTTTGAACAAGGATGGGTAACGGTGCAAGATGCCTCGGCACAAGGCTGCATTCCATTGCTCGATCCGCAAGATGGCGAAGATATTTTAGATCTTTGCGCAGCGCCAGGCGGTAAAACAACGCATATCCTTGAAGCCGCGCCGCATGCCAATGTCATGGCTGTCGATATTGATGAGCAACGGCTGAGTCGCGTTTATGAAAATTTAAAACGTCTGGGTATGACGGCAACGGTCAAACAGGGTGATGGTCGTTACCCACAGCAGTGGTGTGAGAATAAACAGTTCGATCGTATATTGTTAGACGCCCCGTGTTCAGCCACAGGCGTGATTCGTCGCCATCCGGACATAAAATGGTTACGCCGCGACCGCGATATTTCAGAGCTGGCGGCGCTTCAGTCTCAAATACTGGATGCCATATGGCCTTTACTGAAACCTGGCGGCACTCTGCTTTATGCCACCTGCTCGGTGCTTCCTGAAGAAAATACCCAGCAAGTGGCCGCTTTCCTTAAACGAACGCCAGACGCGCAATTAACGTTAACCGGTACGCCAGATTCACCGGGTATTCAGAATTTGCCCGCCAGTACCGAAGGCGACGGCTTCTTTTACGCTAAGCTATTAAAAAAAGCGTAAGGTAATTTTCACTTGAGTCTGAGAAGCAGAAGACGATGAAAATAATCATTCTGGGAGCGGGTCAGGTTGGCGGGACGCTGGCCGAAAACCTGGTGGGTGAAAATAATGATATCACCCTGGTTGATACCAATGGCGATCGCCTGCGTAGTTTGCAGGATAAATTCGATCTACGTGTCGTACAGGGTCATGGCTCGCATCCGCGGGTATTACGTGAGGCGGGTGCCGACGATGCAGATATGTTGGTCGCCGTCACCAGCTCTGATGAAACCAATATGGTTGCCTGCCAGGTGGCTTATTCGCTGTTTAATACCCCAAACCGTATCGCCCGTATACGAGCGCCGGATTATGTGCGCGACGCAGAAAAGCTGTTTAACTCAGAAGCCGTGCCGATCGATCATCTTATTGCGCCTGAACAACTGGTTATCGACAATATTTATCGACTGATTGAATATCCAGGCGCATTGCAGGTAGTAAATTTTGCAGAAGGCAAAGTGAGCCTGGCGGTGGTTAAAGCTTATTACGGCGGGCCGCTGGTTGGTAATGCGCTGTCAACAATGCGGGAGCATATGCCGCATATTGAAACGCGGGTTGCGGCAATTTTTCGACATGATCGCCCTATCCGACCGCAGGGATCCACTATTGTCGAAGCGGGCGACGAAGTGTTTTTTATCGCAGCGTCACAGCACATCCGTGCAGTGATGAGTGAACTGCAACGACTCGAAAAACCCTATAAACGGATTATGCTGGTTGGCGGTGGGAACATAGGTGCAGGCCTTGCCCATCGTCTTGAAAAAGATTACAGCGTGAAACTGATTGAACGTAATCAACAGCGCGCAGCAGAGCTCGCCGAAAAATTACAAAATACAATTGTATTTTACGGTGATGCGTCGGATCAGGAACTGCTTGCTGAAGAACATATCGATCAGGTTGATCTGTTTATCGCGGTTACCAATGACGACGAAGCAAACATCATGTCCGCTATGCTCGCAAAAAGGATGGGTGCCAAAAAGGTGATGGTGCTCATTCAGCGTCGTGCTTATGTCGATCTGGTACAGGGCAGCGTGATTGATATTGCCATCTCTCCTCAACAGGCAACGATTTCAGCACTGCTTGGCCACGTACGAAAAGCTGATATTGTTAGCGTTTCTTCATTACGTCGTGGCGTAGCAGAAGCTATCGAGGCGGTGGCGCATGGTGATGAAAGTACGTCACGCGTGGTCGGCAGAGCGATTGATGACATCAAACTCCCGCCTGGCACCATCATTGGCGCCGTGGTTCGTGGCAATGACGTGATGATTGCCAACAATACATTGCGAATTGAACAGGGCGATCACGTCATAATGTTCCTCACGGATAAAAAGTTCGTTACTGACGTCGAACGTTTATTTCAACCCAGTCCATTCTTCCTCTAGCATGCGGGCGGATTTATTCCGCCTTGCAATGTGAACCCGCTTTCTTCATAAGGATATGGTTATAAAACAGTTACTTCCTGTTAATGGCAAACCATAGAGTCTTTGTTAGACTTAGGAAAGGTCCAGATAAGGAGAATATAATGAGTATGATAAAAGAGTTCCGCGAATTCGCGATGCGCGGAAATGTGGTTGATTTGGCAGTGGGTGTGATTATTGGTGCTGCATTCGGGAAAATTGTTTCTTCGCTGGTCGCCGATATTATTATGCCACCGTTAGGCTTATTAATTGGTGGTATTGATTTTAAACAATTTGCACTCACGTTGCGCCCTGCCGTCGGTGAGACGCCAGCGGTTGTCATGCATTACGGTGTGTTCATCCAAAATGTGTTTGATTTTCTGATCGTGGCGTTCGCTATCTTTATGGCAATCAAACTTATCAATAAATTAAACCGTAAGAAAAAAGAAGAACCTAAAGCTCCCCCAGCCCCTTCTAAAGAAGAAGTATTGCTAACTGAGATCCGTGATATTTTGAAACAACAAAATGAGCGGATTTGATTAGCAGACGAAAAGCAGAAGGTCAGTGGAAAATAAGCTATCAGCTTGTTTACCACTGGCCTCCCAGTTATTACGCCCTTTATGTTTTCCTTTCCGCTGGTAACTACCTTTTCCTTTCACATTCCGCTCAATACGTTGTTTGAAAAGCGGATCGTGCAGTAATGCCTCAATCGCATTGTCATTAATTTTTCCCCGGGTATGTTTATAGCTGGTCATTTTTTGGCTCCTCATTAGGTTGCGCGAGTGTATTACTCATCGCGTAATAAATCAATGTCCCGGCCCGTTTGCACCTTGTTCCAACGCTTCGAGGATGGAACAGTAAACGCTACTGTGAGCAGTCCCGCAGCATGTATCATTTAAGCGCTGTAAGGATGTTTTCATCAACTCGAGCTCATGAATCTTCGCTTCCACCTCCTTCAACCGGGCCTGAACAATGCCTTTGGATTCCTGGCAGGTATGATGTTCGGGATCGATACGGATCGACAAAAGCTCACGAATGGATTCAAGCGTGAAACCCAGTTGCCTGGCGTAACGGATAAATTTTAAACGCTGAAGATCGTTTTCACTGTATAAACGAAATCCACCTTCTGTACGGACCTCATGATCCATCATTTGCTGTTTTTCATAAAAACGGATGGTATCAGGTGTGACATCTGCTAATTTTGCTAACTCGCCGATTTTGTACATTAAGGCTCCTTCATCAGCTTATTTTCAATAGCTGTTGCATATCTCGTACGAAGAAATTCTGTATTCATACCTGCCTGGCGGAGTTTTAATTCCAATAGCAATAGCTGTTTCTTCACCGCTGCGTATTCAGGTTGGACAGGATCAAGTGTCTGTAACAGTTCATTAAGCTCAACGGCCTCTTTACGTTGTAAAATTTCAGGCGGCAAACAACCTGCATTTTTCAACAGCCGATATCCGGCGCGCAGTTCCGGCGGCACGTGTAAGTCGTCATCAAGCACAAGTTTTTGCCCTGAACCAGGAAGACCATCCAGTTCGCCTTTGCGTTGCGCTTCAAGGATGTGTTGTTCAGCCCATTGATCGATTAACCACATCGCGTCGTTCCGGAGTGAATAAAAGGGAAATTATAACAGGCAGGGAATTGAGGATATAAAAAAACCCGCCGAGGCGGGTTTTTTTACAATACTCCTACAGATTACTCTGCAGCAGCTTCTGCTTTCGACTCAGAGCGATCAACCAGCTCGATGTATGCCATCGGCGCATTGTCGCCTGCACGGAAGCCACACTTCAGAATGCGAGTGTAACCACCGGCGCGGCTCGCGAAACGCGGGCCCAGCTCGTTAAACAGTTTTGCCACGATCTCGTTATCACGAGTGCGGGCGAATGCCAGACGACGATTAGCAACGCTATCAGTCTTGGCAAGAGTAATCAGCGGCTCAACTACGCGACGCAGCTCTTTCGCTTTCGGCAGGGTCGTCTTGATGATCTCATGACGAACCAGAGAACCTGCCATGTTGCGGAACATAGCCTGGCGATGGCTGCTGTTGCGGTTCAGTTGACGACCACTCTTACGATGGCGCATGACCTTATCCTTCTCAGTAAAACCTTAACCTGTGATCCGGTTACTCGTCAGCAATGCTTGCCGGCGGCCAGTTTTCCAGGCGCATGCCCAGAGACAAACCGCGTGAAGCCAGCACGTCTTTAATCTCAGTAAGAGATTTTTTACCCAGGTTCGGCGTTTTCAGCAACTCAACCTCGGTACGCTGTACCAGATCACCGATATAGTGGATAGCTTCTGCCTTGAGGCAGTTAGCAGAGCGGACAGTCAATTCCAGATCGTCAACAGGGCGCAGCAGGATCGGATCGAATTCTGGTTTTTCTTCTTTCACTTCCGGCTGACGTACATCACGTAAGTCAACGAAAGCTTCCAGTTGTTCAGCCAGAATAGTTGCCGCACGACGAATCGCCTCTTCAGGATCGATTGTGCCGTTGGTTTCCATTTCGATGACCAGCTTGTCCAGGTCGGTACGCTGTTCTACACGCGCTGCTTCAACATTGTAGGCGATACGCTCTACAGGGCTATAGCATGCGTCGACCAGCAGACGGCCGATTGGGCGCTCATCTTCTTCCGAATGAATTCGGGCAGAAGCCGGCACATAACCACGACCGCGCTGAACTTTGATACGCATGCTAATAGATGCGTTCTCATCGGTCAGGTGGCAGATCACGTGCTGCGGCTTGACGATTTCGACATCTCCATCATGGGTGATGTCGGCTGCAGTCACAGGGCCAATGCCAGATTTATTCAGAGTAAGGATAACTTCATCTTTACCTTGAACTCTTACCGCTAGCCCTTTCAGGTTAAGCAGGATTTCCAGGATATCTTCCTGAACACCTTCTTTGGTGCTGTACTCATGCAGTACACCATCAATCTCAACCTCAGTCACCGCGCAACCCGGCATCGATGAAAGCAGAATACGGCGCAGTGCGTTACCAAGAGTATGGCCAAAGCCACGCTCTAAAGGCTCAAGGGTCACCTTGGCGTGCGTCGAACTCACTTGCTCGATATCTACCAGGCGCGGTTTTAGAAACTCTGTCACAGAACCCTGCATTGTGTCCTCTCTTTGGTACTAAGCTTTACTTGGAGTAAAGCTCGACGATCAGGTGTTCGTTAATGTCCGCAGACAGATCAGAACGCTCAGGCTTACGCTTAAACGTACCTTCCATCTTGCCACCATCAACTTCCAGCCAGGTTGGCTTTTCACGCTGCTCAGCCAGCTCCAGAGCTGCTTTCACGCGAGATTGCTTTTTCGCTTTCTCACGAATGCTGACAACGTCGTTCGGGCTAACCTGATAAGAAGCGATGTTAACAACACGACCGTTTACCATGATAGCTTTATGGCTAACCAGCTGGCGTGCTTCAGCACGAGTAGCGCCAAAACCCATACGGTATACAACGTTGTCCAGACGACCTTCCAGCAGAGCTAACAGGTTTTCACCGGTGTTGCCTTTCAGACGTGCGGCTTCTTTATAATAGTTACGGAACTGACGCTCCAGCACACCGTAGATACGGCGAACTTTTTGCTTTTCACGCAACTGCACACCATAGTCAGACAGACGCGGTTTACGCGCACCGTGCTGGCCAGGAGCTTGTTCAATTTTACACTTGGTATCAATCGCGCGAACGCCAGACTTAAGGAATAAGTCTGTACCCTCGCGACGGCTCAGCTTGAGCTTAGGACCCAAATATCTTGCCATTTTCTTTCTCCAACATTCCTAAAAACGAGCGTTATACGCGACGTTTTTTCGGCGGACGACAACCGTTGTGAGGGATCGGAGTCACATCAGTAATATTAGTGATGCGGAAACCAGCGGCGTTCAGAGCACGAATGGTAGATTCGCGACCCGGACCCGGTCCCTTAACCATAACTTCCAGGTTCTTGATACCGTATTCTTTCACGGCTTCTGCGCAACGCTCTGCTGCAACCTGAGCTGCAAACGGAGTGGATTTGCGAGAACCACGGAAACCGGAACCACCGGCAGTTGCCCAACCCAACGCGTTACCTTGACGATCGGTAATAGTCACGATGGTGTTGTTGAAAGAAGCATGGACATGAGCCACGCCGTCAGAGACTTGTTTTCTTACACGTTTACGTGCACGAATTGGTGCCTTTGCCATTATTCAATCACCCCGATTATTTCTTGATCGGTTTGCGCGGACCCTTACGGGTACGAGCGTTGGTCTTGGTACGCTGACCGCGAACCGGGAGACCACGACGATGACGCAAACCGCGATAGCAACCAAGGTCCATCAGACGCTTGATGCTCATGCTCACTTCACGGCGCAGATCACCTTCAACGACAAATTTGGCAACTTCGTCACGCAGCGTGTCGATTTGTTCTTCAGACAGCTCACTGATCTTAACATCTTCAGCGATACCCGCAGCGGCGCAGATGGCCTTGGAGCGAGTCTTGCCGACACCGTAGATCGACGTTAACGCGATCACGGTATGTTTCTGATCAGGAATGTTAATGCCTGCTATACGGGCCACTATGCACTCCTACTATTAAATTATGCGCCCCATGCTGAAAAGCCCGTTTTCAGGATACTCAAATGGGAACGCATAGACATACAAAAGATTGGCTGGCTAATCTAGCCAGCTCAACCCAACTTTGCAAGAAAAATATGCGAGATAAATCAGCCTTGACGCTGTTTATGCTTCGGCTCGGCACTGCAAATCACGCGGATGACGCCATCACGCTTAACGATTTTGCAGTTACGGCATAATTTCTTGACGGAAGCACGAACTTTCATTTTTACTCTCCGTAACTTCTTAAGCGACCATTAACGGCCATAGCCTTTCAGGTTCGCTTTCTTCAATGCAGACTCGTACTGACTGGACATCATCAGAGTTTGCACTTGAGCCATAAAGTCCATAATGACGACAACGACGATAAGGAGTGAGGTTCCACCGAAGTAGAACGGCACTTTCATCGCATCACGCATGAACTCCGGGATCAGGCAGATAAACGTAATGTAAAGCGCACCAACCAGAGTCAGGCGGGTCATTACTTTATCGATATACTTCGCCGTTTGCTCTCCCGGACGAATTCCTGGTACAAATGCACCGGACTTCTTCAGGTTATCAGCTGTTTCTCGCGGGTTGAAAACCAACGCGGTATAGAAGAAACAGAAGAAGATGATTGCAGACGCATAGAGTAACACATAAAGCGGTTGCCCAGGCTGCAAATACAGCGAAATTGTTGTCAGCCAGTTCCAACCGGTACCGCCCCCGAACCATGACGCGATGGTCGCCGGGAACAGAATTATACTAGAAGCGAAAATCGCTGGGATAACCCCTGCCATATTCACTTTCAGCGGTAAATGTGTGCTCTGTGCAGCATAGACACGACGACCTTGTTGACGTTTTGCATAGTTCACCACGATACGGCGTTGACCACGTTCGACGAAAACAACAAAGAAGGTCACTGCAAATACTAATACTGCAACCAACAGCAACAGGAGGAAGTGCAGGTCGCCTTGACGCGCTTGCTCAATCGTATGGCCAATGGCTGGCGGGAGACCCGCTACGATACCAGCGAAGATAATGATTGAGATACCGTTACCGATACCACGTTCAGTAATCTGTTCGCCGAGCCACATCAGGAACATCGTCCCTGTAACCAGACTTACAACAGCAGTGAAGTAGAACGCAAAGCCTGGGTTAATTACCAGGCCCTGCATTCCAGGCATATTCGGTAGACCGGTAGCAATACCGATCGACTGGAATATCGCCAACACTAACGTTCCGTAACGGGTGTACTGGCTAATCTTACGACGACCAGACTCCCCTTCCTTCTTAAGCTCCGCCAGGGCCGGATGAACGACCGTCAGCAGCTGGATAATAATCGATGCCGAAATATACGGCATAATACCCAGTGCAAAGATTGAAGCACGGCTAAGAGCACCACCAGAGAACATGTTGAACATTTCAATGATGGTGCCACGTTGTTGATCAAGCAGTTTGGCAAGAACAGTGGCATCAATACCAGGGATCGGAATAAAAGAGCCAATACGGAACACAATCAGCGCACCGATTACAAACAGCAGTCTGCGTTTCAGTTCGCCAAGGCCACCTTTGGCACTTTGAAAATCTAATCCCGGTTGTTTAGCCATCTGCTACTTATTCCTCAGTTTTACCGCCAGCAGCTTCGATAGCAGCACGAGCGCCTTTCGTAACACGCAGACCACGAACAGTTACCGGACGAGTTACTTCGCCAGACAGGATCACTTTCGCGAACTCAATCTGAATACCGATAATGTTGGCAGCTTTCAGCGTGTTCAGGTCAACTACGTCGCCTTCTACTTTAGCCAGGTCAGACAGACGAACTTCTGCGGTGACCATAGCTTTACGTGAAGTAAAACCGAATTTCGGCAGACGACGGTACAACGGCATCTGACCACCTTCGAAACCGCGACGTACGCCACCGCCAGAACGAGAGTTCTGACCTTTGTGACCACGACCACCGGTTTTACCGAGGCCAGAACCGATACCACGACCCAGACGCTTGGAAGCGTGCTTAGACCCTTCGGCCGGAGACAGAGTATTTAAACGCATCTCTTACTCCTCAACTTTAACCATGTAGGAAATCGCGTTAACCATACCGCGTACAGCAGGAGTATCCTCGCGCTCTACGGTGTGGCCAATACGACGCAGACCCAGGCCAAGCAGCGTTGCCTTGTGTTTCGGCAGACGACCGATTGCACTGCGGGTTTGAGTAATTTTAATAGTCTTTGCCATGGTCAATTACCCCAGAATTTCTTCAACGGATTTACCACGCTTGGCAGCGACCATTTCTGGAGAATTCATATTTTCCAGGCCATCGATAGTTGCACGAACCACGTTAATCGGGTTGGTGGAACCATACGCTTTAGCCAGAACGTTATGAACTCCAGCGACTTCCAGGACGGCGCGCATTGCACCACCGGCGATGATACCGGTACCTTCGGAAGCCGGCTGCATGAATACACGAGAACCCGTGTGAACACCTTTAACCGGGTGTTGCAGGGTGCCGTGGTTCAGCGCGACGTTAATCATATTGCGACGGGCTTTTTCCATCGCTTTCTGGATCGCTGCTGGAACTTCACGCGCTTTACCGTAACCAAAACCAACGCGACCGTTACCATCGCCTACTACAGTCAGAGCTGTGAAGGAGAAAATACGACCACCTTTAACGGTTTTAGATACGCGGTTTACCGCGATCAGCTTTTCCTGCAGTTCGCCAGCTTGTTTTTCGATGTGAGCCATCTTACACCTCTACCTTAGAACTGAAGGCCAGCTTCACGGGCAGCATCTGCCAGTGCCTGGACACGACCATGATATTGGAAACCAGAACGGTCAAAAGAAACTTCTTTGATACCTTTTTCCAGAGCGCGTTCAGCAACTGCTTTACCTACAGCAGCAGCAGCGTCTTTGTTCCCAGTGTACTTCAGTTGTTCAGTGATAGCTTTTTCAACAGTAGAAGCTGCTACCAGAACTTCAGAACCATTCGGTGCAATTACCTGTGCGTAGATATGACGCGGGGTACGATGTACCACCAGGCGAGTTGCACCCAGCTCTTTGAGCTTGCGGCGTGCGCGGGTCGCACGACGGATACGAGCAGATTTCTTATCCATAGTGTTACCTTACTTCTTCTTAGCCTCTTTGGTACGCACGACTTCGTCGGCGTAACGAACACCCTTGCCTTTATAAGGCTCAGGACGACGGTAGGCGCGCAGATCAGCTGCAACCTGACCGATCATCTGCTTATCAGCGCCTTTCAGCACGATTTCAGTCTGAGTCGGACATTCAGCAGTGATGCCAGCCGGCAGTTGATGGTCAACAGGATGTGAGAAACCCAGAGCCAGGTTTACTACATTGCCTTTAACCGCTGCACGATAACCTACACCAACCAGCTGCAGCTTCTTAGTGAAGCCTTCGGTAACACCGATAACCATTGAGTTCAGCAGTGCACGAGCAGTACCAGCCTGAGCCCATCCATCCACGTAACCATCACGCGGACCGAAAGTCAGAGCGTTGTCTGCTTGTTTCACTTCAACAGCATCGTTGAGAGTACGAGTCAGCTCGCCGTTTTTACCTTTGATCGTAATAACCTGACCGTTGAGTTTTACCTCTACGCCGGCAGGAATAACGACCGGTGCCTTAGCAACACGAGACATTTTTTCCTCCGATTACGCTACGTAGCAGATAATTTCGCCACCAAGACCAGCCTGGCGCGCTGCACGATCGGTCATAACACCTTTAGAGGTAGATACGACAGCGATACCTAAACCAGCCATTACTTTCGGCAGCTCATCTTTTTTCTTATAGATGCGCAGACCTGGGCGGCTGACACGCTGAATGCTTTCTACCACAGCCTTGCCCTGGAAATACTTAAGAGTCAGTTCCAGTTCCGGCTTGGTGTCGCCTTCAATTTTAAAATCTTCAATAAAACCTTCTTCCTTCAGCACGTTGGCAATTGCCACTTTCAGCTTGGAGGAAGGCATGGTGACCGCAGTTTTGTTCGCGGCCTGACCGTTACGGATACGGGTCAGCATATCCGCGATCGGATCTTGCATGCTCATCTGTCTTTACTCCCGTGATTCAAATGGTGACAATTACCAGCTAGCCTTCTTAAGACCCGGAATTTCACCGCGCATAGCGGCTTCACGGACCTTAATACGGCTCAACCCGAACTTCCGCAGGAAAGCGTGCGGACGACCAGTTTGGCGGCAGCGGTTACGCTGACGAGACGGGCTGGAATCACGCGGCAGAGACTGCAGCTTAAGAACGGCATTCCAACGATCTTCGTCGGAAGCGTTCACATCAGAAATGATCGCTTTCAGTTCAGCGCGTACAGCGAAGTATTTTTCAGCTAAAGCTACGCGTTTTACTTCGCGTGCTTTCATTGATTGCTTAGCCATGAAGTAACCCTACCTTACTTGCGGAACGGGAAGTCAAAGGCAGCCAGCAGAGCACGGCCTTCATCATCGGATTTCGCAGTAGTGGTAATGGTAATATCCAAACCACGAACGCGATCGACTTTATCGTAATCGATTTCCGGGAAGATGATCTGCTCACGGACACCCATGCTGTAGTTACCACGACCGTCGAAAGACTTAGCGGACAAGCCACGGAAGTCACGGATACGCGGTACAGCAATAGTGATCAGACGCTCAAAGAACTCCCACATGCGTTCGCCACGCAGAGTCACTTTACAGCCGATCGGATAGCCCTGACGGATTTTGAAGCCTGCAACAGATTTGCGTGCTTTGGTGATCAACGGCTTTTGACCGGAGATTGCTGCCAGGTCTGCTGCTGCGTTATCCAGCAGTTTCTTGTCAGCGATCGCTTCACCAACACCCATGTTCAGGGTGATCTTCTCGACCCGAGGGACTTGCATGACAGAATTGTAGTTAAACTCAGTCATGAGTTTCTTAACTACTTCGTCTTTGTAGTAATCATGCAGTTTCGCCATCGTACTACTCCAAATTACTTGATAGTTTCGCTATTAGACTTGAAGAAACGGACTTTTTTGCCGTCTTCGAATCTAAAACCTACACGGTCCGCCTTACCGGTTGCCGCATTGAAGATTGCAACGTTAGAAACTTGAATAGCCGCTTCTTTTTCAACGATGCCACCTGGTTGGTTCAGGGCCGGAACCGGCTTCTGATGTTTCTTAACCAGATTGATACCTTCAACGATGACCTTGCCAGAAGACAAGACATTCTTAACTTTACCGCGTTTACCTTTGTCTTTACCGGTTAACACGATAACTTCGTCATCACGACGGATTTTCGCTGCCATGATTCGCTCCTTAGAGTACTTCTGGTGCCAGAGAGATAATTTTCATGAACTTTTCATTACGCAGTTCACGAGTTACCGGCCCAAAAATACGCGTGCCGATTGGCTGCTCGCTGTTATTGTTTAAAATAACGCATGCATTACCATCGAAGCGAATGACAGAACCGTCCGGGCGACGAACGCCCTTCCTGGTGCGCACCACTACCGCCTTCAGCACATCGCCTTTCTTCACCTTACCGCGAGGAATTGCTTCCTTGATGGTAATTTTGATGATGTCGCCGACGCCTGCGTAGCGACGGTGCGAGCCACCCAGAACCTTGATACACATTACGCGACGTGCGCCGGAGTTGTCGGCCACGGTCAGCATAGTCTGTTCTTGGATCATTTCAGTGCTCCGCTAATGTCAACTACTACTTCGGGACCTAATAAATCAGGTCGTTAAAAAGCCCCATAATCGAGGGCGCGGCATTATAACACCGGTTCCTGCATATGGGTAGAAAAAATAAACGGCTCATTGCTGAGCCGTTTATTTGTATTGAGAAAGGCTACTGTATTACAGAACCGCTTTCTCTACAACGCGAACCAGCGTCCAGGACTTAGTCTTGGACAACGGACGGCATTCACGGATTTCAACCTTGTCGCCGATACCGCATTCGTTGTTCTCGTCATGTACGTGCAGTTTGGTCGTACGCTTGATGAATTTACCGTAGATCGGGTGTTTCACAAAACGTTCGATAGCAACAACAATGGATTTCTCCATTTTGTCGCTAACAACGCGACCTTGCAGAGTACGGATTTTATCGGTCATTACGCACCCGCCTTCTCAGTCAGTAAAGTCTTAACGCGTGCGACATCACGACGCACTTGCTTCAACAGGTGAGACTGTTGCAGCTGGCCACTTGCCGCCTGCATACGCAGGTTAAACTGCTCACGCAGCAGGTTCAGCAGCTCGGTGTTCAGCTCTTCAACACTTTTCTCACGCAGCTCTTTTGCTTTCATTACATCACCGTCTTAGTTACAAAGGTGGTTTTAATCGGCAGTTTCGCTGCTGCCAGCTTGAATGCTTCACGGGCCAGCTCTTCCGGTACTCCGTCCATTTCATACAGGACTTTACCCGGCTGAATTAAGGCAACCCAATACTCCACGTTACCTTTACCTTTACCCATACGCACTTCCAGCGGCTTTTCGGTGATCGGTTTGTCCGGGAATACACGGATCCAGATCTTACCTTGACGCTTAACTGCACGGGTCATAGCACGGCGTGCCGCTTCGATCTGACGGGCAGTCAGACGACCACGGCCAACAGCTTTCAGACCGAAAGTGCCGAAGCTAACATCCGTACCCTGCGCCAGACCACGGTTGCGGCCTTTGTGCACTTTACGGAATTTTGTACGCTTTGGTTGTAACATCAGCGACGCTCCTTATTTACGGCCTTTACGCTGCTGCTTTTTAGGTTGAGCAGCCGGTTTTTCCGGTTGTTCAACTGCAGCCATACCACCAAGGATCTCACCTTTGAAGATCCACACTTTAACGCCGATTACACCGTAAGTGGTGTGCGCTTCAGAGGTGTTGTAGTCGATGTCAGCACGCAGGGTGTGCAACGGAACACGACCTTCACGGTACCATTCAGTACGTGCGATCTCCGCGCCGCCCAGACGGCCGCTAACTTCAACTTTGATACCTTTAGCGCCCAGACGCATGGCGTTCTGTACAGCACGCTTCATCGCACGACGGAACATCACACGACGCTCCAGCTGAGAAGTGATGCTGTCAGCAACCAGTTTTGCGTCCAGTTCAGGTTTACGAACTTCGGCGATATTGATCTGAGCAGGAACGCCAGCGATATCCGCTACGACCTTGCGCAGTTTTTCTACGTCTTCGCCTTTCTTACCGATAACGATACCCGGGCGAGCAGTGTGAATAGTCACACGGATGCTCTTAGCCGGACGCTCGATAACGATACGAGATACAGACGCTTTAGCCAGTTCCTTCGTCAGGTACTGACGTACTTTAAAGTCGCTGTCCAGGTTGTCAGCGAATTCTTTGGTGTTCGCAAACCAGGTAGAGTTCCATGGTTTTACAATACCCAGGCGAATACCATTAGGATGTACTTTCTGACCCATTGCTAGTCTCCAGAGTCTCAGCGATCGGACACAACCACAGTAATGTGGCTGGTGCGCTTCAGGATGCGATCTGCACGACCTTTCGCACGCGGCATAATGCGCTTCATGCTCGGGCCTTCGTCTACGAAAATTTTCGCAACTTTCAGATCGTCGATGTCAGCGCCATCGTTGTGTTCAGCGTTAGCAATGGCAGATTCCAGTACTTTCTTAACCAATACCGCAGCTTTCTTGTTGGTATAGGTCAGGATGTCCAGGGCCTGCGACACTTTCTTACCGCGAATCAGGTCAGCAACAAGGCGAACCTTTTGAGCAGAAGAACGAGCATGGCGATGTTTAGCGATAGTTTCCATCTCTTCCTCCTACCTTATTTCTTCTTCGCTTTTTTATCAGCAGCATGGCCGCGATAAGTACGAGTCGGTGCGAATTCACCCAGTTTGTGACCAACCATTTCGTCGGAAACAAAGACTGGAACGTGCTGACGACCATTATGGACAGCGATGGTCAAACCGATCATGTTAGGAAAGATCGTTGAACGACGGGACCAAGTGCGCAGGGGCTTCTTGTCTCCGCTTTCCACCGCTTTCTCTACCTTCTTCAGCAAGTGCAGGTCAATAAAAGGACCTTTCTTGAGAGAACGTGGCATGGCTTATCCTCTAAAATTATTTGCTACGGCGACGTACGATAAATTTATCAGTACGCTTGTTGCTGCGGGTCTTCTTACCTTTGGTCTGAACGCCCCACGGAGTTACCGGGTGCTTACCAAAGTTACGACCTTCACCACCACCATGTGGGTGGTCGACTGGGTTCATCGCAGTACCGCGAACGGTAGGACGAACACCACGCCAGCGTGCAGCACCTGCTTTACCCAGAACGCGCAGCATATGCTCAGCATTGCCAACTTCGCCCAGAGTAGCGCGGCAATCTGCTTCTACTTTACGCATTTCACCAGAACGCAGACGCAGGGTGACATAAGCACCATCACGCGCAACGATCTGAACGTAAGTACCAGCAGAACGCGCCAGCTGACCGCCTTTACCTGGTTTCATTTCTACGTTATGAACGGTAGAACCAACCGGGATATTGCGCATCGGCAGGGTGTTACCCGCTTTGATTGCAGCATCAACGCCAGACTGAATCTGGTCGCCCGCTTTCAGGCCTTTCGGGGCCAGGATGTAACGGCGTTCGCCGTCTTTGTACAGAACCAGCGCGATGTTCGCGGAACGGTTCGGATCGTACTCAAGACGCTCAACAACTGCCGGGATACCATCTTTGTTGCGTTTGAAGTCAACAATACGGTAAGCCTGCTTGTGGCCACCACCGATGTGACGAGTGGTGATACGACCATTGTTGTTACGACCACCGGATTTGCTGTTTTTTTCCAGCAACGGAGCAAAAGGTTTGCCCTTGTGCAGCTCAGGGTTAACCACTTTAACAACGTGGCGACGACCCGGAGATGTCGGTTTACACTTAACAACTGCCATTGTATTACTCCTCCGACTTACTCAGCGCCGCCAACGAAGTCCAGGTTCTGGCCTTCTTTAAGGGTGACGTAAGCTTTTTCCAGTCGCTACGACGACCGATACGCTGTCCGTGACGTTTAACTTTCCCTTTAACAACCAGGGTGTTAACGACTTCGACTTCGACTTCAAACAGTTTCTGCACAGCAGCTTTGATTTCTGCTTTAGTCGCGTCTTTAGCAACTTTGAGAACGATGGTGTTGGTTTTTTCCATCGCAGTAGACGCTTTCTCAGAAACGTGCGGTGCACGCAGCACCTTCAGCAAACGTTCTTCACGAATCATGCCAGCATCTCCTCAACTTGCTTAACAGCGTCAGCCGTCATTACGACTTTGTCGAAGGCGATCAGGCTAACCGGATCGATGCTCACTGCGTCACGTACGTCAACCTTGTGCAGGTTGCGCGCAGCCAGGAACAGATTCTCATCCAGTTCGCCGGTGATGATCAGCACATCTTCCAGAGCCATGTCTTTCAGTTTCTGAGCCAGCAGCTTAGTTTTCGGTGCTTCTACAGAGAACTTCTCGACAACGATCAGACGATCTTGACGTACCAGTTCGGACAGGATGCTTTTCAGCGCGCCGCGGTACATCTTTTTATTAACTTTTTGACTGTGGTCCTGCGGGCGAGCAGCGAAGGTCACGCCACCTGAACGCCAGATCGGGCTCTTGATAGAACCTGAACGCGCACGGCCGGTACCCTTCTGGCGCCACGGCTTTTTACCGGAACCAGTTACTTCAGCACGGGTCTTCTGAGCACGAGTACCCTGACGAGCACCAGCTGCATAAGCTACAACAACCTGGTGTACCAGCGCTTCGTTGAAGTCACGACCGAAGGTAGTTTCGGAAACAGTCAGCGCGCTTTGCGCGTCTTTCAGTACTAATTCCATTGCTATCTCCTTACGCCTTCACAGCTGGTTTAACGATAAGGTTGCTACCGGTAGCACCCGGGACCGCACCTTTAACCAGCAGCAGGTTGCGCTCAGCGTCAACACGTACTACGTCCAGGCTCTGAACAGTTACACGTTCGTTACCCAGCTGACCTGCCATTTTCTTGCCTTTGAACACTTTGCCCGGAGTCTGGTTCTGACCGATAGAACCCGGAACGCGGTGAGACAAGGAGTTACCGTGGGTAGCGTCCTGGGTACGGAAGTTCCAGCGCTTAACGGTACCTGCGAAACCTTTACCTTTAGAGGTGCCAGTTACGTCAACTTTTTTCACTTCAGCAAACAGCTCAACGCTAATGCTCTGACCTACGGTGAACTCTTCGCCATCTGCCAGGCGGAATTCCCACAGACCACGGCCAGCTTCAACGCCAGCTTTAGCGAAGTGACCAGCTTCCGGCTTAGTTACACGGTTAGCTTTTTTAGCACCAGTGGTAACCTGAATTGCACGGTAGCCGTCGTTAGCCAGGTCTTTAACCTGAGTAACACGGTTTGCTTCTACTTCGATAACGGTTACTGGGATAGAAACGCCGTCTTCAGTGAAGACACGGGTCATACCCACTTTTTTACCGACTAAACCAATCATTGTTTCAACCTCTCAATCGCTCAATGACCTGATTAACCCAGGCTGATCTGCACGTCTACACCGGCAGCCAGATCCAGACGCATCAGAGCATCAACGGTTTTCTCGGTTGGCTCAACGATGTCAACCAGACGCTTGTGAGTGCGAATTTCGTACTGATCGCGCGCGTCTTTGTTGACGTGCGGAGAAATCAGAACGGTAAAGCGCTCTTTGCGGGTCGGCAGCGGGATCGGACCACGTACTTGCGCACCAGTGCGCTTAGCAGTCTCGACGATTTCGGCGGTTGATTGATCGATCAGACGATGATCAAACGCTTTCAAGCGGATACGGATTCTTTGGTTCTGCATGAGACCAGAGCTCCAATTATTTATAGACGAAAATAATTACTCCTCACACCCATTACGATTGATGGGGGAGTGTAATCGTTTTTACATAGCTTCCCAATTGGAAGCATTGTTAAGCAACAAACTGCATTGCTCCGGTTCTGATTGAACCTGCCGTCAATATTGACAAGCCCGCGCATTATACGGAATTGCACAGCTTAAGCAAGTACTGATTACAATTCAGGCATTCCAAAAAGCAATCCGCTGCGCGTTTCTCTGTCGTCTTGATGCAAAGGGCATATTAAAGTGGAATGCATCGCCGGGATATCATCAAACTTACTTTTGCCACGTCTCTCTTTTTGCCATTGTTGCCCCTCCGCTGCTATGTCCCTTTTGAGGTCTACATGACGTTTGCATTCGTGCTTTTGTATATTGTGCTTTGCGGCTGTCTTTGCTGGCATGACTGGCGTACCACTTTGCTGCCTGATCGCTTTACGTGCCCCCTGCTGTGGGGTGGGTTATTGTTCAATACTTTACTTTCGCCAGCGTCATTGTCTGACGCGGTATTGGGTGCAGTGATGGGTTACGGAACTTTTTCAATTTTTTATTGGCTTTACCGGCTAATGCGCGGTTATGAAGGGCTGGGTTACGGCGATATAAAATTATTAGCAGCGCTGGGTGCATGGCATGGGTGGCAATCTGTTTCAACGATCGTCCTGATAGCATCACTGAGTGGTCTGATTCTGGGCGGGTTACTTTTCTTCAGGGGCGCGGACAGGAATAAAAAAACCCCGCTGCCGTTTGGACCATTTCTGGTGGCTGCAGGGTTCTGTACAAGCTGGCCAACATTCGGGCCGCTGATTATGGTAACGATTAAGCCTGCTCTTTGATTTGCGACTGAATGTAATTTTGCAAACCAATCTTCGCAATCAAACCCAGTTCGGTTTCGAGCCAGTCAATATGATGCTCTTCATCTGCCAGGATCTCGATCATCATGTCACGGCTGACATAGTCATGAACGCTATCTGCGTAGGCAATAGCTTCACGGAGATCTTTGGCACCTTCCAGCTCAAGATTAAGATCCGATTGCAGCATCTCTTCCACATCTTCGCCGATGTGTAACTTACCGAGGTCCTGCAGGTTAGGGATACCTTCGAGGAACAAAATACGCTCGATATACTTATCGGCATGCTTCATCTCATCGATGGATTCATGGTATTCGACGTCATTGAGGCGCATCAGGCCCCAGTCTTTAAACATTCTTGCGTGAAGAAAATACTGATTGATTGCGACAAGCTCATTTCCCAATAATTTATTGAGATAATTTATTATCTTGATATCACCTTTCATTTTATAGTCCCTCCGCTTCCACTACATGAAGCGTAGAACGACTAAAAGGGAAGTCAAAAAAAAGATGACGCTTTAAGCAATCTCTTTGTATTCCGGGATCTGCATCAATTCATTCTGCATAATTTCTCGCGCTGCGCGTACGCACTTACCGCATTGATTTCCCACAGGAATAAATTTACGCAGTTGTTGAAATGATTGTGGATGGAACTGGCGAACTGCCTGGCGTATTTTTTTATCGCTAACACCGTTACATAAACAAACGTACATGATGGCTCCCGTTCAAATTATGCGCAGTGTAAATGAGAATAGTTATGATTACAATAGCACAATTGTAAAAGGAACAAAGCTCGGGTAACGAAAATTTCTGGATGACAAACAACAAAAAGGGCGCCGAAGCGCCCTTTTTAATTCAGGGTATGTAATTAGCCCAGAACTTTAGCTACAACGCCCGCGCCAACGGTACGGCCGCCTTCACGGATTGCGAAACGCAGACCGTCGTCCATCGCGATCGGGTGGATCAGGGTAACAACCATTTTGATGTTGTCGCCCGGCATTACCATCTCAACGCCTTCCGGCAGTTCGATGGTGCCAGTCACGTCAGTTGTACGGAAGTAGAACTGCGGACGGTAGCCTTTGAAGAACGGAGTGTGACGGCCGCCTTCGTCTTTGGACAGAATGTACACTTCAGATTCGAACTTGGTGTGAGGCTTGATGGAACCCGGCTTAGCCAGTACCTGACCACGTTCGATTTCTTCACGTTTGATACCACGCAGCAGAACACCCACGTTCTCGCCCGCACGGCCTTCGTCCAGCAGTTTGCGGAACATTTCAACGCCGGTACAGGTTGATTTCGCAGTATCTTTGATACCCACGATTTCAACTTCTTCACCCACTTTGATGATACCGCGCTCTACACGACCGGTAACAACGGTACCACGGCCGGAGATGGAGAATACGTCTTCGATAGGCAGCAGGAACGGCTTGTCAATCGCACGCTCTGGTTCCGGGATATAGGAATCCAGGTAGCCAGCCAGTTCGATGATTTTCTCTTCCCACTCTGCTTCGCCTTCCAGCGCTTTCAGCGCGGAACCACGAACGATCGGGGTGTCGTCGCCCGGGAAATCGTACTGGGACAGCAGTTCGCGAACTTCCATCTCAACCAGTTCCAGCAGCTCTTCGTCATCAACCATGTCGCATTTGTTCAGGAACACGATGATGTACGGAACGCCTACCTGACGACCCAGCAGGATGTGCTCACGGGTCTGCGGCATCGGGCCGTCAGTCGCAGCAACAACCAGGATCGCGCCGTCCATCTGAGCAGCACCGGTGATCATGTTTTTCACATAGTCGGCGTGGCCCGGGCAGTCAACGTGCGCGTAGTGGCGGGTCGGGGTGTCATATTCAACGTGAGAAGTGTTGATGGTGATACCACGAGCTTTTTCTTCCGGCGCGTTATCGATCTGGTCGAATGCACGAGCAGAACCACCGTAGGTTTTAGCCAGAACGGTAGTGATGGCAGCAGTCAGGGTAGTTTTACCATGGTCAACGTGGCCGATAGTACCAACGTTGACGTGCGGTTTTGTACGTTCAAATTTTTCTTTAGACACGGCTATATTCCTTACTATAGTGCTCTCCCCAACAGGAGAGAGCACGGGACATTAGTTTTATTCCCGGGGCTTATTTGCCACGAGCTTCAATTACGGCCTGAGCAACGTTGTTCGGCGCATCATCATACTTCAGGAATTCCATCGTATAAGACGCACGACCTTTGGTCAGAGAACGCAGCTGAGTTGCATATCCGAACATTTCAGACAGCGGTACTTCAGCATGGATCTTAACGCCAGTAACATCAGATTCCTGACCGCGCAGCATACCACGACGACGGCTCAAGTCACCGATAACGTCACCGGTGTTCTCTTCCGGAGTTTCTACTTCAACCTTCATGATCGGCTCAAGCAGAACAGGTTTCGCTTTCTTAAAGCCTTCTTTAAAGGCGATAGAAGCGGCCAGTTTAAACGCCAGTTCAGAGGAGTCAACGTCATGGTAAGAACCGAAGTGCAGACGGATACCCATGTCTACTACCGGGTAACCTGCCAGCGGACCAGACTTCAGCTGCTCCTGGATACCTTTATCAACGGCCGGGATGTATTCGCCAGGAATCACACCACCTTTGATGTCGTTGATGAACTCGTAACCTTTCGGATTTGAGCCCGGCTCCAGCGGGTACATGTCGATAACAACATGACCGTACTGACCACGACCACCAGACTGCTTAGCGTGTTTACCTTCGATATCGGTAACTTTCGCGCGAATCGCTTCGCGGTAAGCAACCTGAGGTTTACCCACGTTAGCTTCAACGTTGAATTCGCGTTTCATACGGTCAACGATGATGTCGAGGTGCAGTTCGCCCATACCAGCGATGATGGTCTGGTTAGATTCTTCGTCAGTCCATACACGGAAAGACGGGTCTTCTTTAGCCAGACGGCCCAGAGCCAGACCCATTTTTTCCTGGTCAGCTTTGGTTTTCGGTTCTACGGCGATAGAAATTACCGGCTCAGGGAATTCCATACGCTCCAGGATGATCGGGTTGTCCGGATCACACAGCGTGTCACCAGTAGTTACGTCTTTCAGACCGATTGCAGCCGCGATGTCGCCAGCGCGAACTTCTTTGATCTCTTCACGCTTGTTAGCGTGCATCTGAACGATACGACCAAAACGCTCACGTGCTGATTTCACGGAGTTCAGTACGGTATCACCAGAGTTAACCACGCCAGAGTACACGCGGAAGAACGTCAGGTTACCTACAAACGGGTCGGTCGCAATTTTGAACGCCAGTGCAGAGAACGGCTCTTCATCGCTAGCGTGACGCTCGGCCGGAGTGTCTTTACCGTCGTCCAGAATACCGTTGATCGCAGGAACGTCAGTCGGTGCCGGCAGGTAATCAATTACCGCATCCAACATTGCCTGAACGCCTTTGTTCTTGAACGCAGAACCACAGGTTACCAGGATGATTTCGTTGTTCAGAACGCGCTGACGGAGAGCTTTTTTGATCTCTTCTTCAGTCAGTTCTTCACCACCCAGGTATTTTTCCATCAGCTCTTCAGAAGCTTCAGCTGCGGACTCGATCAGGTTCTGGTGCCATTCTTCAGCCAGGTCCTGCATGTCTGCCGGGATATCTTCGTATTCGAAGGTAACGCCCTGGTCAGCATCGTTCCAGTTGATGGCTTTCATTTTCACCAGGTCAACAACACCGGTGAAACCTTCTTCAGCACCAATTGCCAGCTGCAGCGGAACCGGGTTCGCGCCCAAACGGGATTTGATCTGACCAACAACTTTCAGGAAGTTCGCACCCATACGGTCCATTTTGTTAACGAACGCGATACGCGGAACTTTGTATTTATTAGCCTGACGCCATACGGTTTCAGACTGCGGCTGAACACCACCAACTGCGCAGTAAACCATTACCGCACCGTCAAGTACACGCATGGAACGTTCTACTTCGATAGTGAAGTCAACGTGCCCCGGGGTGTCGATGATGTTTACGCGATGCGGTTCATACTGCTTAGCCATACCAGACCAGAACGCAGTAGTCGCTGCGGAGGTAATGGTGATACCACGCTCCTGCTCCTGCTCCATCCAGTCCATAGTAGCGGCGCCGTCATGAACTTCACCGATTTTATGGTTTACACCGGTGTAGAACAGAATACGTTCGGTAGTAGTGGTTTTACCGGCGTCGATGTGTGCACTGATACCGATATTACGGTAGCGTGCAATGGGTGTTGTACGAGCCATTTGATTCCTCGTTTATTGCATTAGGCGTTCAGAGTAAGTTAACCAGTGCGGGCAACTCAACTGAAGCGCCCGCATGGTGACTATCATTCCGAAGGGATTACCAACGGTAGTGTGCGAACGCCTTGTTGGCTTCTGCCATACGGTGAACGTCTTCACGTTTCTTCACTGCAGTACCTTTGTTGTCTGCAGCGTCAGTGAGTTCGTTCGCCAGGCGCAGAGCCATGGATTTATCACCGCGTTTACGAGCAGCTTCAACGATCCAACGCATTGCCAGAGCATTACGACGGACCGGACGAACTTCAACTGGAACCTGATAAGTAGAACCACCAACACGGCGGGACTTAACTTCGACAGTCGGACGAACGTTGTCCAGCGCGACTTCGAATGCTTCCAGTTCAGATTTACCAGAGCGTTGAGCCAGGGTCTCAAGAGCACTGTATACAATTGCTTCTGCAGTAGATTTTTTACCATCTACCATCAGGATGTTCACAAATTTAGCCAGCAGTTCTGATCCGAACTTCGGATCCGGCAGAATTTTACGCTGACCAATGACGCGACGACGTGGCATGGAAATACTCCGTTGTTAATTCAGGATTGTCCAAAACTCTACGAGTTTAGTTTGACAGTAATATAAAACGTTTGGCCTTACTTAACGGAGAACCATTAAGCCTTAGGACGCTTCACGCCGTACTTGGAGCGAGCTTGCTTACGGTCTTTAACGCCGGAGCAGTCAAGCGCACCACGAACGGTGTGGTAACGAACACCCGGGAGGTCTTTAACACGACCGCCACGGATCAGGATCACGGAGTGCTCCTGCAGGTTGTGACCTTCACCACCGATGTAGGAAGTCACTTCAAAACCGTTAGTCAGACGAACACGGCACACTTTACGCAGAGCGGAGTTCGGTTTTTTCGGGGTGGTGGTATATACGCGAGTACATACGCCACGTTTTTGCGGGCATGCTTCCAGCGCCGGCACGTTGCTTTTTGCAACTTTGCGAGAGCGTGGTTTGCGTACCAGCTGGTTAACTGTTGCCATTAAATAGCTCCTGGTTTTAGCTTTTGCTTCGTAAACACGTAATAAATCGACCTCATATAATATGAGGACGCAGAATTTTATGGCTGAGTCGAAAAGGAGTCAAGAAATATACAGCAATCTTCGGCTACCAGTTCATCTGACTCGGGTGCTTAATGGCAAGTCTGACGAAGTCATTATAGCTAACCCTGTCGACAGTGGTCGAAATTTGACCACTCAAACCTCGCGCAATCACATCATTATTTAGCGCATGAACCGATATGGGGGCCTGTTGCAATAAATCAAGGAAGGAAGAGCCCTGAATGCCCGCCACAACGCCATCCTGGAGCAGCAGGACATCGTCGCCATCAGAAAGCGAGCGCATAAAAGCGGAGAAATCCATTTGCCAGGGAGAACGCGTTAGGGTGTGTAACATTGCAACCTCAGAAACGTAAAATCACGTCGTACTCATCAAGCTTGCCACGCAGCGCGTCGCTTTCGACAATCGCAGCATCAACGACAAATGGCGTACCGGACGAATCCAGACCGCGCTCGCGCAGCGAGTCGGCACAAATCCAACAGTGTTCAATGTCATATAACGCGAGCAATTTAAAAGTGGCAATGTAGTCCCGGGCCAGTATTTCACCGGGTTGCTGGCCCGCTAAAATTTGAAAGACCCCATCGCTGATGAAAAATACGCCAATCTCGTCCGTTAACGCCGACGTGGCCAGAAGCGCATCAAGACCTTCCCGGCCTGCGGAGGAACCGTGGGGCGCAGAGGAAAAACAAAGGCGACGCGTTTCATCAGAATTGCACCATACGGTCGCTGGTAAGCGCCGCCTCAGCCAATGCGCCAAGGCCGCTCAACGTAAATCCATGCTGGAGATTGGCAGCGGGCAAGTTAAGTTGACTTGCCTGCTCGTTGTCAGTCACCCCGCGTCGCAACGCGGCGGCAACGCAGATATGCAGCGCAACGCCCTGCTCTTCGCTTAAGCGCTGCCAGGCACGAACCAAATCGAACTCGTCGCTGGCAGGCGCGCTAAGCAGGTTAGCGTTATAAACGCCTTCCCGATAAAAGAACACGCTCCCGACGCTGTGGCCTTCAGCCAGCACCGCCTGGGCAAACTGATACGCACTGGTGGCCTGCTGTGTGCCGTAAGCCGGCCCGGTAACCATAAGAGCAAAACGCATTAGCGCTCTTGCCCTGAGAAATCGCCGCTCTTGAACTGGCGAATGTACAAATAGACCGTATGCTTGGAAATGTTCAACCGATCGGCCACCTGGTTAATTGCATCTTTGATGTCGAAGATACCTTTCTCATAGAGATTCAACACGATCTGACGATTCTTGGCATTGTTCGACACGCTACGATCGGCGTTCACTTCTTCAATCGTGAATTCCAGCGTCTGCATCACCAGGTCTTCTACTGAGGAGGCAAAGTTAACGGACGAGGGCACTTCCTGGTCGGGCGTTTCCGGCGGAATAAACGTGCTCATAATCTGTGAGAACGGCACATCCAGATTCATGTTGATGCACAGTAAGCCAATCACGCGTTGATCACGGTTGCGAATAGCAATAGTCACCGATTTCATCAGCACGCCACTTTTGGCGCGGGTGAAATAACATTTTGAAACGCTGCTGTCGGCACCGGTCATGTCGTGCAGCATCCGCAGGGCGAGATCAGTAATTGGGGAACCAATTTTGCGCCCGGTATGTTCACCGTTAGCGATGCGAATGGCGGAGCATTTCAGGTCCTGCAAAGAGTGCAATACGATTTCGCAATGCGGGCCAATAAGCATTGCCAACCCGTCCACTACCGCTTCATAGGACTTGAGAATCTCGAAATCAGTTTGATCAAAAGGACGCTGGTCCAGCAAATCAAGCTCACTGGTTTCGTTGGTCAAAAGCGAATTGGACATGAAAGAATACCACCCTATACATAGAGCCTGTCGTCATTCGGTGTCAGGGCAGACTCATCACTCAGTTGTTACGCAAACAGATAAAGTAATACAGCGCAAGACGTGTTTTCCAGTTTTAATTATACCCGTCCTGATACGAGTTGCATGTGCGCTGACTACGCCTGATGGGAACGAATGTTCCGTCTGACAAATAAAAAACCGCCGCCTGGCAGGCGGCGGTTTCGAACGATTGATTATTTCTTCGCGTCGTTACCGGCAGCGGCTTTATCATCTGCTGCGGCTTCAGGCGCTTCATCCGCTTTCGGCGCCGGTTTGATGTCAAGCAGTTCAACATCGAACACCAGCGTAGAGTTGGCCGGAATACCCGGTACGCCGTTTTTACCGTAAGCCAGTTCTGGCGGGATGACCAGCTTGATCTTACCGCCTTTCTTAATGTTTTTCAGGCCTTCGGTCCAGCCCGGGATCACACCATCAAGACGGAAAGAAAGCGGCTCGCCGCGGGTATAAGAGTTATCGAACTCTTTACCATCGACCAGCGTACCTTTGTAGTTAACAACCACGGTGTCGCTGTCTTTCGGCGCATCGCCGGTACCAGGTTTTTCGACTTTATACAGCAGACCCGTTGAAGAGGTTTTTCACGCCTTTCTCTTTGGCAAACGTGTCGCGGTAAGCTTTGCCTTTGTCAGCATTCTCTTTCGCGTCTTTTTCCATCTTCTCCTGGGCAGACGCTTTCACACGCGCTTCAAAAGCCTGAAGAGTTTGCTCAATTTCCTGATCGGAAAGTTTGCTCTTATCAGCAAATGCGTCCTGAACACCTGCAATAAGCTGCGCTTTATCGAGTTTGATGCCCAGTTTTTCTTGTTCTTTTAAGGAGTTCTCCATATAACGACCCAGTGAAGCACCCAGCGCGTAAGCTGATTTCTGGTCGTCATTTTGGAATGCTGACTTGCTCTCGGTCGATGCAGCTGGCGCAGTAGCCGCAGGAGCAGCAAACGCAGGTGCATTCAGAGCAACGGCCATGGTGGTCGCCAGCAGCGTAACTTTAAACAGTGATTTCATCCATTTCTCCAGAACCAGGGCATCTCACCCCGGGTTAATATCAGCTAAGAGACTTACTATACCGTCGGCAAAGAAATCTACACAATCTCTGCGGGCGTTGTAGAGACAAATTGAGACTCTTTTTGTACACAGAAGTTTCGTTGCGTAAAAAACTGCGCTGCCTGCTCGCGGTTTTTTCGCGTAAAATCCCATAATTGTTTATACGCTGTCAGAGAGGGTAGTCATGCAGCATCTATCGACCGAACAACGGCTGGCAGAACTTGAAAGTCGTCTTGCATTTCAGGAAATGACCATCGAGGATCTTAACCAGACGGTCACCGCGCACGAGCTGGAGATGGTTAAGCTGCGGGAACATTTGCGCTTGCTGGTGGAAAAACTGAAAGCCACGCAGCCCTCAATGGTTGCGTCTCAATCCGAAGAAACACCCCCGCCGCATTATTAAAGGCGATAAAAAAGGCAGCCAGGCTGCCTTTTTTATTTAGCGCTTAGTGGCAACCGCAGCCGCCATTACCGCCGCAACCACCTTTGCCATGCTCATGGCCGTGATCGTGGCCATGGCCGCCGCAGCAACCGTCGTGACCGTGGTCATGATCGTGGTCGTGCGCGCCGTGAACGTGGCCGTGAGCCAGTTCTTCTTCAGTCGCTTCGCGGATAGCAACAACTTCCACGTTGAATTTCAGATTCTGGCCAGCCAGCATGTGGTTGCCATCAACCACAACGTGGTCGTCTTCAACTTCAGTGATTTCAACCGGAACCGGGCCCTGGTCGGTTTCAGCCAGGAAGCGCATGCCGACCTGCAGCTCGTCAACACCCATGAACACGTCTTTCGGTACGCGCTGCACCAGGTTTTCATCATACTGACCGTATGCATCGCCCGCGCCGACAGCAACATCGAATTTATCGCCGACGTCATGGCCTTCCAACGCATTTTCCAGACCGGAAATCAGTGAACCATGACCATGCAGATAGTCCAGCGGTGCACTCACCGGAGACTCATCCACTAATACACCGTCTTCTGTACGTACCTGATAGGCCAGGCTGACCACCAGGTCTTTTGCTACTTTCATGATATCTCCTGAGCGTGGAAAAATTTCTGGCGCCGATTGTAACGGAAATCGTCGCCTGTGTACCCCTAAGCTTAAAAAAAGCTGAGCAATAGCGCTAGTCGGGATGGAAAATCCCGATAACCTGCTCCTGTTCCCGGACATGCTGCTGAGCGGATTTGTCCGCTTCACGCATCTGGTGCCCGCACTTAACGCATTCAACAATATCGACATTGTTTTCGCGCCACATCGCCAGCGAATCCTGCGCCTGACAGGACGGACAAACCGCCCCGGCTATAAATCTTTTTCGCACTGCCGTACCTCGCTGTTACTCAAACTCATCCCAGCCATCAAACTGCCGTCGCTCCTGCTGCATTTCGCGCTGGAAAATTTCTTCCAGTTCGCGGCGCGCTTCCCGCACACGGGAAATCTGCGCAGTATCGGTATGGATAGGCATTAATTCCCGCAGCATTCGCATGTCCAGCCGACGAAAATGCAGTTGGGCACGCTGGGCCTGATGAGGATGCAATCCCACCGATATAAGCGCTTTGCGCCCAAGTTCAAGCGCACTGGAGAACGTCTCACGGGAAAACTGGGTGACCCCTGCCTGCAACAGTTCATGTGCCTCAACGCGTCCCCGGGCGCGGGCGAGTATCGCCAGGTGAGGGAAATGCTGTTGGCAAAGGTGCACAATCTTTAAGGTATCTTCCGGCTCATTGCTGGTAATGACAATGGATTTTGCGTGTTCAGCCCCGGCAGAACGCAAAAGCTCGAGTTGCGTCGCATCCCCGTAGTAAACCTTGTAGCCATATTTGCGCATCAAATTGACGCTGCTAATATCGCGCTCCAGCACGGTAATGCGCATCTTGTTCGCCATTAAATAAGCGGCCAATAACCTGCCCAAAACGCCCAAAGCCTACGACGATCACCTGCGGTTGATCATCCAGCGACCCACTGTTGTTCATCGCCCTCTTCCGGTTCGTTGAACCGGCGCGCCAGATACTTGTCGATGCGTTTCATTAATAGCGGTGTCGTCATCATCGACAGCGTCACGGTAACCAGCAACAGCGCCATCTGGTCCCCATGGAACAAACGCTGAGAGGAAGCCGTGGAAAACAGCACAAAGGCGAATTCCCCGCCCTGGCTGAGCACGCCGGAAAACTGCAACCGCTCCGAATTACGCAATCCATAAACATGCGCCAGCCCGAAAAGCACCGCCATTTTTACCGCGACCAGTATAGCGACGCCCGCCACCACCAGCAGAATATGGGTGTACAGCACGCCCAGATTGAGAGCCATGCCGACGGAGATAAAGAACAGTCCCAGCAATAAGCCTTTAAAAGGATCGATGGCGATTTCCAGCTCGTGCCGATACTCGCTTTCAGCCAACAAGATCCCGGCGATAAACGTGCCAAGCGCCATCGACAAGCCTAATGCGTCCATAAACAGCGCGGACCCCAGCACCAGCAGGAGTGTCGCCGCGGTAAACACCTCGCGCACGCCGGAACTGGCGATAAACCGAAATACCGGGCGTAATAAATAGCGGCCGCCAATCAACATCCGGCGAAGGCCACCACTTTTAATCCCACTTTCGTCCAGTCGAGATGCTCATCGGCGTTACCGGCCAGCAGCGGAACCAGCGCCAGCGCGGGGATCACCGCCAGATCCTGAAAAAGCAGGACCGAAAAGCCCAGTTGTCCTGACTCGCTGCGGTTCATGCCTTTTTCACGCATGAGCTGTAACGCCATCGCCGTTGAAGACATTGCCAGCCCAATTCCGCCGACGACCGCCGCCTGCCATGAGAAGCGCGTCAGCATCAATAAAATCGCCAGCACGCCTGCGCTTAGCAGAACCTGCGCGGCGCCAACGCCAAAAATCGAGCGCCGGAGTTGCCACAGTTTTGCCGGGTTTAACTCAAGCCCGATGATAAACATCAGGAACACCACGCCCAGCTCGGAGAAATGCAGAATTTCGTCTACATCGCTAATAAAACCCAGCCCCCCATGGGCCGATGGCGATACCGGCAATCAAATAGCCCAGTACTGCGCCAATGCCTAAACGTGCCGCCAGCGGTACGGCTACCACCGCCGCGAATAAAAACAGCACGCCGGCTAATAACATATCCGAGCCTTCCATTATCGGCCTCCTGCCGCGCGCGGCGCAGCCAGCCATTCGCCGTAGGCTTTTGCGTGATTTTCCAGTTCTGCTTTTGTCTGGCGGCGGGCCCAGTAGACGATCATTGGCGTCAGCCACTGCATATGGCACATGGCTGCCGTCAGTTCAAATGGACGAAGGATTTCATTCAGAGAGTAGCGATTAAAACCATCCTCACGGTAAGCGCCTTCAGGCTCACCGGTGGTGATGACGCTACGCCAGTACTTTCCCGACAGGTGATTCCCTCCCGGTCCACTGGCAAATCCACGGCTTAGTACCCGATCAAGCCACTCTTTCAGCAAGGCCGGGCAACTATAGGTATAAAGCGGGTGCTGGAACACGATGACGTCATGCGCCATTAGCAGTTCCTGTTCACGGGGGATATCAATAAAAAAATCAGGGTAGTGCGCATACAGATCGTGCACAGTAACATTTGCGAGTTGCGAAGCCGGCTTAAGCAGAACCCGGTTTGCCACCGAGTCCTGGGATTCCGGATGGGCATACAACAGCAGGACTTTCGCTGCGTCTGACATCATTCCCCTCCCGGGTATAAAACAGATTGGCTTCTGGCTGGCGCGCGCTCCCAGGCACGCGGCGATCTGCGCCGGTCATCTACTGCTCTCAGGCACAGCCAGAATGATTTTGTGCATCGTCTTCTTTTTGGGCTACCATTGCGGCCCGGTGCGGCGAATCGCCCACACCTTACATTATCATAATGACAAATTAACATAGTCTGAACATACGGCGCTCTATGATTGTATTTTCCTCGTTGCAAATTCGCCGCGGTACACGCGTGCTGCTGGATAACGCCACCGCCACCATTAATCCCGGTCAAAAAGTCGGTCTGGTGGGTAAGAACGGCTGCGGTAAATCCACCCTGCTGTCGCTGTTAAAAGGCGAAATGACTGCCGACGGGGGGAGTTATACCTTTCCGGGCAACTGGCAACTGGCATGGGTAAATCAGGAAACCCCTGCCCTCGCCGTACCGGCCATTGAATACGTGATCGACGGCGATCGCGAATACCGCCAGTTCGAACGCGAACTCAATGAAGCTAACGAGCGTAACGATGGCCATGCCATCGCGACTGCTCACGGCAAACTTGACGCGATCAACGCATGGACGATTCGCGCCCGCGCTGCCAGCCTGCTGCACGGTCTCGGATTCAGCAATGAGCAACTGGAGCGCCCGGTCAGCGATTTTTCCGGCGGCTGGCGTATGCGTCTGAACCTGGCGCAGGCGCTGATTTGCCGTTCTGATTTACTGTTGCTTGATGAACCCACCAACCACCTGGATTTAGACGCGGTTATCTGGCTGGAAAAATGGCTGAAAAGCTATCAGGGCACACTGATTTTGATTTCCCATGACCGGGATTTCCTCGATCCGGTAGTCGATAAAATCATTCATATCGAGCAGCAAACGATGTTCGAGTACACCGGCAACTACAGCTCGTTTGAACGCCAGCGCGCCACGCGTCTCGCCCAACAACAGTCGATGTACGAAAGCCAGCAGCAGCGCGTCGCCCATCTGCAAAGCTTTATTGACCGTTTTAAAGCTAAAGCGTCGAAAGCCAAACAGGCTCAGAGCCGCATTAAAATGCTGGAGCGGATGGAGCTGATCCTCCCGGCGCACGTGGACAACCCGTTCCACTTTAGCTTCCGTGCGCCGGAGAGTTTGCCTAACCCGCTGCTGAAAATGGAAAAAGTCAGCGCAGGCTATGGCGATAAAACCATCCTCAACGCCATCAAACTGAATCTGGTGCCAGGTTCGCGCATCGGTTTGCTGGGCCGAAACGGCGCGGGTAAATCCACCCTCATCAAGCTCCTGGCGGGCGAACTGGCTCCGCTGCAGGGCGAAATTGGGCTGGCGAAAGGGATTAAACTGGGCTATTTCGCCCAGCATCAGCTGGAATATTTACGTGCCGATGAATCGCCGCTGCAGCATCTGGCGCGTCTTGCGCCGCGTGAACTGGAACAACAACTGCGCGATTATCTCGGTGGATTTGGCTTTCAGGGCGATAAAGTCACCGAGAACACTGAACGTTTCTCCGGCGGCGAGAAAGCACGCCTGGTGCTGGCGCTGATTGTCTGGCAGCGGCCAAACCTGTTACTGCTTGATGAACCGACTAACCACCTCGACCTGGATATGCGCCAGGCATTAACCGATGCGCTTATCGAATTCGAAGGCGCGCTGGTGGTGGTCTCGCACGACCGCCATTTATTGCGCTCCACGACCGACGATCTGTATCTGGTACACGACGGCAGCGTGGAAGCCTTCGATGGCGATCTTGAGGATTACCAGAAATGGCTGAGCGATCTGCAAAAGCAGGAAAGCCAGCCGGCGGAGAGCGGGAAAGAAAACGCCAACAGCGCACAGTCGCGTAAAGATCAGAAGCGTCGTGAAGCGGAGCTGCGCACCCAGACGCAGCCGCTGCGCAAAGAAATTATGCGACTTGAAAAACTGATGGAAAAGCTCCAGCAGCAGCTGGCAGAGGTGGAAGAGCAGCTTGGCGACAGCGCCTTGTATGATCAAAGCCGCAAAGCCGAACTGACGGAGTGCCTGCAGCGCCAGGCCAAAGTCAAAGCCGACCTGGACACCTGTGAAATGGAATGGCTGGACGCCCAGGAGCAGCTTGAAGCGCTGACCCAGGGCGACTGACCGCCGCCCCTGGCGGCGGAGCGGAATTTACTGCTCTGCCGCCAGGCGCTGGCGCGGCGGAGCGGAATTTACTGCTCTGCCGCCAGGCGCTGGCGCGGCGGAGCGGAATTTACTGCTCTGCCGCCAGGCGCTGGCGCAACGTCTCCAGATGCGCGGTGTTATACAACTTGCCATCCAGAAAGCGGGTTTTCAGTTCGCCCTGGCGCTCCTGCGCCCAGGTTTGCTCATCAAACAGTTGATATTCTCCGGCCTCGTCGCGAACAACCCGCAGCAGGCCGCGCGCCGACCGTTTCAGTCCGTCATCGGTTTTCGGCTCCTTAAAAATCATGCGACCGTTCCCCCGGACTTCGCCATACGTGGCTTTCATCGCAAAGCCAAACGTATCGCGTGTGTTGTACTGATAAGTAAACGAACCGACTCCAAACACCACATTCGAGCTGGCGAAGCCTTTTGCTGCCAGACGGCGTAAAATTTCTTCCGCGCGGTCGAGGGTGATGGAATCCCCGTAAATCAGGCCCACATGCGGGTCGAGCACTTTGAATCCCTTCTCATTAACCGTGCCGCCAAAGATCTCCCATAATACCTCCACCGATCCTTTTTCCTGTGGGGTCCGCGCCAACCGGGTATCGCTGTCCGTCGCCGTCCCGCAAAGAATGTCGACCGGATCGCCGCTATCGGGGCGAAAGACCACCCGTCCTTCCCGCGCCATAATTGCGCCCCTGAGTTCGCGGGTGTAATCCGTCAATACGCGCCAGTAATCCCAGGTGTCAGACACAATGGATACAATCCCCTGGGGATAAAGATCGCAAATCAGCCTGCGGAATGTGTCGATTTCACCCGCTTGCTCGCCCATACACATCACACTGTGCTCGGTAGCAGGCACAGAGGCGGCGATAAAGTATTCCTCACCCACGGTGTAATAGTCGCGGGCGTAGAGCACAGAGGGAATGTTATCAGTGCCTTTAAAACTCAGCAGATGGCCGCACCCCGCCTGCGCGGTGTCCTGCAGGCCCGACATCCCGCGGAACGAAAAATCGTGGCACTGAAAATCGAGATGGCTCAGGTCGCTACAGGTTTTCTCCGCCCAGCGATCACAAATGAGGCGATAGTGATGTGCGATGGTGGCATTGGTGGACGATTTCCATAATTCAGCGGACAAGACTGTTTCAAGGTAATTGACCAGCCAGAAAAATTCATCGCGGGTATTTGTAATGGTCAGAACCGGCACCTTCATCGCCACTTTGCTGCCTTCATCCAGCGCTTTAATATGCAGCGGCAGGTAACCCAACTGATGCAGTGCGCGGATGTGCTCCACGCTCACGGCGTCTTTACCCATATAACTGTCCATCACCGCTTTATATTCCGCCGTCACCTCCTGCTCATCGCGCGCAAAAAAGCGCTCATTAAACATATCCACCAGAAACCACTGCAAAAAGCCCTGTAAGCCAAAGAAGACCAGCTTGCCGTCGGCGACAGGAGAGTGAAAATGGCGATCGCTGCGCGGCGTAAAATTGGAATACACTTTTGTGGTTCCTTCCGGGTACTGCTCGCGGTGCGACACTTTGTAACCATCAATAGCCAAAATTGGATTCATCATTTTCCTCTCCTTACGCGCGGTAAATTTTTTCGATATCAATCACTTCGACTTTATCTGTAGCGATATCAGCCCGGGCTAGTGAACTGGTGGTGTAAATCCGGTCAATGCCCTGCTCAAGCAGATTGTCCACGCCTTTTGAGAACAGACCGTGTGTGACGTACAGGCTGACGCTACGCGCGCCAGCGTCTCGTAACACCTGCGCGGAACCAATAAACGTGCCGCCTGCGTCGCAAAGGTCATCGACGATCAGCACCGCTTTTCCTTCGACATCGCCATCAACCAGACGGAAACCGGTCAGTGCACCGGTAGCAGCATCCCGCTGCTTGGTCAGAGTCGCGAACGTAGTAGCCCCGACGGCTCGCGTGACGGCATAGATTTTTTTAAGCGCGCCTGCGTCCGGCGCAGCCAGTAACAGCTCGCCGGCACGCAGTGCGGCAGAAAGCGTTTCGCTTTGCAGCAGGCAGCGCTCCTGGGGGATCGCGACCAGATTATCGATGGCCGCAGCCGCGGCTTCGCTGTGAGGGTCCAGTACCCATACTTTGTCAAACGCTAAGGTATTAAGCAGGCTGGCGAACACTTTCA
The DNA here is from genome assembly GCA_900635495.1 of Atlantibacter hermannii. Lineage (NCBI taxonomy): Bacteria > Pseudomonadati > Pseudomonadota > Gammaproteobacteria > Enterobacterales > Enterobacteriaceae > Atlantibacter > Atlantibacter hermannii. The sequence goes on along the minus strand of LR134136.1, from coordinate 409,777 downwards.
GCGCGAAGCTGTCGCCTGGCTGCATGTGGCGATCCTGGCGGGCGTAGGGCAACCACGGTAATTCCAGATGGCTGAAGCGCACATCACAGCCATGGCGTACGGCTTCGACAAGTTGCGCCAGCAGCATAAAGTCATCCATATTTTTCATGGCCGTAGCGCGGATCTGCATTAACGACGCCGAGGATGGCAGGTCGCCCTTTACCTTCCGCCCAGACAGCGCCATCGGGAAAAACGCCCTGTTTCAACATGCCATAACGTGCCATCCAGTTTGAGTTGCATATCCATTATCGTTCCCCCTCGCCTTAATTAATGTCCCAAAGACACATTTAATATTGTCCATGAGACATTAATTGGCAAGGAGTATTTATTCAGCTTATCGATAAAAATACTTAACCGGTTGAAATATATGATGATAAATGTTTGACTTGCCCGTCAGGAGCAGGCTGATAAACTTGTCCCGCCGACACGACTACCGAGAAAACCATGACGACAGAAGCGGAATACCTGCAGCAATACGACTCCTCCCGGTTCCCCTCTCTGCTGGTCACCGTGGACAGCGTGCTGTTTACTCTTCAGGAGCAGGCACTCTGCGTTCTGCTGGTACAGCGTGCAAGGCATCCGCAGCAAGGGCTTTGGGCGCTGCCGGGCGGGTTTATTGATGTCGAAAAAGATGATTCCACTTACGATACCGCGCTGCGGAAACTCACCGAAAAAACCGGCGTAAGGCCGTCATGGCTTGAGCAACTGGAGACCTTTTCCGGCCCCACCCGCGATCCGCGCGGCTGGAGCCTGACGGCGGCATGGTTTGCCCTTATCGCGTCGGTAGATTGCCAACCGCACATCGCTTCGGTGAGCGACGCAAAGTGGGTGCCGGTGTCAAAGCTTGAACATACCGAACTGGCTTTTGACCACCGCGATATTATTGCCGCGGCGCTACGTCGGTTACGCCAGAAAACCATGTACTCCCTGCTGCCGGTATACTGCCTGCCCGAGTGTTTTACCCTGACGCAACTTCATGAGGCTACCGAAATTATTTTGGGTCAGCCCATCCAGCGTAAAAGCCTGATTCGCCGTTTTGAAGCGTCGGGTATGTTTGAGGAGACCGGCGAAAGCGTGGCTACCGGCGCACGTAAAGCCCGCCTCTGGCGACGCAAACCGGATGCCGATATCTACCTTTTTTCCCGCAATTTACTGGCGGAATAACGGGATACTTCCTTTCTTTACGCGGCACTGAATGCTCAACAAGCAACGAAACACCCGTTATAGTTGTGTTCGAATTGATTAAACCGACACTGAGCTATGGCTGAAATTACACCTGCAGAATTGACTGACAGCGATGAAACGTCGCGCCATTTCCGGCCAATGGCTGGCGCGCGTAATCCCCATTTGCAAACGATGCTGCCGCGAGTATTGCGCCGACGATTGCAGTTCACCCCTGTCTGGCAACGGCTGGATACCCCCGACGGCGATTTCGTCGATCTGGCGTGGAGCGAAGAACCGGAGCAGGCGAAACACAAACCCCGGCTGGTCATATTTCATGGTCTGGAAGGCAGTCTGCATAGCCCTTACGCCTACGGTCTGATTCAGGCGGCTAAAGCCCGCGGCTGGCTGGGCGTGGTGATGCATTTTCGCGGATGCAGCGGCGAACCGAACCGTATGCACCGTATTTACCACTCCGGCGAAACTGAAGACGGACGGTATTTTCTCGAATGGCTGAACAGTCGCTTTGGCGAGCAGCCAACGGCGGCGGTCGGTTTTTCACTGGGCGGCAACATGCTGGCCTGTCTGCTGGCTAAAAACCCCAACCTTCCTGTCAGCGCGGCGGCCATCGTCTCCGCGCCGTTTATGCTGGAGCACTGCTGTAACCACATCGAAAAGGGCTTTTCCCAGGTTTATCAGCACTACCTGTTAAAGCTGCTTAAAGCCAACGCCACGCGCAAACTTCAGGCCTGGCCGGGAACCTTGCCGGTCGATCTCGCCCGGTTGAAGAACATTCGTCGCCTGCGGGAGTTTGATGAGCTCATCACCTCAAAAGCCCACGGTTTTAACGGTGCGGTAGATTATTATCAGCGCTGTAGCGCCATGCCGCTGCTGCCCTCGATAACCCAGCCTACACTGATTATTCATGCTCAGGACGATCCCTTCATGGACAGTCACGTCATTCCGGACATGGCACAACTGCCCGCGAATATCGAGTACCAGTTGACCGAATATGGCGGGCATGTCGGCTTTGTTGGCGGGACAGCCTTACGCCCGAAAATGTGGCTTGAAGCGCGTATTCCCGACTGGTTAACCCCTTACCTGGATAAACAATGATTATTCCCTGGCAATCCCTTGCACCCGAAACGCTTGATAACATTATTGAAGCTTTTGTCTTGCGGGAAGGTACGGATTATGGTGAACATGAGCGTTCGCTCAGCGATAAAGTGTCGCAGGTGAAACGCCAGCTGGAGCGCGGCGATGCTGTTCTGGTGTGGTCGGAACTGCATGAAACGGTCAATATCATGCCGCGCGACCAGTTCCGGGGTTAAACCCGTCCGACGCGCTGAACAATGACAATACGCTGCTAACCAGGGAGTTGTTCCGCCATGTCTGCTCAACATCCGATTATCGCCGTCACCGGCTCCAGCGGAGCCGGAACGACCACCACCAGCCTCGCATTTCGCAAGATTTTCGCCCAGCTCAATCTCCATGCCGCCGAAGTGGAAGGTGACAGCTTTCATCGCTATACCCGCCCTGAAATGGATATGGCGATCCGTAAGGCGCGCGATGTGGGTAAGCACATCAGTTACTTTGGTCCAGAAGCCAACGACTTTGGTTTGCTGGAGCAAACATTCAGTCAGTACGGTCAGACCGGAACGGGGCAGTCGCGCAAATACCTGCACACCTACGACGAAGCCGTTCCCTGGAATCAGGTGCCAGGCACATTTACGCCCTGGCAGCCGCTGCCGGAACCTACAGACGTCTTGTTCTATGAAGGCCTGCACGGTGGCGTGGTGACGCCACAGCACGATGTTGCGCAGCACGTTGATTTGCTGGTCGGGGTGGTGCCGATCGTCAACCTTGAGTGGATTCAAAAACTGATCCGCGATACCAGCGAGCGCGGCCATTCACGGGAAGCCGTGATGGATTCCGTGGTGCGTTCAATGGATGATTACATCAATTTCATCACGCCGCAGTTTTCCCGTACCCACATTAACTTCCAGCGCGTGCCCACCGTCGATACCTCCAACCCCTTCGCCGCAAAAGCGATCCCGTCGCTGGATGAAAGCTTTGTGGTGGTGCATTTCAGGAATCTGGAAGGCATTGATTTCCCCTGGCTGCTGGCCATGTTGCAGGGTTCATTCATTTCCCACATAAATACATTAGTGGTGCCTGGCGGCAAAATGGGGCTGGCGATGGAATTAATTATGCTGCCGCTGGTGAAGCGCATTATGGAAGGGCGAAAAATTTAAGGCGGCCAGGCCGCCTGTTTAAGAAAGGACGTTAGCCTTCGATCACTTCATAGGAATGGGTGATGTTGACGGCCTTTTCCAGCATCAGGGCGACCGAGCAGTATTTTTCTGCAGAGAGATCGACTGCGCGTGCGACCGCCGCGTCTTTCAGCGCGTGGCCGGTCACGATGAAATGCAAATTAATGTGGGTGAAGTAGCGCGGCGCCTCTTCACGTCGTTCTGACGTCAGCTTGACTTCACAATCGGTAATGTCATGGCGACCTTTCTGCAGGATCGAAACGACGTCGATCGCGCTGCATCCACCTGCCGCCATCAGCACCATTTCCATCGGGCTGGGGGCTTTGTCACCGGAGTTGCCGTCCATCAAAATCTGGTGCCCGGAGGCGGACTCGCCAAGAAAGGTTAACCCTTCAACCCACTTCACTCTTGCCTGCATTTTCGTTGCTCCAGTGTTTCTAAATTACTGACAGATTACGCGGCTGTAACAAAACGCGCAACGGATGAGAGCCACGTCAAGCTGAAACGAGACAATAGGAGACACTCACTTAAAGCTATGCTAAAACTGTCGGGATGCTACAGCGATACATTGATGTGATGCATGTATGCATACGACCACACCTATTACAGGCCACAGGACGTTAATGGCCCCCTTCTCCGGCCTGGAGAAGAGACGATTGCAAAAACCCAGAGGGGTATTGTTGCTCTCTGGAGTCAGCTTAAAACAGAGGATAACCGCGCATGGTGCTTGGCAAACCGCAAACAGACCCGACTCTCGAATGGTTCTTGTCTCATTGCCATATTCATAAGTACCCATCGAAGAGCACGCTGATTCACCAGGGTGAAAAGGCGGAAACGTTGTATTACATCGTTAAAGGCTCCGTGGCAGTGCTGATTAAAGATGAAGAGGGCAAGGAAATGATCCTCTCTTATCTGAATCAGGGCGATTTCATCGGCGAACTGGGATTGTTCGAAGAAGGTCAGGAACGCAGTGCCTGGGTTCGCGCCAAAACGGCGTGTGAAGTGGCAGAAATCTCCTACAAAAAATTCCGCCAGTTGATTCAGGTTAACCCTGACATCCTGATGCGTCTTTCTTCGCAGATGGCACGCCGTCTGCAGGTGACATCAGAAAAAGTAGGCAACCTTGCCTTCCTTGATGTAACAGGCCGCATCGCGCAGACGCTGCTCAACCTGGCCAAACAGCCGGATGCCATGACGCACCCGGATGGTATGCAGATCAAAATTACCCGCCAGGAGATCGGCCAGATCGTCGGCTGTTCCCGCGAAACCGTTGGCCGCATTTTGAAAATGCTGGAAGATCAAAACCTGATCTCCGCCCACGGTAAAACTATTGTGGTTTACGGAACCCGCTAAGCATCAGAAACGGCGTGGCGACACGCCGTTTTATCCGAACGCACCCATGTGGCGACGTCTGATCTACCACCCGGAAATTAACTACGCCCTTCGTCAAACTCTGGTGTTGTGTCTACCCGTGGCGGTTGGGCTGGTTGTCGGTCACCTCCAGCACGGTCTGCTGTTCTCCCTCGTTCCCGCCTGTTGCAACATTGCCGGTTTAGATACGCCGCATAAACGCTTTTTTAAACGCCTGATTGTTGGCGGCTCACTGTTTGCGCTCAGCAGCCTGGCGGTGCAGTTGCTGCTGCAAACGCCCCTTCCCCTGCCGCTGGTGCTCACGGGGCTGGCGTTAATCCTGGGCGTGACCGCGGAGATCAGCCCGTTGCATGCGCGCTTGTTTCCGGCGTCGCTGATTGCCGCCATTTTTACCCTAAGTCTGGCGGGCAACATGCCGATCTGGGAGCCGCTCCTGCTGTATGTGCTCGGCACCTTATGGTACGGCTTATTCAACTGGTTCTGGTTTTGGCTATGGCGCGAGCAGCCGCTGCGCGAAACACTCAGTCTGCTTTACCGACAACTGGCGGACTACTGTGAAGCCAAATACAGCCTGCTCACACAGCACGCCGATCCGCAAACCGCGTTGCCGCCCCTGCTGGCGCGTCAGCAAAAAACCGTCGATCTGATTACTCAGTGTTATCAGCAACTCAATATGCTGTCGGCGGGGCATCATCACGGCTATAAGCGCTTAATGCGTACTTTTCAGATTGCCCTGGATTTGCAGGAACATATTTCAGTAAGCCTGCATCAGCCTGAAGAAGTGCAGAAGCTGGTGCGTGCAAGCCATGCCGAAGCAGTGATCCGCTGGACGGCCCAAACGGTAGCGGCCAGGCTGCGGGAACGCGCCGACGATATTTTGTATCACCGTTACCCCAAACGCTTTGAAATGGATAAACAGATCGGCGCGCTGGAAAAAATCGCCCGTCAGCATCCCGACAACCCGGTTGGACAGTTCTGCGAATACCATTTCAGCCGCATCGCCAGAGTCCTGAAAAGCCAGCGTCCACTGTATACGCGGGATTTGATGGAGGATAAACAACGCCGTTTACCGGTATTGCGGGCGTTGAAAAGTTATCTGTCGCTCAAGTCCACCGCCCTGCGCAACGCCGCCCGCATCGCCGTTATGCTGAGCATCGCCAGCCTGGTGGGCAGCGCGCTGCACTTGCCGAAACCTTACTGGATACTGATGACCGTGATGTTCGTAACCCAGAACGGTTACGGCGCCACGCGGGTACGCATCTTACATCGTGCCGGCGGCACCATGGCGGGACTGATTATTGCGGGCATGACGCTGCATTATCACATTGCGGATGGCTATACCCTGCTGGCGATGCTGTTTATCACCCTGGTGAGCTACCTTATCATTCGTAAAAATTACGGCTGGGCCACCATCGGGTTTACGGTGACGGCGGTGTACACCCTGCAACTGCTGTCGCTGAGCGGCGAGCAGTTCATCCTGCCGCGCCTGATTGACACGCTGATTGGCTGCCTGATCGCGTTCGGCGGCATGGTCTGGCTATGGCCCCAGTGGCAAAGCGGCCTGCTGCGGAAAAATGCCCATGACGCCCTGGAAGCCGACCAGAAAGCAATACGCTTAATTCTCAGCGACGATCCGCAACCCACGCCGCTTGCATGGCAAAGGATGCTGGTGAATCAGGCCCATAACGCGCTCTATAACTCCCTGAACCAGGCGATGCAGGAACCGGGATTTAATTCGCGTTATCTGGACGAAATGAAACTCTGGGTCACCCACAGTCAGTTTATCGTTGAGCATATCAACGCCATCACTACCATGGCGCGGGAACATACCATGCTGACGCCGGAACTGGCGCAGCGCTATTTGCAGTCCTGCGAGATTGCGCTCCAGCGCTGTCAGCAACGGCTTGAATATGATGAACCCGGGGAGACGAAAGACGCGGTGATTCTGGATACCCCGGAAGAGTTTTCCCAGGGGCCGTTAAGCGTCCTCGAGCAACATTTGCAGCGCATTATCGGCCATCTGAACACCATGCACACCATTTCGTCCGTCGCCTGGCGTCAACGGCCCCGCCACGGTATCTGGCGGAGCCGACGTCTCGGTAATCCGTCTGCGGTTAACGACTGACGCTCGCGACCGCCCGGGCGAACCGCGTCATCCCTTCATCAATATCTGCCGCCTCCACCACCAGCGACGGTGCAAAACGCATTACATCCGGCCCGGCATTTAACACCATCACGCCCGCCTGCGCCGCCGCGTATAAAAACTCCCGTGCGCGGCCTTTATACTGTGGCTTGAGCTCAGCACCAATCAGCAGCCCCATCCCGCGAATATCGCTGAACACATCATATTGCGCGTCGATCTCTTCGAGATGTTGAACGAAGCGGGCGCGTTTTTGCGTCACGCCGCCCAGTACTTCCGGCGTATTAATGATATCGAACGCTGCCCCCGCTACCGCACAGGCCAGCGGATTGCCGCCATAGGTGGAGCCATGAGAGCCCACGTGAAACGCCGAGGCGATCTCCTGGGTCGTCAGCATCGCACTCACCGGGAAACCGCCACCCAGCGCCTTGGCGCTGGTAAGAATATCCGGGGTCACGCCATAGTGCATGTAGGCAAACAAATCGCCGGTACGCCCCATGCCGCATTGCACTTCATCAAAGACCAACAGCGCCTGATGCTTGTCGCACAGGTCGCGCAAGCACTGTAAGAACTCAGGCGTCGCGGCCGTTACGCCGCCTTCGCCCTGAATCGGCTCCACCACAATGGCGCAGGTATGATCGTCAATCACCGCTTCCACCGCATGCAGATCGTTAAACGGCACATGGATAATGTCCGCGGGTTTCGGGCCGAAACCGTCGGAATATTTCGGCTGCCCGCCGACCGAAACGGTAAACAGCGAACGGCCATGAAAAGCGTTATGAAAAGCGATGATTTTAGATTTGTAAGGGCTGTGGCGGGTGGACGCATAGTAGCGCGCCAGTTTAAACGCGGTCTCGTTGGCTTCGGTCCCGGAGTTCATAAACAGTACGCGCTCGGCGAACGTGGCGTCGATGATTTTACGGCCCAGACGTAGCGCCGGTTCGTTGGTAAACTCGTTGCTGGTATGCCACAGCGTTTCGCCCTGGGTTTTCAACGCGTCCACCAGCGCAGGATGGCAATGCCCAAGGGCTGTTACCGCAATCCCCCCGGCAAAATCAACGTACTCATTACCCTGCTGATCCCATACGCGGCTGCCCTTCCCTTTGACCGGAATAAAGTCAGCCGGTGCGTAAATTGGCAGAATAACGTCGTCAAACGTCGCCCGGGTAATTGCCGTCTGTTCATTTGCCATCTTATGCCCATCCATTTTTGCGAAATCTTAACTGAAAAGATAATCACAAAATATGCATAAAAAATCAGTTAATGGCAATAAAAAATCAGCGGTGTAAAAAGTTGGCGAGCAGCGCATGCCCCTGTTCGCTGAGGATACTTTCCGGATGAAACTGCACGCCTTCCAGATCCCACTCACGATGGCGGATGCCCATGATTTCCTGCTCCGCGCTCCAGGCGGTAATCTCGAAAGCGTCCGGTAGCGTTGAAGGGTCAATTAACAGCGAGTGATAGCGCGTCACGGTGAGAGGATTATTGAGCCCGCGGAAAACGCCGTTACCGTTGTGACGAATGAGAGAGGTTTTGCCATGCATCACCTGACGTGCGCGAACAACGTGCGCGCCAAATGCCTGCCCTATCGCCTGATGACCCAGGCATACCCCCAGAATCGGTAATTGCCCCGCATAGTGACGGATCACATCCAGAGAGATCCCTGCTTCGGTCGGCGTGCAGGGACCGGGAGAAATGACAATTTTTTGCGGTGCGAGCGTGGCGATGTCGGCAAGACCGATATCATCGTTGCGCTTAACCACCACCTCCGCACCGAGTTCGCAGAAATACTGATACAGGTTCCAGGTGAACGAATCGTAGTTATCAATCAGCAGTATCATGGCGGCTCCGGAAAAATGAACCGCGCTATTCTACTCGCTTTCCCGGGCTTCACTTACCACTTTGCTGAAGATCGTCGTCAGCGGTTCCAGATCGCCCATCGCCCCGGCCTGGTTGGCCTCGCGCCAGAATGACGGCTCGATATCACGCCAGTCCAGACTATAACCGGCGTGGATCGCCAACTGTTCGAAGAAAATCCGTTGGCTTACGCCGGAACCGAGTCGGAACGGATGCAGCACGTTGATTTCACAATAATAGTGCGCCAGCCGCTGGATAAACTCTGGTGCCTCAAGCCCCGCCAGATATCCTTCGTCTTCCAGATCCTGGAAGAGGTCGTTGCCTTCTTTCTCGATATAGCCGAAATGGCAAAACCGCGTATCGCCCTGATAGATATCGACTTCACGCAGTTCACCCGCCCAGTCGAAAACGTCCTGGAACAGATGACGGTGGATAGCGCATAAATGCGGTAAGCCGCGCGGCACTGGCCCAAGCGGCAGGGTGGCGGCACGCAGCGCGATAAATTCCAGCATGGCGTCATCAAGACGTTGCGCCTGGCGGATGTTGAGGCGGTTTTTCAGGACATTCAGCCCGCCGTAGAGATAGGGGTCGCGCCCGTCACCAAATTTATCGCTCATAGTGCCCCCTGAGTTCCTGAAGGCGTTGTTCGGCTTCGTCTGCGTTCAACTCAACTAACGGAATATCGCGGTCTTCAAGGCGCAGGCTGGCCTGGAAGTTGATGTTTCGCTTTTGCTCCCAGAGACGGGATTTTTGTTTATCGGTGAGTTTTTTAGACATAGCGCCTCCCTGATCGTTTCCTCATTTGCCACAAGTATAAGCAGCAAATGGGAGACACGCCGGGAGGAGGACGGCGCGGGTTAAGCGAACCCGCGCCAAAAAGCGTTACGGCAGGACTTTAGCAGAAAGGATAACTATCGGTTTTGACGGAACATTTTGGTAAGGACCGACATCATGCGTCTGGGCCTGAGCGATTTTATCGGCAACATCCATCCCTTTCACAACTTTACCAAACACCGCATACCCGAAATCACGCTGGCCGTGATCAAGGAAAGCGTTGTCGGCCACGTTGATAAAGAACTGGCTGGTGGCGCTGTCTTTATCAGCGGTACGCGCCATAGAGATGGTGCCGCGGGTGTTGCGCAAGCCGTTATCAGCCTCGTTTTTAATCGGCGGGTTGGCTTTCTTCTGCTGCATATCGGCGGTGAAGCCGCCGCCCTGGATCATAAAGCCCGGGATCACGCGATGGAAAATGGTGTTGTTGTAGTAACCGCTATTGACGTAATCGACGAAGTTTTTCGCTGAAACCGGCGCTTTTTGGCTATTTAACTCCAGTTCGATATTTCCGGCGGACGTCGTCAGCAGTACGCGAGGATCGCCTTTTGCGGCCAACGCTGCGGGAGAGAGAGCGGAAAGAGCGAATACAGCTGCAACAGCCGCCAGAGTTGATTTGAGCATGAAGCATTCCTTACGAAAACAGGGTTAAAGGCAAGTGGCTTGATTCTAAAGACGCCAACCCGATCGTGCCAGACATTTACCTGGTTTTACGATGCAAGGCTAACATCCGAGAATTTCGCCTGCTAAGTATAGGCATAATATGTGACTCAACTCACACCAAAACCGGCAATTTGCAGTAATTAAAGACAGGAATGTTTATATGCGTCACATAAAAACGTACACTGCGCCCGCCTTCATATCGTCAAGGCGCCTTACATTTCTCTTCACAGGATCTTCATGACTAACAGCAATCGCATCAAGCTCACATGGATCAGTTACTTTTCCTACGCCCTGACCGGCGCGTTAGTGATTGTCACCGGGATGGTGATGGGCAATATCGCCGACTACTTCGGCCTGCCGGTCTCCAGCATGAGCAACACCTTTACCTTCCTGAATGCCGGTATTTTGATTTCCATCTTCCTTAACGCCTGGCTTATGGAAATCGTGCCGCTGAAAACCCAACTGCGCTTTGGCTTCGTAATGATGGTGCTGGCCGTGGGCGGGATTGATGCTCAGCCATAGTCTGGCGCTGTTTTCCGCCTGCATGTTCGTACTGGGCGTGGTAAGCGGCATTACCATGTCCATCGGCACCTTCTTGATCACCCAACTGTATGAAGGCCGTCAGCGCGGCGCGCGTCTGCTGTTTACCGACTCCTTCTTCAGCATGGCGGGGATGATTTTCCCGATGCTGGCGGCCTGGCTGCTGGCGCGCACAATTGAATGGTACTGGGTGTATGCCTCTATCGGCCTGGTGTACGCCGCGATTTTTATTCTGACCTTCGGCTGCGAATTCCCGGCATTGGGCAAACATGCCAAATCCGGCGCTGCGCCTGCTGAGAAAGAGAAATGGGGCGTCGGCGTGCTGTTCCTGTCCATCGCGGCGCTGTGCTACATCCTCGGCCAGTTGGGCTTTATCTCCTGGGTGCCGGAATACGCCCGGAGCCTGGGGATGAGCCTGAACGATGCCGGTACGCTGGTCAGCAATTTCTGGATGTCTTACATGTTCGGCATGTGGGCGTTCAGCTTTATCCTGCGCTTCTTCGATTTGCAACGCATTTTGACCGTGCTGGCGGGCCTCGCCACGGTGCTGATGTACTGCTTTATCTCCGGCGAACCGGGGCACATGGCCTGGTTTATTCTGGCACTGGGCTTTTTCTCCAGCGCCATTTATACCTCGATCATCACGCTCGGCTCCCAGCAAACCAAAGTGCCGTCGCCGAAACTGGTTAACTTCGTCCTGACCTGCGGCACCATCGGCACCATGTTGACGTTCGTGGTTACCGGCCCGATCGTCGCCCACAGCGGGCCGCTGGCGGCGCTGAACACGGCAAATGGTCTGTATGCCGTGGTGTTTGTGATGTGCTTCGTTTTAGGCTTTGTGACCCGCCATCGTCGTCATGGCGCGGTTAACGCAGTGCATTAATGCTCAACGCGCCCTTCACGTTCCTGAAGGGCGCGTAAAGTCGATCTCTTCCCCGCCGTTATCCATCTTCACCCAGGTTTGCGACAACTGCGTAGTGGCGATCACTTTCCCGTGACGGACCGACCAGCGCACCGGCACCTGGCGTCTTACCGCCTCAAAGCCATTTTCCGCCGGCAGAATAATCAGATTCGCGGGATGGCCTTCTTCAATACCGTACTCCGCAATGCCCAGGGTTCTGGCGCTGTTGTGGGTAATCAGATTCAGGCTCTGGTTAATCTGCTCATACCCCATCATCTGGCAGACGTGCAGCCCCATATGCAGTACCTGAAGCATATTGCCGGTGCCCAGTGGGTACCACGGGTCAAACACATCGTCATGCCCGAAACAGACGTTGATATCAGCCGCCAGCAACTCCTTCACCCGTGTGATGCCGCGCCGTTTCGGATAATCGTCGAACCGCCCTTGCAGATGAATATTCACCAGCGGATTGGCAACAAAGTTAATCCCGGAGAGCCTGAGCAAACGGAACAGGCGCGAGGTATACGCTCCGTTATAACTGTGCATCGCGGTGGTATGGCTGGCCGTTACGCGTGAGCCAATATTCTCTTTAAGCGCCAGCGCCGCGACGGTTTCGAGAAAGCGCGACTGCTCATCGTCGATTTCATCACAGTGAATATCCAGCAGCCGATCATATTTCTTCGCCAGCGCGAACGCGATGTTCAGCGACTCGACGCCATATTCGCGGGTAAATTCGAAATGCGGGATCGCGCCCACCACATCCGCGCCGAGTCTTAACGCTTCCTCCAGCAACGCTTCGCCGTTGGGGTAAGAAAGGATGCCCTCCTGCGGAAACGCCACCAGTTGCAAATCCACCCAGGGAGCCACTTCCTGTTTCACTTCCAGTAGCGCTTTGAGCGCCGTGAGGGACGGATCAGAGACATCCACATGGGTACGCACATACTGAATACCCTGCGCCATTTGCCACTTCAGGGTTTGCCACGCGCGGGCTTTTACATCTTCATGGGTTAGCGTTGTCTTACGCTCAGCCCAGCGCTCAATGCCTTCGAAGAGCGTTCCGGAGAGATTCCAGCTCGGTTCGCCGGCGGTTTGGGTGGTATCCAGATGAATGTGCGGTTCAATAAAAGGAGGAACGGCTAACCCGCCGCGTGCGTTCAGCACATCCAGGCTGCTGTGTATGCCGTTTTCCATAAGCGTAATGGCCCCGAATCGCCCTTTATCAATGGCGATTTGCCATAAACCTTCCCGCCCCGGCAGACGCACATTCTGGATTAACCACAAAGATGTTGAAGACATACTCCCTCCGCTGTAAGCGCTTTTTAGAGAGTGATACCACATTCCGTCCTGCACAACTCAAATTTGTTTAAAAAGCGCGCAAAAATGAAACCTGAATCATTTCCGCCACTTAGAAAAACCTACAAAAATCAAGGATATACCCATTAAGGGGTATATGAGGCCGAAATTGATCTATATCAAGAAGGGGGTTTGCTGAATCGTTAAGGTAGGCGGTAATAGAATAGAAATCGAGGCAAAAATGAGCAAAGTCAAACTGGCTATAATCGGTAATGGGATGGTAGGCCATCGCTTTATTGAGGATCTCCTCGATAAAGCTGACGCCAGCCAGTTCGACATTACCGTATTTTGTGAAGAGCCGCGTATCGCCTACGATCGTGTTCACCTCTCCTCTTACTTCTCTCACCACACCGCTGAAGAACTCTCTTTAGTGCGTGAAGGTTATTATGAGAAGCACGGCGTAAAAGTGCTGATGGGCGAACGCGCCATCACCATCAACCGCCAGGAAAAAGTGATTCACTCCAGCGCCGGGCGTACCGTTTATTACGACAAACTGATCATGGCGACCGGTTCCTATCCGTGGATCCCGCCGATCAAAGGGTCTGATACCCAGGACTGCTTCGTCTACCGTACCATCGAAGATCTCAACGCTATCGAATCCTGCGCCCGTCGCAGTAAACGCGGGGCGGTGGTCGGCGGCGGTCTGTTAGGTCTGGAAGCGGCTGGCGCGCTGAAAAACTTAGGCGTCGAAACCCACGTTATTGAATTTGCCCCCATGCTGATGGCCGAACAGCTCGATCAGATGGGCGGCGAGCAGCTGCGTAAGAAAATCGAAAGCCTGGGCGTGAAAGTTCACACCAGTAAAAACACCCAGGAGATCGTTCAGACCGGTAAAAGCGCCCGTAAAACCATGCGCTTCGCTGACGGCAGCGACCTGGAAGTGGACTTTATCGTCTTCTCAACCGGTATTCGCCCACGCGACAAACTGGCGACCCAGTGTGGTCTGGCGGTTGCGCAGCGCGGCGGTATCGTGATTAACGACAAATGCCAGACCTCCGACCCGGATATCTATGCCATCGGCGAATGCGCCAGCTGGCATAACCGCGTATACGGTCTGGTCGCGCCTGGCTACAAAATGGCGCAGGTGGCGGTTGACCACATTCTTGGCAACACCAACGCGTTTGAAGGCGCGGACCTCAGCGCCAAGCTGAAACTGCTGGGCGTGGACGTTGGCGGCATCGGCGATGCCCACGGTCGCACCCCGAACTCACGCAGCTACGTCTTCCTCGACGAAAGCAAAGAAGTTTATAAGCGTCTTATTGTCAGCGAAGACAATAAAACCCTGCTGGGCGCAGTCCTTGTGGGCGATACCAGCGATTACGGCAACCTGCTGCAATTGGTGCTGAATCAAATCGAGCTGCCGGAAAACCCGGACGCCCTGATCCTGCCGTCCCATGCCAGCCAGGGCAAACCGGCCATCGGCGTGGATAAACTGCCGGACAGCGCGCAAATCTGTTCCTGCTTCGACGTCACCAAAGGCATGCTGATTTCCGCCATCAACAAAGGCTGCCACACTGTTGCGGCGCTGAAAGCGGAAACCAAAGCCGGTACCGGCTGCGGCGGCTGTATCCCGCTGGTTACTCAGGTGCTCAACGCCGAACTGGCGAAACAGGGTATCGAAGTCAGCCACAACCTGTGCGAACACTTCGCGTTTTCCCGTCAGGAGCTGTATCACCTGATCCGCGTGGAAGGCATTAAAACCTTCGACGAGCTGCTGGCGAAATACGGTAAAGGCTACGGCTGTGAAGTGTGTAAACCGACCGTGGGTTCACTGCTGGCGTCCTGCTGGAATGAATACATCCTGAAACCGAAGCACACCCCGCTTCAGGATACCAACGACAACTTCCTGGCGAATATCCAGAAAGACGGCACCTACTCGGTGATCCCGCGCTCTGCTGGCGGCGAAATCACGCCGGAAGGGTTGATGGAAGTGGGCCGTATCGCCCGTGAATTCAATCTGTATACCAAAATTACCGGCTCTCAGCGTATCGGCCTGTTCGGCGCGCAGAAAGACGACCTGCCGGAAATCTGGCGTCAGCTGATTGAAGCAGGCTTTGAAACTGGTCATGCCTACGCCAAAGCGTTGCGTATGGCGAAAACCTGCGTCGGCAGCACCTGGTGCCGCTATGGCGTGGGCGATAGCGTGGGCTTCGGCGTTGAGCTGGAAAACCGCTACAAAGGCATCCGCACACCGCACAAAATGAAGTTCGGCGTCTCCGGCTGTACCCGTGAATGCGCCGAAGCGCAGGGTAAAGACGTGGGTATCATCGCCACCGAAAAAGGCTGGAACCTGTACGTTTGCGGCAACGGCGGCATGAAACCGCGTCACGCGGATCTGCTGGCGGCAGACCTCGACCGCGATACGCTGGTGCGTTATCTCGACCGCTTCATGATGTTCTACATCCGCACCGCCGACAAACTGACCCGTACCGCACCGTGGCTGGATAACATGGAAGGTGGGATTGAATATCTGAAGAGCGTCATCATTGACGACAAACTGGGCCTGAATGCCCAGCTTGAAGCGGAAATGGCCCGCCTGCGTGAAGCGGTAGTCTGCGAATGGACCGAAACGGTGAACGATCCGGCCGCTCAGGTTCGCTTCCAGCACTTTATCAACAGCCCGCTTCGCGACCCGAATGTTCAGACGGTTCCTGAGCGCCAACAGCACCGTCCGGCTGCGCCGTACGAACGCATCCCGGTCACCTTTGTGGAGGAGGAAACCGTATGAGCCAGTGGATGACTATCTGCCCGATCGAGAAGATCCTGCCGGCAACCGGCGTCTGCGCGCTGTTCAATGAGCAGCAGGTCGCGATTTTCCGGCCATACGAGTCTGATGAGGTCTACGCCATCAGCAATATTGACCCGTTCTTCGACGCCAGCGTGCTGTCTCGCGGCCTGATTGTCGAACATCAGGGCGAACTGTGGGTCGCAAGCCCACTCAAGAAACAGCGCTTCCGCCTGCGCGATGGGTTGTGCATGGAGGACGAAAGTCACTCCGTTGCCCACTATGAAGCCCGCGTGAAAGACGGGCAGGTACAGTTGAAATCGTAATGCCCCAGGGCGAGGTTCCTCCTCGCCCTTCTTGTAAATTTTTTCCGTCCCGGCCTCTTTGCACTCAAAGATGTGCGGTAAACCGTGGGCGTTTTGCGTCATGCATCGCGACAAAAACAGACCGGAAATGATTCCGGCCGCGACCGCCAGCGCAGACAATTTTCTATTTTTCAATCTATTAGGATAACCATCATGTTTACAGACACCATTAATAAATGCGCGGCCAACGCGGCGCGTATCGCCCGGCTCTCCTCCGGCAATCCGTTGGGTTTCTGGGTCAGTTCCGCTATGGCAGGCGCGTATGTCGGGCTGGGCATTATTTTGATTTTCACGCTGGGTAATCTGCTCGATCCGGCAGTACGTCCGCTGGTGATGGGTGCCACCTTCGGCATCGCGCTGACCCTGGTGATCATCGCCGGTTCCGAGTTGTTTACCGGTCATACCATGTTCCTGACCTTTGGCGTCAAAGCGGGCACCATCAGTCACGGTCAGATGTGGGCGATCCTGCCGCAAACCTGGCTCGGCAACCTGGTCGGCTCGGTGTTTGTGGCGTTGCTGTATAGCTGGGGCGGCGGTAGCCTGCTGCCGGTGGATACCAGCCTGGTGCACACCGTGGCGCTGGCCAAAACCTCCGCGCCAGCCACGGTGCTGTTCTTTAAAGGCGCGCTGTGTAACTGGCTGGTTTGCCTGGCAATCTGGATGGCGATCCGTACGGAAGGCGCGGCGAAATTCCTGGCAATCTGGTGGTGCCTGTTAGCGTTCATCGCTTCCGGCTACGAACACTCCATTGCCAACATGACGCTGTTTGCCCTGTCCTGGTTCGGTCACCACAGCGAGGCGTACACCCTTTCTGGTATTGGTCATAACCTGTTGTGGGTCACGCTGGGCAATACGCTCTCCGGCGCGGTGTTTATGGGGTTAGGTTACTGGTATGCTACGCCAAAAGCGGAGCGTCCGACTCCGGCAAATAACATCGCAACCGTAGCGGCGAAAGCCACTCACTAAGAGGTCATGTCGTGGATCACCTGCCGATATTTTGTCAGTTAAAACAGCGCCCCTGCTTGTTAGTAGGCGGCGGAGACGTAGCAGAACGCAAAGCGCGCCTGCTGATGGAGGCAGGAGCCCAGGTTACCGTAAACGCGCTGGCGTTTACCCCGCAGTTTCAGGTCTGGCAAGACGAGGGGGCATTAACCCTCGTTACCGGCCCGTTCGATGCAAGCCTGATGGACAATTGCTGGCTGGTGATTGCCGCCACCAACGACGATGCGGTTAACGAGCGCGTTAGCGCCGCTGCCGAAGCGCATCGCATCTTCTGCAATGTGGTGGATGCGCCGCAGCAGGCCAGCTTTATTATGCCCTCGATTATCGACCGCTCGCCGCTGATGGTGGCGGTCTCCTCCGGCGGCACTTCGCCTGTTCTGGCGCGGTTGCTGCGTGAGAAGCTTGAATCTCTGTTGCCCCAGCATCTGGGGCAAATCGCCCGTTACGCCGGAAAACTGCGCAGCCGCGTGAAGAAAACCTTCAGCAGCATGAGCGAACGCCGTCGCTTCTGGGAAAAACTGTTTGTAAACGACCGCCTGGCGCAGTCGCTTGCTAATCAGGATGAGCAGAACGTCGCCACCCTTACCGAAGCCCTGTTTACCGAGCCGCTGGACGATCGTGGCGAAGTCGTACTGGTAGGCGCGGGCCCTGGCGATCCGGGCCTGCTTACCCTGAAAGGCCTGCAACAAATTCAGCAGGCGGATATTGTGGTGTATGACCGTCTGGTCTCAGATGAAATTATGAATCTGGTGCGCCGCGACGCCGACCGGGTGTTTGTCGGTAAGCGCGCGGGCTATCACTGCGTTCCGCAGGAAGAAATTAACCAAATCCTGCTGCGCGAAGCGCAACGCGGCAAGCGCGTGGTAAGGCTGAAAGGCGGCGATCCGTTTATTTTTGGACGCGGTGGAGAAGAACTGGAAACGCTGTGCGGCGCCGGTATTCCTTTCTCCGTGGTGCCAGGGATTACCGCAGCCTCCGGCTGTTCTGCCTACGCGGGCATTCCCCTGACCCATCGCGACTACGCCCAGAGCGTGCGGTTAATCACCGGTCACCTGAAAAGCGGCGGTGAGTTCGACTGGCACAACCTGGCGGCGGAAAAGCAAACGCTGGTGTTTTATATGGGCCTCAACCAGGCGGTGACCATTCAGCAAAAACTACTCGAACACGGTATGGAAGCGGATATGCCGGTGGCGCTGGTGGAAAATGGCACCAGCGTGAAACAACGCGTGGTGACCGGTACGCTAACGCAGCTTGGCGAACTGGCGCAGCAGGTCGAGAGCCCCAGCCTGATTTTTGTAGGTCGCGTGGTCGCGCTACGCGATACGCTACGCTGGTTTTAATCCCATCCGGCAGGCCGTAAGGCCTGCCCCGCTTTGTCTGGCCTCCCCGGCCCTTCATTCTGTTCTCTTCTTTCACGTCTGCTTCACACTTCAATTTCTTTTAATTTCAAACCGTTAATCTCAAATCACGTCACAACCCGATCACAAATGGTGATTTTGTGATCTATCTCGCCAATACAATTCATCATATGTTGTTATATTCATTATGCGTCATCTCATAATGAAATCAGCATTGCGATTCTCCACGATCCCCTCTGCGGAGCGTGCGGCGATCTGCTGCCTTCATTCAGACGCACTGAACCCTACAACTCCATTTGATAATTAAAAAGGTAACGATATGGAAGGCCAGGAACTCCAACGCAAGCTCGGCTTTTGGGCCGTGCTGGCCATTTCCGTCGGAACGACCGTCGGTTCCGGTATTTTCGTTTCGGTTGGTGAAGTCGCAAAAGCGGCAGGCTCCCCGTGGCTCACGGTGCTTGCTTTCGTTATTGGCGGGCTGATCGTTATCCCGCAGATGTGTGTTTACGCGGAGCTGTCCACGGCGTATCCCGAAAACGGCGCGGACTATGTGTATCTGAAAAATGCGGGCAGCCGTCCGCTGGCGTTTCTTTCCGGCTGGGCCAGCTTCTGGGCCAATGATGCGCCATCGCTGTCTATTATGGCGCTGGCGATTGTCAGCAACATGGGTTTTCTGATCCCCATCGATCCGTTTGCCGGAAAGTTCGTTGCCACCGGCCTGATTCTGGCCTTTATGGTGCTGCACCTGCGTTCGGTAGAAGGCGGCGCGACCTTCCAGACGCTGATTACCATCGCGAAAATCATCCCGTTTGCCATTGTGATCGGCATTGGCGTGTTCTGGCTGAAAGGCGATAACTTCAGCGCCCCGGCTGGCGCTACCCCCAGCGCGGCGGCAGGCATTATGGCGCTGCTGGCCGGGATTTCCGCTACCAGTTGGTCTTACACCGGTATGGCGTCCATTTGCTATATGACCGGCGAAATTAAAAACCCCGGTAAAACCATGCCGCGTGCTCTGATCGGCTCCTGCCTGCTGGTGCTGGTGCTGTATTCGCTGCTGGCGCTGGTGATCACCGGCCTGATGCCGTTTGATAAGCTTGCTGCCTCAGAGACGCCCATTTCCGATGCGCTCACCTATATTCCGGCGCTGGGCAGCGTGGCGGGCATTTTCGTTGCGGTCACGGCTATCATCGTCATCCTGGGATCGCTTTCAAGCTGCGTGATGTACCAGCCACGCCTTGAGTATGCGATGGCGAAAGATAATCTCTTTTTCAAAAGCTTTGGCCACGTTCACCCGAAATACAACACGCCGGATGTCTCCATCATCCTGCAGTGCGCCCTCGGCATCTTCTTTATCTTCGTCTCTGATCTCACCAGCCTGCTCGGCTACTTCACGCTGGTGATGTGCTTCAAAAACACCCTCACCTTCGGCTCGATTATCTGGTGTCGCAAGCGCGAGGACTACAAACCGCTGTGGCGCACGCCGGCGTTCGGTCTGATGACCTTTGCCGCTATCGCTTCAAGCCTGATTCTTGTGGCCTCCACCTTTGTGTGGGCGCCTGTCCCGGGGCTTATCTGCGCCCTGATTGTTATCGCTACCGGCCTGCCCGCTTACGCCTTCTGGGAAAAGCGCAATCGCCGTCTGGCTCATATTTCTTAACCCTGTCTGGAGAGTTGTTGCATGTTGAATATTGATAAAAGCACGGTGGATTTCCTGGTAACCGAAAACATGGTCAAGGAAGTGGAGAAAGTTCTCGAGAAAGACGTTCCGCGCGTGCACGCCATCGTCGGTGAAATGATTGCCCGCGGCGTGGATCGTATTTACTTCGTGGCCTGCGGTTCGCCGCTGAATGCGGCGCAGACGGCGAAGCATCTGGCGGACCGTTTCTCCAGTTTGCAGGTGTATGCGCTTTCCGGCTGGGAGTTCTGCGATAACACCCCGCACCGCCTGGATTCGCGCTGCGCAGTCATTGGCGTTTCCGATTATGGCAAAACCGAGGAAGTGATTAAGGCGCTGGAACTGGGCGCGGCATGCGGCGCGCTGACGGCGGCCTTTACCAAACGTCCGGACAGCCCTGTCACTCAGGTGGCTGAACATGTCGTGGCGTATGAAGCCGACTGCATCTGGGAAATCCATTTGCTGCTGTGCTACAGCGTGGTGCTGGAGATGATCACCCGTCTCGCGCCGCACGCGGAGATCGGCAAAATCAAAAACGATCTGCGTAAACTGCCGCAGGCGCTGGGTCACCTGGTGCGCACCTGGGAAGACAAAGGACGTCAGTTGGGTGAGCAAGCCTCTCAGTGGCCGATGATTTATACCGTGTCAGCCGGCCCGTTGCGTCCGCTGGGTTACAAAGAGGGCATCGTTACGCTGATGGAATTTACCTGGACTCACGGTTCGGTGATTGAAAGCGGCGAATTCCGCCACGGCCCGCTGGAAATCGTTGAGCCGGGCGTACCGTTCCTTTTCCTGCTCGGCAATGACGAAAGCCGCCATACCACGGAGCGCGCCATCCGTTTCGTACGCGAGCGTACCGATAACGTCATTGTGATCGATTACGCCGAGATAGCCCAGGGTATGCATCCGTGGCTTGCGCCATTCCTGATGTTCGTACCGATGGAGTGGCTCTGCTACTACCTGTCCATCTACAAAGATCACAATCCGGACGACCGTCGCTACTACGGTGGCATCGTCGAGTATTAATGGCCTCGCCCGGCCCGCTGGCCGGGCATCACAGCAAGGAGCAGACACATGAAAACGGGTATGTTTACCTGCGGTCATCAGCGTTTACCGCTGGAGCACGCGTTTCGCGACGCGCATGAATTAGGGTACGACGGGATCGAACTGTGGGGCGGTCGACCCCACGCCTACGCGCCGGATCTCAAGGCTGGTGGCATTAAACACGTCAAAGAACTGACGCGGGTGTATCAGATGCCGATTATCGGCTATACGCCGGAAACCAACGGTTATCCCTTTAATATGATGCTGGGCGATGAGCGGATGCGCCGTGAAAGCCTGGATATGATCAAGCTCGGTATGGATATGGCGAAAGAGATGAATGCCGGATTCACGCTGATCTCCGCCGCGCATGCCGGCTATCTCACCCCGCCGGACGCTATCTGGCAACGGCTGGCAGACAACCTGCATGAGCTGTGCGGTCACGCGCAAAACATCGGGATGGATCTGCTGCTGGAGCCGCTCACGCCTTATGAGTCCAACGTAGTGTGCAACGCTAACGATGTGCTGCGAGCACTGGCGCTGGTGCCTTCGCCGCGTCTGTTCAGCATGATTGATATCTGCGCCCCGTTTGTCCAGGGCGAGCCGGTGATGAGCTATTTCGACAAGCTGGGCGATAAGTTACGCCATTTGCATATTGTCGACAGCGACGGCGCGAGCGACAGCCATTATATTCCCGGCGAAGGCAGGATGCCGTTGCGCGAGCTGATGCGCGATATTATCGACAGCGGATATCACGGTTATTGCACTATCGAACTGGTGACCATGTACATGAACGAACCGCGACTTTACGCCCGCCAGGCACTGGCACGTTTTCGCGAATTGCTCCCACAGGAGGCGCAATGAAACGGCTGGCAACGGTAGGCGATAACTGTGTGGATATTTATCCGCAGTTGGGCAAAGCCTTTTCCGGCGGCAACGCCGTTAACGTGGCGGTCTACAGCACGCGTTATGGTATGCATCCGGCCTGCGTCAGTTGGGTAGGCCAGGATGACTACGGCGCAATGCTGCGGCGCGATTTAGCCGATAAAGGCGTGGATATCTCTCACTTGCAGGCGATGCCCGGCGTGACGGCGCAAACGCAGGTGGAACTGCACGATAACGACCGCTTCCTTGGTGATTACACCGAAGGCGTGATGGCTGAGTTCAGCGTGAGCGAGCAGGACCTCGAATGGCTGAAGGAGTACGACATTATTCATTCTGCTATCTGGGGCCATGCGGAATCCGCCTTCCCGGCATTAAAAGCAGCGGGAAAAATCCTGTCGTTTGATTTTGCCGACAAATGGGAAAGCCCGCTGTGGCGTACGCTGCCGCCATATCTGGATTACGCCTTTGCCTCGGCGAACGAAGAAAACGCGTGGCTGCGCGATCGTCTGCAAACCATCGTGCAATGCGGTGCAGGTGTGGCTATCGCCACGCTTGGCGAAAACGGCAGTCTGGCGTGGGACGGCCAGCAGTTCTGGCGCATGCCGCCAAAACAGGTCGAGGTGGTCGATACGATGGGTGCGGGAGATTCTTATATCGCAGGATTCCTGTGCGCCGTCGCTAACGGCCTGCCGCTTCAGGAGGCCATGCAACAGGGCACCGAGTGCGCCGCACGCACGATTGGCTACCATGGTGCCTGGTAAAGCCGAGCGTTGGCGTGACAATCCGCATGCCAACGCCTGTTACTGATCCTAAAACGCTCATATAATCACCCCCACTCCTCTTATAACTACAGGGTCGATTCATGCCAGCTACGGAGCGTTACTCACATCAACTCCTTTACGCCACCGTGCGTCAACGCCTGCTGGATGATATCGCGCAGGGCGTTTACCGGCCGGGTCAACAGATCCCCACCGAAAGCGAGTTATGCACGCTCTACAATGTCAGCCGTATCACCATCCGCAAAGCAATCAGCGATCTGGTTAACGACGGCGTGCTGCAACGCTGGCAGGGAAAAGGCACTTTCGTACAGAGTAAAAAAGTCGAGAACGCACTGCTGACCGTGAGCGGCTTTACAGATTTCGGCGTTTCACAGGGCAAGCCGACCCGCGAAGAAGTAATTGAACAGGAACGGATAAATGCCGATCCGTTTTGCGAAAGGCTCAACATCCCTGGCGGCAGCGAGATTTTCCGCCTGCTACGGGTGATGTATCTGGACGACGAGCCGTTGTTTATCGACAGTTCATGGATCCCGCTCTCCCGCTATCCGGCGTTCGACGACATTTATACCGCAGGCGCTTCCACCTATAAGCTGTTCCAGGAGAAGTACGACACCCGGGTAGTGAGCGATAAAAAAACCATCGATATTTTTATGGCCACCAAAGCCGAAGCGCAAAGGCTAAAGTGCGAACTCGGAGAACCGCTGTTCCGCATCAGCAAAATCGCCTTCGATCAGGCCGGAAAACCGGTGCACTATTCCGAACTGTTTTGCCGCGCCAACCGCGTCAGCCTGACTATCGATAATCATCGCCAGAAATAAAAAAGAGGGCCGAAGCCCTCTTTTTCTGTCATGCGGTACGCTTACGGCTGCGCAACAAAACCAATCACATCATACACATGCTTCAGCGTTTCGCTGGCGCGGGCGCGGGCTTTCGCCGCACCGTCTTTCATCACGCTCTGCAGGAAAGCTTCGTCGTTACGATAACGATGATAGCGCTCCTGAAGCTCGGTCAGCATGCCGGACACCGCGTCCGCCACTTCGCCTTTCAGATGGCCATACATTTTGCCTTCGAAATGCTGCTCCAGCTCCGGAATGCTCTTGCCGGTAACGGCTGAGAGAATATCCAGCAGGTTAGAGACACCCGCTTTATTTGCCACGTCGTAGCGCACGACTGGCGGCTCATCGGAATCCGTCACCGCACGTTTGATCTTCTTAACGACCGACTTCGGATCTTCCAGCAGGCCAATCACGTTGTTGCGGTTATCGTCAGACTTGGACATCTTTTTGGTCGGCTCAAGCAGCGACATGACGCGAGCGCCGGATTTCGGAATGAACGGCTCCGGAATTTTAAACACCTCGCCATACAGCGCGTTAAAACGCTGGGCGATATCGCGGCTCAGTTCCAGATGCTGTTTCTGGTCTTCGCCCACCGGCACCTGGTTAGTTTGATACAGCAGAATATCCGCCGCCATCAGCACCGGGTAATCAAACAGGCCTGCGTTGATGTTCTCGGCATAACGCGACGATTTGTCTTTAAACTGCGTCATGCGGCTCAGTTCGCCGAAGTAGGTGTAACAGTTTAACGCCCATGAAAGCTGTGCGTGTTCCGGCACATGGGACTGGACGAAAATGGTGCTTTTTTCCGGGTCGATACCGCAGGCAAGGTACAGGGCCAGCGTATCCAGCGTGGCTTTACGCAGCGCAGCCGGGTCCTGACGTACAGTGATAGCATGCTGATCCACGATGCAATAGATGCAATGGTACTCATCCTGCATGTTGACCCACTGACGGAGCGCACCCATGTAGTTGCCGATAGTCAGTTCACCTGAGGGCTGTGCGCCACTAAATACGATGGGCTTACTCATTTGTTAATTCCTGATTTTCACTGTGGGGGAGCCCAAGCGCGGGCAGAATGTCTTTGAAGTGATGGAATACCACGTCCGGGTTGCTCAGTTCAATCGCTTCGCCGTAGTTGTAGCCATATGTCAGGCCAACGGAACGGCACCCTGCGGCGGCGGCGGCCTGAATGTCATTACGCGAATCGCCGACAAACAGCAGTTCGCCAGGGGTGAGCCCTAATTTTTCCGCTACCAGCAGTAGCGGCTCCGGGTGCGGCTTTTTATTTTTCACATCATCGCCGCCAATCACGACGGTGAAGTATTTGGCGATATCCAGCGCGTCCAGTAACGGCGCGACGAAGGGCGTGGGTTTGTTCGTCACCAGCGCCATCGGGATAGCATTTTCCGCCAGCGCGCTCAGCGTCACGGCCACATCCGGGAACAAGACGCTGCCTTCTTCCACCGCATCGGCGTAGAAACGGTCAAACAACTTACGCAGCATTCGCACCTGATCGGCATGCGGGATATCCGCATCGTCAATCGCAGGCTTGCCCGATGCCGCACGCAGAACAGCACGCTCCTGACGCGCCCAGGTCAGGGCGCGTTCGACCAGCACATCCGCGCCGTTACCAATCCAGGTGATGACCCGCGCTTCGCCCGCCTGCGGCAGCTCCAGCGCATACAGCGCCATATCCACCGCCGTAGCCAGGCCCGGCGCGCTGTCGACCAGAGTACCGTCCAGGTCAAATGCTACGCCGCGAACAGAGTTAAATTTATCCATGACTTACCTTTGCCAGTTCACGACGCATCTCGTCGATGACCGCTTTATAATCCGGGGCGTCGAACACTGCCGAGCCCGCAACAAACATATCCGCACCCGCTGCGGCGATTTCACCGATATTGGAGGCTTTTACGCCGCCATCGACTTCAAGGCGGATATCATAGCCTGAAGCATCAATGCGTTGACGCACTTCGCGCAGTTTATCCAGGGTGTGCGGAATAAAAGACTGGCCGCCGAAGCCAGGGTTGACCGACATCAGCAGGATCACGTCCAGCTTATCCATTACATGATCAAGGTAGCTAAGCGGGGTTGCCGGGTTAAACACCAGGCCCGCTTTGCAGCCGTGCTCTTTGATCAGTTGCAGGGAGCGATCCACATGCTCAGAAGCTTCCGGGTGAAAGGTGATATAGCTGGCGCCCGCCGCAGCGAAATCAGGAATGATGCGATCTACCGGCTTCACCATCAGATGCACATCGATCGGCGCGGTAATGCCGTATTTACGCAGCGCTTTCAGTACCATTGGGCCGATAGTCAGGTTCGGCACATAGTGGTTATCCATAACGTCAAAATGGACGACGTCGGCGCCCGCAGCCAGCGCGGCGGCGGTATCTTCACCTAAACGGGCAAAATCGGCCGACAGAATCGAGGGGGCAATCAAAAACTGTTTCATCCGCTTCTCCATAAAAGTTTTGTGCGGCGGGCGAAACGGCTCAGGCGGAATAGAGCGCCAGCAGTTCGTCCACTTTTTTACGTGTGCCGCCATTACTGCTAATGCTGCGCCGCGCCCGCACAACGTGCAGGTCATCAGCTTGCCGATACCACTGGCGGGTGAGTTCGGTATCGTGGTTTGAAATCAGCACCGGGACCAGATTTCCTTTGAGTCCATGGGCCAGTTCAGCAAGATGCTGCTGCTGTTCAAAATTAAAACTGTTGGTGTGATACGCCGTGAAATTCGCTGTCGCAGAAAGCGGCGCATAAGGCGGATCGCAATACACCACTGACCCCTGCTGCGCACGCGCCATGCTGCTGGCGTACCCTTCGCAAATAAACATCGCGTTACGCGCCCGTTCCGCGAAGAAATAGAGTTCATCTTCCGGAAAATAGGGTTTGCGATAACGGCCAAAAGGGACATTAAACTCGCCGCGTAAATTGTACCGGCACAGGCCATTGTAGCCGTGGCGGTTAAGGTACAAAAACAGCAGCGCGCGCCGGAACGGATCCTGGCTCTGATTAAACTCATCGCGCAAATGATAATAGACGTCTGCCTGATTCATTTCGGGCGTGAAGTATTCACGCGCCTGGCGGACATAGTCATCAGTCTGGGTTTTAACGATGTTATACAGACTGATCAAGTCGCTGTTGATATCCGCGAGGATATAGCGTGAATAGTCAGTATTGAGGAAAACCGAACCTGCGCCCACAAAGGGCTCAATCAGACAGTCGCCTTGCGGGAGGTGCTTTTTGATTTCATCCAGCAGGGGGTATTTCCCCCCTGCCCATTTAAGAAAAGCGCGTTTTTTTTTCATGCTGTCTGACTGCTTAACCTTCTCCAGCTGTGGAGACGGCTCCTACAGCATCCTGCGCTTTGATCATTACTTAAGATCGGCCTGAACCTGATGAATGGGTTTCGCCCACGGGTTTTTCGCCTGGACATCCGCCGGTAACGAAGACACGGCACGTTTCGCGTCTTCTTTCGATGCGTAAACACCGCTTACCAGCACGTACCAGGGTTGACCGTTGCGGGTTGTCTGATAAACCACGTAGTTTTTCAGGCTCTCTTTTTTCGCCCAGGCGTTCAGGTTGTTGTAGTTCGACGAACTGCTCAACTGAAGCGTGTAGTGGCTCGAAGGCGCGGATTTAAGCGAGCCCACGTTGCCGCTTGACGCACCCGCGCTGGCGGCTGGCGCAGCTGCGGTTGCCGCTGGCGCGGAAGCTGTAGCTTTCGGCGCGGCGGTGGTCGCTGCTGGCGCTTTAACTGGCGCGCTGGCGCTGCCAGAAGAAGCCGCAGGCGCAGTTTGCTTCGCGGTCGCGGTAGGTTTCGTCTCCGTCGCTTTCGGTGCCGTCGGCTGACGTGTTGCCGGGGCAGTTTGCGTGGTCTGCGTTTTACGCGGCGCAGGCTCAATCACCGCCTGTTTACGTTCATTACGTGCGGGCTGACGCTCGGCTTCGCCGGAAGCAGCCTGACGATGAGGGGTGTTCGCGCCCACGGAAGCTACGGTCGCCGGTTCAGTCGGCAACGTTGATCCGCTTGCCGCCGCATCGATCTGGCCTTGCTGCGAGGTCAGTGCGTTATTCAGGTCGCCCGGTACTTCCACACGCTGCTGGCCTTCCGGCGTCGCGGGAGCCTGGCCCTGCGTCGGGGTAGAAGAGACTGGCGGCAGGGAAATTTCCTGACCGTTAGTATTGTTGGCAGCGGAAGTGGTGCCTGGCTCAGGCTGTGCGCCGTTCGCCTGATTCGCGGCGGTGGTGTCGCCACCGTTGAGATTAATATTCTTTTCAGCCGGCTGGTTTTGCGCGGTGCTGGAATCGGAAGACGGCGCTTTAAGGGCAGAACCAATGCCGATAATTAACAGCAGCAATACCAGGATACCCACGCCCATCATCATATGCTGGCGGGAAACCGGGCCTTTAGCAGGCGCTTTTTTGCGTTTACGCGGGCGACGCTCAACGTCGACGTCATCCGCCATTTCGCTTTCAGCCTCGTAATCCGCGTCCTCGTCACGTCCGCGACGCGCACGCGTCGGACGACGATCGTCCGCATCCAAATCGACGTCGTCGATGTTCAGTTGCGGCTCGTTATCGAACTCGGAAGATTTACGAGAACGACCAGTACGACGATCGCTGGGATCAGGTTTCAGCTCGTCTTCTGGCTTAAATTCATCCATTTCACACCCCACTAAAAGGCTTATGTCAGTACAACTGGCACATCACCTGAATTAAACATCGCCTGACGGCGAAACACCTTTTTAATAGTTACGCTTGCCAACAATCCGCAATCGCACTGAGTACCAGGTCATGCGACACGCCGCCGCGTACTTCACTTTTGCCTATCGCCAGTGGAAGCACCAGGCGGAGTTCGCCAGCCAACACTTTTTTATCCCGCATCATATGCGGCAAATAAGCGGCAGGCGCCATGCTTTGCGGGCCGTTTACCGGCAGCCCTGCGCGTTTGAGCAACGTGATAATGCGCTGGATCTCATCTTCATGAAACTGGCCCAGACGCTGCGCGGTACGCGCCGCCATCACCATGCCGGCCGCCACAGCTTCGCCATGCAGCCAGTTGCCGTAGCCCATTTCCGCTTCAATGGCATGCCCAAAGGTATGGCCCAAGTTGAGTAAAGCACGTAAGCCGCTTTCGCGCTCGTCCGCCGCCACAACTTCTGCTTTCAGCTCACAGCAACGGCGAATACAGTACGCCATCGCGGTGGTATCAAGCGCCATGACCGCGTCCAGGTTCGCTTCCAGCCAGTCGAAGAATGCGCCATCAAGAATAATGCCGTATTTGATGACTTCGGCCAGCCCGGAAGAGAGCTCGCGAGGAGGAAGGGTTTGTAAACAATCCAAATCGACGACCACAGACGCGGGCTGATAAAACGCGCCGATCATGTTTTTGCCGAGAGGATGGTTGACGGCGGTTTTACCGCCGACAGAGGAGTCGACCTGGGAAAGCAAAGTGGTCGGCACCTGAATAAAGCGTACGCCGCGCTGATAACAGGCTGCGGCGAAACCGGTGAGATCGCCAATCACGCCGCCGCCAAGCGCGACAAGCGTGGTATCCCGACCATGAGGTTTTTGCAATAACGCACTAAAGACGGTTTCCAGCACGGCCAGGCTTTTATGTTGTTCGCCGTCAGGGAGAATCACCTGATCTACGTTAACGCCCGCCTGCTCCAGCACCCGGCGAACCTTATCCAGGTACAACGGGGCCAGGGTTTCATTTGTGACCAACATCGTCTGGTCACCCGCGCGCAAAGGCCAAAAGGAAGCCGGCTCATTGAATAAGCCGGCAGCGATGGTGATAGGGTAACTGCGTTCCCCGAGAGTGACTGTTAACTGCTCCATGACGCTCAACACCTTCTGTTGCTTGTACCCGCGGGCGAGTGTTTATTTAGCCAGAATCAGTTGTTTTCCAGCATATGAATAATCTGGTTTGCCACAACTTTCGCGCTTTGATCGTCAGTGCGAATGGTTACATCGGCAATCTCTTCATACAGCGGATTGCGTTCACCGGCCAGCGCTTCCAGAACTTCGCGAGGCGGGGTTTCAACCTGCAGCAAAGGGCGCTTCTTATCGCGTTGAGTGCGAGCCAGTTGTTTTTCAATAGTGGTTTCGAGATAGACCACCACGCCGCGAGCGGAGAGACGGTTACGCGTTTCGCGAGATTTCACAGAGCCGCCGCCGGTAGCCAGCACGATGCCCTGCTTCTCGGTGAGTTCGTTAATTACTTTTTCTTCTCTGTCACGGAACCCTTCTTCGCCTTCTACGTCGAAGACCCAACCTACGTCAGCGCCGGTTCGTTTCTCAATCTCTTGATCAGAATCGTAAAATTCCATATTGAGCTGCTGAGCTAACTGACGCCCAATCGTGCTTTTGCCAGCACCCATCGGCCCAACCAGAAAGATATTGCGTTTCTCTGCCATTTTTTTGGTACTACTAAGACAATTCGTTGATGGTAAACCCGCTGCGCTACATGTTTGCGTGACGGATAATGAACTGAAACCTCTTTATGCGATAGTGCGAGAGTCAGACCAAAAATTATCTCAACACTCAAGGTGGTTTGGCAACCGAATAAATTACCGCGCCCGAAGAGCTGGAGGGAAAAACGCCATCGGGAGTACCGAACTGGACTGACACTCAAATCGGTACTCCTTGTATGCTAATTCGCGTCTGACGTCAAACGCCCGACCAAATAAAAACATTAAAACGGCGACAAACCAGGCTAAGGTTTCGGCGCGATCAGACGCGGGGTGATAAATACCACCAATTCCCGGCGCTCATCATCTTTGCCGTCATAGCGAAACAGACCGCCGAGCAGGGGAATATCGCCTAACACCGGCACGCTATCTTTACCGCCTTTGCGTTTTTGTTGAAAGATCCCGCCCAGCGCAATGGTTTCGCCATCTTTTATTTCCACCTGCGTTTCGATTTCCTGCTTATCGATTGCCATGACTTCGCCATCAGATTGCTTAAGGATTTGTCCCGGCATATTTTGGCTAATGCGCAATTTCATTTTTATTCGGCCATAAGGCTGAATGGTCGGCGTGACCTCCATTCCTAATACGGCCTCTTTAAACTCAATTGACGTCGCGCCGCTTTCGCCGCTGGAGACCTGATAGGGAATTTCACTGCCCTGTTTAATGCTCGCTGGCTGTTGATGCGAGGCCAAAAGACGTGGACTGGCGATGATTTCCAGTTTGTGTTTCCGCTCCAGCGCGGAAAGTTCCAGATCGAGCATATTGCCGTTAATCCGCCCGATATTGAATCCAATGCGCGTGGACGCGTCCGGTACAGGCAGGTCAATGGAAACCGAATCAGGCCGATAGCGCCGAACTTTTCCTTCGCCTTCGCCGGTACTCCATTTAACGCCCAGTTCACGCAAACTGGTTTGGTTAATGGTGACGATATGCGCAGACAGCTCCACCTGCCCCACCGGGACATCCATTGTGGCGATCCAGCTTTCAATCCGCTTTAACGAGGCGTTGTTATCGCTGACAAGCAAGCGGTTGGTGCGTTTATCCGCAATAACGCTGCCTTTCGGCCCAAGAATTTTATCACCCTGCCCCGTCATCAGTGTGGCGAGCTCGGACGCATCGGCATAACGCAGCATGATCGTTTGGGTGGTGAGCGGTTGGTTACTGAGCCGCTGTACCCGGGCTTCCTCCTGTTCCTGTTGCTGGCGTTTGCGCCACTGTGCCGGGTAAACGCGCAGAATGCCGCCTTCTTTGCGCCAGTGAAGCTGACTGGTATCCATGACGGTCTGAAACGCCGTTTGCCAGGGTACGTCTACCAGATGCAGCGTCACATTGCCCTCTACCTCCGGGGCGACAATCACATTCTGCTTTTCTGTTTCCGCCAGCGCCTGTAACACCTGTCGCACGGGCACCTCATCCACGACCAGCGAGATTTTACTGACCGGCTCTGCGGCCAGGGCGGTTAACGGGAGCAACAGCCCGATGAATCTGAACATCCATATCATGAAACTTTTCCTTTAATCGCCAGTGAAGCTGGCCTTCCCCGCAGGCGGGCGGCGTGGCTATCACAATTTCGTCCACGGCGACGGTCTGCACCCGCAGCGCCGCCGTTAACCACTGGCCCGGGCTGACCCGAAGCCATTTTCCTTCCGGCGTTTCGATAATGGCTTTTATTGCCGCGCCGCCGCCCACCATGCCGTGATAGCGCCATTTGTCCCATTGCACCTGCGGGCAACGTTCCACCGGAGCCTGAAACGGATCGCGAGGGGCGGCCTCAGCGGCCAGGCAGCACAGCAACGCCAGTGCCGCGCCGCTAACTTTCATGGTCAATCTCCAGTTGCAGGGTAAGCATCAGCGCGTCTTCGCCAGGGGAGAAAGAGAATCCTGTTAATCTGGCATCCGTGTCAGCCAGCGCCGTAAAGAGATTCAGGAGCGGCTGCCACTGGCCCCGCACAGCCAGACTGGCGCGCTTTCCCTGGGGCTGCCATGTCATCAACGTAACACCGGGGAGAGCACTCACCGATGCGGCAGATAAGGTGTGCACCTCCAGCGCAGGCAAATTGCGCTGCGCCGCCGCGATCTGAATCTCCAGCTCCCGCGCTTTGTGTTGTTCCTGTTCCAGCGCGTGTAGCGTTGCGGCGCGCTCAGTCCGCCATTGCTCAAGCGTGCGGTGGGCCGGGCGTATCATCAGCGCCCAGCACAGGATGGTTAACAGCAGCATGACGACAATCCAGCTCACGATACGGTGCCACGCCCCGGCGGTAAGCCATTGTTCAACGGGTCTGCGCATCATCATGCTCCACCGCCAGTACCCAACGGAAACGCCATGCGGCGTCCGTATCTCGCTCGGTTGCGCCCTGCTGAACGTCGCGAATCCCAGGCAGTGTTTTAATCACGCCAGCCCACTCGCCAGACGCCTGCATCGTTAATGATTTGCCGGTTATCTCCAGTTGATCCGCGTCGAAACGCAGCGCGCTAAGCCAGACCGCATCCGGCAATTGCGTCGCAAGTTGCGCCAGCCGTTGCGCCCAATCCCGCAGACGTTGCTGGTGGCGAAGCGTGGAGAGACGCTGTTGGTGCAAAGCGGTGAGGGTCTCAAGGCGCTTACGCAGGCGAACAGTGTGGTCACGTTGCGCCTGTAACTGCTGTGCAGACGGCGGCATTGCCCGAACCTGAACGATGTGTTGGTGGATAGACCAGCGCCAGGCACCGCTGCCCAGCGCAATACCGGCAAGGCCCACCGAGAACAGCGCGGTCCAGAGCAACGCCCGCCGCTTTATCCGTTGCGCACGCCAGGGCAGGAGATTGATTAACCGACTCACGATGCGTAGCTCCCTAGCGCCAGCCCCAGTGCGACCGCGAAGCGCCACTCATCCGGCGCCTTCGGCGGATGTTGCCATGTGAGCCATCGCCAGGGATGGCAGACGGGGTAATCCTGCTCCGGGGATTCGCCACAACACAGCCACTGAGACGGTGTCAGAGAAAGTGTTTCACTCAGGACATCCATTCCGCCCTGAGCCTGGCATCCCCAGCGATCGCGCGTGGCCCAAAGCCACTGCTCGCCATCGTGAGCGGCAATACCCTGAACCTGCGGGGCGGCGAAGGGGAAAAAGCTGGTTAGCGCACAGGCGTCAGGGGTTAAGGCATAGTGTGTAAACCCGGCACGCGCCATCAGCGCCGTCACATCATCCACTTCCTGGCGGTGGGCGGCGGTAACAGAAAGCGTGGTTTGTGCGGCATCAGGGCAGTAATCGGATAGCAGGCTGCCAGGCGGCATTTGCAGCGCTTTAGCGTTGCTGGCCGTGACATACGCCTGGCATTCTGACTCACTCAGCCGGGAGGGCAGCGGCAGCGTGCGGACCAGCGTCCGCCGGGCGGGAAAGGCGATACGCAAATGATGGTGCGAAGGCAGTTCGGCGCGCAGCGCCTGCAACGCGTTAAGCAACGCTGCGTTATCAGCGAGAGGCCCACTGCGCTCCTTCACATCTGCGAAGGGAAAGTACCACCATTTGTTGAGCTGCCACCCTTCCCGACGGCGCTGCAACGCCACCGCTCTTACGCCATCCTGTTGAAGATGAAGCCCGGTATTCCATACGCGACTGACCATAGTGCACTCCTTGCAGGCCCTGTTAATGAAAAGGACATATCAATGCTTCTGGCTTGCCTTTATACTACCAGGCTGTTGTTTATAAACTGCCCAATTGAAATCTGGTGAGAAATCCTCGGTGAAGTTCGTAAAGTATTTATTCATCCTTGCAGTGTGTTGCATTCTGCTGGGAGCAGGCTCGATCTACGGGCTGTACAAATATGTTGAGCCGCAGCTGCCTGATGTTGCGACGCTAAAAGATGTGCGGTTGCAGATCCCGATGCAGGTCTACAGTGCGGATAATGAACTTATTGCGCAGTTCGGCGAAAAACGCCGCATTCCGTTAACGCTCAATCAAATCCCACCTGAATTAGTCAAAGCGATTATCGCAACGGAAGACAGCCGCTTTTATGAGCATCACGGCGTCGACCCGGTCGGGATATTCCGTGCCACCAGCGTGGCGCTGTTCTCCGGTCATGCGTCCCAGGGGGCCAGTACCATTACGCAGCAGCTGGCGCGTAACTTCTTTCTGAGTCCCGAGCGTAAACTGATGCGAAAAATCAAAGAGGTTTTCCTCGCGATTCGCATTGAGCAACTGCTCAGTAAAGACGAAATTCTCGAGCTGTATCTCAACAAAATTTACCTGGGTTACCGCGCCTATGGCGTCGGCGCCGCCGCGCAGGTGTATTTCGGCAAAACCGTTGATCAACTTACATTGAGTGAAATCGCGGTAATCGCCGGTTTGCCGAAAGCACCGTCAACCTATAACCCGCTTTATTCGCTGGATCGGGCGACGGCACGCCGCAATGTGGTGCTGTCACGCATGCTGAACGAAGGCTACATCACGCAGCAACAGTACGAAACGGCGCGTAATGAAACCATCGACGCCAACTATCACGCCCCGGAAATCGCCTTTTCATCGCCTTATCTTGCCGAACTGGTGCGCCAGGAGATGGTCAGCCGTTACGGTGAGAAAGCGTACGAAGATGGTTATAAGGTCTACACCACGGTTAAGCGCAAAGATCAGCAAGCGGCGCAGCAGGCGGTACGCGATAACGTGCTTGCCTACGATATGCGCCACGGCTATCGCGGCCCTGCCAATGTGCTGTGGAAAGTGGGCGAAGCGGCCTGGGATGAGAAGAAAATTATTGAGACGCTGAAAGGCCTGCCCGGCTATGGCCCGTTACGCGCGGCTGTGGTGACTCAGGCGAATGCCGAAGAAGCCACCGCCCTGCTGGCCGATGGCTCCAGTGTCTCCTTAAAAATGGCGGGCGTTCGTTGGGCCCGTCCTTACCGCTCCGATACTGCTCAGGGGCCGACTCCGCGTCGGGTAACCGATGTGCTGCAAGCTGGCCAGCAAATTTGGGTGCGTCAGGTTGATGAGAGCTGGTGGCTGGCACAGGTGCCGGACGTCAACTCCGCACTGGTTTCGCTTAACCCGCGTGACGGCGCAGTCCTTGCGCTGGTTGGCGGCTTCGACTTTAACCAGAGTAAGTTTAACCGTGCGACGCAGGCGCTGCGCCAGGTTGGTTCAAACATCAAGCCGTTCCTGTACACCGCCGCAATGGATAAGGGGTTAACCCTCGCAAGTATCCTGAACGATGTGCCGATTTCCCGCTGGGATGCCGGCGCGGGTTCCGACTGGCGTCCAAAAAACTCCCCGGCGGAATATGCCGGGCCGATCCGTCTGCGTCAGGGCTTAGGGCAGTCTAAAAACGTGGTGATGGTGCGGGCGATGCGCGCGATGGGCGTGGATTACGCAGCGGAATATCTGCAACGCTTCGGTTTCCCGGCGCAAAATATTGTTCATACCGAATCACTGGCGCTGGGTTCCGCCTCGTTTACGCCAATGCAGGTGGCACGCGGCTACGCGGTGATGGCCAACGGCGGCTTCCTGGTCGATCCCTATTTCATCACCAAGATTGAGAATGAACAGGGCGACAGCATTTTCGAAGCCCGGCCTAAAGTGGCATGCCCGGAATGCGACCTGCCGGTTATTTACGGCGAGACGCCGAAGTCTAACGTGCTCG
Organism: Atlantibacter hermannii; assembly: GCA_900635495.1. Lineage (NCBI taxonomy): Bacteria > Pseudomonadati > Pseudomonadota > Gammaproteobacteria > Enterobacterales > Enterobacteriaceae > Atlantibacter > Atlantibacter hermannii. Next base: position 373,893 of record LR134136.1, on the reverse strand, counting down.
ACAACAGCAACGTAGAAGACGTCGCCGTTTCTCAGGAACAGCAAAACGCCGCGGTGCCGATGCCGCAACTGGAACAGGTTAACCGCGCATTAGTCGCCCGGAGCCAGCCTCAGGAGTACGCGCCGCACGTGATTAGTACGCCGCTGGCCTTCCTGATGAAAAGCGCGCTGAACTCTAACGTATTTGGCGAGCCAGGCTGGCAGGGCACCGGCTGGCGCGCCGGGCGCGATTTGCAGCGTAAGGATATCGGCGGTAAAACCGGGACGACCAACAGCTCTAAAGATGCCTGGTTCTCGGGTTACGGCCCGGGCGTGGTCACCTCCGTATGGATTGGCTTTGACGATCACCGTCGCGACTTAGGCCGCACGACCGCCTCCGGCGCGATCAAGGATCAGATTTCAGGTTATGAAGGGGGCGCGAAAAGTGCGCAGCCCGCCTGGGACGCGTTTATGAAAGCCATCCTTGAAGGCGTGCCGGAAGAGCCGTTAACGCCGCCACCGGGAATTGTGAGCGTCAATATCGATCGCAGCACCGGGCAGTTGGCTAACGGCGGGAACAGTCGCGAAGAGTATTTCATCGAAGGGACGCAGCCAACGCAGCATGCGGTGCATGAAGTGGGCACCACCCTTATCGATAACGGTGAAGTCCACGAGCTATTCTAAGAGATCACACTAAAAAATAAGGCCCCGTTTGGGGCCTTATTTATTTGTTCTGCGTGATTAGATGCGGCCTTGCGCGCGCAGCCACTCGCGCACCAGGAACAGGGCGCTGACGTTACGCGCCTCGTTGAAATCGGGTTCCTCTAACAGCGTCATCATCTCTTTCAGCGGCCAGTGCACTTTTGGAAGCGGCTCGGGCTCATCGCCCTGGAGCGATTCCGGGTAGAGATTTTCCGCCACCACGATATTCATCTTGCTGGAAAAATAGGAAGGCGCCATGGTCAGTTTTTTCAGGAAGGTGAGTTGATGCGCGCCAAAGCCTACTTCTTCTTTGAGTTCGCGATTTGCCGCCTCAAACACCGTTTCACCGGGATCGATTAATCCTTTTGAAAAACCGAGCTCATAGGATTCCGTCCCCACTGCATACTCCTGGATGAGCACCAGGCAATCATCAATGATCGGCACGATCATGACCGCTTCTCGCGTTGAGGGCCGCATCCTTTCGTAAACCCGACGCACGCCATTGCTGAACTCGAGATCTACCGTTTCGACATTAAACAGGCGCGAACGGGCTACGGTTTCAACGCGCAAAATAGTGGGTTTTTGTAATGGTTTACTCATCGCAGGCAGAATGAAATAGGGAGAATAAGATTATTGTGCGATATCCAACACAGTTTGAGCAATGTTAATTGTTTGTTATTTACACTTTTGTCATTTTTCGGAACGTTTGAACCGTACGGGTTATGTCGTTCAGTTTGAATTCCTGATAAGAATTCGCTGATAATTCAGCGAATCTTTTACTGCAACTCTGAATCGTCGCTGTCGCCCCAGCAAAAAGGGCCGTTTGCGCTACAGTCGTCGATAAATACTCACTGGCAACAATTTTTGTTACAGTTCGCCTTCGCATGTGGAAGAAGACATTTTTGGCTATGGGGAACGCATGAGCACCTTATTGACGGTTTTGGCGACGGTGCTGGTTTTAGGGATTATTGCCGGGGTAATCTACAGGTTGCGCCTGGGGCAGCGCCGATCGCTGCCGTTGCTGCCGGTCGTCGCGGGCGCAACCTCGCGTAAATTAACGGCTGAAGAACGCAGCGCCGTTGAAAATTACCTTGAGTCCCTCAACCTGACGGAGCAAGCCTTAACGCCGACCGGGTCCAGTAAATCACCTGGCACCCTGACGTTGACGCCCCAGAGTAATACCGTTTACGCGGTGACGCGCGCCATTACCCGTTATGGCTTATCCACCGACGACCCCAATAAATGGCGCTATTATCTGGACTCAGTGGAAGTGCACCTGCCTCCGTTCTGGGAGCAGTACATTACTGACGACAATAACGTTGAATTCATTCCTACCGACACCCGCCCGCTGGTTATCTCACTTAACGGTCATTCGCTGGTCAATGCCAATCAGGACCCTGCTGGTTACGCCCTTGAACGCGTGACAGGCAGCCAGGCCTCTATCCGTGGTGAAGAAAGCGAGCAAATAGAACTGCTGAATATCCGTCAGGAAACCCGGGAAGAACACGCGCTTGGTCGCCCCGACGGGCTGCGGGAAGGTCTGCTTATCGGCGTGTCTTTCTTCTTCTTTTTCTTCTGCCTGATGGCGCCCGACGTGCTTATTCCGTGGCTGGCTGGCGGCGGCGTATTGCTGCTCGCCGCGGGGCTGTGGGGGCTTTTTGCGCCGCCTGCGAAAAATACGCTGCGTGAAATTCACTGCCTGCGCGGTACGCCGAAGCGCTGGGGGCTGTTCGGGGAGTCCGACCAGGAGCAGATCAACACGATTACCCTGGGCATCGTCGATTTGGTTTACCCTCCCCACTGGCAACCGTTCACTCAGTACGACTTAGGCCAGAAAACGGATATCGATATTTATCTCGATCGTCGCGTGGTGCGTCAGGGACGTTTTTTATCGCTCCATGACGAGGTCAAAAACTTTCCGTTACAGCACTGGCTGCGCAGCCTGGTGTTGGGCACCGCCTCGCTGTTGGTCTTGTTAATGTTGCTGTTTTGGGTCCCGCTGGATATGCCACTCAAGCTCACGGTTTCCTGGCTGAAAGGCGCGCAGTCGGTAGAAGCCACCAGCGTAGAGCAATTGCAAAAGGCGGGACTGAAGGTAGGCGATACCCTGAAAGTGTCCGGCACCGGCATGTGCAATATCCACGTTCCCGGCACGTACTCGCCGCGCCAGAGCTATCCGTTTATGCCGTTCGACTGCTCGCAAATCATCTGGAACTCGGCGCGACCACTGCCGCTGCCTGAGTCTGACATTGTCAATAACGCGACAGCCTTAACCCAGGCGGTGAACCGTCAGCTCCATCCGCAGGAAAATGATTCCCGCGTGAACCCGCAACTGCGCTCCGCGATCCAGAAATCAGGCATGGTGCTGCTGGATGATTTTGCGGAAATTGTTCTCAAAACCCAGGCGTTGTGTACTGCAGAAGATGATTGCATCCGCCTTAAAAACGCACTGATTAATCTCGGCAATACCAAAGACTGGGAAGCGCTGGTTAAGCGCGCCAGTAGCGGGAAACTGGACGGCGTGAATGTGCTGTTGCGCCCGGTCAGCGCCGAGTCGCTGGATAACCTGGTCACTACGTCTACCGCGCCGTTCTTTATTCGTGAAACCAATCGGGCCGCTCAGTCGCTTAACAGCCCGGCGCCCGGCGGCTTTATGATTATCAGCGAAGAAGGGGGCGACCTGGTCGATCAACCGCTGCCGCCGATGTCGCTGTACGACTATCCGCCCCATGAGCAGTGGGAGGAGTTCCAGCGCCTGGCGGAAATGCTGATGCAAACGCCGTTCCGCGCCGAAGGGGTGATTACCAGTATTCGTACCGACGCGAACGGCACTGAGCATATCTCCCTGCACCGCATCCCTGACAGCGCTGGCCTGTGGCGTTACGTCAGTACCACATTGCTGCTGTTAGCGATGGTGATCAGTACGCTTTACAACAGCGTACAGGCTATCCGCCGCTGGCAACGCCATCGCGCACGCCTGTCTGAAATCCAGCAATATTACGCAAGCTGCTTCAACCAACAGTTGATCCCTCCTGACGAGGTCCAGCCCCTCCCCTGAGTAAAAAGCGGCGGCAGGTTTATGCTACCCTGTCGTCACTTTTTATTGTGGTGGAATGACCAATGCATTTAGATATCGCGTGGCCAGATGTGGATACCGTGTTGCTGGACATGGACGGCACTCTGTTGGATTTAGCCTTCGACAGCCATTTCTGGCTGACGCTGGTGCCTGAAACATTGAGCCAACAGCGCGGCATTACGCTTGAGGAAGCGCATCTCTATATTCGCCAGGAATATCACGCCGTCCAGCATACGCTAAACTGGTACTGTCTGGATTACTGGAGCGAGCGGCTTGGCCTCGACATTTGCGCGATGACCACGCAGCAAGGCCCGCGGGCGGTTTTACGCGACGATACGGTGCCTTTTCTGGATGCGTTGAAAGCGTGCGGCAAGCAGCGAATATTACTCACGAACGCGCATCCGCATAACCTGGCGGTGAAGCTTGAATACACCGGTCTGGGGGCGCACCTTGATTTATTACTTTCCACCCACACATTTGGATATCCGAAAGAGGATCAGCGACTGTGGGAGGCCGTACAAGCCCACACCGGACTCAATCCAGCGAGAACGCTGTTTATTGACGACAGCGAACCGATTCTGGATGCCGCCGCGCGGTTCGGCATTCGTTATTGCCTTGGCGTAACCAATCCGGACTCCGGCGTGGCGGAAAAAATCTATCACCGTCATGCCGCGCTGAATGATTACCGTCGGTTAATCCCCTCATTGCACCCCTTTTGCAAAACAGGTGACGACCATGAAAGAGAAAATGCCGTCTGAGGTCCGTCTGGATAAATGGTTATGGGCGGCCCGCTTTTATAAAACCCGCGCAATAGCGCGTGAAATGATTGAAGGCGGGAAAGTGCATTACAACGGACAACGCACGCGTCCCAGCAAAAACGTGGAGCTGGAAGCGGAGATTGTGCTGCGTCAGGGTAACGATCAACGCACCGTGATTGTAAAAGGGATTACCGATCAACGGCGACCGGCAAGCGAAGCCGTCCTGCTGTACGAAGAAACGGCGCAGAGCGTCGAAAACCGTGAAAAGCTGGCATTGGCCCGCAAAATGAATGCGCTCACGATGCCTCATCCGGAACGACGCCCGGATAAGAAAGAGCGCCGCGATTTGATGAAATTTAAATACGGTGACGACGAATAAGCGTCGCCCGCAAGAGAGATGATTATGGCTCAACACGACCAATTACACCGCTATCTGTTTGAAAACTATGCCGTGCGCGGCGAGCTGGTTACCGTATCGGAAACCTGGAAACAGATTCTGGAAAACCACGACTATCCTCAGCCGGTTAAAAACGTGCTGGGCGAACTGCTGGTCGCCACCAGCCTGTTGACCGCGACGCTGAAATTCGCGGGCGACATCACCGTACAGCTTCAGGGCGATGGCCCAATGAGCCTGGCGGTGATTAACGGCAACAATGAACAACAGATGCGCGGCGTCGCCCGTGTGCAGGGCGACGTCCCGGCGGATGCGTCCCTGAAAACGCTGGTGGGCAATGGTTATCTGGTGATTACCATTACGCCTGCTGAAGGCGAACGCTATCAGGGCGTAGTCGGGCTGGAAGGCGATACGCTGGCCGAATGCCTGGAAGATTATTTCCTGCGTTCAGAACAGTTGCCGACGCGTTTATTTATTCGTACTGGCGATGTGGATGGCCAGCCTGCGGCGGGCGGGATGCTGCTTCAGGTACTTCCGGCGCAAAATGCCCAGGCGGATGATTTTTCACATCTGGCGACGCTGACGGAAACCATCAAGGCCGAAGAGCTGTTTACCTTACCGGCCAACGACGTACTGTGGCGCTTGTATCATGAAGAAGAAGTGACGCTTTACGATCCGCAGAATGTGGAATTCAAATGCACCTGTTCCCGCGAACGTTGCGCGGGCGCGCTGAAAACCCTGCCGGATGAAGAAATCGAAACGATTCTGGCCGAAGATGGCGAAATCGATATGCACTGCGATTACTGCGGTACGCATTATCTGTTCGATGCCATGGATATCGCCGCGATCCGTAATAATGCCTCACCGGCGGATCCGCAGATTCATTAAGCGAAACCGCTCCCGGGTGCCTGCTGTGTCAGGCGCCCGCTATTTTCCACTGCCACCCCGCCTTTTTGCAAAATCGATCCGTCCATAAAAACGCGAATTTCTTTCATAATATTTACGTTAAAGAAAGCGCTTACACTCACATTTTGTCATATTACTGCTTCTATTTTTTAACATTGCCAGAACATTTATCCCTTTCCGTTATACACTCCTCCGCTACTCTATCCCGCGTCGTGAGCTGAATCACAGTATTTTCCGCTGTTTCAAAAGCGTTGATACGTAAATCTATGAAGCACGTCCCGGTTAACAAGTTAAGAACAACCCTACAATTTCAGGCAGTACAAATTGGCTAAGGAGAAGTGATATGCGCGTTAAAGGTTTAACCCCGCAAGATCTCAAGGCTTATGGTATTAACGACGCCCAGGACGTGGTTTACAACCCTGATTACGATACGCTTTACCGCGAAGAGCTTAATCCAGAACTGGAAGGCTACGAGCGCGGCGTATTGACCAATTTAGGGGCCGTTGCAGTCGATACAGGTATCTTCACCGGCCGTTCGCCGAAAGATAAATATATCGTCCGGGACGACACAACACGGGATACCCTGTGGTGGGCGGATAATGGCAAGGGAAAAAACGACAACAAGCCGCTGTCGCCTGAAATCTGGCAACACCTTAAAGGGTTAGTCACCCGCCAGCTTTCCGGTAAACGGTTGTTTATCGTTGATGCTTTCTGCGGCGCCAATGCCGACACCCCGTCTTTCGGTGCGTTTTATCACCGAAGTGGCATGGCAGGCGCACTTCGTCAAAAATATGTTTATTCGCCCGACAGAAGAAGAACTGGTCGGTTTCGAACCCGATTTCGTGGTGATGAATGGCGCGAAATGCACTAACCCGGACTGGAAAGCCCAGGGGCTGAACTCCGAGAACTTCGTTGCCTTCAACCTGACGGAGCGGATGCAGCTTATTGGCGGCACCTGGTACGGCGGCGAGATGAAAAAGGGCATGTTCTCCATCATGAACTACCTGCTGCCGCTGAAGGGCATCGCATCAATGCACTGCTCGGCGAACGTGGGTGAAAAAGGCGATGTCGCGGTGTTCTTTGGCCTCTCCGGCACGGGCAAAACCACCCTTTCCACCGACCCGAAACGCCGCCTTATCGGCGACGACGAGCACGGCTGGGATGATGATGGCGTGTTTAACTTTGAAGGCGGCTGCTACGCCAAGACCATTCGTCTTTCCGAAGAAGCCGAGCCGGATATTTATCATGCCATTCGTCGTGACGCGCTGTTAGAAAACGTCACCGTGGGCGCTGACGGCGTGATTGATTTCGACGATGCCTCGAAAACCGAAAACACCCGCGTCTCTTACCCGATCTACCACATTGAAAACATCGTCAAGCCGGTATCCAAAGCAGGCCACGCAACGAAGGTGATTTTCCTGACCGCCGATGCGTTTGGCGTATTGCCGCCGGTATCGCGTCTGACCGCCAATCAAACGCAGTACCATTTCCTGTCTGGCTTCACCGCCAAGCTGGCCGGTACCGAGCGCGGCGTAACAGAACCTACGCCAACCTTCTCCGCCTGCTTCGGCGCGGCGTTCCTGTCGCTGCACCCGACCCAATATGCGGAAGTGCTGGTAAAACGCATGCAGGCCGCAGGCGCACAGGCGTACCTGGTGAACACCGGCTGGAACGGCACAGGCAAGCGCATCTCGATTAAAGATACCCGCGCTATCATCGATGCCATTCTCAATGGCTCGCTGGATGATGCCGAAACCTTTACGCTGCCGATGTTCAACCTGGCGATCCCAACCACGCTGCCGGGTGTTGATCCGCATATTCTCGACCCGCGAAATACCTACGCTTCACCGGAGCAGTGGCAGGAAAAAGCCACCCAACTGGCGAAACTGTTTATTTCCAACTTCGAGAAATATACCGACACGCCTGCCGGCGCCGCGCTGGTCAGCGCAGGGCCAAAGCTGTAAGTTGAGTGCATAAGAAGTAAAAAAACCACCCTGCCTTGCTGAGGGTGGTTTTTTTTATGCCCGCGATACGCGTTGCGGTTAGCTTTCTCGCATCGGATGATGCTGCCGCGTCACAGGTACGGGCACCGGCAACCAGGCGCGTATACGCAAACCGCCCCGCGCGCTGCGCCCGATATCCAGCGCACCGTTGTGATTATCAATAATACGCTGCACGATGGCTAAGCCGAGCCCGGTGCCGCTGGTACTGCGGGCGCTGTCGCCACGCACGAAAGGCTGGAGCAAATGCTTTAACTGTTCAGGCTTGATGCCCGGGCCATCATCCTCCACCTGGAACCATCCACGGTTGAGTTCAGTGCCGCTACTGACTTTAATCCACCCATTGCCATAGCGCGCCGCGTTTACCACCATGTTGGCCACGGCACGTTTAATCGACAGCGGATGGATATTCACCATAATTTCGCCGTGTTGCAGGTCGGTTTCGATTTCACGTTCATACCCGCTTTCCGCTGCCACCACTTCGCCCAGCACACTGTTGAGATCCGTCATTTCCAGCGGCATTTCCTGGCCGGTGCGCAGATAGTCAATGAACTGCTCAATGATAGCGTTGCACTCTTCAATATCTTTATTGATGGACTCAGCGAGATAACCATCCTCTTCGCCCATCATTTCCGTGGCGAGACGAATGCGCGTCAACGGGGTGCGTAAATCGTGACTGACCCCTGCCATCAGTAAGGTGCGGTCATCGGCCAGTTGTTTCACGCCAGCGGCCATATGGTTGAAGGCACGCGTTACCGAGCGCACTTCCGACGCGCCATATTCGCGCAGCGGCGGCGGAATAATGCCTTTACCCACCTGCAGGGCCGCATGCTCCAGATCCACCAGCGGTCGGTTCTGGATGCGGATAAACAGCCATGCGCCGCCAATAGCCAGCAGCATAATCGCGAGGGTATAACGAAACAGCGGCGAGAAATCGCCCTGATGAATTTCCGTCAGGGGAACGCGTACCCAAATGTTGGGTGACAACCAGGTCTTCAGCCACACCACCGGCGAGCTTTTATTGACCTCAACGCGCACTTCTGTGGGGCCGCCAAGCTGTTGCGCCATCTGCTGGCTTAAAAACTCATAATGCTGCGCCCAGCGCAGCCCTGCGTCTTCCGCCGCTTCATTGGAATACAGCGAGATCCCGAGCTCACGATAAATTTCGCGTCTGAACGCAGGCGGCACCACAAGCTGCGTGCCGTCCTCCAGTTGCAGCTTATCGGTCATTAACATACGGACTTCGTACGCCAGAACCTTATTGAACTGCTGCAAGCTTGGCAGGATCGCGAAATTAAGCACCACTAAATAGGTCGTCACCAGGCTGACGAACAGCAAGGTGACGATGAGCAACAGGGTTCTGGCAAAGGAGCTTCGCGGCGAGAAGCGCAGTCGCTTCATGCTTTAGAGCCGTCCGGTACAAAGACGTAGCCTAAACCCCAAACGGTCTGGATATAACGCGGGTGCGCCGGATCTTCTTCCACCATGCGGCGCAGGCGGGAAATCTGCACGTCGATAGAGCGTTCCATCGCGGAATACTCGCGGCCACGCGCCAGATTCATTAGTTTATCGCGGGACAGCGGTTCACGCGGGTGGCTGACCAGTGCTTTAAGCACCGCGAATTCACCGCTGGTAAGCGGCATGGGTTCGTCTTCGCGGAACATTTCACGGGTGCCGAGGTTAAGTTTGAATTTGCCAAAGGCGATAACCGCTTCCTCCTGTGAAGGCGCGCCCGGCAGCTCATTCGCCTGGCGGCGCAGCACAGCGCGAATACGTGCCAGCAGTTCACGCGGATTGAAGGGCTTAGGAATATAATCATCGGCGCCGATTTCCAGCCCGACGATGCGATCCACCTCTTCCCCTTTCGCCGTCACCATAATAATCGGCATCGGGTTGCTTTGGCTGCGTAAGCGGCGGCAAATCGACAGGCCGTCTTCCCCCGGCAACATGAGATCGAGAACCATCAGGTGAAACGACTCACGCGTCAGCAAACGATCCATTTGTTCAGCATTTGCCACGCTGCGAACCTGGAAGCCTTGCTCGGTAAGATAACGTTCAAGTAATGCGCGCAGGCGCATGTCGTCATCCACGACCAGAATTTTATAATTCTCTTGCATTGTGTTAACTCCCAAAGGGTTCGAATACGCTTATCTTTAAAACGGACACATGCAATAACATGATGTGGTCCTTTTTAACTAACCGTATTCTAAAAAAGGCTACGCTGACTACCAGACTTAACTGGTATATATTCTAGCCGAAATTGTTACAAAGCATATTTAACAGCGAGTTATCTGCCCATTTCATCACACTCTCGCAAAATTGCCGCAACGTCAGGCCAGGAAAAAAACCTGGGTGTGCGGGCATCAGTGATTTCTCACCCCTTCATAAAATTGGTTGACCAATATCAACAGACTGACGCCAAATACCCCTTCCATTCCGATTTAACGTTCGATTAACAGCCTGAATAAACTGTGACATGGTTAACCAATTCGCCTTTCACCATTGACTTTTACACCTTTTTAGCCGAAGTTGTATGCCAATAAAGCGAGTTGTTAGACCACTATGCTTATCAAACGCAAAGTTATTCGCCAGTGGTCAACCAATAAAGCCATTTCACGATGCCGTTATGGCACAATGAGACCGAGCAGAGGTAAAGCATGAAGCAGACATGGCGCTGGTACGGCCCAAACGATCCGGTGACCCTTTCAGATGTTAGACAAGCCGGTGCGACAGGCGTGGTCACCGCGCTTCACCACATCCCTAACGGCGAAGTGTGGACCGTCGAGGAAATCCTGAAGCGTAAAGCCATCGTGGAAGACGCCGGGCTGGTGTGGTCTGTAGTGGAAAGTATTCCCATCCATGAAGACATCAAAACCCACAGTGGGCAGTATGATCTGTGGATCAAAAATTACCAGCAGTCCATTCGCAATCTCGCCGAATGCGGTATCTACACCGTCTGCTACAACTTTATGCCGGTTCTGGACTGGACCCGCACCGATCTCGAATATGTTCTGCCGGACGGCTCCAAAGCGCTGCGTTTCGACCAGATTGAATTTGCCGCGTTCGAAATTCACCTGCTGAAACGCCCTGGCGCGGAAGCGGACTATACCGCTGAAGAAGTCGAACAGGCTCATGCCCGCTTCGCCGCCATGAGCGAAGAAGATAAAGCGCGTTTAACCCGCAATATCATCGCCGGTCTGCCGGGCGCGGAAGAGGGTTATACGCTTGAGCAATTCAGCAAACACCTTGAACGTTACGCCGATATCGATAAAGCCAAACTGCGCGAGAACTTCGCTTACTTCCTGAAAGGCATTATTCCGGTCGCCGAACAGGTTGGCGTGCGTATGGCAGTGCACCCGGACGATCCGCCGCGTCCTATCCTCGGATTGCCGCGCATCGTGTCCACCATTGAAGACATGCAGTGGATGGTAGACACCGTCGCAAGCATGGCCAACGGCTTTACCATGTGCACCGGCTCTTACGGCGTACGTGCCGACAACGATCTGGTGGATATGATCAAACAGTTCGGCCCGCGTATTTACTTCACTCACCTGCGTTCAACGATGCGTGAAGACAATCCGAAGACCTTCCACGAAGCGGCGCATCTTGCCGGCGATGTGGACATGTACGAAGTTGTAAAAGCCATCGTTGAAGAAGAACATCGCCGTAAAGATGAAGGCGCTGAAGACCCGATCCCGATGCGTCCGGACCACGGTCATCAGATGCTGGATGATTTAAAGAAAAAGACCAACCCTGGCTACTCCGCCATTGGCCGCTTAAAAGGCCTGGCCGAAGTACGCGGTGTGGAACTGGCTATCCAGCGCGCTTTCTTTAGCAACTAACCTTCTCAGGGCGCGGCTGCCGCTGCGCCCTGTCTCCTTTCAAATATACATTCAGGCAGCCCCACTGCCCGGAGTTTAGAATGGAACCGACTATTGCTAACAGCACGCTGCCCGTGGCGCGTCCGCTGTGGGATAACGCACGTCTGTCATCCCGGATTGTTCATCTTGGCTGCGGCGCATTTCATCGTGCGCATCAGGCGCTGTACACCCATCACCTGCTGGAGCAGTCCGACAGCGACTGGGGGATTTGCGAAGTTAACCTGATGCCCGGCAATGACCAGACGCTGATCGAAAACCTGAAAAAGCAAAACCTGCTGTACACGGTGGCGGAAAAAGGCGCGCAAAGCACCGAACTGAAAATTATCGGCTCGATGAAAGAGGCGTTGCATCCGGCAATTGACGGCTGTGCCGGTATACTGACAGCCATGGCCCGCGAGCAGACCGCCATTGTCTCACTGACGGTGACGGAAAAAGGTTATTGCACCGAAGCGGCCAGCGGAAAGCTGGATCTCAATGACCCGCTGATCCAACACGATCTTGCCCACCCCAGCGAACCTAAATCTGCGATCGGCTATATTGTTGAAGCGCTGCGCCTGCGACGTGAACAAGGGCTCAACGCGTTTACCGTGATGTCCTGCGATAACGTGCGGGAAAACGGCCATGTGGCGCGCGCCGCCGTGCTTGGCCTGGCGCAAGCTCGCGACCCCGCGCTCGCAGCCTGGATTGAAACGCACGTTACGTTCCCGTGCACCATGGTCGACCGTATCGTCCCCGCCGCCACCGCCGAAACGCTGGATGACATTGCCAGCCAGCTTGGCGTTTACGACCCGTGCGCGATTGCCTGCGAACCGTTCCGCCAGTGGGTGATTGAAGATAACTTCGTTAACGGCCGTCCTGACTGGGACCGCGTGGGCGCACAGTTTGTTGAAGACGTGGTGCCGTTTGAAATGATGAAGCTGCGGATGCTCAACGGCAGCCACTCGTTCCTGGCATACCTGGGTTATCTGGGCGGTTACGATACCATTGCCGATACCATGACCAACCCGGATTACCGCGCGGCGGCGCTGGCGTTGATGCTGCGCGAACAGGCGCCGACGCTTTCTATGCCGGAAGGCACCGATCTGGACGCCTACGCGCATTTACTGATTGAACGGTTCAGTAACCCTTCTCTGCGCCACCGCACCTGGCAAATCGCTATGGACGGCAGCCAGAAGCTGCCGCAGCGTATGCTTGATCCTGTCCGCCGCCATCTGGCAGAGGGTCATGACTGGTCGCATCTCGCGCTGGGCGTGGCAGGGTGGATGCGCTATGTGGCGGGCGTGGACGAGCACGGCAATGCCATTGAGGTGGTCGATCCGCTGGTAGCGGAGTATCAGGCGGTTAATGCGCAAGCCAGCGCACAAGATCGTGTTACCACGCTGTTGCGCCTGAACGCGATTTTCGGTCATGACTTACCGGCAAATCCGGCATTTGTTTCGGCTGTGGTGAAGGCGCTGGAAGCGTTGAATGCGCACGGCGCGCGCGCAGCGGTCGCCAGCCTGAATCAGTAAGCCTTTAACAGGCCGTGTGACGCGGCCTGTTTCTTCACTGACTCTGCACGCCGGTATGCTATAGTCAGGCCCATTACGGACGGTTTTCCACCCCGTTCGCCACGGACTTACTCTGATCGTAACCTTATGAAATCAAACACGACTCAACAGCGCCCTTATCAGGAAGTCGGCGTCATGCTGCGCAATATGATTGACCAGAAGCAGTACGCCATCGGCGAGCGCCTTCCTCCTGAACGCGAAATAGCAGAAATGCTCAACGTCACGCGTACCGTTGTACGCGAAGCGTTAATCATGCTGGAAATCGAAGGGCTGATAGAGGTGCGGCGCGGCGCGGGCATTTTTGTTATCTCTTCGCCAACGGCACCCGCGCAGACCCCCACCGCGACGACGCAGTGCAACGACGCCGGTCCATTTGAGCTGCTGCAGGCACGCCAGCTGCTTGAAAGCAATATCGCCGAGTTTGCAGCGCTTCAGGCGACCCGGGAAGATATTGTGAAAATGCGTCAGGCCTTATTGCTGGAAGAACAGGAGCTGGCATCCGACGCCCCCGATGAAACGGAAAGCGGCGATATGCAGTTTCATCTGGCGATAGCCGAAGCGACTCATAACAGCATGCTGGTGGAGTTGTTTAAGCAGTCATGGCAGTGGCGTGAAAACAATCCGATGTGGAGCCAGCTCCACCGTCATCTGGATAATACCCGCTATCGCAAAGAGTGGCTGTCCGACCATAAACAGATCCTGGCGGCACTGATCAAGAAAGACGCCAAAGCGGCGAAACTGGCGATGTGGCAGCATCTGGAAAACGTCAAACTGCGGCTGCTGGAGTTCTCTAACGTCGACGATATCTACTTCGACGGCTACCTGTTCGACTCCTGGCCGCTGGATAAGGTTGATGGTTAAGGGTTAATAGCGGGAGCCAATACGCCTGTTATTGGCCCGGTGCCCCTTCGCCTTTCTCATAGCGAATGCTGTTCACAAACCACATTTTCTCCCCTTCCGGGGTTTTCACCACAAACTCTTCATCCACCTGTTTTTTCAGAACGGCGCGGGCCATGGGCGAGTCGATAGAAATATAATCTTTGCGTTCGCCATAAATCTCTTCCGGTCCGACGATGCGGAAGGTTTTTACGTCTCCGGCGTCGTTTTCAATTTCCACCCAGGCACCAAAAAACACCCGCCCTTCCTGCTGAGGTGAATAATCGACGATTTGCAGCTGCGGCATGATCTTGCGCAGGAAATGCACCCGGCGATCAATCTGGCGCAGGATGCGTTTATTAAAGGTGTAATCGGCGTTTTCAGAACGGTCGCCGAGGCTCGCCGCCCAGGAGACGATTTTCGTGATTTCCGGGCGTTTCTCATTCCAGAGATAGTCATGCTCTTGCTTAAGCTTGTTGTACCCTTCGCGGGTAATCAGTTTGGTCGCCACGCGTTCACTCTCGGTTAATTAAACATAAACGGAACAGTCCGAATCCCGTGCCGCATCATGCGGCGACTGGTATTTTCGTCCGGCAGTCCGTATAACTGTGCCCTGAAATTTTCGCATCCAACAGATGAAATTGCCATGATGAATGATTCACTCAGCCGTATTATCGCCGGTGAACTTCAGGCCAGAGCCGAACAGGTCGCCGCTGCCGTTCGCCTGCTTGATGAAGGGAACACCGTACCGTTTATCGCCCGGTATCGTAAGGAAGTGACCGGTGGTCTGGACGACACGCAATTGCGTCAGCTTGAGACCCGTCTGGGCTATTTACGCGAACTGGAAGAGCGCCGCCAGTCGATTATTAAATCGATTGAAGAGCAAGGCAAACTCACGCCTGAGTTAGCGTCGGCCATTAACGGTACGCTCAGTAAAACCGAACTTGAAGATTTATACCTGCCGTATAAGCCGAAGCGCCGTACTCGCGGGCAAATTGCTATTGAAGCGGGCCTGGAGCCGCTGGCTGACCTGCTGTGGAACACGCCGTCTCACGATCCGGAAACCGAAGCGGCGAAATATATTGATGCCGACAAGGGCGTGGCCGACACCAAGGCCGCCCTTGACGGGGCGCGCTATATCCTGATGGAACGCTTCGCCGAAGACGCCGGACTGCTCGCCAAAGTGCGTGATTATTTATGGAAAAACGCCCATCTGGTGGCCAGCGTCGTCAGCGGCAAAGAGGAAGAAGGCGCGAAATTCCGCGACTACTTCGACCATCACGAACCCATTTCCAGCGTCCCGTCGCACCGCGCGCTGGCGATGTTCCGCGGTCGCAACGAAGGCGTGCTGCAACTGGCGCTGAATGCTGATCCACAATTCGACGAGCCGCCGCGTGAAAGCCACTGTGAACAGATCATTATCGATCACCTGGGACTGCGTCTGAATAACGCCCCGGCGGACAGCTGGCGTCGCGCCGTCGTGAGCTGGACCTGGCGCATCAAGGTATTGATGCATCTGGAAACCGAACTGATGAGCACGGTGCGCGAGCGCGCCGAAGAAGAAGCCATTAACGTATTCGCCCGTAACCTGCATGATCTGCTGATGGCAGCTCCCGCCGGACTGCGCGCCACCATGGGTCTCGATCCGGGCCTGCGTACCGGGGTAAAAGTCGCGGTGGTGGACGGCACTGGTAAACTGGTCGCAACCGATACCATTTATCCGCATACCGGCCAGGCAGCGAAAGCGGCGGTTGTTATCGCCGCCCTGTGCGAAAAACATAACGTTGAGCTGGTCGCCATCGGCAACGGTACCGCGTCCCGTGAGACGGAACGTTTCTTCCTCGACGTGCAGAAGCAGTTCCCGAAAGTGACAGCGCAAAAGGTGATCGTCAGCGAGGCGGGCGCATCGGTCTATTCCGCGTCTGAACTGGCGGCGCTGGAATTCCCGGATCTGGACGTGTCGCTACGTGGCGCGGTGTCTATCGCCCGCCGCCTGCAGGACCCGCTGGCGGAACTGGTGAAAATTGATCCGAAATCCATTGGCGTTGGTCAGTACCAGCACGACGTCAGCCAGTCTCAGCTGGCGCGCAAGCTGGATGCGGTAGTGGAAGACTGCGTAAACGCCGTGGGCGTGGATTTGAATACTGCCTCGGTACCGCTGTTGACCCGCGTCGCCGGTTTAACGCGCATGATGGCGCACAATATCGTGAGCTGGCGTGACGAGAACGGTCAGTTCCAGAACCGTCAGCAACTGCTGAAAGTCAGCCGTCTGGGCCCGAAAGCCTTCGAGCAGTGCGCGGGCTTTTTGAGGATCAACCACGGCGACAACCCGCTGGACGCCTCTACCGTTCACCCGGAAGCGTATCCCATCGTCGAGCGCATTCTGGCTGCAACCCAACAGTCGCTGCGCGACCTGATGGGCAACAGTAACGAACTGCGCAATCTGAAAGCGTCAGATTATACCGATGAACGATTCGGCGTGCCGACGGTGACTGACATCATTAAAGAACTGGAAAAACCGGGCCGCGACCCGCGTCCGGAGTTCAAAACCGCACAGTTTGCCGAAGGGGTTGAAACGCTGAACGATCTGATGCCGGGCATGGTACTGGAAGGCGCGGTGACCAACGTCACCAACTTTGGCGCGTTTGTCGATATTGGCGTCCATCAGGATGGGCTGGTGCATATCTCTTCGCTGTCCGATAAATTTATCGACGATCCGCATAAGGTGGTGAAAGCGGGCGATATCGTGAAAGTGAAGGTGCTGGAAGTCGATCTGCAACGTAAGCGCATCGCGTTAACCATGCGCCTTGATGAACAGCCTGGCGAAACCGGTGCGCGCCGCACCACAGGCGCCCCCGCTTCGCGTCCTGCGCAGCAGCAAAAACCGCGTCAGCGTGATAATAAGCCGTCGGGCAATAGCGCGATGGGCGATGCGCTCGCCGCCGCCTTCGGCAAAAAACGTTAATAACAGGGCCGGGAAACCGGCCTTATTATTTTCCGGGTAAAAAATCGTATTATGAGAACAGGTATTTTTATTTAGTCTTGATTTTTCAGGGTTTCGCTTGCCGTATTATCAAAATAAACACTCAAAATTATCTTTTTAATAACACGAAAAGCCCCGTTCATTTACCTCGCCCCATTCATATTATTAAGAAAAATTAATTTAACCTGTTATTAAAAAAGAACATTGTTAAAGAAAATCCTTTTCAAGCTTTTATTTTTCGTTTTTTGCGCCAAAACAACGAATGGTTAAATATTGTATTTAGCAACACTTTCTGCATTGAAGATAAAAACCATTCTCATTATCATACCTCTCCATCAAGAGGATTCCTTTTCTGCAAATGAATCTGGTTTCCCGTGTCTGCCCTCCAGTCACGGGGATCGTGTTTCTGATTACGAAAGACAAGAAGGCTCTATGCAATTTTGCGCTAACAGTACCTGGAAAATTACCGGTTTTGCCCGGGAAATTAGCCCGGCTTACCGCCAAAAATTACTTTCGTTAGGTTTACTTCCCGGCTCTTCATTCAACGTGGTGCGCGTCGCTCCGCTGGGCGATCCCATTCATATTTCCACTCGCCGGGTGAACCTTGTGTTGCGTAAAAAAGATTTAGCGTTGGTACAGGTTGAAGCCGCTTCCTGACGCGCCGTGGTCCATTTTTTTGAGTTCAGACTGAAATATGAAAAAGCTAACCATCGGATTAATTGGTAACCCTAACTCAGGGAAAACCACCTTATTCAATCAATTAACCGGAGCCCGGCAGCGTGTCGGCAACTGGGCTGGCGTCACGGTCGAACGTAAAGAAGGATTCTTCGTCACCCCCGCGCATCAGGTCACCCTGGTGGATTTACCCGGCACTTATTCACTCACGACCATCTCCTCCCAGACGTCGCTTGATGAACAAATCGCCTGCCACTACATTCTGAGCGGCGACGCCGATTTGTTGATTAACGTGGTGGATGCTTCAAATCTGGAGCGTAACCTTTATCTGACGTTGCAACTCCGTGAACTGGGCATTCCCTGCATCGTCGCGCTGAATATGTTGGATATTGCCGAGAAGCAGCAAATCCGTATTGATATTGATGCGCTGGCGAAACGTCTCGGCTGCCCGGTGGTACCGTTGGTGTCCACACGCGGGCGCGGTATCGACACCCTGAAGCGGGAAATCGATCATGGCGCGAAGCAACAGGCTCCGGTTGAAGTGTTTTACGCTGAACCGCTGAACCGCGAAGCGAACATGCTGGCAGAGTGGATGCCTGGCGAGATGCCGTTTACCCAGCGCCGCTGGCTGGGCCTGCAAATGCTCGAAGGCGATATCTACAGCCGCGCTTTTGCCGGTGAGGCCGCGCAAAAGCTGGGCGTATCCCTGGCGCGACTCAATGAAGAGATGGACGATCCGGCGCTGCACATCGCCGATGCACGCTATCAAAGCATCGCCGGCCATTTGCGACAGCGTCAGCAACAGCTTAACGGCGGAACCGCATCATCTCACCACGGCCCTGGATAAAATCGTTATCAACCGTTTTCTCGGCATCCCGGTGTTTTTACTGGTGATGTATGTGATGTTCCTGTTGGCGATTAACATTGGCGGCGCATTGCAGCCGCTGTTCGATGTGGGCTCCGCAGCCATCTTTATCCACGGCTTGCAATGGGTCGGCGCCACGCTGCATTTCCCACAATGGCTGACGATTTTCCTCGCGCAGGGGATCGGCGGCGGCATCAATACCGTTTTGCCGCTGGTGCCGCAAATCGGCATGATGTATCTGTTCCTCTCTTTCCTTGAAGATTCTGGTTATATGGCGCGGGCGGCGTTTGTAATGGACCGCCTGATGCAGTCTCTGGGGTTGCCGGGCAAGTCTTTCGTGCCGTTAATCGTCGGCTTTGGCTGTAATGTGCCTGCCGTCATGGGCGCGCGTACCCTGGATGCGCCTCGCGAGCGCTTAATGACCGTGATGATGGCGCCGTTTATGTCCTGCGGCGCACGTCTGGCGATTTTCGCTGTATTCGCCGCGGCGTTCTTTGGTCAACAGGGCGCGCTGGTGGTGTTTTCGCTCTATTTGCTGGGCATCGTCATGGCGATCCTTACCGGTTTGATGCTGAAACACACCATTATGCGCGGCGAAGCCACGCCGTTCGTGATGGAACTGCCGGTTTACCATGTTCCGCATTTAAAAAGCCTGGCACTGCAAACTTGGCAGCGACTGAAATCTTTTGTGATGCGTGCGGGTAAAGTCATCGTGGTCGTGAGTATTTTTGTCGGCGCGTTGAACAGCTTCTCTTTCAGCGGTAAACCCGTCGATAGCATCAACGACTCCGCACTCGCAACCGTGAGCCAGATGTTAACTCCGCTTCTGAAACCCATCGGCGTACAGGAAGATAACTGGCAGGCCACGGTGGGCCTGTTCACTGGCGCGATGGCCAAAGAGGTGGTCGTCGGTACACTCAACACCCTGTACACCGCAGAAAATATTCATCAGGAAGCCTTCGATGCGGCCAGTTTTAGCCTGATTGATGAGCTGGGCGGCGCGGTAGAAGAAACCTGGCAGAGCCTGAAAGACACTTTCAGCCTTAGCGTGTTAATGAACCCCATTGAAGCCAGCAAAGGGGACGGTGAGATGGAAAGCGGCACCATGGGTGTGATGAGCGCAAAATTCGGCAGCAGCGAGTCAGCGTACAGCTATCTTATCTTCGTGTTGCTGTATATCCCGTGCATCTCCGTGATGGGCGCTATCGCCCGTGAAACCAGCCGCAGCTGGATGGGCTTCTCCATTTTGTGGGGCCTTAACATTGCCTATTCACTGGCGACGCTGTACTACCAGGCCGTTACGTTCCACCAGCATCCGCAATACAGTCTGATCTGCATCCTTGCTGTGGTGCTGTTCAACATACTGGTGCTGAGCCTGCTGCGTCGTGCCCGTAGCCGCATCGATCCCGGCGTGTTAGGCCGTCGCCAGGCTGGCGAAGTCTGTTGTGAAGCCACCTCCGGTTCCTGTCATTGAGGTAAAATATGGCGACGTTAATTGAAGTGCGTGATTTGCTGGCGCTGCAAGGACGTATGGAAGCCAGCCGGATGAGCGAACGGCTCGCCACCCCGCTTCCGTTGATTAACGCGATGCTGGCGCGCCTGGAAGCAATGGGCCGTATTAAACGCGTAACGGAAGATTTGAGTGGGTGTTTATCAGGCAGTTGTAAACGCTGCCCTGAAGGAAATGCTTGCCAAAAAACGTTCTGGACGCTTCAATAGCAAAAAAAGAAAAGCAGTGGCACTTAAAAAGGCGGGTTCCCCCGCCTTTTTCATTATTTATACACGTCCGCCGTTGCCTGGACATCCTCACTTTTCTTTTCATCGCTGGTAATGACGTAATAAGTCCCGCCCATTTCATCCGCTTTTTTCGACAATTCGTGTTTGGCATCCATTGGCGAAGTTCCATCACTTGATGAAATCGTACCAATTTTTGTCAAATTCATGCCGGCAACTTTATCTTTTTCAAGTTCTTTAGCAGCGAAAACACCAAAGGAAATTGAACCAATAATCAAAGAAGTAACCATGCCAGTGACAAGTTTCATAGCGTTACACTCCTTAGAAAGGTTTTAATTTTGATGCCAGGCGGCAGACAGCCGGCGTCAAAGAATAAAATCGCCCGTGAGGGCAATCACATTCTAAGTATCGCTTGGGTTCCGGTTATTTTCCAGGCAATGACGGATCCGCAGTAAACTTTCACAAAATTCATCAGGATGCGAGATAAACGGCGCATGGGCCGCTTTATCAAACATCAGAGACGGACTTTGCGGATAACGCGTATCCAGTAAACCGGCGACGCGACGCGGCACCAGCCCGTCCAGCCGCCCGTACAGCCGCCAGAATGGCAGGCGCAGACCGTCCAGCCCGGCGCGTAAATCCGCCGTCCGGAGGATCTCCAGCCCACCATTTAACACGTCAACAGAGGGCACTGGGGCATCCAGAACAATCGCTTTGAGTCGGCGCGCATCCTGGCGGGCGCTTTCCGTGCCCAGGGTTTGCAGCGCCAGAAAGCGCTCGACGGTACGCTGAAAGTCTTCACTTAATTGCCGCTGAAAACCCGCCAGCACGGCGGGTTTAATCCCCGGCCATTGCTCTTCTTCGTGCGCACTGAAACAGGGGGAGGATGCCACGGTCACCAGCGCCTCGACCCGCTCCGGATGCGTTAACGCGATTTGGCTCGCAACCAGCCCGCCCAGGCTCCAGCCGAGCCATATCGCGCGATCAGGCGCCTGACGCAAAACACATTGCGCCATGGCGTCGAGGTCCATCGCGCCAAAACCGCCGCTGCGGCCATACCCCGGCAGGTCCACGAGATGCAGCGTAAATTGCGAAGCAAGTTGTTGGGTAATGCAATCCCACACCCCCGGCGTTCAGGCCCCATCCGTGCAACAGCACAAGATGAACATTTCCCTCTCCCCGGGTCTGCCACCAGATGTCATTCATTGGTTAAAGTCTCTTTTTTGTCAGGAAGACCATGATGCTAACAGTACCCGCCTTGTGTTGGCTATGCGGGATGCCGCTCGCGCTCTCCCATTGGGGACTCTGCTCCCGTTGCGTGGCGGCTCTCCCCGCCCCACCGCCCGCTTGCCCCGTTTGCGGTTTGCCTGCGGTGGTCACGACGATGCCCTGTGGCCGGTGTTTACACAAGCCGCCAGCGTGGGAGCGTCTGCTGTATGTGACGGATTATTGTCAGCCATTGAGCGCGCTGGTACAGGCATTGAAATTTCACCGCCAGACCGCCCTCGCGAAACCTCTGGCGCGGCTGATGCTGTTACGGGCGCGGGAGGCGCTGCGGGAACAAGCCTTTCCCCGGCCGGATTTGGTTATCGGCGTGCCGCTGCACCGACGACGCGCCTGGCATCGCGGCTTTAATCAGAGCGCCTTACTCGCGAAACCTCTGGCCCGCTGGCTGGGCTGCCGCTACGACGATCGGGTGCTGCGGCGCATCAGAAGTACGCCAGTCCAGCATCATCTCAGCGCCCGTTTGCGCAAAAAGAATCTGCGCGCCGCTTTTCGCCTTGAATTACCGGTGAGGGATCTCCATATCGTTATTGTGGATGACGTCGTCACAACGGGCAGTACGGTTGGCGAAATGGCCAAACTCTTGCATCGCCATGGCGCGGCGACTGTCCAGGTATGGTGCCTGTGTCGAACCTTGTAGACCCTCGATGATGGGCGTATTATAACCAGGTAAAATAGTCAACTATTAGGCCATTGCTATGATTCGTATTTCCGATGCTGCCCAGGCACACTTTGTCAAACTTCTGGCTAATCAGGAAGAAGGCACCCAAATCCGCGTGTTTGTGATTAATCCCGGTACGCCTAACGCAGAATGCGGCGTGTCCTACTGCCCGCCTGACGCGGTTGAAGCGAGCGACACGGCGCTGACGTTTGAACATCTCACCGCCTATGTGGATGAGCTGAGCGCTCCGTATCTGGAAGACGCGGAAATCGACTTCGTCACCGATCAGTTAGGCTCCCAGCTGACGCTGAAAGCGCCAAACGCCAAAATGCGCAAAGTCTCCGACGATGCCCCGTTAATGGAACGCGTGGAATATCTGCTGCAATCGCAGATCAACCCGCAACTGGCTGGTCACGGCGGCCGTGTATCGCTGATGGAAATCACCGACGAAGGCTTCGCCATCCTGCAGTTTGGCGGCGGCTGTAACGGTTGTTCCATGGTGGATGTGACGCTGAAAGAAGGGATCGAGAAGCAGTTGCTTAACGAGTTCCCGGAACTGAAAGGCGTTCGCGACCTGACGGAACACCAGCGCGGTGAGCACTCGTACTATTAATTTGCCGACCGCAATAAAAAGGCGCTGATAATTCAGCGCCTTTTTCTGTGCGAACCGTTAGCGAGCGTTCGCTTTTACGTGCTTGCGGGATGCGGCGCGGCGTCGCTTATCCAGGTCTTTAATCAACTTGTTAACGCCTTCATCAGCAAACATTTTTTCCAGCGGTGCGGATAACTTACGCCGCCAGTTTTTGTACTGATAGCTGGTGCCGGGAATGTTGACCGGGTCCGCCATATCCAGCCAGTCTTCCGGCTGTAAGCCCAGCAAGGCGCAATGCGTATCGGCGATATAACGCTGCATTCCCCGGTTGAGCAACGGGGTCATTTTCATTCCCCGGCTTTACGCCCCACGCGTTTCGGCAGGCAGTTGTACTGATGCAGCGCATCCAGCAGCCCCTGCTTTGCCCGTTCACGATCTTCATACAATCCGCGCAGGACAATTTCATCCGGGTAAAGGCCAAGGGTTTTACCCAGCGTCAGATCGCCGCTTTCCCAGTAACCGCGCAACGTCGGCAAATCGTGCGTTGTCGCCACGGCCATCGCCTGCTCAGGCCATGCCTGAGGCGCACGATAGTGCTTACGGGAGTCGTTCTCGAAATAGAGCACTTTGTAGGAATAGACGCCGTTCTGGCGCAGCTTCCCAACAATCTCTACCGGCACGGTACCCAGGTCTTCGCCAATCACCATGCACTGGTGACGTTCGCTTTCCAGTGCGAGGATCGCCAACAAGTCATCCACCGGATACTGCACATATGCGCCTTGATCCGCGGTTTCGCCGTACGGAATCCACCACAGGCGCAGCAGCGACATCACGTGATCGATGCGCAATGCGCCGCAATTTTTCATATTGGCGCGCAGCAACTGGATAAACGGCTCATAACCGCGAGCCGTCATCACATGCGGGTCCATTGGCGGTAAACCCCAGTTTTGACCGAGCGGCCCCAGAATATCCGGCGGCGCGCCAACTGACGCTTTCAGGCAATAGAGTTCGCGGTCGCACCAGGTTTCCGCCCCGCCTTCCGCCACGCCCACCGCCAGATCGCGGTACAGGCCGACAGGCATTCCGTGCTGCTGGCAGGTTTGCCAACATTCGGCGAACTGTTTCCAGGCCAGCCATTGCAGCCAGAGGTAAAAATTGATGTCGTCAGCGTTTTCTTCACAGAAGGCTTTGACCTGCGGGCTGTCGGTAGACTGGTACTCTTCAGGCCATGCAGGCCAGCCCCAACGCTGCTCATCTTCTTTTACCTGCCGGGCATGCAACGCATCGAATGCCGCCTGCCAGTAGAGGCTCTCGCCCTCGCTGTCGACAAAATCACGAAACGCACGCACCTGCTCGTCATCGTTATCGCGCAGAGAGAACTGCTGCCAGGCTAACTGGAGACCAGCCATTTTGAGCGCCGTGACCGTGGAATAATCCACCCAGTCCGCATCGCGTGCCACGTTAAGGGACTGCTGCGTACTGGGCATTTCCCACCAGGCACGCGCTGCTTCGCTTTGCTGGAAATCTTCAACCGCATTCACGTCGATATAGATGACATTCATCCAGCGACGCGAAGAGGGGCTGTAAGGACTGGCGCTTTCCGGGTTGGCAGGATACAGCGCATGAATAGGGTTCAGGCCGATAAAACTGCCGCCCCGCTGCGCCACCGACACCAGCATCCGTTTTAAATCGCCGAAGTCGCCGATCCCCCAGTTAGTCCGGGAGCGCAGGGTATACAACTGCACGCAGGCGCCCCAGATTTTCTCGCCGTTAACGATGGTTTCCGGTTCAAAGCAGCGTTTCGGCGCGACAATTAAGCGGCACTCCCACTGCTGCGATTTTTGCTTCAGGATCAGGGAGTGATAACCGTGCGGCAGCCTGGCGGGAAGCCGCAGACTCTCGCCGCCGGTGGCGCTTCCCGTATGCTGCTTGCCCGCTTCTGTTATCAGCAACCAGTCATATTCCCCTTTGCCATCCAGCGTCAGCGTCATACGTGTGCTGGCACGCAGGACTTTCACACCCGGGATCGGCGCGGCGGCAGATTTTTTAGCCGGTTGAACGCGGTTCATCGCATCCAGCAAACGGCGCTTGGTTTCAGCGCCAATCGCCTGAGCTTTGCCGTGAGCATTAATATAGTTAGCGCTAATACCCGCCTCAAGGGCGGCAGTGTTCAGGCGTTTATCCATGGCATATCCTTAACGTTTGGCCTGCCAAATACGAGTCTGATAGTCGCGAATCGAGCGGTCAGAGCTAAACATGCCGCAACGCGCGGTATTCAGGATAGCAGCTCGCGTCCAGGCTTCCTGGTCGCGGTACAATAAATCCGCCTGTTTTTGCGCCGCCACGTAGGAGGCGAAGTCCGCCATCAGCAGGTAAGGATCGCGGCCCGCTTTGCCAATACTTTGCAGCATCGGATCGAACGCATGCTTATCCCCACCGGCGTAAATGCCTGATTCCAGCTCTTTTAACACTGCATCCAGCAGCTTGTCTTTCTTACGCCATTTAACCGGATCGTAGCCTTTCGCTTTCAGTGTTTTGACTTCATCCACCGTCAGGCCAAAGATGAAAATATTCTCTTCGCCCACTTTTTCGGCAATCTCGACGTTCGCGCCGTCCAGCGTACCGACGGTCAGTGCGCCATTCAGCGCCAGCTTCATATTACCGGTGCCGGAAGCTTCTTTACCGGCGGTCGAGATCTGCTCGGAGATGTCCGCCGCCGGGATCATTTTCTCTGCCGCAGAGACGCAGTAGTCCGGCAGGAATACCACTTTCAGTTTGTCGCCCACCAGCGGATCGTTATTGATCGCGTCAGCCACTTTGTTGATCGCGTAAATGATGTTCTTCGCCAGGTAATACCCCGGCGCGGCTTTGGCACCGAACAGGAAGACACGCGGCACGCGGTCGGCTTTCGGGTTTTCACGAATGTCTTTGTACATCGCCAGAATCTGCAACAGATTCAGGTGTTGGCGTTTGTATTCATGCAGGCGTTTAATCTGGATATCGAACAGCGCGTTCGGGTTGATTTCAATGCCGGTGCGCGCTTTGACGAACGCGGCCAGTTTTACCTTGTTGCGCTGTTTGATGGCGCGGTATTCCTTACGGAATTCGGCGTCGTCGGCATATTTTTCCAGATCCGCCAGCGCGTCTAAATCGTTAACCCACTCTTTGTTCAGCGTTTTATCGATAAGCGCCGCCAGTTCCGGGTTGCACTGTTTGATCCAGCGACGCGGCGTAATGCCGTTGGTCACATTGTGGAATTTATTCGGCCACAGCTGGTGATATTCCGGGAACAGGTCTTTCACCACCCAAATCGGAGTGCAGCGCCGCCACGCCGTTAACGGCAAAGCCGCTCACTACGCACAGGTTCGCCATGCGTACGTGTTTGTCGTAAACCACGGCCAGTTTGGCCCAAACCGCATCATCACCCGGCCAGGTTTTGTCCACCAACACTTTAAAGCGCGCGTTAATCTCTTTGATGATTTGCATGTGGCGCGGCAGCAGAGTGCGGATCAGTCGCTCGTCCCAGCACTCCAGCGCTTCAGGCATCAGCGTATGGTTAGTGTAAGCGAAAGTTTTACTGGTGATAGCCCAGGCGTCATCCCAGCTCATCTGGTGCTCGTCAATCAATACGCGCAGCAGCTCCGGGATAGCGATGGTCGGATGGGTGTCGTTAAGCTGAATGACTTCGTAATCAGCCAGGCGGGCAATATCACGGCCCAGGTAGTGATGGCGGCGCAGAATATCAGCGACAGAACATGCGCACTGGAAATACTGCTGCATCAGACGCAGCTTCTTACCCGCCTGATGGTTGTCGTTCGGATAGAGAACTTTGGTGAGTTTTTCCGCATCAATGCCCTGCTGTTCGGCACGCAGAAAGTCGCCATCATTGAATTTGGTGAGATTAAACGGATGGGCGTGAGTGGCCTGCCATAAACGCAGCGGTTGCGCTACGCCGTTCTGGTAACCGAGCACCGGCAAATCCCATGCCTGGCCGGTAATGATAAAGCCCGGTTCCCAAACCTGGCGATTGCCGTGTTTCACCATTTTACCGCCAATGCCCACCTGCACATCCAGCGCCTCGTTATGGCTGAACCACGGGTAGCTTTCGCGATGCCAGTTATCCGGCGCTTCCATCTGCCGGCCATCGTCAAAAGACTGGCGGAACAGACCATACTGATAGTTCAGACCATAGCCGGTGGCCGCCTGGCCGACCCGTTGCCATGGAATCGAGGAAACACGCTGCCAGACGGCCAAGGCCACCGTTGCCCAACGCCGGATCGGTTTCCGCTTCCAGTAAGTCGGTTAGATTGACATCGTGTTTTGCCAGCACGTCGCTGACCGCCTGATACCAGCCCAGGTTCAGCAGGTTGTTGCCGGTAAGACGGCCAATCAAAAATTCCATGGAGATGTAGTTAACATGACGCTGGGCCGTTTCAGGCTCAACCCGCGGCTGGGCGCGCAGCATTTCCGCCAGCGCGGCGCTCACCGCGTGCCACCACTGGTGCGAAGTCATTTCGCTGGCGGCAGATAAACCAAAACGTTGCCACTGACGCGTCAGGGCAGCCTCAAACTGGATGTTGTCAAACGTCGTCTGCGACATAGCAAAAAGGGTCCTGTAGAAAAGTATTGGCATTAGCAATAGTGTGCCTGGCAGCCATCACGAATTCCTCATCCTGGCGGGGATTAGACAGGGAGGAGTAGCGGGGAGTAGGCAAAAATGTGATCCTGTACACTCAACACAATCTCAAATTATTTTGCTGCCCCTTTCTGTTACGCTTATGTTCAGTAAAATCGACAAAACGTTCGTGTTTTCCGTCTCTTAATCCATCAAATGAATATTTACATTAGCGATAAGTCCCAAAAAACGGGATGGTGATCGCGAAATCCGCTGCAACCCGCGCCTCGTCTCACCCGAAAGTCGTAACGGGTATTCATAATAGTTATCGAAATGTGACTTAGTGCAACTTTACCCACTTCTAAAATCGACATAACTTGCAATACTTCTTAGGGTGTCCGACCCTATCTGCGATTATTAATTACGAGGCGCAAAATAAATCATTCGGCCTGGATCCCACACAGTGAAGTGACAATCTATGTTGATACCGTCTAAATTAAGTCGCCCGGTTCGCCTGGAAAACACAGTTCTACGCGAGCGCTTACTGGCGAGATTAACCAGCGCTCATCACTACCGACTGGCCCTGGTCACCAGCCCCGCTGGATACGGCAAAACAACGCTGGTTTCACAATGGGCGGCTGGGAAACAAAACCTTGGATGGTTTTCTCTTGATGAGGGGGATAATCAGCAGGAGCGCTTTGCTATCTATTTGATCGCGGCGATCCAGCAAGCCACTGGCGGCCACTGCCCCACCAGCGAAGTCATGGCGCAAAAGCGTCAATATGCCAGCCTGAATTCCCTTTTCGCACAACTGTTTATCGAACTGGCTGACTGGGAGAAACCGCTCTATCTGGTAATTGATGATTACCATTTGATCACCAACCCGGTTATTCATGAAGCCATGCGTTTTTTCCTGCGCCATCAGCCTGAAAACGTCAGTCTGGTGGTGTTGTCGCGTAATTTACCGCAGCTTGGCATCGCAAACCTGCGCGTGCGCGACCAGCTTCTGGAAATCGGCAGCCAGCAACTGGCATTCAATCATCAGGAAGCCAAGCAATTTTTTGATTGCCGCCTGAACGCGCCTATCGAACCCGCTGAGAGCAGCAAAATGTGCGATGACGTCGCCGGTTGGGCCACGGCATTGCAGCTTATCGCGCTCTCCGCACGTCAGAATAATACCTCTGCTCACCAGTCCGCTCGCCGTCTGGCAGGCATCAATGCCAGCCACCTTTCCGATTATCTGGTCGATGAAGTCCTGGATAATATCGATGTGGACGTGCGGATGTTTTTACTGAAAAGCGCCCTGCTGCGCTCAATGAACGATGCCCTGATCGTCCGCGTCACCGGCGAAGAAAACGGCCAGATGCGGCTTGAGGAAATCGAGCGGCAGGGATTGTTTTTACAACGCATGGACGATAACGGCGAATGGTTCAGCTACCATCCGCTGTTCGGCAATTTTTTACGCCAGCGCTGCCAGTGGGAACTGGCGACCCAACTGCCGGAAATCCATCGCGCCGCGGCTGAAGGCTGGATGGCGCAGGGCTTCCCCGGCGAAGCTATCCACCACGCGCTTGCAGCGGGCGATTCCGCGATGCTGCGCGATATCCTGCTTAACCACGCCTGGAGTCTGTTCAATCACAGCGAACTTACGCTGCTGGAAGATTCCCTGAAAGCGCTCCCGTGGGAAAGCCTGCTGGCAAACCCGAAACTGGTGCTGTTACAGGCCTGGCTGATGCAAAGCCAGCACCGCTATGGTGAGGTAAATACGCTGCTCGCTCGCGCCGAACAGGAAATGAACGGTGTGATGGACGACACGCTCCAGGGCGAGTTCAACGCGTTGCGCGCCCAGGTGGCGATTAACCACGGCGATGCCCAGGAAGCGGAACGGCTCTCCATCATTGCGCTGGATACCCTGCCGCTGGCCAGTTTTTATAGCCGCATTGTCGCCACGTCGGTTCACGGCGAAGTCCTGCACTGTAAAGGCGAACTCAGCCAGTCGCTGGCAGTGATGCAGCAAACCGAAATGATGGCCAGACGCCATGATGTCTGGCATTACGCCCTGTGGAGCCTGATCCAGCAGAGCGAAATTCTTTTTGCCCAGGGCTTTCTTCAGGCCGCCTGGGAAACGCAGGATAAAGCCTTTACCCTGATCCGCGAACAGCACCTGGAACAACTGCCGCTGCATGAGTTTTTACTGCGTATCCGCGCCCAGTTACTGTGGGCCTGGGCGCGTCTTGATGAAGCGGAAACGTGCGCGCGTCAGGGTATTGACGTGCTGGCGAATTATCAGCCGCAGCAACAACTGCAATGTCTGGTGTTGCTGGTGCAGTGTTCACTGGCGCGCGGTGCGCTCGACAACGCCCGCAGCCATCTGAACCGTCTGGAAAACCTGCTGGGCAATGGTCCTTATCACAGCGACTGGGTTTCAAACGCCGACAAGGTACGGGTCATTTACTGGCAGATGACCGGCGATAAAGCCGCCGCTGCTAACTGGCTACGCCAGACCCCTAAACCCGGCTCGGCGGACAACCATTTCCTGCAAAGCCAGTGGCGCAATATTGCCAGAGCGCAAATCCTGCTGGGGGACTTCGATCCGGCGGAGATGGTGCTGGAAGAACTGAATGAGAACGCGCGTAGCCTGCGTTTGATGAGCGATATCAACCGTAACCTGCTGTTGCTGAATCAGTTGTACTGGCAGTCAGGCCGTAAGAGCGACGCCCAGCGCGTGTTGCTGGAAGCGCTCACGCTCTCCAACCGCACCGGTTTCGTCAGCCATTTTGTGATTGAAGGCGAAGCCATGGCGCAACAACTGCGTCAGTTAATTCAACTTAATACCTTACCGGAGCTGGAACAGCATCGCGCCCAGCTGATTTTGCGCGAAATTAACCAGCATCATCGCCATAAGTTCGCCCATTTCGACGAAGGTTTCGTCAACCGCCTGTTAACGCATCCCGAAGTGCCGGAACTGATCCGCACCAGCCCACTGACCCAGCGCGAATGGCAGGTACTGGGGCTGATTTATTCGGGCTACAGTAACGAGCAGATCGCTGGCGAGCTGGACGTGGCGGCAACAACCATCAAAACGCATATCCGTAATTTGTATCAGAAACTGGGCGTTGCGCATCGCCAGGCGGCGGTTCAACACGCGCAGCAGCTGCTCAAAATGATGGGGTATGGGGTATAGGACAGGAAACCGGCGGCGTACACTGTCCGCCGGGTGCGATTAACACAATTCCAGCTGGATATTATGCTCGCGGATAACCTGCAACACGCCCGCGGGTGGCGCGGTATCCGTATACACGGCGTCCACCAGGCTAATGCTGCCTAAATTCACCATGGCGTTACGACCAAATTTGGAGTGATCCACCACCAGCATCACGTGCCGCGAGTTTTCGATAATCGCCCGCTTGGTGCGCACTTCGTGATAGTCGAATTCCAGCAGCGAGCCGTCGCTGTCGATGCCGCTAATGCCAAGAATGCCGAAATCGAGACGGAATTGGGAAATGAAGTCGAGGGTCGCCTCGCCAATAATACCGCCGTCGCGGCTGCGAAGCTCACCGCCAGCCAGAATGATACGGAAATCGTCTTTAACCATCAGCGTATTGGCGACGTTGAGGTTGTTGGTCACAATACGCAAATTCTCATGATTGAGCAGCGCGTGGGCCACCGCTTCCGGCGTGGTGCCGATATCGATAAACAGCGTCGCGCCATTAGGGATTTGGCTGGCGACACGTTCAGCGATACGCGCCTTTTCCATGGTTTGGGTGGCTTTACGATCGTGCCATGAGGTATTGACCGAACTCGACGGCAATGCCGCGCCGCCGTGATGGCGCAAAATCATGCTCTGCTCGGCCAGGTCGTTTAAATCCCGGCGAATGGTCTGCGGACTGGACGGAAAAATGCTCTACCAGCTCTTCGGTGCTGACATACCCTTGCTTTTTTACCAGTTCAATAATGGCGTCATGGACGCTGTGTTTGCTTCACTCTTTTCTCCTGACCTTCGCACTGCATTATGTTCGTTTTCGCAAATTAAGGCAGTCCACGAACGCCATCGCCAGGCCTACCAGCAACCCTGTGACGTGCGCGGCGTTAGCAATCGACATCCCAAACAGATCAAACCAACCTGCCACCAGCCACAGCAATGCAAAAACCATCAAACCTCGCGGCATAACGATGCCGCTTTCGGGATCGCGCTCGCCGCGCAACCAGACGTAACCCATAAGCGCGTAAACCACGCCGGATAAACCGCCAAACCAGGCACCGCTGAATTTATGCTGAACGAAGCCGCTTAGCAATGCGGCGATGGCGGTCAATACGATGAGTTTGCCGCTGCCCAGGCGTTTTTCTACCGGCCCGCCAAGATACCACCACCACAACAAATTAAAGGTGATATGCATGACGGAGAAATGCAGTAACGCATGGGTGAAATAGCGCCAGAATTCGAAATCCAGACTGGGATCGTAAGGCCAGGCGAGCCAAATCATGACTGCCTGATCGCCTAACGTCAGCATCAGGATATACACGGCGATACAGACAGCCGCCAGCCCAATAGTGAAGGGACCGGCGCGCTCGCGCAGCGTCGCCATAAACGGGAAGCGGCGATAATGCAGGCCGCTATTGGTATGGCCGGTGGTCCAGCTTGCGGCCAGATAGCGCGGGTCGTTAGGGTCTTCAAGGAATAGCGCCAGCTCAGCCTGCACCCGTTCCGCCTGCCGATCGTCGGCCAACCAGACATCGGTTACGGTCGTGCTGCTGGACGGTCAACACAACGCCCTGCGTGGCCATGTAATCCACGAACGCCTGGGCCATACGCGGATTGGCAAAAGAAGTAATCAGTACCATCAGTAGGTGCCGTTTTCCACACAAAGAAAGGGAGTATATAGGTTAATTAATCGCGCTGACAGGCGACTTCCGCGGGAAAATGCCGGTGCCAGGCATCAAAACCGCCATCCACGCTATAGACATTTTCATACCCCTGCTGGAGTAAATACTGCGCTGCCCCTTTGCTGCTGTTGCCGTGATAACACATCACCATGACCGGCGTGTCGAAATCCGTTTGCTGCATAAAATTAATCAACGTGTCGTTGGTTAAATGAAACGCGCCTGGCGCATGACCAATCGCATAACTTTGCGGATCGCGGATATCCACCAGCACGGCAGCGCCGCGTTGCATCTTCTGGTGCGCTTCTTCAACGCCAATACATTCAAAGTTTTCCATGGTCGCTCTCATTCTCTTCAATTAATCACAAAACCCGGTCGCGGGCCGGTAAAGACAGTCTTACCGTTTAAGTGTACGTGTTGAGCTGCCCAACGCGCCATATTGTTATGTGTATCACGCGAAATTGTTTTTTTCTTGTTACCAAACGACCGCAACTTTTGCTATTATGAGCGATAACGAACATTTTTGAGCTTTAACGAAAGTGCAAGAGGCTAGCATGGAAACCAAAGATCTGATTGTGATAGGCGGAGGCATTAACGGCGCAGGCATTGCGGTGGATGCTGCGGGGCGCGGTTTATCGGTGCTGATGCTGGAAGCGCAGGATTTGGCCTGTGCCACGTCATCCGCCAGTTCAAAACTCATACATGGCGGTTTGCGCTATCTTGAGCATTACGAATTCCGCCTGGTTAGCGAAGCGCTGGCAGAGCGTGAAGTGCTGCTTAAGATGGCGCCGCACATCGCGTTCCCGATGCGCTTCCGTCTTCCGCACCGCCCGCATTTACGTCCCGCGTGGATGATCCGCGCCGGATTGTTTATGTACGATAATCTCGGCAAGCGCACCAGCCTGCCACGCTCCCATGGTTTGCGTTTTGGCGCGGACTCGGTGCTGAAACCGGAAATCGTGCGCGGATTCGAATATTCCGACTGCTGGGTGGACGATGCGCGCCTGGTGCTTGCCAACGCGCAAATGGTGGTGAAAAAAGGCGGCGAAGTGATGACCCGCACCAGAGCGACCTCAGCCCGCCGCGAAAATGGTATGTGGATTGTGGAAGCGCAGGATATCGACACCGGTAAAACCTATACCTGGCAGGCACGTGGCCTGGTCAACGCGACCGGCCCGTGGGTGAAAAACTTCTTTGACGACGGTTTACACCTGCCTTCGCCTTATGGCATTCGCCTGATCAAGGGCAGCCATATTGTGGTGCCGCGCGTTCATCAGCAGAAGCAGGCTTATATTCTGCAAAACGAAGATAAGCGTATTGTGTTCGTGATCCCGTGGATGGATGAATTCTCCATTATCGGTACCACGGATGTGGAGTACAACGGCGACCCGAAACAGGTGGCGATTGATGAAAGCGAAATCAGCTATCTGCTGAAGGTCTACAACCTGCACTTCAAAAAGCAGCTCAGCCGTGAAGATGTGGTGTGGACTTACTCCGGGGTGCGTCCGCTGTGCGATGACGAATCCGACTCGCCGCAGGCCATCACCCGCGACTACACGCTCGATATTCATGATGAAAACGGCAAGGCCCCACTGCTGTCCGTGTTTGGCGGCAAGCTGACGACTTACCGTAAGCTGGCAGAACACGCGCTGGAAAAACTGGGGAATTACTACCCTTCAATGGGACCGGCGTGGACGAAGAACTGTATTCTGCCTGGCGGGGAACTGAACGGTGACCGCGATGATTACGCCGCGAAGCTGCGTCGTCGCTATCCGTTTATCAGCGAATCGCTTGCGCGCCACTACGCCCGTACTTACGGTTCGAACAGTGAACTGATTCTGGGCACCAGCAGCAGCATTGAGGAGCTGGGCGAAGATTTCGGTCATGAGCTGTACGAAGCCGAGCTGCGTTATCTGGTAGAGCACGAGTGGGTACGCCGTCTGGATGATGCGCTGTGGCGTCGTACCAAGCTGGGCATGTGGCTGGATGCGGAACAGCAATCCCGCGTAGCCCTGTGGCTGACGAAAAACACTCGCCACGAGCTGTCACTGGCATCATAAATAAAAACGGCGGAGCTTCTCTCCGCCGTTTTTTATTGTGGCTGCCTTACAGGCTACAGACGAACCGGTTTGATATGCCAGATGTTTTCCGCGTACTCCTGAATCGTCCGGTCTGAAGAGAAGTACCCCATATTGGCGATATTCTGCATCGCGCAGGTCGACCAGGCTTCCGGCTGGCGGTACAGCTCATCCACTTTATCCTGGGTGTCTACGTAGCTACGGTAATCCGCCAGCACCTGATAGTGATCGCCAAAGTTAATCAGGGAATCCACCAGGTCGCGATAGCGTCCCACTTCAGTCGGGCTGAATACACCGGTACCAATCTGGGTTAACGCCAGATGCAGTTCTTCATCCTGCTCATAGTAGTCACGGGGTTTATAACCGTCACGGCGTAACTGTTCGACCTGTTCCGCCGTGTTGCCGAAGATAAACATATTCTCCGCCCCCACATGATCCAGCATCTCGACATTCGCGCCGTCCAGCGTGCCGATAGTCAGCGCGCCGTTGAGGGCAAATTTCATATTACTGGTGCCTGAGGCTTCAGTACCGGCAAGAGAAATCTGCTCAGAGAGATCCGCCGCCGGAATGATCAGTTGCGCCAGGCTCACGCTGTAGTTGGGGATAAACACCACTTTCAGGTGATCGCGTACGTCGGGATCGTTGTTGATCACCCCGGCCACGTCGTTGATCAGATGAATAATGTGTTTTGCCATGTAGTACGCCGAGGCGGCTTTACCGGCAAAAATATTCACACGCGGCACCCAGTCAGCGGTGGGATCGGCTTTAATGCGGTTATAGCGAGTGATGACGTGCAGGACATTCATCAGCTGGCGCTTGTATTCATGAATACGCTTGATCTGCACATCAAACAGCGCCTTCGGATTCACCACCACACCCATCTGCTGGGCAATATAAATCGCCAGACGCTTTTTGTTATCGAGCTTGGCCTGACGCACCGCCTGATTTACCAGCGGGTAGTCGATATGCTGCTTCAGCTCGCTTAACTGGCTTAAATCGGTGCGCCAGTTACGACCAATATTATCATCCAGCACTTTTGAGAGCGCCGGGTTCGCCAGCGCCAGCCAGCGCCTTGGCGTCACGCCGTTAGTGACGTTGCAAAAACGCATCGGGAAAATTCGTGCGAAATCCGCGAACAGCGATTGCACCATCAGGTTGGAGTGGAGTTCTGATACACCATTGACCTTATGGCTGACCACCACCGCCAGCCACGCCATACGCACTTTACGCCCGTTGGACTCGTCGATAATGGAGGTGCGGCTCAACAGCGCGGTATCGTTCGGATACTGCTCCTGAACGGTTTTCAGGAAGTAGTCGTTAATCTCGAAGATAATTTGCAGATGGCGCGGCAGGATTTTCCCTAACATATCGACCGGCCAGCTTTCCAGCGCCTCGCTCATCAACGTATGGTTGGTGTACGAGAACACCTGGCAAGTGACTTCAAACGCTTCATCCCAGCCGAACTTATGTTCATCGATCAGCAGACGCATAAGCTCAGGAATCGACAAGACCGGATGGGTATCGTTCAGGTGAATCGCGATTTTATCCGCCAGATTGGCATAGGTTTTATGCATCTGATAATGGCGGCTCAGAATATCCTGGATCGTCGCCGACACCAGGAAGTACTCCTGACGCAAACGCAGTTCACGCCCGGAATACGTTGAATCATCGGGATACAAGACGCGGGAGACGTTTTCCGAGTGGTTTTTATCTTCCACCGCCGCGAAGTAGTCGCCCTGGTTGAATTTACCCAGATTGATTTCGCTACTCGCCTGGGCATTCCATAAACGCAGTGTGTTGGTGGCATCAGTATCATAACCGGGGACGATCTGATCGTAGGCCACCGCCAGAATTTCTTCGGTTTCTACCCAGCGGGTTTTCTTGCCTTCCTGCTGAATGCGGCCGCCGAAGCGGACTTTATAACGCGTATTGTGGCGTTTAAATTCCCACGGGTTGCCGTATTCCAGCCAGTAATCCGGGGACTCTTTTTGACGCCCGTCGACGATGTTTTGCCGGAACATACCGTAGTCGTAGCGAATACCGTAGCCACGGCCCGGCAAGCCTAAGGTCGCCAGCGAATCCAGGAAACACGCGGCAAGACGCCCCAGGCCGCCGTTTCCGAGGCCGGGGTCGTTTTCTTCATCAATGAGCTCTTCCAGGTCAAGCCCCATCTCATCCAGCGCGTCTTTAACGTCATCATAAATACCCAACGACAGCAGCGCATTAGAGAGCGTACGGCCAATCAGAAACTCCATCGACAAGTAATAAACCTGGCGCATTTCCTGGGAAAGTTGGGCCCGGTTAGAGCGCAACCAGCGCTCTACCAGACGGTCCCTGACCGCAAACAATGTCGCGTTCAGCCATTCGTGTTTATTGGCGATAGCCGGATCTTTACC
This sequence comes from Atlantibacter hermannii, assembly GCA_900635495.1. Classification (NCBI taxonomy): domain Bacteria; kingdom Pseudomonadati; phylum Pseudomonadota; class Gammaproteobacteria; order Enterobacterales; family Enterobacteriaceae; genus Atlantibacter; species Atlantibacter hermannii. Next base: position 337,008 of record LR134136.1, on the reverse strand, counting down.
AATGGTAAACATCAGCTTATAAGCAATGGAATGCTTTAGCGCCTCCACGCTGACTGTGGGGGATGAATAGGAAAAGGGTGCATTCATACATGTGATTCCTGGATAGTTATATCAAGCGTTGATAAAGTTCGCGGTAAGACTTCGCCGCAACGTGCCAGCTAAAATCCATGGCCATCGCCTGACGCTGAACAAACCGCCAAAGTGATGGACGCGACCACAACACGAAAGCACGCCGAATCGCACGTAGCAGCGACCAGGCATTACTATCTTCAAACACGAAACCACTGGCCATTCCATCGGCTAAATTCTCCAGCGAGCTGTCCGCTACGGTATCGGCTAAACCGCCGGTCCGGCGAACCAATGGCAACGTGCCATATTTCAACCCGTATAGCTGCGTTAACCCGCAGGGTTCAAACCGGCTCGGCACCAGGATCACATCTGCGCCGCCCATGATGCGGTGCGAAAACGCCTCATGATAACCAATCTGTACCCCTACCTGGCCCGGATGTTCGGCAGCGGCCGCAAGGAATCCTTCCTGCAACACCGCATCACCCGCGCCAAGCAGCGCCAACTGCCCGCCCTGCTCCAGCAAGCCCGGCAGCGCCTCCAGCACCAGGTCGAGACCTTTCTGGCTGGTAAGCCGGCTCACCACGGCAAACAGCGGGACCTTATCATTCACCTTCAGTCCCATCGCAATTTGCAGCTGGCGTTTATTTTCTGCTTTATCTTCTAACGTATCGCGGTTATATCGCGCCGACAAGAGAAGGTCGGTTGACGGATCCCAGATGTTTTCATCGACGCCGTTAAGAATGCCGGACAGCCTGCCTTCACGATGACGCTGTTGCAGAAGGCCTTCCATACCGTAGGCAAATTGCGGTTCGGTGATTTCACGGGCGTAGGTCGGGCTGACCGCCGTAATATGATCGGCGTAGAACAAGCCCGCTTTTAAAAACGAGATTTGGCCGTTGAATTCCAGGCCATTGACGTCGAAGAACCACCACGGCAGGTCGATTTCGCTCATATGGTGAGCGTAAAACAGCCCCTGGTACGCCAGGTTATGCACCGTAAATACCGACTTCGCCGGATTACCGCGCGCGGCAAGATACGCTGGCGCAAGACCGGCATGCCAGTCGTGGGCATGCACCACATCCGGTTTCCAGAAAGGATCGAATCCGCACGCCATTTCACAACCCGCCCAGCCTAACAGCGCAAAACGGATGACGTTATCGGGATAAGCGAACTGATTGGTGTCGTGATACGGACTACCCGGACGGTCGTACAAATCCGGCGCGTCGATCATATAAATACCCACGCCGTTGTAATGCCCGAACAGCAAGGTGACGGGCCCGGCAAACGTGTCGCGCTGGGCGACCTGTTGCGCATCGGCGACGCCGCGTCGAATATCAGGAAAGGCGGGCAAAAGCACGCGGGTATCCACGCCATCGGCAATCTGCGCAGCGGGCAACGCGCCAATCACATCCGCCAGACCACCCGTTTTCAATAGCGGAAACATTTCAGAACAAACGTGTAAAACCTGCATTATGGCTCCCGTTCAATTTCCCGGCGCGAAAGAGCGCGCCAAACGCGAAATTTAACCGCGCGGCTTCTCACCACGCGGTTATTCCTTGCGCAATTACCCTTCCAGTTTCTTGAGCATCTCGCGCGTGACCAAAACAATCCCTTCTTCGGAGCGATAGAACCGGCGAGCATCTTCTTCCGCATTTTCGCCAATCACCATACCTTCGGGGATAACGCAGGCACGGTCAATAATGCAGCGACGCAGACGGCACGAACGGCCAATCCAGACATCTGGCAATAATACTGACGAATCAATATTACAGAATGAATTCACCCGCACTCTGGGGAACAGCACGGACTGCACCACCACCGAGCCGGAAATAATGCATCCGCCAGATACCAGCGAGTTGAGCGTCATCCCATGACTACCGGATCGATCCTGAACAAATTTAGCAGGCGGTAGCGGTTCCATGTGGGTACGGATTGGCCAGTCACGATCGTACATATCCAGTTCCGGGGTGACGGAAGCAAGATCGAGGTTGGCTTTCCAGTATGCCTCCAGGGTACCCACGTCACGCCAGTAGGGCTCTGCATTAGGATCGGACTGGACGCAAGAGAGGGGGAACGGGTGCGCGTACGCCTCTCCAGCCGCCGTTAATTTAGGGAGAATATCTTTGCCGAAATCGTGACTGGAATTGGGATCGTTATCATCCTCTTCCAGCAGTTTGTACAGATACTCGGCGTCAAAGACATAAATCCCCATACTGGCAAGGGACTTGGTTGGGTCGTTCGGCATTGTCGGCGGATCGGCAGGTTTTTCAACAAAATCAATAATTTTGTCATTTTCGTCGACGTCAATAACCCCAAACGCCGTCGCTTCCGCTTTTGGCACCGGCATACAGGCCACGGTACAGCACGCCCCTTTCTCCACATGGTCAATCAGCATGCGTGAGTAGTCTTGCTTATAAATGTGGTCCCCGGCCAGAATGACGATGTACTCCGCGCCATAGCGCCGAATAATATCGAGGTTCTGGGTGACCGCATCCGCCGTTCCGCGATACCAGTTTTCACCGTGAACGCGTTGCTGGGCAGGCAGCAAATCGACAAACTCATTCATCTCTTCGCTGAAAAACGACCAGCCGCGCTGGATATGCTGTACCAGCGTATGAGACTGATACTGCGTAATGACGCCAATCCGGCGTATGCCCGAGTTCAGGCAGTTGGAAAGTGCAAAATCGATAATACGGAATTTCCCACCAAAGTGGACCGCAGGTTTCGCACGCGTAGTGGTCAAGTCTTTGAGACGTGTGCCACGGCCACCAGCCAGAATCAAAGCGACTGATTTTAGTGGCAGTTGTCGCGCTAACATCAGAGGATCGTTCTTTTCAAATCTAACCATGACTGACTCCTTTTATTATGACTTTTGGAAAACGCACACTCCGTGCGCTGGCCCATGCCATACAGCCATTACTACCGGATTATCCTCTCCGGCAAATGGGGGGATAGCACGCCACTCCCCTTCGGGTAAGACGATCTCTGACACCGCATCGGTTGCATTGATCGCAATAAGCCAATGCTCAGAAAGCAGGATCTGCAATAAGCGAGGTCCACTTTGCCATTCATCAGCGTTGAGAGGTTGTCCCTCTCGATTCAACCAGCGCACGTTGTTATCACCTTCATCCCACCAGCGATTCCCGGTCAGCGCCGGGATCCGCTTGCGCAGGTGAATTAACGCGGCTGTAAAGGTCGTTAAACCGTCATTGCAATGCGCCCAGTCGAGCCAGGTCAGCTCGTTATCCTGGCAGTAAGCATTGTTATTGCCGTGCTGGCTGTGCCCGTGTTCATCACCGGCCAGCAGCATCGGCGTGCCCTGAGAAAGCAATAACGTCGTCAGCAGCGCGTGCACCGCGTCACGCCGCCGCTCGTTTATATGATGGCTCGCGTCGAGCCCCTCAAACCCATAATTGTTGCTGAAGTTATGGGTTGTTCCATCAAGATTGTCTTCGCCGTTGGCTTCATTGTGCTTCTGGTTGAAACTCACACAGTCGCGCAGCGTAAAGCCATCGTGGGCTGTGATTAAGTTGATGCTTGCAGAAGGCGGACGGCTGCTGTTGCGAAACACGTCGCTTGAGCCTGCAAACCGGCAGGCAAAATCGCCCAAAGACAAATCCTGATGTATCCAGAAGCGCCGCATGCCATCACGGAAATGGTCATTCCACTCGGCAAACAGCGAGGGGAAATTGCCCACCTGATAACCGCCCGCCCCAATATCCCAGGGTTCCGCGATCAGCTTCACTTTCGACAACACCGGGTCCTGCCGAATCGCCTCAAACAGCGGCGCATCCTGCCGATACCCCGGCGTCCGTCCCATCACCGAACCCAGATCGAAGCGGAAGCCATCGACATGGCACTCTTCCACCCAAAACTTCAGGCAGCCGACGGCAAAATCCACCACGCCGGGATGGCTTAAATTCAAGGTATTACCGCACCCGGTCCAGTTCTCGTTCTCGCCATTGCCCTGTAACCAATAATAGCTACGGTTATCGATTCCGCGCATCGAAATGGTCGGGCCTTCTTCATCGATCTCGGCCGTGTGGTTCAGGACAATGTCGAGGATCACTTCGATACCAGCGCCATGGAGCGCTTTGACGGCATCGCGAAATTCATTCAACGCCGCGCTAACGTCCTGATTGATGGCATATCTCGGCGATACGCACCATAAGGCGAACGGGTTGTATCCCCAGTAATTGGTTAACCCCAGGCGCTGAAGCCGCGGCTCATTGGCGAAATGCGACACGGGCAATAATTCCAGCGCGGTGATCCCAAGGCGTTTAAAGTACGCCAGCATTTCCGGGTGGCCGAGCGCGCTATAGGTGCCGCGCATTGCCATGGGAATACGCGGATGCAGCTGCGTCAGGCCGCGGACGTGGGCCTCGTAAATCACCGTTTCGCCCCAGGGCGTTTCCAGCAATTTATCGTCTTCCCAGTCATAGTCGTCCTTAATCACCACGCCTTTTGGCGCAATCGACGCGCTGTCGTGATGATCGGCAGCGTGATAGCCGCCGTGCAGCAGCGGCGAGTCTTCAAGATCGCCTTCGACAGCGCGCGCGCAGGGGTCGAGCAATAACTTAGCCGGATTAAAGCGGTGCCCCTCTGCGGGCTGCCATGGCCCGTGAACCCGGTAGCCGTAGCGCTGGCCTGGATGAATATTGGGCGCATAACCGTGCCAGATATCCCCGGTACGTCCGGGCATATCGAAGCGTTGTTCGTTGCCTTCCTCGTCGAACAGGCAGAGTTCCACTTTCTCGGCGTGCGCGGAAAAGAGCGTGAAGTTCACGCCCTTCCCGTCAAAATGCGCGCCGAGCGGCGTTGGGCTTCCTGTCGCCAACAGGCTCATTCACCTTCCCTCACCAGCCAGATAGTCGCCAGCGGCGGAATAGTTATGCTCAGGGAGTGCTCCCGGCCATGGCTGGGGATTGCATCGGTATGCACGGTGCCGCCGTTGCCGGTATTACTGCCGTGATAGTGTATGGAGTCACTGTTCAACTCTTCGCGCCAGCGGCCCGGCTGATTAACGCCGAAACGGTACTCATGGCGCGGAACCGGGGTAAAGTTCGCCGCGACGATGATCTCATTGCCATCGCGGTCACGACGGACAAACACAAACACCGAGTTGGCTTTATCTTCAACCACCAGCCATTCAAAGCCGTAAGGGTCAAAGTCCATTTCATACAGGGCTTTGTGACGGCGATAAGTCTGGTTCAGATCGCGGACCAGGCGCTGGACGCCGTGGTGCCAGTTATCGCCCCCTTCCAGCAGATGCCAGTCGAGGCTGGAGTCATGATTCCACTCGCGGCCCTGAGCGAATTCATTACCCATAAACAGCAGTTTTTTGCCCGGGAATGCCCACATCCACGCGTAATAAGCGCGCAGGTTGGCAAACTTTTGCCATGCGTCGCCAGGCATCCGATCCAGAATGGATTTTTTACCGTGCACCACTTCGTCGTGCGACAGCGGCAGCACAAAGTTCTCGGTGTAGTTGTAAACCATCCCGAACGTCATTTTGTCGTGATGATACTGACGATAAACCGGGTCGAGCTTCATGTAGTCGAGGGTGTCGTGCATCCAGCCAAGGTTCCATTTAAACCAGAAGCCCAGGCCGCCCGATGAAGGGGGACGCGACACGCCGGGGAAATCGGTGGACTCTTCCGCCATGGTCACCGCGCCGGGCACTTGCTCGCCCATAACCCGGTTAGTGGTACGCAGGAACTCAATGGCCTCAAGGTTTTCACGCCCGCCGAATTCATTTGGGATCCACTGCCCGTCAGCGCGGCTGTAATCGCGATAAATCATCGACGCCACTGCATCCACGCGCAGCGCGTCAATGCCGAAACGTTCGGTCCAGTACAGGGCGTTGCCCACCAGATAGTTGCTGACTTCACGCCGACCGTAGTTATAAATCAGCGTATTCCAGTCCTGGTGATAACCTTCACGCGGGTCGCTGTGCTCGTAAAGCGCCGTACCGTCAAAGTTTGCCAGGCCAAACTCATCGCTTGGGAAGTGCCCTGGCACCCAGTCCAGAATGATGTTAAGCCCGGCGTCGTGAACCGCATCGACGAAATATTTGAAGTCATCGCGCGTACCGAAACGCCGGGTCGGGGCATACATCCCCACCGGTTGATAACCCCAACTGCCATCAAACGGGTGTTCGCTGATCGGCAGCAGTTCAATATGGGTGAATCCCATCTCTTTTACATAAGGCACCAACTGCTCTGCCAGCTCACGGTAGCTCAGCCAGAAGTTGTCATCGGTATGGCGCCGCCATGAACCCAGATGCACTTCGTAGATGGAGATAGGCGCATCCAGTCTGTTGGCGTCCTGCCGTTCGGGGGTGAGCGTCGTTTTTTCCGGTAAACCGCAAATCATGGAGGCGGTATCCGGGCGCATTTGCGACTCGAAGGCATACGGGTCGGCTTTGATACGCAAGTTGCCGTTGGCGTCGATCAGCTCGAATTTGTAAAGCTGGCCGTTATGCGCACCAGGGATAAACAGTTCCCAGATGCCGCTCTCTTTGCGAAAGCGCATCGGGTGGCGGCGTCCATCCCAGTAGTTAAATTGTCCCACAACGGAAACACGGCGCGCATTCGGCGCCCACAGGGTAAAGCGCGTTCCCGTCACGCCATCCATGGTTTGAGCATGCGCGCCAAGCGATTCGTAAGGACGTAAATGCGTACCTTCCGACAGCAGCCACGCATCCATCTCCTGCAACAACGGCCCAAAACGATACGGATCATCAATCAAGTTTTGCTGACCATGCCACAGTACGGCCAACTGGTAGCGGAAAGGGTTTTTACGGCGAGCCAGAACGCCGGAGAAGAAGCCGCGAGAGTCGAGACACTCCAGCTTGCCGACCTTGCGGCCGGTTTTCGGTTCAATGACCCACACTTCAGTGGCGTCAGGTAACAGCGCCCGGACTTCCAGTCCGGCCTCCGTTTTATGCATGCCCAGTACGGAAAAAGGATCCGCGAAATGGCCTGCTATCAGCGCATTAATCACGTCTCTATCGATGCGATCAGACATGGTTTCGTCATCCTGTTATTGGCGTATCACCTGACACTGGCGCGTCAGTGAACGATACTTATCTTGACCTGAACGCACAGCCATCTGGTCATCCTGTGGCTGAACGTCCTCACCTATCGTGTTTGCGGTGTAAAACCACTCGAACAATAATCATAGTCAACGTCTTAAATCACTCATCAGAAAAATCGCAACAAACGCATTTTCATTTGATTGGGTCAAAAAAAAGGAGCGTTTGTACGCTCCTGTTGTGACATTTTGTTACGCCAGTTGTCGCAAAATTCGCCGAAGTGGCTCAGCGGCGCCCCATAAAAGCTGGTCACCAACGGTAAAGGCGGATAAATAATCAGGGCCCATATTGAGCTTACGCAGACGGCCAACCGGGGTAGACAAGGTACCGGTGACGGCGGCGGGGGTGAGTTCACGCACGGTGATGTCGCGATCGTTCGGCACCACTTTTACCCAGTCATTGTGGGTTGCCAGCATCTCTTCGATGGACGAAAGCGAAACATCTTTTTTCAGTTTTATGGTGAAAGCCTGGCTGTGGCAGCGTAATGCGCCGACGCGGACGCATAAACCATCGACCGGAATGATGGAGGAGGTGGCGAGGATTTTGTTGGTTTCTGCCTGCCCTTTCCACTCTTCGCGGCTTTGACCATTGTCCAGTTGCTTGTCGATCCATGGAATCAGGCTGCCCGCCAGCGGCACGCCGAAGTTATCGACCGGCAACTGGCCGCTGCGGGTCAGTGCCGTGACTTTACGCTCGATATCCAGAATCGCGGAGGCCGGATCGGCCAGTTCTCCCGCAACGCCGTTGTAAAGCTGGCCCATTTGCGCCAGCAGTTCGCGCATGTGGCGCGCGCCGCCGCCCGAGGCGGCCTGATAGGTCGCGACGGATACCCACTCCACCAGGTTTTGCGCAAACAAACCGCCCAGCGACATCAGCATCAGACTCACGGTGCAGTTGCCGCCGACAAAGGTCTTCACGCCTTTGTTTAACCCCTCGGTAATGACATGCTGGTTGACCGGATCCAAAATGATGATGGCGTCATCTTTCATACGCAGCGACGACGCGGCGTCAATCCAGTATCCTTGCCAACCACTTTCCCGCAGTTTTGGATAAATTTCGTTGGTATAATCGCCGCCCTGGCACGTCACGATAATATCCAGCGCTTTTAACGCGTCGATAGAATACGCGTCCTGAAGCGCGCCGCCCTGGTGGCCGCCGAAGGAAGGCGCGGCCTGCCCGAGCTGGGAAGTGGAAAAGAAAACTGGACGAATGGTGTCAAAATCGCGCTCTTCGACCATGCGTTGCATGAGTACGGAGCCGACCATTCCGCGCCAGCCGATAAAACCAACATTTTTCATAGCGAATCATTCCTGCGAGGTATGTGCGTGTTATGCGTGCCGGGGAAAACCGGACATCCTTTCACCTTACAAAATGCAGCTAAAGTCGCAAGTGAAATAAATCAATGATCGCACGATCATCAGTAATGCAACTTATTTAAGCGGGCACTCGACCCGGAAAACAGGGAATACGTACATGAATGACATTATCTCCGCCGCCGTTTTGCTGATCCTTATTATGGATCCCTTAGGCAATTTGCCGATTTTCATGTCGGTCCTGAAACACACGGAACCGAAGCGGCGACGCGCGATTATGATACGCGAACTGCTGATCGCGCTGTTGCTGATGCTTATTTTCCTGTTTGCCGGTGAAAAGATCCTCGCGTTCCTGAATCTGCGCGCCGAAACCGTGTCCATTTCCGGCGGGATTATTCTCTTTCTGATCGCGATAAAAATGATTTTCCCGAGCCAGGAAGGCAACGCCTCCGGTCTGCCTGCGGGTGAAGAGCCGTTTATCGTCCCGCTGGCGATTCCGCTGGTGGCGGGCCCCACGATTCTGGCGACGTTGATGCTGTTGTCGCATCAGTATCCCAATCAGATGGGGCATTTAGTGATTGCGCTACTGATCGCCTGGGGCGGCACGGTGGCGATCCTGTTGCAGTCATCGCTGTTTTTACGTCTGCTCGGCGAGAAAGGCGTGAATGCGCTGGAAAGGCTGATGGGCCTGGTGCTGGTTATGTTGTCTACGCAGATGTTCCTGGACGGCATCCGGGCGTGGATGAAAGGGTAAAACACTAAAAAGCCGGACAGTAAATTCCGCGACACAGCGAAGCAACGTTCCGGTCAAAAAAATGCCAGCGGTAGCGCTGGCATTTCTTCATTCCGGTCTGCGTTTAAGAGAGCATCGTAAACGCAATCATCCCAACAATCGCCCCAACCGTGCCGAGGATCGTCTCCATGAGCGTCCAGGTTTTCAGCGTCTGCGCTTCGGTGGCGCCGGTAAACTTGCCGTACAGCCAGAACCCGGCGTCGTTGACGTGGCTGACCACAATCGAGCCGCCCGCGATACAAATCGACAGTGCCGCCAGCTGCGCGCCGGAGTAGTGCAACTGTTCGATAACCGGCATCACCAGGCCTACCGCCGTCAGGCAGGCAACCGTGGCAGATCCCTGAATGATGCGCACCGCTGCCGCCAGAATAAAGCAGGTAATCGCAATCGGCAGGCCCATCCCGGTTAACGCTTCGCCCAGCGCCGGACCCACGCCGGAATCCACCAGCACCTGCTTAAATACGCCGCCTGCGCCAATCACCAGTAAAATAATCCCGGCAGGTTGCAGCGCATGACCACAGATTTCCATCACGCGCTCGCGCGGCATGCCGCGACGCATCGCCAGTCCGTACATCGCCACCAGGCAGGCAATCAGGATCGCGGTAAACGGATGACCAATAAACTGCAGCCATTCATACAAACGCGAACCTTCTGCGGTAAAGCGCGCCGCAATAGTTTTCAACCCCACCAGCACCAGCGGCAACAAAATCAGCGACAGGCTAAAGCCGAAGGACGGCAATTTGCCCTCGCCCAAATGCGGCTCGCTGATGTCATCCGGAATATGCAGTTCAACGTATTTACTGATGAAGTTCCCGAACAGCGGCCCGGCAATCAGCATGCCGGGGATGGCGGCGCACAGGCCAATCAGGATCATCCAGCCGAAATCGGCGTGCATCTGTGACGCCAGCAGCATCGGCGCAGGTCCGGGCAGCAAAAATGCCGCTGCCGCCGCCACACCCGCAAACAGCGGGATCACCAGCTTCACTAAATTTGTGCCGGTGTGGCGCGCCATAGAAAACGCCACGCTAATCAGCAACACAATCGCCACTTCAAAGAACAGCGGCAGTGCGCAGATAAGCCCCGCGAGGCCGATGGCGTAATGCGCTTTACTGTGTCCGAAGGATTTCAACATCTTGACGGCAATCTGATCGACTGCGCCGGTTTCATGAAGGATCTTGCCGAACATGGCGCCCAGCGCCACCACGACCGCCAGAAAACCCAGCGTGCCGCCCATTCCTTTTTCCATGGTCGCCGCAATCTTATCGAGCGGCATACCGGAAAAAAGCCCTGCACCAAAAGACACCACCATCAAAGCAACGAAGGCGTGCATACGCGCCTTCATCACTAAAAACAGCAGCAACAGCACGGAGCCGGCTGCTGTTAACACCAATGTAAGAGTATTCACGCCGTCTGGCCTTCTCCGATTGCAGCGATGGTGCTTTCCACCACGCCTTCCAGCGGCTGATCGATATCTACTACGATGACGTCAGTCTCATCTTGTTGCGGTTCTTCCAGGGTCTGGAACTGGGTCACCAGCATCTGCGGCTTAAAGAAATGCCCTTTGCGCGCTTTCAGACGCCCTTCAATCACCTCAAAATCGCCTTTCAGATAAATGAAAGAGAGATTCGGGTTACCGTCGCGTAACTGGTCGCGATAATCTTTCTTCAGCGATGAGCAGACGATCAGCGACACTTTATTAGTGCGCTGCATCGCGAACGCCGCGTCGTTCAACGCTTTGAGCCACGGTTTGCGGTCATCATCATTCAGCGGCTCGCCGGACGCCATTTTCATAATGTTGCTGCGCGGATGCAGAAAATCGCCGTCCAGAAACGCCGCTTTCAGGCGGTGCGCCACTTCGCTGGCCACGGCAGATTTTCCGCTGCCGGATACGCCCATTAAGACGTAAATATGATGGTCATGGTTTGTCGTGCTCATCGCGTTACTCCACTGGCACATGAGATTGATGGGAAATGTTACGGGTAACAGTTATCGGTAACATTGTCATGCGGCACCGTAAGCGACGCAATGTCCATACGCCGCCAGTGTTCATAAGTGTGAGCTACATCAAACTTGGCGGGACTAAATTGATCCGCCCGGTGACAAGGTGAAACCTAAATCTAACATTCTCGGCGTCACGATTTCACCACGGATACGCGCCAACAGGCGTTCCGCGCCAATTCGACCCATACGCTCACGCGGCGTCAACACGCTCGCCAGCCGGGGTTCCATCACCTGGCCGATATCGTGACCGTGAAAACCCGCGATCGCCATGTCTTCCGGGATACGCAGCCCCAGGCGCTGGCATTCAAACGCCGCGCCGATAGCTAAATCGTCATTGGTGCAGAAGATACTGTCAAGTTGAGGGAATTCGCGCCGCGCCTGGCGCAACAGTTCTATCCCGGTGGAGTAAGAGGAGGATTGCTCAACCATCACGCTGTACGGCGTCAGGCCCGCATCGCGCATCGCCTGTTCGTAGCCGCGCTGTTTCTGGATGGTTCGTTCATCAAGACGCGCGCCGAGATACGCAACATGCGTATGTCCGCGCAGGATGATTTCCGCGGTCATCTGGCGTGCCGCCTCAAAATTATTGAAGCCGACAGCAATATCCAGACACGGCGACACGCTGTCCATCAGTTCGACGACCGGAATACCGGCCACTTCAATCATTTTCAGGGTACGCGGAGTATGGGTGCGTTCAGTCAGGACCAGCCCGTCAATATTCCAGGAGAGCATTGACTCCAGACGCTCTTCTTCCAGCTCGGGTTTATAGCCGTAGTGCGCCAGCATAGTTTGATAGCCATGGGCATCAATAACGCTTTCAATCCCGCGCAATACTTCCGCAAACACCTGGTTGGTGAGCGACGGCAGCAGAACGCCGATAGCGCGGCTGGTGGCATTGGAAAGAATATCCGGCGCGCGGTTGGGAATATAACCCAGCTCATCCAGCGCCGCCGCGATTTTGCCGCGCAGCGCCTCTGATACTTGCTCGGGATTACGCAAGAAACGGCTGACGGTCATTTTCGTCACGCCTACGCGATCAGCCACATCCTGTAGTACCGGTCTTTTCTTTTTCATCGTCTCGAAGGCGCAAAGTTAATCTCTTTAGCCAGTTTATCATGGACGACGCCCGGGCTTCCCCTGTAACAGAGAAACCCGCGAAAAAGCTTCAGTTTTTGACGAATGCGCATCGTTTTAGCGATGCGCAGGGTTGGCGGGATTAGACCGGCGGCAGATCGAACAGCAGGATTTCGCTGTCGCTATCCGCATGGATAGAGAGCGCTTGCTCATCGCGAATGGCCAGACCGTCGCTGGTGGTGGCTTTGATGCCGTTAATCGACACATTCCCTTTCACGACCTGGATCCAGACGTTGCGATCCGCCGCTATCGGGTATACCGCCTGTTCATCTTTCAACAGCGCCCAGCGCGACAGTTCCATATCCTGATTCACTTTCAGCGACCCGTCGCGGGCATCCGGCGACAGCACCAGTTGGCGACCATGAGCGGCATCAAAACGGCGCTGCTCGTAGCGTGGCTCAATGCCATTTTTTTCCGGGATGATCCAGATTTGATACAACCGCAGGCGTTCGGTTTCGCTGGGGTTGTACTCAGAGTGACGCACCCCGGTCCCGGCGCTCATGATCTGGAATTCGCCCGCAGGCACCTGCTCTTTATTGCCCATGCTGTCCTGGTGCTCAACCGCGCCTTCCAGCACATACGTCAGGATCTCCATGTCTTTATGGGGATGGGTGCCGAAGCCCTGTCCTGCATCAATCACGTCGTCGTTAATGACGCGCAGTGCAGAAAAGCCCATAAAATTGGGATCGTAATAGTTGGCAAATGAGAAGGTGTGCCATGAGTCTAACCAGCCGTGATTTGCATGACCGCGCTCTGCTGCTTTGCGTAAATAAATCATTGTGTGTCCCCAGTTCGTTTGCGATGGAAGTAGTGTGGACCGGAAGCGTCGGGGATGATAGAGGGCCAAAATTGACGCCTCTGTTCAAAAAATGTGAATGAGTTGTTGGGGCTAAATTCAGGCAAAAAAAAAGCCAGCACGAGGCTGGCTAAGAAATACTGGAAGCAATGTGAGCAATGTCGTGCTTTCAGGTTTACACCGTAGAGGTCTCCCTGAACGCATGGCAATAATAATCATTATCATTCGCATGTGTCCAGCTTTTTTTGCAAAAAAATCAGATTGACGGTGATTAAAAAGTCAATGATGTTTAAGGGGTTTTGTAACTAATTGAGGAAAAAGGGATGAGCGGGATTGTCATACGGCACGCAGAGCCGGGAGATACGGAAGCAGTGCATCGCCTGTTTACTCAGCCAGAGGTGTATTACAACACGCTACAGGTTCCCCACCCTTCACGGGCAATGTGGCAGGAACGGATGAGTCAAAAATCGCCGGGCCAGTATCACCTGGTCGCTATTGTGGAGGACCAGGTCGTCGGGCATTTGATGATTGCTGCCGAAACGCGCCCACGCCGCAGTCATGTCGCCAGTTTTGGTCTCTGCGTTGACGCCGCACGCCATAATCAGGGCATCGCCACCGCCTTGCTGCGCGAAATGATCGCCATGTGCGACAACTGGCTGCGTATCGAGCGCATCGAACTGACGGTGTTTGTTGATAATGCGCCGGCAATCGCGCTCTACCAGAAACTGGGATTCGACATTGAAGGCACCGGAAAACGGTACGGTCTGCGCGATGGCGACTACATCGACGCGTATTTTATGGCTCGCCTGCGTCCGTCACGCTAACCGTCTGCCCTCCCAGACGATAGCCCGCCATGAAAAAGCGTCGTGATGAACTCGTCTGGGTTTCCGTAAAGAAATCGATCACCGCGTCTTTATCCAGCGCATAGCGGCGGGTGAGCAAACCTGCCTCCCAGGCGCTGAGTAGCCTGTCACCGGTATTTTCGTAAAGACGATACGTGTAACCCAATACAAATCCACGTTTATAGTCATGACAAAAACGCGCAGCATGCTGCGCGCTGGCTGCCTGGCTGGCGGAAAGACCGGCCATTAATCCTTTTCCAAAATGATTCATCGCCACCCCTCATCGCTATATAATTTAATATATAACGAAGAGAGGTGATGCTCTATTCCTTTTTCACATCTACCGTGGATTAAAACGTCACCCACTCTTCCTGACTGGCAGGCGGTCGCGTTGTTGGTTTGGATGTGGGTTTAGTCGTCGGCTTCTTCTCCTGAGCAGCAAGCGCACGTTCAACCAGCCGGAAATGCTCAACAGATTGTTGAAGATCGGCAGTCTGCCGTTCCAGGCTCGCCGCCGCCGCAGAGACTTGTTCCACCAGCGCCGCGTTATGCTGCGTTACGCTATCCATCTGGGTGATGGCCGCGCCCACCTGCGAGATCCCTTTGCTTTGTTCGTCAGTCGCAGAGGCTATCTGTTCCATAATCGCGGTCACCTGGGCCACCGCTTCCACGATGTCCGCCATGGTCACCCCCGCCTGGCTGACCAGCTCCGCACCCTTCTCTACCCGGGAGACGGAATCAGCTATCAGCGTTTCAATCTCTTTTGCCGCCTGGCCGCTGCGGCTGGCAAGATTACGCACTTCGCTGGCCACCACCGCAAAACCGCGCCCTTGTTCCCCGGCACGCGCCGCTTCCACGGCGGCGTTAAGCGCCAGGATATTGGTCTGGAAAGCAATGCTGTTAATAACGGTGGTGATATCGGCGATTTTCTTCGAACTGCCGGAAATGCCCGTCATGGTGGACACCACGTCGCCCACCAGCTTCCCGCCCTTGCTGGCGGTTGCAGACGCTTTTTGCGCCAGCTGGCTGGCCTGGTGCGCGTTATCCGCGTTGTGCTGCACGGTCGCCGTGAGTTGCTCCATGCTAGCGGCGGTCTCTACCAGCGCAGCGGCCTGTTCCTCGGTGCGCGTCGACAGATCCTGATTACCCGCGGAAATATCCCGCGCGCCGTGCCAGATATGCTCGCTGCCCTGGCGGATCGAACTCACCGCGTCACGCAGGCTATCCTGCATCGCCGTCAGCAGCGGCACCAGTTTGCCGACACAGTTGCGGCTGGCTTTAAGCGGCACTGGCTGGCTGAGGTCGCCGCTGGCGATAAGCTGAAAGTGTTCGCGAATGCGGTTGAGCGGACGAACCAACATCGCCACCAGATAGCGATCGGCGAGGATCACCATCGCGATGCCTAATACCACGCTGATGAGCATGATGACGCGCGTCAGCGTCGTCAGGCTATCCACCTTAATGCGGGTATCGTCCAGCATACGGCCCGCGCTGGCATTAAACGCCTCGGCACTGGCTCCAAAGGCGCGGCTTAATGCAGGGGTGATGTTATTAGCGTGGGCGCGAAAGGCGTCCATATCGCCCTGTTGCGCCAGTTGGAACTGACGGGTTACGCCCTCGTCGAGCAGTTTTTGCCATGTGGAGATGACATCGTCTGACGTGGCCTTATCCATCGGCCCTGGCGACAGCTGTTTAAACTGATTCAGCTCCTGCGCCATGTTTTCCAGCGCTTTCTGCACCGGCTTCATTACCGTGGGATCGGGTGGAGCACCCGCTTTCGTCCCGTCCATCACGCGAGCAAGCCGCGTCACAAATCGAAAATACTGGTCATTACCTTTACTGAGCACCGACATCTGGTGTACCAGATGGCGATCCACATCATTCCCCTGGCTCATTTGGTTTAGCGAGAACACGCTGAACAGCCCGGCACCGCTCCACAGCAAGCACAGTAGCCCCAGGATGGCGACCATAACGGAACGGATGGTGAAATGTTGAAGTAAACCCATAACGCTTTCCTTTATATACAGGGTGGATATGCCACCAGATAAAGGAGTTATCGGCACGGTGAATAAAAGATATACAAATCAAAAGGGTAATTTCACGATTAAATCGTAAAAAAGGAGTAGTTCTTATACCTCTAAATTATAAGAGGAAATGCGTGCTGGACGGGTTTTCCGCCCAGCAGCAAATCAGGCAGATTAATAACCCGCCGTTAAATCATCCACCGAACGCGGATCGGATGCACCATACAGCGCACCATCAGGACCGACGATAATACTTTGCGTACTGCCCATCGCTTCTTTTACCGCCACGTTCTGGCCTTTCTCTTTCAGCAACTTCAGGGTATCCGGACTGAAGCCTTTCTCGACCCTCAACTCATCCGGCAACCACTGATGATGGAAGCGCGGCGCATTGGTGGCTTCGGCGATATTCATTCCGAAATCGATACTGTTAACCACCATTTGTAGCACGGTGGTGATAATACGGCTGCCGCCAGGGCTGCCGGTGACCAGCCAGGTTTTCCCGTCTTTCACGACAATAGTCGGCGACATCGACGACAGCGGACGTTTGTGCGGCCCAACGGCGTTCGCCTCGCCCCCTACCAGCCCATACACGTTGGGTACGCCCGGTTTCGCCGAGAAATCGTCCATTTCATTGTTTAACAGGATGCCGGTATCGCCAGCGACAATCCCGCTACCAAAGGTCGTGTTCAGGGTGTAGGTGACCGCAACCGCATTCCCGTCTTTATCCACCACCGAGAAATGGGTGGTTTGATTACTCTCGTATGGCGCAAGGTTGCCCGGCTTAATCTCCTGAGACGGACGCGCCTTCGCCAAATCAATCTGATCGGCCAGCGTTTTCGCATAGGCTTTATCGGTCAACGCCTGCCACGGAACCTTCACGAAATCCGGGTCGCCCAGATATTCCGAGCGGTCGGCATAGGCGTATTTCTCTGCTTCGGCCATGATTTGCATGGTGTCAGCGCTGCCGAAGCCATATTTTTTCAGGTCGAAGTTTTCGAGAATATTGAGGATCTGCACGATGTGGATCCCACCGGAGGAAGGCGGCGGCATAGAGAACACTTCATAGCCGCGATATTCACCGCGGATGGGCGCACGCTCCACCGCTTTGTAGTTTTCCAAATCGGCTTTGGTAATCAGCCCGCCGTTTTTCGCCATTTCATCGGCAATTTGGTCAGCGATAGCGCCTTTATAGAAGGCATCCGGCCCGGTTTCGGCAATCATCTCCAGCGATTTAGCCAGATTTGCCTGGACCAGTTTGTCGCCTTTTTGCAGCGGATTACCGTCTGTTTTCCAGAAAATCGCTTTACTGTTGGGATGATTAGGCAGCGTTTCGCTACCGTAGGTTTTTAAATCGTCTGCCAGTGCGTCGTTTACTTCAAAGCCGTCTCGCGCCAGCATAATCGCGGGCTGGACCACCTGATTCAGCGGCATGGTGCCATATTTTTGCAGCGCCAGCGTAAAGCCCGCCACGGTTCCCGGTGTTCCCGTCGCCAGATGCGAGGTCAGGGATTTTTTACTGTCGGCGTTGCCCGCCTCGTCGAGGAACATATCTTTGGTGGCTTTTTCCGGCGCCATTTCCCGGAAATCGATCGCAGTGGTATTACCGTCTTTGGTGCGAAGCATCATAAACCCGCCACCGCCGAGGTTACCGGCCTGAGGATGCGTCACCGCAAGCGCGAAGCCGACCGCGACCGCAGCATCCACCGCGTTACCGCCTTTTTTCAGAATGTCGACGCCCACCCGCGTAGCGGTAGCGTCAACGGAAGCGACCATCCCCTGCTGCGCACGAACGGGATGGAACACATCCTCTTCCACGCCATAGGAGACGGGTGCTGCGGTGGGGGGCGGGGCGGCAAACGCCGACAGACACAGCCCCATCAATAATGCAGGCAGGGTTTTCCACATCATCTTCATTGTTGTTCTCCGGGTTTAACGGGGCTCGTCCCCCGCTTAAGCCTGGTTCACAACTCTTAAAAGATCATCGTCAGGCCGGAAAGCAAGTAAACTTAGAAGATCCTTCACGAGGAGGAATGACGATGAAAAAACTGTTAATTATCGCGGCGCTTCTGTCGCCTTACAGCTTTGCACAACCGGTGAATGTGTTGAATAACCCTAACCAGCCGGGGTACGTCAATCCGAGCGAGCAGCGGATGCAGAACCAAATGCAAAGCCAGCAAATCCAACAAAAAGGCATGCTGAATCAACAGTTGCAGACCCAGAACCGGGTTCAGCAACAGCACCTTGAATCGCAGATAAATAATAATACCCAGCGCATCCGGGAATCAGCGCCGGGCGAGATGAATCAGCAAACCCAGCAAGTCCTGCCCAACACCAACGGCGGCATGCTGAATAACGGTTCATCCAGTCAGGATCGCCTGTTGAATAATCAACAGCATATGCTGTCCGGTAAAACCAACGGCGATATGCTGCGGCAGAATAACGGCACGCTAACGAATCAGGGCGTGACGACCATGCCGCAGCCGAATATTCCGTTGAAGACTATCGGGCCTTAAGCGTGAAAATGCGGGCCGATCTCGTCAATACGATCGGTGCAAATGCAGTCGACTCCCCAGCGCAGCAGCGTCGCCGCGCGCTGGGGATTATTGACGGTGTACACCAGAATTTTTAACCCGGCGGCTTTAATCGCTGCGACGCGCGCTTCGTCCAGCAGTCTGTGATTCAGGTGAATCGACACGCATTCAAGTCGTGCGGTCAGCTCACGCCAGTCGCTCTGCCATTCATCCATCAGCAATCCACGCGGCAGTTCCGGAGCCGCCTGCTGCGCCGCCTCAAGCGCAGCTACTGAAAATGACGACAGCAGCGGGGGCGTCATCCCCTGCCACTCTTCCCGCGCCGCCAGCGCCACCGCTTTTCCGGTTTGCGCGTCGGTGCCGGTCGTCGGTTTGATTTCAATATTCGCCATCATGCCGTGCGTCCGGCAGCGCTCCGCCACCTCTTTAAGCAGCGGCAGTGCTTCGCCCTTGAATTCGCCGCTGAACCAGCTTCCGGCATCCACTTTCACCAGATCGCTCCAGTCCAGATTGCCGGCAATGCCCCAGCCATTGCTGGTGCGTTCCAGCGTGTCGTCATGCAGCAAAAAGATCTGGCCGTCTCTGGAGAGTTTGGCGTCAAATTCAATCATAGTATGCCCATAACGCGCCCCTACGTCGATAGCCGCCAGGGTATTTTCCGGAGCCAGCTTACCGCCGCCCCGATGCGCGACAATCGCAGGGTAAGGCCAGTTATTCATAGACGTTGTCCTGTTTCACCATCGAAAAAGTGCAGATGTTCCGGCGGCACATGCAGCCAGAGCGTCGAACCCGCCGCAGGCCGATGCTGATGGGCGAGACGCACCACCACTTTTTGCTCGCCGAAACGCCCGTGCGCCAGGTTATCCGCGCCCAGTATTTCCAGCGTTTGCACGTTGAGCGGGACACCACCTGCGGCCTGTGAGCTTAACGCAATATGTTCCGGGCGGATACCCAGCGTAACGACGCGTCCCGCCAGCGACAAATGACGCGAGCCGAGCGGCAGGCTTAGCCCATCCATATCAATATGCGTTCCCAGCGTATTGATGCGCCCTTCCAGCAAATTCATGGCAGGCGAGCCGATAAAACTCGCCACAAAGCGCGTGGCGGGCCGTTCATAGACCTCAACCGGCGTCCCGATCTGCTCGGCGACGCCTTTATTCATCACCATCACCCGCTGAGCCAGGGTCATGGCCTCGACCTGATCGTGGGTGACGTAAAGACTGGTGGTTTTCAGGCGGCGGTGCAATTGCTGCAACTCAAGGCGCATTTGCACCCGCAGCTTGGCATCAAGGTTTGAGAGCGGTTCATCAAACAGGAAAACCGCCGGATCGCGCACAATTGCGCGGCCCATCGCCACGCGCTGACGCTGCCCGCCGGACAACTCGCGCGGACGACGCTTCAGTAAACCGTCCAGTTCGAGGATCCGCGCCGCTTCATTCACCCGCGCTTCGATATGGCCTTTTCCCATCCCGCGAATTTTCAGGCCCCACGCCATGTTTTCTTCGACATTCATATGCGGATAGAGCGCGTAGTTCTGGAATACCATCGCGATACCGCGCGCTTTCGGTTCGAGTTCAGTTACCCGCTGATTATCAATCCAGATATCGCCGCTGGTCACGCGCTCAAGCCCGGCCACCATGCGCAGCAGCGTGGACTTTCCGCAGCCCGAGGGGCCGACCATCACAATAAACTCGCCGTCCGCCACATCAACGGTCAACGGCTTGATCACCTGGTTTTTGCCGTCCCAGCTTTTGGTGACAGCCTGTAATTTTAATCCAGCCATGTGCCTTCTCTATTTATCGCTATCGACCAGCCCGCGTACAAACGCGCGCTGCATGACTAAAACAATCACCACCGGCGGGATGAGGGTCAGCAGCATCGCTGCCATCACCTGATTCCACTGAGTGCTCCCCTCGCCGGTTGATATCATCCCTTTAATGCCTGCAACCGCCGTACCCAGATGGATGTCGCTGATGATCAGGAGCGGCCATAAGTACTGGTTCCAGCCGTAGATAAAGGTGATGACAAACAGCGCCGCCAGATTGGTGCGGGAGAGCGGCAGTACGATGTCGCGGAAAAAGCGCATCGGCGAAGCGCCGTCAATGCGTGCCGCTTCAATCAACTCGTCCGGCAGGGTCATAAAGAACTGGCGGAACAGGAAGGTGGCGGTGGCGGAAGCCATCAGCGGCAGGGTCAGGCCGGTGTAGCTGTCGAGCAGATCCAGCCTTGCGATCACCTCTACCGTCGGGAAAATACGCACTTCCACCGGCAGCATCAGGGTGATGAAAATCATCCAGAAGCAGAGGTTGCGCAGGGGGAAACGAAACCAGACGATGGCAAACGCCGACAGCACAGATACGGCAATTTTGCCAACCGTGATGGTCAGCGCCATCACCAGGCTGTTGAACAGCATCAGACCAAAAGGTGCGCTGTTTGCGCCCACGCCATGCACCCAGATATGGCTGAGGTTTTCCCACAAATGCCCGTCGGGGATCAGCGTCATTGGGGTTTCGAATACCGCCTTGTTATCCAGCGTGGCGGCCACAAAGGCCACGTACAGCGGGAACAGGATCACGGCGATACCGAGGATGAGCATGCAATGGCTGAAAATATCCAGCCCGCGACGGTGTTCAATCATTGGTATCGCACCCTTTTTTCAACGTAGCGGAACTGCACTACCGTCAATAAAATCACCAGCGCCATCAGCACCACCGACTGCGCAGCCGACGCCGACAGATCCAGCCCGGCAAAGCCTTCGCGGTAGATTTTATAGATGAGCGTCGTGGTCGCCTGTACGGGCCCGCCCGCTGTCGCGGCATCGATCACCGGGAAGGTGTCGAAGAAGGCGTAAACCAGGTTCACCACCAGCAGGAAGAAGCTCACCGGGGCAATCAGCGGTAGCGAGAGCTTAAAGAAGCGGCGCACCGGGCCTGCGCCGTCAATTGCCGCCGCTTCCACCAGCGAACGGGGAATCGACTGTAACGCCGCAAAGAAAAACAGAAAGTTATAACTGATCTGTTTCCATACCGAGGCGAACACCACCAGGAACATCGCCTGCCCGCTGTTCTGGGCGTGATTCCACTGATAACCCATCAGCTCCAGCCAATGGGTAATCAGCCCGCGTCCGGGGTTAAACAGGAAAATCCACAGCACCGCGGCAATCGCCGGAGCGACAGCGTAGGGCAGCAGCATCAGGGTTTGATACAGACGACTGGCGCGCACCACGTAATCCACCAGCGCGGCGAAAAAAAGCGAACTCACCAGGCCAAAAAACGTCACCATGCCGCTGAATTTAAGGGTGGTCCAGAAGGAGTCCAGGTAGTAACTGTCGTTCAGTAACTGGCGAAAGTTATCCAGGCCGACGAACTCGCTCGACAGCCCAAACGGATCGACGCTTTGCACCGAATACCAGAGCGCCTCCCCGGCAGGCCAGATAAAAAACACCACCGTAATGGCAAGTTGAGGTAATAACAGCAGATACGGCAACCAGCCGGACTGGAATACCGGGCGTGAAGAAGACATAGCGTTACTCAATAAAAACCCCTCACCCGGCGCGCGGCCAGCGTGAGGGGCAGATTTTTATCAGGATTTGGTGGATTGTTCGAAGCGGCGCAGCAGCTGGTTACCACGCTCAACGGCGGAATCCAGTGCCTGCTGAGGCGTTTTCTTATTGGTCCAGACGCTTTCCAGCTCTTCATCCACTACGGTGCGGATTTGCGGCATGTTGCCCAGACGCAACCCTTTGGTATACGCCAACGGCGGCTTGTTCAGCATCTGACGGGTCGCGATATCGGCACCCGGGTTTTTATCGTAGAAGCCCTGCTCGCGGGTCAGGTCGTACGCCGCTTTGGTAATCGGCAGATAACCGGTTTTCTGGTGCCATTCGGCTGCGTTTTCCGGCTTCGCCAGGAAGTCGAGGAATTCCGCCACGCCCTGATAGGTCGCTTTGTCTTTACCCTGCATCACCCACAGACTGGCCCCGCCGATAATGGCGTTTTGCGGCGCGCCTTTGGCGTCAGCATCGTATGGCATCATCCCTACGCCATAGTTGAATTTGGCATAGTGGCGAATATCGGCCAGCGATCCGGAAGAGGCGGTGGTAATTGCGCAGTCGCCGTTATAGAACTTCTCAGTGGATTCGTCCTTACGGCCAAAGTAGGTGAAATCCCCTTTCTTGTTCAGATCCTGCAGCATGGCGATATGTTTAACCTGCTCCGGCTTGTTGAATTCCAGAACGGCGTTGGTGCCGTTAAAGCCGTTGTTTTCAGTTGCCACCGGCAGGCCGTGCCAGGCGCTGAAATTTTCAATCTGGATCCAACCCTGCCAGCCGCTGGCGTAGCCGCATTTCATTCCGGCAGCTTTCAGCTTCGCGGTGTAGTCCGCCAGTTCCTGCCAGGTTTTCGGCGGCTGTTCCGGGTCTAAACCGGCTTTTTTGAAGGCGTCTTTGTTGTAATACAGCACCGGGGTGGAGCTGTTGAACGGCTGCGACAGCAGGTGGCCGCTTTTCGCGTCGGTGTAATAACCGGCGACCGTCGGCACGAACCGGGATTCGTCAAACTTGATGCCCGCATCGTTGAACACTTCATACACTGGCTTGATAGCTTTCGACGCCATCATGGTCGCCGTACCCACTTCATACACCTGCAAAATCGCAGGCGCATTGCCGGTACGAAACGCTGCAATTCCGGCGGCCAGGCTCTGCTCATAGTTGCCTTTATAGACAGGGGTAATCTGGTAATCCGGGTGAGTCTTGTTAAAGCGCTGCGCTAAGGATTCCACTTCCTTACCCAGTTCGCCTTCCATAGAGTGCCAGAACGGGATCGTAGTGGCGGCGAAAGTCTGACTGGCAAATGCCATCCCAATCGCCAGAGCTGAAGCTGAACGTAACGATGTCATGCGGTTATCTCTCTTGTTGTGCCGGATGCGCGAAATCACGCGTTTTATGCTCGCGAGGTAACATGACACGCTCGAATGACAGAAAAATAACCTTTTGATTACAAAACAATGACAGTGAGATGCCGTAGAGATGTCGAAGGGATGATGGAGAGATGACGGAATAATGGCGAAAGCCACTTACTTTCGTAACTGACGCGCTATCTCTTCAAGGCTAAGTTGTCCTGCCGCCGCCGCCACCGTTAACTCGACAAATGCCGGGTTGGCGGGAAGCGTTATCCCATTGCGCTTAAGGAACAACAAGGTAATAAACAGCGCCGTGCGTTTATTGCCATCATTGAAGATATGCCCTCGGGAAATAGCCAGCAGGTGCATTGCTGCCAAAAGCCAGAGGTCATTAACGCCTTCATACTTGTATTTGTTAAGCACACGGTATAACAGTGCTTCCGCCCGACCCGGATCGACCATACCGGGTACGCCTGGCGTGACGGCCAGCAATCTGTCATGAAAACGAATTATCTCTTCCGCTGAGATAAACTGAATTGTCATTTATCGGCAAGTTCCCTGATTTCATTGCCATGAATAGCCATGATGGCGGCAAATTCGGCATCCATCTTTGCTTGTTGATAACGTTCGAATTCTTCGGCGCTAATAATTACCGCAGGTTTGTGGCCCCGACGGGTGATAGTAACAGGCGTACCCAGCGCAGCTGTCTCGAGCGCGGCAGCAAGATTCTGGCGCGCTTCGCTATAGTTCATGGTTTGCATAACCCCTCCTTTTACGTACAAGTTAATTGTACAAGTAAAGCGTACAAAAAAGGAGCCATGCGGCTCCTTTTTCAGTTATCAACCCGTTAACCGCCGAGATACGCACTGCGTACCGCTTCGTTCGCCAGCAGCGCATCGCCGGTGTCTTCCAGCACCACGTGACCGTTTTCCAGGACGTAGCCGCGATCGGCGAGCTTCAACGCCTGGTTGGCGTTTTGCTCCACCAGGAAGATCGTCATCCCTTCTTTACGCAACTGTTCGATAGTGTCGAAAATCTGCTGAATGATAATCGGCGCGAGACCCAGCGACGGTTCATCCAGCAGCAGCAAACGCGGCTGGCTCATTAGCGCGCGGCCAATTGCCAGCATCTGCTGTTCGCCCCCGGACATGGTGCCCGCACGCTGAATGCGGCGCTCATGCAGGCGCGGGAACAGCTGATAGACCCGCTCGATACGCTCGTGATACTGATGGCGATCGGCAAAGAAGCCGCCCATCGCCAGGTTCTCTTCCACCGTCATGCGGGAAAATACGCGTCTTCCTTCCGGCACAATCGCTACCGCTTCGCGCATGATTTTCGCCGTGTGCCAGTCGGTAATATCTTTCCCGTCGAATACGATACGCCCGCTGCTGGCACGCGGATCGCCGCACAGCGTACCGAGCAGCGTGGTTTTCCCGGCGCCGTTAGCGCCGATCAGGGGTGACGATTTCACCCTGTTTAATTTGCAAACTGACCTCATGCAGCGCCTGGATTTTGCCGTAGTGGGCGCTGACTTTGTCAAAAGACAACATGACTTTTTCCATCTTATGCCTCGCCCAGGTATGCACGGATAACATCAGGATTATTACGGATTTGCTCCGGCGTACCGTTAGCAAGGGGCGTTCCCTGATTCACCACGTAAATGCGATCGGAAATCCCCATTACCAGCTTCATATCATGCTCAATCAGCAAAATAGTGGTGTTGTGATGGTCGCGTAGCTCAACGATCAGCTCATCCAGCTCTTTGGTCTCTTTCGGGTTCAGACCCGCCGCCGGTTCATCCAGCATCAGGATTTCAGGCTGGGTCACCATGCAACGCACAATCTCCAGACGACGCTGATCGCCATAAGCCAGGTTGCTGGCCTGACGGTTTGCATGCGGCAGCAGCCCGATGCGGTCAAGCCAGGTGGCGGCGCGATCCAGCGCTTCGCTATGAGTGCGACGAAACGCCGGGGTTTTCAGCAGGCCGGAAAACAGGCCGGTTTTTAACTGCTGATGTTGCGCCACCAGCAGGTTTTCAATCACCGTCATTTCACGAAACAGGCGAACGTGCTGAAAGGTACGCACTACGCCCATACGCGCGATTTGTTGGCCCGGCAGGCCTTCCAGATGCTTGTCGCGCAGTTTAATCGTCCCGCCGGTCGGCTTATAGAAACCCGGTCAGGCAGTTAAACACCGTGGTTTTCCCCGCGCCGTTCGGGCCGATTAAAGACACGATTTCATGTTCACGCAGTTCCAGAGAGACATTGTTGACCGCCAGCAGGCCGCCAAAACGCATCATCAGGCCTTCAAACGCTTAAAATCGGCTGACTCATGCTTTCTCTCCTTCAACGTGCCCATTCTTTAACTTCAGTTGCGGACGCGTCATCGGCAGCAGCCCTTGCGGACGCCAGATCATCATCAGCACCATCAAACCGCCCAGCATCAACATGCTGTATTCATTGAAGTCACGCATCAGTTCACGCGAGACGACCAGCAGGATCGCCGCGAGAATAACCGCGAACTGCGAGCCCATACCGCCCAGCACCACAATCGCCAGCACGAATGCCGATTCGGCGAAGGTAAAGGATTCCGGGCTGACAAACCCCTGGCGTGCGGCAAACAGCGTCCCGGCAAAACCGGCAAACGCGGCGCTGATGGTAAAGGCGGTCAGCTTGATGCGCGTCGGGTTCAGGCCCAGCGAGCGACAGGCGATTTCATCTTCACGCAGCGCTTCCCAGGCACGGCCTAACGGCATACGCAGCAGACGGTTAATCACAAACAGCGTGATCACCACCAGCAGCAGCGCCACCAGATAGAGGAAAATGATTCGGTCGCTGGGGTCGTATTTCATGCCGAAGAAATTGCTGAAGGTATCCCAGCCCCCTTCACGCGGCGCACGGTTGAACTCAAGACCAAACAAAGTCGGTTTCGGGATCTGGCTGATGCCGTTCGGCCCGCCGGTCACTTCGGTATTATTGAGCAGCAGAATACGGACGATTTCACCAAAACCGAGGGTCACGATCGCCAGATAGTCGCCGCGCAGACGCAGTACCGGGAAGCCCAACAGGAAGCCCGCCGCTGCCGCGACCAGACCCGCCAGCGGTAGACAGGTCCAGAAGCCGAGGCCGTAATAGTGGTTAAGCAGCGCGAAGGTGTACGCACCAATCGCGTAGAAACCGCCGTAACCCAGCACCAGCAGACCGGAAAGCCCCACCACCACATTCAAACCAAGACCGAGGATCACGTAAATCATGGTCAGGGTGGCGATATCCACCGTCCCGCGCGATACCATAAACGGCCAGGCAACGGCCAGCACCAGCAGCGCCACCAGAAACAGTTTTGCTTCGCCGTCGAGCCATCAATGGCTGGCAGAATAAACTTCGGACCGGAAACTTTTTTGAAGCTTTTCTGGAAGAAAGGGCGCAGCAGCTGGAATAAAAACACCACCGCCGTTCCCACCGCAATCCACTCCCAGCGGATGGAGGATGCGATATCCACCACCAGTTTCGTGCCGGAAAGGCTTAACTGAACGCCCATCATTACGCCTGCCAGCACGAAGAACATCACGGCAGACAACAGCGCCATCGCAAAATGCATCGGTTTCATACTTTCTCTACCTCCGGACGGCCCAGAATACCGGTAGGCATTACCAGCAAGACGCCAATCAACAGTGCGAAAGAGACCACATCTTTGTATTCCGTACTCAGGTAAGCAGATGTCAGCGCTTCGGTCAGGCCGAGGATGAGGCCGCCGATCATCGCGCCAGGAATACTGCCGATGCCGCCAAGAACCGCTGCGGTAAAGGCTTTCATCCCCGCCATAAAGCCGATGTACGGGTTAATCACGCCATAGAACTGGCCTAACAACACGCCCGCCACTGCCGCCATCGCTGCGCCAATGACGAAGGTCAGAGAAATCACGCGATCCGTATTGATACCAAGCAGGCTGGCCATTTTTAAATCTTCCGCGCAGGCACGACAGGCGCGCCCCATGCGGGAGTAACGAATGAACAGCGTCAGGGCCAGCATCGCCAGGAAGGTCACGATCCAGATAACCAACTGCATAGTGGTGATGGTTGCCGAGAAGTTTTCACTGCTGCCTACCAGCCACTGGCCGTTAAACAGGCTCGGCAACGCGACATCGCGTGAACCCTGCGTCAGGCTGACGTAGTTCTGCAGGAAGATAGACATCCCGATAGCGGAAATCAGCGCAATCAGGCGTTTAGAGTTACGCACCGGGCGATACGCTACCCGTTCGATACTCCAGCCGTAGGCGCTGGCAATCACAATCGCGCCGACAAAGGCTGCGCCCACCAGCAACCAGCTGGCGTCGATACCCATCATCATCAGCGCGGCGACGATCATAAAGGAGACGTAACTGCCGATCATGTACACCTCGCCGTGGGCGAAGTTAATCATGCCGATAATGCCGTACACCATGGTGTAGCCGATGGCGATCAGCGCGTAGGTGCTACCCAGCGTGACGCCATTGAACATCTGCTGCAAAAAATAGAGGAACTGCTCGGACATAACGTAACCTTTTTTCTCTCGTTCAGGTCAGCGTATTAACGTTGGCTAACACTGGTTGATGACCCGTCGGCATGCCACTGGAATACACCAAAATCAAATCCCTTCAGATCGCCTTTTTCATCCCAGTTCAGCGGCCCAATCACGGTATCAGCCCCGTGTTCTTTCAAGTCCTTGATAATGTCAGCCGGTTCTGTTGAACCGCTTCTTTCCATCCCGGTCGCCAGTGACTGTACGGCGGCGTAGGTGATCCACACATACGGTCCGCTGGCGTCTTTTTTGTCAGCCTTAAGGGCGTCCACGATAGCCTTGTTGGAGGCTTCCTGGTCATAGCGCTTCGGCATCGTCACCAGCATGCCTTCGCCTGCATCCCCGGCAATGTTGGACAACGAGGCATTGCCAACGCCTTCCGGCCCCATAAACTGGGTTTTCAGGCCGATGGCCCGCGCCTGGCGCAGCATCTGACCCATTTCCGGGTAGTAGCCGCCGTAGTAAACAAAATCGATATTCTCTTTTTGCAAACGTGCCAGCAGCGCGGAGAAATCTTTCTCGCCTGCGGTAATGCCGTCAAAGAACACCACGTTTGCGCCGCCTTTTTTCAGGCCATCCTGAACGGAGCGGGCCAGGCCCTCGCCGTACTGCTGTTTGTCATGAAGGATGGCGATACGTTGCGGTTTCACCGTTTCCAGGATGTACTTCGCGGCGGTCGGGCCCTGTGCGGAATCCAGCTCGGCGGTGCGCATAATCATTTGATAGCCGCGTTGCGTCAGCTCCGGATTAGTCGCGCCCGGCGTGATCATCAAAATGCCTTCGTCTTCATAAATATCGGATGCTGGCTGCGTGGAAGATGAACACAGGTGGCCGATAACATATTTAATGCCGTCGTTAACGATTTTGTTCGCTACCGCCACCGCTTGCTTGGGATCGCACGCATCGTCGTACTCCACGGCCACCAGCGTGTCGCCTTTCACGCCGCCTTTGGCATTAATGTCTTTTATCGCCTGGCGCGCGCCGTTGAATTCCATATCGCCCCACTGGGCAACCGGGCCGGACATCGCCCCTACCACCGCGACCTTAATCTCCTGCGCCGCTGCCGTGTGTGTGACTGCCAGCGCTATCATCCCTGCGAGTATCGTTTTCGCGTTGTATTTCATTCCGTGCATCCCCACTCGTGCCAGTTGTTAATTTCTGGTTTTATTATGGTTAAAAAATGTTCTGCTGTTTTTGTAAACAATACTATTTTTACCTGACTCTTTAATGAGTTAGCGCTTAATTTCGCTATCAGACAGGCTAAAACGTCTATTTATCATGACATTAAGCAAAGATAATATTCTGGATTAAGTCAGAGTTAAACAAAAAAAAGCAATCATCCCAGCATAAAATATTGGTGCATTAAGCCGAATAAATCACTACCTTTCAGAGTAAAAACCTGGTTAAATTTCATTCCCGGTACATTCGCACTGCTTTTGACACGCGTTAAAAATTATTCAACTACTGAATCAGATCAAAAAGAGCAGGCGTTATGGTCAATAATTTGGATACACTCGGAAAAACTGCCTTCGGGATGCCGCTTATGAAACTTACTATTATTCGTCTGCTTACTTTCACGCCGCAGGATCACATTGACCTCGGCAAAATTTGGCCGGAATACTCCAGCGCGTCGTTAACCATTGATGAAGGCCACCGCATTTATGCAGCGCGTTTTAATGAGCGGTTGCTGGGCGCAGTCCGGGTGACCTTAACCGGCAATCAGGGCGCGATGGACTCGCTACGGGTTCGCGAAGTCACGCGCCGCCGCGGCGTTGGGCACTATTTGATTGAAGAAGTGATCCGCGATAATCCCACTATCAACCACTGGTGGATCTCTGATGTCGGCGTCGAAGACCGCAATGTGATGAATGCGTTTATGCAGGCGCTGGGGTTTTCGATCGAAGAAGGCGGTTGGGAGAAACGCTAATAAAAAGGCCACAGTTATGTGGCCGTTTTTTTAAGAGCCAGCTTACATCAGTAAGTGACCGGGATTTCTGAAGGCCGTCAACGCCGCAACAGCGTGAAAGGCGACTGACTATTTGCCCGAGCATTTCGCGTTGTAGCAAGGCGACAACTGAAGAAATCCCCGGGAGCTTACATCAGTAAATGACCGGGGTTTCTGAAGGCCGTCAACGCCGCGACAGCGTAAAAGGCGACTGACTATTTGCCCGAGCATTTCGCGTTGTAGCAAGGCGACAACTGAAGAAATCCCCGGGAGCTTACATCAGTAAGTGACCGGGGTTTCTGAAGGCCGTCAACGCCGCGACAGCGTGAAAGGCGACAGGCAAATTATTTGGCGTCGGTCGCGGTACCATTGGCATGCCACGTAAACACGCCGAACTCAAACCCTTTCAGATCGCCCTTCTCATCCCAGGAGAGCGGCCCCATCACGGTATCGACAGAGTTCGCTTTCAGGTATTTGGCGATTTCAGCCGGGTCGTCAGACTGGTTCAGGCCAGCCTGCAGAGATTGCAGCGCAGCGTAGGTGGTCCACACGAACGCGCCGCTCGGATCCTGTTTCTTGGCTTTAATGGCGTCTACGATAGGTTTGTTCGCTGGCACCTGATCATAGTTTTTCGGTTTGGTGACTAACATGCCTTCGGCAGATTCGCCTGCAATGTTAGACAGCGACACGTTTGCCACCCCTTCCGGGCCCATAAACTGTGTTTTCAGACCGGCCGCGCGCGACTGACGCAGGATCTGGCCCATTTCCGGGTGATAACCGCCGTAATACACGAAGTCGATATTTTCTTTCTTCAGACGCGCGACCAGGGTGGAGAAATCTTTCTCACCTGCGGTGATACCGTCAAAGAACACCACGTTGGCACCCGCTTTTTTCAGGCCGTCCTGAACGGAACGCGCCAGGCCTTCGCCGTATTGCTGTTTGTCATGGATAACGGCGATGCGCTGCGGCTTCACTTTCTCAACGATGTATTTGGCGGCGGTTGGGCCCTGGTCAGAGTCCAGGCCAGTGGTACGCAGAATCAGCTGATAGCCACGCGCAGTCAGTTCCGGTGCGGTCGCTGCTGGCGTAATCATCAGAATACCTTCGTCTTCATAGATGTCAGATGCCGGCTGGGTGGAAGAGGAGCAAAGGTGGCCGATAACATATTTGATGCCGTCGTTAACCACTTTGTTGGCTACCGCTACCGCTTGTTTCGGGTCGCAGGCGTCATCATATTTGGTGATGACCAGTTTATTGCCTTTGATGCCGCCCTTGGCGTTAATATCGGCAACGGCTTGTTCTGCGCCAGTAAATTCCTGATCGCCATACTGCGCAACCGGACCGGACATCGCACCCACAACGGCGATCTTAATATCTTCTGCCATCGCTGCGCTGCTCATTGCCAGAGCGATACATCCCGCCAGTAACGCTTTACCCGTCATTTTCATCCTGAGGATCCCCATTGTTGTGGTTGTTGAAGTTGTTTTGTTGTTTTCGTTTGGCACATTATGTCGCTATCACACTTAGGCGCAGCATTAGATTTTAGAAAGGAGGGATGCCACCGGTGCCTGAGCAGCATACTCTGCTAAAACATACCCCATTTTTCTAATTTTGGAACAACAATTTTGCGGGGTGAATAACAGAAAGTGAGCGCGACGGGGTCTTTTTGCAACATTACTGCAACAACAATGCCCCGCCACGTCAGGATTATTGCGGTAAAACCTGCTTCAGGATGGTAAGCGCCCGGGTAAATTGTTCCTGCGGAATAGTAAGCGGATACAGGAAGCGGATCACGTTGCCATAAACCCCGCAACTGAGCAGTAGTAATCCCTGATCCAGGGCCGCCTGCTGTACTTCGCGGGTTATTTCCGCCGACGGTTTACCGGTTTCCGGCTCGTTAAACTCTACAGCGATCATCGACCCCAGCCCGCGAACCTGCGCGATGGCTTTACTACCCGACTGCGCCTGTTCCAGCACATCCGTCAACTGTGCGCCCAGTTCATTCGCTCGCTGGCACAGTTTCTCATCGTCAATGACGTCCAGTACCGCATGGGCTGACGCGATGGCCAGCGGGTTGCCTGCATACGTTCCTCCCAGCCCGCCAGGCGCTGGCGCGTCCATGACGTCGGCGCGTCCCGCCACGGCAGAAAGTGGCATCCCGCCCGCCAGGCTTTTGGCCATGGTGATCAAATCGGCTTTCACCGGGTAATGCTCCATGGCGAACAATTTGCCGGTGCGTGCGAAACCGCTCTGGACTTCATCGGCAATCAACAAAATGCCGTGTTGATCACATATCGCCCGCAGTGCGGTGAAAAATTCCGGCGGTGCGACGTTAAATCCGCCTTCGCCCTGCACTGGCTCAAGAATGATTGCCGCCACCTGATCCGGGGCAATCTCCGCTTTAAAGAGATGTTCAAGGCTTTCCAGCGCCTGCCCGACACTGACGCCATGTAATTCGTTGGGATAGCGAGCATGAAATACCGAACCCGGGAAAGGACCAAATCCCAGCTTGTACGGCGCAACTTTGCCCGTCAACGCCATGGTCATAAAGGTACGCCCATGAAAAGCGCCGCCAAATGCGATGATGCCAGGGCGACGGGTACTGGCCCGGGCGATTTTCACGGCGTTTTCCACCGCTTCCGCACCCGTGGTGAAAAAGGCGGTTTTCACTGGCCCTTCGACAGGCACACGTTCATTAATGCGTTCTGCCAACGACACATACCCTTCATAAGGCACAATTTGATAGGCGGTATGGGTAAACGCCTGAAGTTGTTTTTCGATGGCCGCCACCAGGCGCGGATGACGATGCCCGGTATTTAACACCGCAATCCCGGCAGCAAAATCAATCACCTCACGCCCTTCAACGTCCCACAGGGTGGCATTTTCAGCGCGTTCGGCATAAAACCCGCACATTACGCCAATGCCGCGTGGTGTCGCATTCTGACGGCGCTGATGTAGTTCTGAATTTTTCACTTTCTTCTCTCCGCAGCTCTTATACGTTGACGTAACAATGATTCACGAGTGCTTTTTATGTAACGCGCTTTTGTGTCTTAGGCTAGTAGGATTTATGGATGGCTGGGGGAGAGAAACGGCTTTTTTTGTATAATGAATAAGGGTTTGTGATTAATGCAGCAAATGTTTTACGTCATAACCGGTTTTTAATTTTTATCCGTGATACGGATTACGCTTTTAACCGAACGATAAATATTTCCCGGCGCTGAAAACAAAAATACCCCATGAGCGACTCACGGGGTATTTTTTATCGCCAGGCGATGATCAGGCTTCGATAGCGGCGCGCAGTTTCTTCATTGCATTCTTTTCAAGCTGGCGCACACGTTCGGCAGAGACGCCATAACGATCGGCCAGTTCCTGCAATGTGGTTTTGCTGTCTTCATCCAGCCAGCGGGCACGAATGATTTGTTGGCTGCGCTCGTCCAGACCCAGCATCGCATCAGACAGTTTATCCGCCGCGTGCTCTTCCCAGTTATCGTCCTCAATGCCGTCGGCAAAGTTTGAGGATTTATCCTGCAGATAGAGTACCGGGGCCATTGGCTGTCCATCGGATGCATCGTCGTCTGATGACATATCAAACGTCATGTCCTGGGCCGCCATGCGCGACTCCATTTCACGGACGTCTTTGCTGGTTACACCCAGCTCGCGCGCTACCATTTCCACTTCATCCTGATTAAACCAGCCCAGACGCTGCTTGGTTTTACGCAGGTTAAAGAACAGCTTACGCTGCGCTTTGGTGGTAGCTACTTTCACAATACGCCAGTTACGCAGCACGTATTCGTGAATTTCCGCTTTGATCCAGTGTACGGCGAAGGACACCAGACGTACGCCCACTTCAGGGTTGAAGCGACGTACGGCTTTCATCAGGCCGATATTACCTTCCTGAATGAGATCCGCCTGCGGCAGGCCATAGCCCGCGTAATTACGAGCGATATGAACAACAAATCGCAGGTGAGACAGGATCAGCTTTTTCGCTGCTTCCAGATCGCCCTGGTAATGCAGCTTTTCAGCAAGTGTCCGTTCTTCCTCAGCCGATAACATCGGCCAGGCGTTGGCGGCCCGGATGTAAGATTCCAGGTTGCCGACCGGAGCGAGCGCTAAAGTTTGCATTTCTTTGGTCATTCAAATCCTCTCAATCATTTTCGTACTGGCCTGGCGTTGTCCCCATCAGGCAACAAACGGGCCAGTTCTTATGAGCAACGAGAATATCATTCACTCTTTTTTCAGACAGTGATTTTATCCACAAGTTCCCTGTCGATATGTGAACATTTTACACACAGAGTGTGACAACACCATGAAAAAGCGAGGCAGGGTAAATGGGGACTTTCCCCTGCAGACGGGAACGCGTTGCAGGGGAGAAGTATATCAAACTTTTTTTAGTCCGGGGTAAAGTGACGTAAATGTTGCACGGTGGCGAGCCAGGCAGCTAACCAGCCCGATCATTGAGCATACCAGCAGCAACAACAGGCACTCATCAAACAATAACCCATTGAGATCAAAGGACGTGCCGAATACCCGCGCCACATCGGTGACGGCGGAAGAGAGCCGCATCACCAGGATTTCTGAAAGAATCAGTGACAAAAATGCGCCGCTAAAACCAAGCAGGGCACCGCCATAAAGGAACGGCCGCAGAATAAATCCGTCGGTTGCGCCAATCAGTTTTTGCACGTTAATGGTGTCACGGCGCGCGAAGATGCTTAACCGTACGCTGTTGCCGATCACCAGGAACACGGCCGCCACCATCAGAACGCCGATCATGGCCGCAACGCGCCCCACCAGCCCGGTCAATGCAGACAGACGGGCGAACCAGCTGTCGTCCATGCGCACTTCATCCACGCCCTGCACCCGCGTAACGCGATCGCGCAGCGTGTTAAGCGCTTCGGTACCCTGAAAATCCAGTTTCGGCACAATAACCGCCACGGCGGGCAGCGGGTTCTCTTCGAGCATATCTAATGCGCCGCCAAAACCAGACCAGTTGCGGAACTCACCCAGCGCTTCTTCCCGCGACAGGTAATTCACTTTTTCAACGCCCGGCTCCGCCTGAAGCTGACCGACCACCCGCTGGGCCGCATCGTCATCCAGCGCTTTGTCGAGGTAAACGGTGATCTGCGGCGAGGGATAATACTGGGTCGCCGCCTGATTAACGTTTTTATAAACCATGTAGCAGACGCTCGGCAGCGTCAGCGAAATGGCGATAACCATGATGGTCAGAAAGGTCGCGAACGGCTTGCTTTTCAGATCCTGCAGCGCGCCATTCCAGGCATAGCGGAATTGTTCATTCACGCCGCCTTTGCGGGATTTCGCCTTTGGCGGTTGGCTTTTTGCGCGTTTAGGCTGCTGCCGGTTGCCGTCTGAGCCCATTTTCTGCCGGGTAAAACCGCTGAGCTTATTACCAAAGCGCCTCATCTCATTCAGCGCATCACGTTTATTCACCGGGTCGGCCTCCATGCAAATGACCATCACTCAGGGTCAACATTGGATAATGACGACGGGAAATCAGCCCCATGTCATGCGTAGCCATCAGTACGGTTACGCCCACGCGGTTGAACTCTTCAAACAGGCGCAAAATCCCTTCCGACAGCGCTTCATCGAGGTTACCGGTCGGTTCATCCGCCAGCAAAACCGCAGGCTTGTTGACCACGGCACGGGCGATGCCTACACGTTGCTGCTCACCGCCGGAAAGCTGGATCGGGAAGCTTTTCGCCTTATCCAGCAGGCCGACTTTATCCAGCGCCGCGCTGACGCGACGGCGGATATCCTCGCTACTGGCGCCCGCAATGATCAGCGGGATCGCAACGTTATCGAATACGGTTCGGTCCATCAGCAAATGGTGATCCTGGAAGATCATACCAATCTGGCGACGCAGAAACGGCACTTCACGATTTTTCAGGCGGCTGATCTCATGACCGGCAAAATAAATCTGCCCGGCGCTGGGCCGTTCAATGCCGCAGATAAGCTTAAGCAACGTACTCTTACCGGCACCGGAATGGCCGGTAAGAAACGCCATCTCGCCAGGTTGCAGGTGAAAGGTCACCCCTTGCAGAGCCTGTCTCCCACCAAGATAGGCTTTGCTGACCTGTTCAAAGCGAATCATTGTTAATCCTCTCGGGCAAAAAGTGCCTCTATAAAGTCACCCGCATTAAACGGGCGCAAATCAGAAATTTGTTCGCCAACGCCGATATAGCGAATCGGGATCCCGAACTGGTCCGCTACAGAGAAAATCACGCCCCCTTTAGCGGTGCCGTCAAGCTTCGTCAGGGTGATCCCCGTCAGGCCCACGGCCTCATGGAACAGTTTGGCCTGGCTGATGGCATTCTGCCCGGTGCTGGCGTCGATCGTCAGCATAATCTCATGGGGCGCATCTTCGTCGAGCTTTTTCATCACGCGGACGATTTTCTTCAGCTCTTCCATCAGATGCGATTTATTTTGCAAACGCCCGGCGGTATCTGCAATCAATACATCGACATTGCGCGCTTTCGCCGCCTGAATGGCATCGAAAATAACGGAAGCGGAATCGGCGCCGGTATGCTGTGCCACCACCGGAATGTTATTGCGCTGGCCCCACACCTGGAGCTGCTCCACCGCCGCGGCACGGAAGGTATCGCCCGCCGCCAGCATGACCGATTTGCCCTGCTGCTCAAACTGGCGCGCCAGTTTGCCGATAGTGGTGGTTTTCCCTACGCCGTTAACGCCGACCATCAGGATAACGAACGGCGTTTTGCCTTCGATATTCAGCGGTTCGTCTACTTTGGCGAGGATTTCACCCATCTCTTCTTTCAGCAGGCCATATAACGCTTCTGCGTCGCGTAACTGCTTGCGGCTGGCCCCTTCGGTGAGGTTGGTGATGATTCTGCGGGTCGTTTCCACGCCCACATCGGCAATCAGCAACTGCTCTTCCAGTTCTTCAAACAGATCATCATCGATTTTTTTACCGCGGAACAGACTGATAAATCCGGAACCGAGATTTTCTTTGGTTTTAATCAGGCTGCGCTTAAGGCGGGCGAAGAAGCCCTCTTTGGTGGGCTTCTCCTGTACCGGCATCGCCACGTCAGGCGCGGCCTGTTCCACATCGTCATCGGATTCCTGCGCCAGCTGGTTTGCCGCCAGCGCCTGCGCTTCCAGTTCCTCATCGCTGATTTCCGGCTCGTCTGCGACCTGCAGTTCGTGCTCGGCCTGCCACTCTTCAGGCTCGATATCATGTTCCGCAACCTCTTCCGGCAGCGGCAGTGTCTCGTGCTCAATATTGGTTTCTGCCTGCTGGACGGGCTCATTGCGCTCCGATTCGGCGATGACCTGTTCTATATGGTCGACGACCTCATCGGCAACGGTCTGCGGTGCCGCAGGCGCGTCTTCAACAACCTGGTTTGCCTGCTGCTCGCTGATTTCCACCACTTCTTCAGCGAACGCCTCGGATTCGTCAAGGGTATGAGGAGCTGAGGATTCCACGTCTTCAGCTACCGGCGATTGTGCCTCAGCCTCTGGCGCGTCAGCCTTCGCGATCGGCTCGTCGACGCTTTCCGGCGGCAGTTCGGTAACCTGATTCTGAACGTCCCGCTCTGTTACCTGCTGCTGTTCAACGTCCGGCTCCTGCTCTTTTTGGCCGAAACCCAGCCAGGAAAAAAAGCCCCTTTTTTTATCTTTTGCCATTGGCGACTACACCCCTCGCTGTTGAATCCTGGCAGCATCCCCGCGCAATCACAGCGCGGGCGCTAAATTTTTTACGAATGAATACGTTATTCTATCACTTTCCCGTCAGCGCATCACGCCGACGGATTGAGGTTTCACCTGGCGGCCTGCGCCGCTAGAATAGCAGGCCAAATGATTAAGCGCAGTGAACAGCATGAAGAAACCCAGCTCTTCTGGCAGCGGCCAGATTCGTATCATCGGCGGCCAATGGCGAGGCCGGAAACTCCCGGTAACCGACAGCCCCGGCCTGCGCCCCACCACCGATCGGGTGCGCGAAACGCTGTTCAACTGGCTGGCACCGCACATGGTGGACGCACGTTGTCTTGACTGCTTCGCAGGCAGTGGCGCATTAGGCCTTGAGTCGCTCTCCCGCTACGCCGCACATGCCACACTGCTGGAAATGGAACGCGCCGTGGCGCAGCAACTGCAAAAAAATCTGGCGACCCTGAAAGCCGCCAACGTGCAAGTGGTTAATACCAATACCCTGAACTACCTTAATCAAACCGGTACGCCGCACGACATCGTGTTCGTCGATCCGCCGTTTCGCAAAGGCCTGCTCGACGAAACGCTGAACCTGCTGGAGAAAAACGGCTGGCTCGCGGATGACGCGCTGATCTACGTTGAAAGCGAAGTGGAAAACGGGATGCCGTCAGTCCCGGCAAGCTGGCATTTGCACCGGGAAAAAGTGGCAGGCCAGGTGGCCTATCGCCTTTATTTACGTGAATCGCAAGGAGCGAGAGATGCTGATTAATCTGGGACGGCTGCTGATGCTGTGCGTGTGGGGGTTTTTGATTTTGAATCTAATCCAACCCTTCCCGCGTCCGCTCAATATTTTCGTCAACGTGGCGCTGATCTTTATGGTGCTGATGCATGGGTTGCAACTGGCCATGCTAAAAGCCACGCAACCGAAAGATGCGCCGCCGATGGGTAAGCCGGAGCAGTTCCGTATTTTTCTGTTTGGCGTTTTCGAACTGCTGGCCTGGCAGAAAAGGCAAAAATTAAAGTAATGACACCCAGGTGCGGCTACGGCTGCGCCTCGAAACGCACAAATCGCGTTCCCTGAACATACAGCACGCCTTTCTCACCCACCGTCAGTTGATGATACGCCGCGGCGTCAAGCCGGAACGTCATCTCCAGCCCACCCTGCTGCGGTTTAAAACGAGCTTCATAGCGCATCTCGTCGCCTGCGGGAGTCACGTCGCGCTGGCGCGAACGGCGATCGTTGGCCGGTTTTTCGCGTTTACTGGTCACCTCAACCTGTTTTTGCAGCACGGGCGCGGCGTCATTACTGGCATTTTCCCGGCGCTGTTGCACAAAGCGAAAAGAGGCGGCAATGACGATTATCGCGATGATAACTATCAGGAAAAGTGGGATTTTACTCATTACGGCATTCTCATTGTTGAGGCGCTTTTTAGAATACTCTGGCTTGATAAGCATTGTCATCTGCCCCGGCGGGACACTAGACTGAAAGACAGAGCCGCGTACAACGGGTGCGCGTTACAATAACTGAATCAGGGACTTATCATGCTTTGGTCGTTTATTGCTGTCTGTTTCTCCGCCTGGTTGTATGTGGATGCCTCCTATCGCGGCCCCGCATGGCAACGTTGGGTTTTTAAACCGGTTACGCTGCTGTTACTGCTGCTGCTGGCGTGGCAGGCGCCGATGTTCGAAGCGCTGGGTTACCTGGTGGTCGCCGGCCTGCTGGCAACGCTGGTGGGCGACGCGCTGACGCTGCTTTCCCGCGAACGTCTGCTGTACGCTATCGGCGCGTTTTTCTTATCCCATCTTCTTTACACCATCTATTTCGCCAGTCAGATGACGCTCTCGTTCTTCTGGCCGTTGCCGCTGGCGCTCATCATCATCGGCGCGGCGCTGATTGCCGTGATCTGGACACGTCTTGAAGAGTTACGCTGGCCAATCTGTACCTTCATCGGTATGACGCTGGTGATGGTGTGGCTGGCAGGGGAATTGTGGTTCTTCCGCCCCACCGACACCAGCCTGTCGGCCTTTGTGGGCGCGGCGCTACTGCTGCTGAGTAATGTGGTCTGGCTGGGCAGCCATTACCGTAAACGCTTTACTGCGGATAACGCTATCGCCTCGGCCTGCTACTTTGCCGGGCATTTTCTGATTGTTCGCTCGCTGTATCTGTAATATTTCCAGAAAAACGCATCTATGGCTTGACTCTGGAGTGGACTCCAGAGTGTAACCTTCCGGTAATGAGAAATTTATCGTTACCGGAGGGTGCCATGCCGACTCTTACGCCCAAGGGCAAAACCGTCCCAACGTTCGGGACATCAACACTGAAGCCGCTGAATGCGCAGGCCCCTTGCTGTGGCGACGCCTGCTGCGCCTCTCCGTCGCCTCAACCCGAGGTGTTGCCTTCCGGCGCGAACCAGCGTTACAGCTGGCATGTGCAGGGCATGGACTGCGCGGCCTGCGCCCGCAAAGTTGAAAACGCGGCGCGCCAGATTAGCGGCGTCAGCCAGGTGCAGGTGATGTTCGCGACGGAAAAGCTCGTGGTGGATGCCACTGACGATGTGCGCCAGCAGGTTGAAGCGGCGATCCGCAAAGCGGGATACACCCTGTCTGATACCTCCGCGCCGCAATCTGCGCCGGTCAGCCCTTTTGCCTGGCGTGAAAACCTCCCGCTCATCGGCCTGATTGGGCTGATGGCGATAAGCTGGCTCCTGGCGCAATTTCATCCTGCGGCCGGGGAAATGGCGTTTATCGCCACCACCCTGGTCGGCCTGTGGCCCATCGCACGTCAGGCCGTGCGCCTGATGCGCAGCGGCAATCCGTTCGCCATTGAAACCTTAATGAGCGTTGCCGCCATCGGTGCGCTGTTCATTGGTGCCACTGCCGAAGCCGCTATGGTGCTGGTGCTGTTTTTAATCGGCGAACGGCTGGAAGGCTGGGCAGCAAACCGTGCGCGCCAGGGCGTCAG
The DNA here is from genome assembly GCA_900635495.1 of Atlantibacter hermannii. Taxonomy (NCBI): domain Bacteria; kingdom Pseudomonadati; phylum Pseudomonadota; class Gammaproteobacteria; order Enterobacterales; family Enterobacteriaceae; genus Atlantibacter; species Atlantibacter hermannii. Next base: position 296,367 of record LR134136.1, on the reverse strand, counting down.
TGCATTGATCGCGCTGAAACCGGAAACCGCCACCCGTCTCAATGGCGATCAGCGGGAAACGGTCGCGCTGGGCGAACTTCATCCCGGCGATGTTATCGAAGTGGCGGCAGGCGGCAGGCTGCCCGCCGACGGGAAACTGCTGTCGCCCTTCGCCAGCTTTGATGAAAGCGCCCTGACCGGCGAATCGGTGCCCGTTGAACGTCGCCAGGGCGACAGCGTTGCCGCAGGTGCCACCAGCGTTGACCGGCTTGTCACGCTGGAAGTGCTCTCCGAACCCGGCGACAGTGCCATTGACCGGATATTACGGCTGATTGAAGAAGCTGAAGAGCGCCGCGCGCCTGTCGAACGCTTTATTGACCGGTTCAGCCGTATCTATACCCCGGCCATCATGGCCTTTGCGTTACTGGTTGCCGTGCTCCCGCCGCTGTTTATGGGTATGCCGTGGCTACCGTGGATTTATAAGGGGCTGACGTTATTACTGATCGGCTGTCCGTGCGCCCTGGTGATTTCCACACCCGCAGCGATTACGTCCGGTCTTGCCGCCGCTGCCCGCCGTGGCGCGCTGATCAAAGGCGGCGCGGCGCTGGAGCAGCTTGGGCAAATCCGCCAGGTGGCGTTTGATAAAACCGGCACCCTGACGCTCGGCAAACCCCAGGTGACGACGGTCTCGCCAGCAGCGGATTGCGATGAAAGCACGTTGTTGCGCCTGGCGGCCGCGATTGAACAAGGCTCGACGCATCCGTTAGCGCTGGCGATTGTCGAACAGGCCAAACGCCAGGGCATTGCGCTGCCCGTTACCGATAATCAGCGCACGCTGGCGGGTATTGGCATTGAAGCGCGGGTTGAAGGTGAAACCTACCTGCTCAGCGCGCCGGATAAACTCCCCGCAGGGATACTGGACGCCGCCGCGCACGCCGCAGTGGAACAGCAGGAAGCGCAGGGCCAGACCGTGGTGGCGCTGGTGCGCGACCAGCAATTGCTGGGCACGCTGGCGTTGCGCGACACCCTGCGCCCGGATGCGCTCAGGGCAGTTCAGGACCTGAAGCAGCTCGGCGTTCAGGGCGTGATCCTGACGGGCGATAACCCTCGCGCCGCGGCAGCCATTGCCGGTGAGCTTGGCCTGGAATTCCGGGCGGGACTGCTGCCTGCCGATAAGGTGGCGGAAGTGAACCGACTTAATCAGCACGCTCCGCTGGCGATGGTCGGCGACGGCATTAACGATGCGCCAGCGATGAAGGCAGCGACGATTGGCATCGCGATGGGCAGCGGCACCGACGTGGCGCTGGAAACCGCCGACGCCGCCCTCACCCATAACCGCCTGACGGAGCTTGCGGGCATGATTAGCGTGGCCCGCGCCACCCATGCCAACATCCGGCAAAACATCGCCATTGCGCTGGGCTTAAAGGGGCTGTTTCTGGTCACGACGCTGCTCGGTCTGACCGGTCTGTGGCTGGCAGTGCTGGCCGATACCGGCGCGACGGTGCTGGTGACCGCCAATGCGTTAAGGCTTTTGGCAAGGAAATAAACAAAAGAGCCCGGCACATGCCGGGCTCAGTCGCCAGGGTCGAGATAAACCTGTTCGCCCCTGTTACATCATTCCCAGCACACCCGGCAACCAGAGCGAAATGGCCGGAACATAGGTTACCAGCGCCAGCACCACCAGCAGCATGGCGTAGAACGGCAGCATTGAACGCACCACTTCCTCGATTTTGCGCTTACTCACGGCGCTCGCCACGAACAGTACCGAGCCGACCGGCGGCGTCACCAGGCCAATGCCCAGGTTCACCATCATGATCATCCCAAAGTGCACCGGGTTGATCCCCAGCATATTGGTCACCGGCAACAGCACCGGTGTAAGGATCAGGATCAGCGGTGCCATATCCATCAGCGTGCCCACCAGCAGCAGCATGATGTTCAGGTACATCAGGATGACGTATTTGTTATCCGACAACGAGGTGAAGAATTCGGTGATGCGCATCGGCAGTTGCATATAGGTCATCACTGCGCCAAACGCCGCCGCGAAGCCGATAAGGATCATCACGATAGTGACCGTTTTTACCGTGCGGAACATCAGCTTCGGCAGCTCGCTCCACTTGTAATCACGGTAGATAAACATGGTCACGAAGAACGACCAGATACAGGCCACCGCCGCGGATTCCGTTGCGGTAAACACGCCGGTCAGGATCCCGCCCATAATGATCACCACGGTCATCAGGCCCCAGAGCGCGTCAAAGAAAATCTTCAGCGCCTGTTTGAACGGGATACGCTCGCCTTTCGGATAGCCACGGCGGTGGGCGAAGCCCATGCACATCACCATCAACCCCACACCCAGCAGCAACCCTGGCAGCACGCCCGCGATAAACAGCGTGGCAATCGACACCGTGCCGCCTGCCGCCAGTGAGTAAATCACCGAGTTATGGCTGGGTGGGATCAGGATCGCCTGCACCGAGCCGCTGGCGGTCACCGCCGCCGCGTATTCGCGTGGATAACCCTTTCTCTCCATTTCCGGGATCATTACGCTGCCGATGGAAGCGGTATCCGCCACCGACGAACCGGAAATCGCGCCGAAAAAGGTCGAGGCAACGATATTCACCAGCGAAAGCCCGCCGCGAATAAAGCCCACGAAAATATAAGCGAAGTTCACCAGGCGGCGCGCTATGCCGCCTTCCGCCATAATAGCCCCCGCCAGGATAAAGAACGGGATCGCCAGCAGGCTGAATTTGTTCACGCCACTGGTGATTTGAATCATTAACGCTTCCAGCGGCAGTTCAATATACAGCGCGCCAACGACCGCGCTCAGCCCTACCGCAAAGGCCACCGGCATGCCGACCGCCAATAATACGCCCAACGTAAAAAGTAAAACGAACGCGTCCATGATGCCCCCGTTAACCGTGATTGCCGATAAGCACTACCGGACGATTCTCCTGGGAACCGAACAACAGCCGCTCAATAACAAACAGAATGATGATGGCCGAGCCAACTGGCAGCGGCAGGTAGCTTTCCCCGGACGTTAAAATCGGGAATTCCGCCACGGGCTGGTCCCAGAGTTCGATACACAGCAAAGCGCTGTACCAAAACATCAGCCCCGATATAGACAGCATCAATAAATCCACCACTTTAGCGCACAGGCGCTGCATGGCCGGAGGAATACGGTCAGTCAACATGTTGACCGCAATATGCGAGTTGGCGCGATAGCTGACCGCCGCACCCACAAAGCTAAATGTCACCATGCAAATAATCGCAATGGGCTCAGGCCACGACTCGCCACGGTTCAGTACGTAGCGGGAAAAGATGCCAATCGGGATCACTACCGTCATGATCAACAGCGAAAACCCGGCCACGAACATGGCGAGCAGGTACAGGCGATCCATCCACTTTATATAGAAAGGGGTCATAAGTACTCCGGGAAAACGCGCCGGACGAGCCGGCGCCTGAGATTACTTAACGTCTGCTATCGCTTTCATCAGATCCTGATGCTTGTCGCCAAACTGGGCGCGCACGGGCTCTGTGGCTTTAACGAATACGGATTTATCAATGTCATGGAACTGCACGCCGCCTGCCTTCATTTTTTCCAGCGCCTCGGCGTTATACGCATCCCAGAGTTTGCGCTGTTCCATCTGCGCTTCGCGGGCGAGGGTCAGAATTTTTTGCTGCTGATCGGCGCTCAGTTTGTCCCATTTCACTTTGGAATAGAGCAGCATTTCCGGGGTAATGAAGTGGCCGCTCAGGGTGTAGTTTTTGGCAATCGGCATGTAGTTATGCGCGATAAACGTTGGCGGGTTGTTTTCCGCACCGTCGATCACACCGGTTTGCATGCCGCTGTACACTTCACTCACGCCCATTGCAACCGAGTTGGCGCCCATGGCTTTCAGCGTGGCCAGCGCAACCGGACTACCCTGAACGCGGATTTTCATCCCTTTCAGATCTTCCGGTTTCAGCACTGGCTTAACGGTGATCAGGTTACGGGTGCCGGAATCCATCCAGCCCAGGAACACCAGTTTGGATTTCGGATTGTTTGTCAGCTTCTCGCCGATTTGTTTGCCAATATCGCCGTCGATGATTTTGTGCATATGGTCTTCATCGCGGAAAACATACGGCAGGGTAAAGACTTCGATATCCGGCAGGATGGCGGCAACCGGGGCCATGGAGACGCGGATAATATCGATAGCGCCCATTTGCGCCTGTTCGATCATCTGTTTTTCATCCCCTAATACGCCGCCAGGGAATACTTTGATTTCAAGATCGCCGTTAGTTTGTTGTTTGAGCTTTTCACCCATGTTTTGCACGGCCACCACGTTGGGATATCCCTGCGGGTGAACGTCGGCGGCTTTAATAGTCTGCGCCAGTACGGTCGGTGCGAATAAGACGGTGGAGAGGCACAACCCAGCTAAGGCCGGAATAAAAGTCTTTTTCATCGGTTCAGCTCCAGAAGGTACGGATGTAAGAGGGTAAAACGTTGTTTTGATTTTCCGTTTATAAACTAACCGAAGATGTTAAAAGACGTGGTGAAGCACCTCACAAAAGCGGCAAAAAATGAAACAGGGGTTTAAAGAGAATGCACCGGGGGTTCAGGGCAGAGATTTATCACTCTGCGCCTGAGTTGTCAGTGTTTTTTACGAAGCAGATAGCGATAGGGCAGAGTTTCCGTTTGCGACGCAATCAGTTCATGCTCCATAAAACGGCAAAAACCTGGAATGTCGCGGGTGGTGGCAGGATCGTCGGCGATAACCAGCAACGTTTCGCCGGTCTCCATACTGCGCACGGTTTTGCGCACCATCATCACCGGTTCAGGGCAGCGGAGCCCCAGCGCATCCAGCGTATGGTCGGGGTGAGTAAAAAGGTCGGTCATGATTGTCTCACGGATGAAAAAACGCCTTAGTTTACCCCGCCAGACAACCGGCGCAAGCGAGGTTAACGATTGCGTTAAAATTAACCATTGCAAACCAGGCCTGAAGCAGTATCATGCGGCGGTTTTCTTCTGGGTTCCCTCACCCCATCCGACAAAAAGGTCACAATATGACGACGTTTACATTACGCCAGCGCCGCAATGCGCTTATCTGGCTATCGCTGTTTCATTTACTGGTCATCACGTCCAGTAACTATCTGGTGCAATTGCCGATCACGATTTTCGGTTTTCACACCACCTGGGGCGCGTTCAGTTTCCCCTTTATCTTCCTGGCTACCGACCTGACCGTGCGCATTTTTGGCGCACCATTAGCGCGTCGCATCATCTTTGCGGTAATGATCCCGGCACTGATCATTTCCTACGGTATTTCGTCGCTGTTTTATATGGGAAGCTGGCAAGGGTTTGAGGCGTTAGCACACTTCAACCTGTTCGTGGCGCGCATCGCAACGGCGAGCTTTATGGCCTATGCCCTGGGGCAAATCCTTGATGTCCACGTCTTTAACCGCCTGCGCAAAAGCCGCCACTGGTGGCTGGCCCCGACCGCATCAACCATCTTCGGCAACGCCAGCGATACGCTCGCCTTTTTCTTTATCGCCTTCTGGCGCAGCCCGGATGCCTTTATGGCCGATCACTGGGTTGAAATCGCGCTGGTGGATTACAGCTTCAAAGTCCTTATCAGCATCGTATTCTTCCTGCCGATGTACGGCATATTGCTGAACATGCTGTTGAAAAAACTGGCAGATAAATCTGATTTCGCGCGGTTCCAGCCCGGTTGACGGTCGCCAGGAATTCTTGTGATAAGATGCGCTACAAGGTCACTTGACCGTTATCGTAAAGGAAGAATTCAATGCGCAATCTGGTTAAATATGTCGGGATTGGCCTGCTGGTGATGGGGCTGGCGGCCTGCGACAACAATGACAGCAGCAAGGCGGCGGAAGGCAACGCGGCCGCAAGTAACGCGGCGGCCCAAAACGTCACGCTGCTTGATGGCAAACTGAGTTTCTCGGTGCCGGCAGATATGACCGACCAGAGCGGTAAGCTGGGTACCCAGGCCAACAATATGCACGTGTATTCTGACGCCACTGGCCAGAAAGCGGTGATTGTCATCGTCGGCGACGATACCACTGAAGGCCTGGATGTGCTGGCAAAACGCCTTGAAGATCAGCAACGCAGCCGCGACCCGCAGTTGCAGGTGGTGACCAATAAATCTATCGAGGTCAAAGGTCACACCCTACAGCAACTCGACAGCATTATTTCCGCGAAAGGCCAGACCGCCTACTCATCCGTGGTGCTGGGAAAAGTGGATAACAAACTGCTGACCCTGCAAATTACCCTGCCTGCCGACAATCAGCAGCAGGCGCAGGCCACTGCTGAAAACATCATTAATACGCTGGATGTGAAGTAACCCTTCACGCTTCAGTGACGAAAGCCTGCCGGTGAAAGCCAGCAGGCTTTTTTGTTTGATGAAGTGGCGGTGCCCTGTTTACTGCGCAGAGGGGCTTTACCGTGCCATCAGATGCGCCGCTTTGGTTATGACATCCGTGCGCAGACAACGCCACTCGATAACAGAAGATTCGGCATCGGCGATTTCAGCGGATGGCAATTATGCTTCAATAAAAGCACAGCGCGAAATGACATGTATGATATGTCAGTAGAGTGGTCGAAATAACAGTAGCGTGTTATTTAAATCAGCCGTTCAGTCCAGAGCAGGCCAAACTTACTGTCTATTTTATTCCCGCTAATTTATTCCCCCTTCACCTTAAATATTCCGGTTATTACGCCCAGTAATACCGGCTGAACACCATTTCCCAAAACTAAATTTTCAACGTATATTTGTGCAACTCCACTTTTCGTATGGATACGTTATGCAAACATCGGATTATTTAAAAATGAAATTCCAGAGCGACCGGCACCTGGCGATTTATGGGCAGAAAGGCGTTACTGGAACATGGAAACAGTTAAAGGGGATCGGTTCTGATATTTACTCAGGGATGGAGCGTATAAGCTGGTATTCATCATGTTTATTCCCCGGCTATCACGACGTATGCGATGAACTTCACGCGGAAGAAAAGAGAATGTATCTCTCAATTATGTCTGTTTACCGGTATCGTGACGTAATAGCACAAATGCTCTATCTTTATTTTGAAAGGATGATAAATGACTCAGATAATGGAAATGAAGATAATCGCGTTCGCAAGACGGATTCAAACGTTACCGGGTTGGTTAAAAACATCCCGGCAAGCAAGACTGCACGTTTAGCGATAGCACTGGCGCTGGCTAAATCTCTTTCGGCATCAGGTTTGCTTTCAGATATTGCCGTCGAACGGCTTGCACGACGCGTACCTGCTGTTGTCATGGCGCTTCAACTGGTTGGTACGGACCAGAAGTGCGCGCTTGCCGCCCGTCGCCTGAAAACCCTGGACCCGGAGTATTACGCTATCCTGTATACCGCACAGCTGGAGATGCTTTACTATTTTATTGAGCCGTTCCTCTCAGATCTGATAAAGAAAGTACAAATGGGATTCTGTAAGAGCTTCGATGTGCTTTATGAAGACTTAAAGGGCAAATAACATGTTTAAGAGCCTGCTATCTATTCTTTTTACGGATATTTTATTCCCCGTTTATATTTTTGCCTGTGCCTCTTTGTTCGTGTGGCTGGTACCTGACCACTGGGTATTATTAACATTCATTGCACTTATCATATTTATCATTGTGCATCCGCTTATCTTCGGGCGTTTTGATAAGTATGATTAACTTTCATAAACAGGATTTTTATGTCAAACCCAGCTTATTTATTTTTGAAAGATGAGAACGGATCGCCCATGAAAGGTTCTTCATTGGTATTCGGACGCGAGGGTGCCATTGAGTTAACGTCATTCACTCACAACGTCAGCATACCCGTGGATGGGAATAGCGGTAAATTGACAGGCACTCGAATACATATGCCTGTTATGTTGCAGAAGGAATTTGACTCTGTCAGCCCGCTTTTATTTCGGGCGCTGAGTACAGGCAGAACACTACAATCAGCCACCATAAAAATGTACCAGATAAATGAGGCTGGTTTAGAGCAGGAGTATTTTAATATCCTGCTGGAGGATGTAAAAATCACCTCTATTACACCAGACCTTTATCCGGGTGCAGGCACCGGGACGCACCTTGAAACGGTTCTTATGCGCTATGAAAAAATCACCTGGAAGCACTGTGACGGAAACATCATCTACAGCGATTTCTGGAATGAGCGAGTAACGTATTAAAACGCCATGACAGCCACTCAGGTCGCTGTTCTGCTCCAATGATATGGCAGCAAAAGTCGCGATCGGGTATTGCCAGCCCCCGGAGTAAACGTCCCGTCGGTCTGACTATCGCTTAATTTGATGACATTGACTGAGCGGCACACATGACGTCTGCGTTAATCTCACTGACGGTGGATTAAGAGGTCATGCCCAGAACGGCGTTTGAAAAGCGACTTACTCAGCCAACCGCCAGCTAACACTGGTGCAGGCGCTCCTAAAGATCCGTGCCTGCACCTGAGTGCCGGGATGATGCCCGCAGCTTCAGCGTCAACCCTGCCGCCAGCGCCACCAGTACCGCCGTCGCCAGGTAGATGCTTGATACCCCTGCCCAGGCCATCAGTAAACCCGCCAGCGGGCCGGTGATGCCCAGCGACAAATCCATAAATACCGTATAGGTCGCCAGCGCGCTGCCCTGGTTCTGCGCCGGGACCGCCTTCACCGCCACCACGCCCAGCGCCGGGAACACCAGCGAAAATCCCGCGCCGGTGAGAAAAGTACCCAGCTTCGCCATCCACGGGCTGAACGCCATGCCCACCAGCAGCAGTCCAATAATTTCAATAGAAAAACAGATCAGCGCGACATTTAGCCCGCCGAGCCGGTTAATGCCATTCGGGAACAGTAGCCGGGTGCCGACGAACGCCGCGCTGAACAGGGTTAACGCAAACGCTGCGCCGTCCCACCCTTTCGCATCATAGAACAGCGTAATGAAGGTCGCGATTACCCCAAAACCCGCCGAGCCCAGCGCCAGCGCCATGCCATACAGCCATACTTTGCCCAGCACCGCCCGGAACGGCAGCGGCTTGCCTTTACTGGCGGTGACCGGTTTGCGCGGCAGCGCGCACAGGATGGCGATCAGCGCGATCCCCATAATCACGCCAGCCAGGAGTTGCATACCGCCCTGATGGAAAACCCACACCCCAAGCGGCGCGCCGATGGCCATCGCGCCGTAGGTCACAATACCGTTCCACGAAATGACCCGGCCAATATGCAGCGAACCGACAACCCCAACGCCCCACAGTGTCGAGCCGGTCCCGGCAAAGCTCTGGCCGATCCCCAGAATCAGACGCCCCAGGCACAGTAATACCAGGCTTACCAGCGCGGCATCGGCGCTCAGCCCCGCCAGAAAGTAACCCAGCCCGCTGAGGAAACAGCCGCACAGCCCGAATATGACGATTTTCTTAGGCCCGAACAGATCGGCGTAGCGCCCGGCGTAAGGACGGCTGAGCAGTGTAGCCAAATACTGAAGGCTGATGACCAGCCCCGCCCAGAACGCGCTAAAGCCCATCACTTCGTGGACATAACCAGGAAGTACGGCCAGCGGCAGGCCGATAGTGAGATAGCTGGCAAAATTAAACATGGCGACAGAAACGATGCGCAGATTTAAACGCAATCCGCTTATTGCCGGTTCAGCGGCTTCAGGCATGACAATTACCGGAAATGAAAATAAGGGTTGAGTATATACCCTGACAGCGCGACTTTCAGAGCGATCTACTCCATCACCTTATCCGCCAGGCACTACACTTTATCCGTCGTCCCGTTAATTGCAGATCCCCTGCGCTGGGCGAATCAAGGATATTCCACGCAGATGGCAAAAATGAACCCAAATCTCACTTCCCCTCCGACGGATAAAGTCGGTCTTCACATGCTGCAAAAACTGGCGGCGCTGGTCATTATCCTGGCAGGTATTCACGCTGCGGCGGACATACTGGTGCCCATGCTGTTGGCGTTGTTCTTTGCCATCGTACTCAATCCGCTGGTGACCTGGTTTTTACGTCGGGGCTTTAATCGCACCATGTCGATCACCATTGTGGTGGTGGTGATGCTGGTGGCGCTGACGCTGTTATTTGGCGTTCTGGCAGCCTCACTCAATGAGTTCATTGCGATGCTGCCCAAGTACAATAAGGAACTTACCCGCAGGTTGCTTGATCTGCAGGAAATCTTCCCTTTCCTGAACCTGCACGTTTCGCCTGAACGCATGTTAAAACGCATGGATTCAGAGAAAGTGATGACTTACGCCACCACGCTGATGACCCAGCTTTCCGGCGCGATGGCCAGTATCGTGCTGCTGGTGATGACGGTGGTTTTTATGCTGTTCGAAGTGCGCCATTTGCCGTACAAACTGCGCTTCGCCCTCTCAAACCCGCAGATTCATATCGCCGGCCTGCACCGGGCACTGAAGGGGGTGAGCCATTACCTGGCGCTGAAAACGCTCATCAGTCTCTGGACCGGGTTCATTATCTGGCTGGGGCTGGAATTAATGGGCATTCAGTTCGCCCTGATGTGGGGGGTACTGGGCTTTTTGCTTAACTACATCCCTAATATCGGTTCGGTGATCTCCGCGATCCCGCCGATGATCCAGGCGCTGCTATTTAACGGCGTCTACGAATTCGTGCTGGTGGGCTCGCTATTCCTGGTGGTGCATATGGTGCTGGGAAATATGGTGGAGCCGCGCATGATGGGCCACCGTCTGGGCATGTCCACGCTGGTGGTTTTCCTGTCGTTGCTGTTCTGGGGATGGCTGCTGGGGCCCGTGGGAATGCTGCTTTCGGTACCGCTGACCAGCGTGTGTAAAATCTGGATGGAAACCACTGTGGGCGGCAGCAAGGTTGCCGTATTGCTGGGTCCGGGTCGACCGAAAAGTCGCCTTCCCGGCTAGCCTCTTCTCCGGGTATTAAAAGAGAAAAACGACGCGCCAGGCAATAAGCCTGGCGCAGTACTATTTTACCGGCACAAAACGTTATCCCATGTTAATTTCACGTGCTTTTATTCTAATCACGACGTGATGTTTTATGCGTAATCGTGCTGGCGTCACAGGGATATAGCATGTACCACTTACGGATATTTTTGCAGGAAACTTAACAAAAGCGTGGTTATTTCACTTAAGAATGTCCTTATCCACGACAATATATTGCACAGCACTTTTTGTTAACTTACCATTATTGCCCTTCAGGGTGTTTAAACCGGAAAAACAAAAGGAACAGCGAAAACGCCACGGATGACAATGCCATTATTTTTAATGGTTTATAAAAACTTCATACATCTGTTTTCGCCGTCCATTACACAGTTTCGCAGACTGGTGGTTGTGAGCCAGCAAATCATTTTTCCCCATGTGCTTCGGCGCACGCGGTAATTAAGCTGTTTTGATGAAACGTCTATGGAGAGTGTATGAAGAAAATCGTGAAAATTTTCGCGGCCATCGCTGTGGCTGGCGCACTGGCAGGCTGTGCGCGTACCGCGCCGGTTGAACAAGTCAATGCGACGGTGGCAGGCAACCACACCGCCGAACAGGTCCGCACCGCCATTCTGAAAGCGGGCGTACAGCGCAAATGGGTCATGACCGATGCTGGCCCAGGCGTTATTAAAGGGCGTTTACAGGCACGCGATCACGTTGCGGAAGTGCGCATTCCTTATTCCGCTAACCGCTATTCCATCATTTATGACAGCAGCCTGAACCTGCAAGCCGCCAATGGCAAAATTCATAAAAATTACAATCACTGGGTAAACAACCTGAATCAGGATATCCAGATTAATCTGTCCGCTGGCGCAAACCTGTAAATTCAACGAATTAAAAACCGGCCTTACCCGGCCGGTTTTTTTGTTTACCTCTGGTTAAGGAAGGCACCGTGCGTCATGACTACGATCGGGATACACTCTCCGCCCTGGAGGCTATTACCGAAGCGCAACATATCGCGTTTGCTCCGATGCTTTTTCAAACCGCCGTTATATTACGGGACAGCGGCATCCTCGCTTTTCTTGATAATCAGGGAAATTCGGGAGCCACATTAGAAAATATCGAAGAAAATTGTACTCTCGATAAATATGCGGTTAGCGTACTGCTGGATATGGGTTTGAGCGGACGTATCGTCACCCGGCAAAATGAACATTATCGCATCGCTAAGGTCGGACATTTCTTACTTCACGACCCGATGACCCGTGTGAATATGGATTTCACCCGTGATGTTTGTTATCAAGGGCTGTTTTATCTTCAGGACGCCCTGCGCACCGGAAAACCGGAAGGATTAAAAGTTTTTGGCGACTGGCCGACAATCTATCCAGCCCTGTCGCAATTACCTGAACGGGCGCGGGGCAGTTGGTTCGCATTCGATCATTATTATTCTGACGCGGCCTTTAATGCGGCCTTGCCGCACGTATTTGAACTTGCGCCGAAAAAGCTGTACGACGTGGGCGGAAATACCGGTAAATGGGCCCTTCGCTGTTGCCGCTATAACGCGGCGGTTAGCGTCACCATTCTGGACCTACCGCAACAAATCGCGCTGGCGCAGGAAAACATCGCCGCCAACGGCTTCAGCGATCGCATTGATTTCCACGCGGTGGATCTGCTCAGCGATGCGCCGCTGCCTGGCGATGCCGACATATGGTGGATGAGCCAGTTCCTGGACTGCTTCAGCGCGGAACACATCGTCACAATATTGGGCCATATCTTCCGGGTGATGAAGCCGGATGCCCGCGTTTGCATTCTGGAACCATTCTGGGATGCACAGAGATTCGAGGCCGCCGCCTTCAGTCTGAACGCCTCGTCGCTGTATTTCGCCGCTATGGCGAATGGCAACAGCCGTTTTTACAGCGCCGCCACGTTTATGGCGCTGGTGGAACAGGCTGGGTTTGAGATTGAACAACGGCTCGACGATCTGGGCGTCGGGCATACCCTGCTGGTATGCCGGAAAAAATGCCTCCCGCAGCAAACCGGCCAGCCGGTTGCCGCAGAGTGGCGTAATCAGTAACAAAAAGCGCGGAAAGCGTGTAGATGAAATTTTCACTGAACATCCTTGACTGGCAAGCCCGCGCGCCGGGATTAAGCGATGCCGCTGACTGGCTCGCCTGGGCGCAACAGGATCGATCCATCGATCCGGCCGCCCCACAGGCCAAACCTGCCGAATTGCCCATGATGACCAGCCCGCCGTTTGAATTCCGGCAGCCGTCTGGCGGTGGACAGCGGGCTGGCGATGCTACGCCCGCCATGCTCCCGACGCGGTGTTGTTCACCAGTCGTCACGGCGAACTGGAGCGCAACTTTCGCATTCTGGAAGCGATTGCTGCCGAACAGCCGATCTCGCCGACTGACTTCGCCATGTCGGTGCATAACTCATCGGTGGGCAATCTGACCATCACCGCGAAGCAACCGCTGGTGTCGTCATCGCTCTCCGCCGGACAGGACACTTTCCAGCAAGGCTTGATCGAAGCGCTGACCCTGTTTCATGCGGGCTATCAGCGCGTATTGATGGTGGACTTCGACGGCCAGTTGCCGCCGTTTTACCATCCTTATCTGCCTGCGGATATGCCCACCTGGGCCTGGTCATTCGCGCTGGTGCTGGAAGCGGGGATGAATACCGTTGCGAAACCCGCCCGCGTGCGACCCGTCAGGAAAACCCGTTGCCGCAAAGCCTGCAATTCCTGCGCGGCTATCTGAGGCACGAGGCGGCCTTCTGCGTTGAGGGCGAACGCGCAGACTGGCTGTGGAGCAAATCATGAAACGCCTCCCGGCGCGGCTGAACTGGCTGTGGCGGCTGGCGATGACCGGCCTGTGCTTCGCGCTGTTCGGCCTTGGCGGGCTGGCGCTCTCGGTGGTGTGGTTCAACCTTTTGCTGCTCGTCCAGCGTAATCCGGACAAACGCCGACGCCTGGCGCGCCGCAGTATTGCGGCCAGTTTCCGCTTCTTTCTGCGGGCGGCGCGGGCGGTGGGCGTTCTTGATTACCGCATTGAAGGCAAAGCCATACTGGATAATGAACACGGCTGTCTGGTGGTCGCTAATCACCCGACGCTTATTGATTACGTGCTTATCGCCTCGGTGATGCCGGAAACCGACTGTCTGGTGAAAAACGCGCTACTCAAAAACCCGTTTCTCGGCGGAGTCATACGGGCGGCGGATTATCTGATCAACGATCAGGCGGACGCCCTGCTGCCCGCCTGCCGTGAGCGTCTGGGGCGCGGTGAAACCGTGCTGATTTTCCCGGAAGGCACCCGCAGCGTGCCTGGCCAGCCGCTGACGCTGCAACGTGGCGCGGCCAATATTGCAGTGCGCTGCAACAGCGATTTACGGGTCGTGCATATTTATTGCAGTGAGCATCTGCTCGACAAACACAGCCGCTGGTTCGACGTTCCGCCCCGCAAACCGCTATTTAATGTCGTGGTGCGCGAACGCATCCGTTGCCAGGAATTTTTCGATCCGTCACAGGATCACGAGCCCGCGCTGGCGGCTCGCAAACTTAATCGACACCTTTTGTACCAATTAACACCAGGCCTGATGCCTGGCCCAGGAAACAACGATGCAAGCGCTCTACGCTGAAATTAAAAATCTGATTATCACCACCCTGAATCTCGACGAACTGACCGCCGATGATATTGACGCAGAAGCGCCGCTGTTTGGCGACGGCCTGGGCCTGGATTCCATCGACGCGCTGGAGTTGGGGCTGGCAGTGAAAACCCAGTATGGCGTAGTGCTCTCCGCCGAAAGCGAAGAAATGCGCCAGCATTTTTATTCCGTCGCCACGCTGGCTGCATTCATTAATTCTCAACGCGCCTGAAGACGAGCCCGATATGGTTGATAAAAACGCGATTTACCAGGAAGTCTCCGCACTTCTGACCCATCTTTTTGAAATTCCCGCAGAGGATATCTCCCCTGAGGCGCGTCTCTATGAAGATCTGGAACTCGACAGCATCGATGCCGTCGACATGGTGGTGCACCTTCAGAAAAAAACCGGCAAAAAGATCAAACCCGAAACGTTTAAATCAGTGCGAACCGTCCAGGACGTGGTCGACGCGGTTGAGCGTCTGCTGAACGACGAATAAACGATGCTGCACGCGGTCCTCACAACAACGCGGCGTCTGACACAGCCGGCCATCACGCTGGTGATGGTCGCCTGGCCGCTGATCATCGGGTTTGGCATTACGCATCACGCGCTTCCCTGGCTGTTGCCGATGATGGCGCTGCTACTGCTGATTCGCCTGCGTCAGGCCCGGTTGCGCGGCGGGCCGCTGCGATTGATCGCCAAAAGCATCGCCGTAACGGGCATCGTCCTGTGCGTGGCGAGTCTGGTATTACGTAGCCACGACCTGCTGCTGTGGTATCCGGTGGTGGTGAACACGCTGCTGCTCGCCCTGTTCGGCGGGTCACTGTGGAGCCACATGCCGCTGGTGGAGCGTATCGCCCGCCTTAAAGAACCGGATTTACCGCCTGCAGGTGTGCGCTACACCCGGCGCGTCACCCAACTCTGGTGCGGCTTTTTTATGATTAACGGCGGGGTTGCCGCGTTCACCTGCTGGTACGGCGACACCCATCTCTGGACGCTGTGGAACGGCATGATTGCCTATCTGCTGATGGGCGCTCTGATGACGAGCGAATGGCTGGTGCGCCAGCGCGTCCTCCGGCGGGAAGCACAATAATGACGACCTTACCTCTGGCGCAGTGGCTGAGCGCGCAGCGTCCCGATGACGCGCCGTCGCCTGGCTTGGCGACCACACCTGGACCGTGGGCCAGATGCGTCACGACGTGGCACAACTGACCCGGCAACTCCAGATGCAGCCTGGCGAGCGCTGGGCGCTGTGCTTCGAAGACAGCTATCTGTTTATCGTGGCGCTGCTGGGCGCACTGCATGCGGGCAAAACGCCGGTTATTCCCGGTCACAGCCGCCTGTTACTACTGGAAGAGCAGCGGACGCTGTTTCATGGCGTCCTGAGCGACCGCACGCTGGGCTGGCACGGCCCGATGCTGGTGGTGGCCTCGGCCCGCCGCGCCGCGCCGCAGGCGATCGCCCTGCCGGCTATCGATCCGCAAAGCGTGGTGGAGATCTTCACCTCCGGATCGACCGGCACGCCGCGCCGGGTGATCAAGCCCGTGGCATTGCTGGACAGCGAAGCCGCGCTGCTGGCAGAACGCTTTGGCGAACGCCTGGCGGGCTGCCGCATTGTCGCCTCGGTGGTGCCGCAGCATCTTTACGGCCTCACGTTCCGCATCTTCCTGCCGATGTCGCTGGGTTTGCCGCTCCATGCCGCCATGATGTTTTATGCGGAACAACTGGCGGCGCTGCCTGTCGCTCACCGTTATGGCTTTATCAGCAGCCCGGCGTTTTTAAAACGCCTCGATCACCATCTTACCCCGCCGCCGATTGCACTGATTATCTCCGCAGGCGGCATGCTGCCCTGGCGTGATGTGGAGCAAACCCGGCAGTGGACCCAGGTGACACCGGACGAAATTTACGGCAGCACGGAAACCGGTATTCTCGCCTGGCGTTATCGCGCCGAAGATGACGCCCCGTGGCGGCCTTTCACCGGGATGCGTTTCGTGCAGGAAAACGACGCCTGGCGGGTGTTTTCCCCGCTGGTCCCGGAGCCTGCCGGTCTGTTGCTGGACGATAACCTGGCCTTTGAAGAAAACGGCCTGTTTCGTCTGCATGGCCGTCGTGGCCGGGTCGTGAAAATTGAAGAAAAACGCATTTCCCTGTACGAAATCGAACAGCGCCTGCTGGCGCTGGACGGCATCGTCGACGCCGCCGCCCTGCCCGTCACCCGCCACGGCCGCCAGGGGATCGGCGTGCTGGTGGTGGTGGATGAGGCCACCCGCGCACGCATGACAACCGCCGCAGGCAGGCAGCAGGAATTCGCCTGGCGTAAGGCGCTGATCCCGTGGCTGGAGCCGGTGGCGATCCCGCGCTACTGGCGGGTGATCGAAACGATCCCGGTTAACAGCATGAATAAACGCGTCTATGCGCAACTGCAGGAGTTTTTCCATGACCCCGCATGAAATTGCCCGAACGCGGCTCACTTCCCACAGCTGGGAGCTTCATTTGCGCCTCGACCCGGCGCTGTTCTGGTTTAAAGGCCACTTCGCCGCGCAGCCGCTGTTGCCGGGCGTGACGCAGCTTGACTGGGTGATGTATTACGCCCGCGAGCTGTTGGTTCCCGGAGCAAACTTCCGGAAGATCATCAACGTCAAATTCCAGGCTCCACTGCTGCCGGAAAATGAAGTGTGCTTAACGCTGACCTGGCAGCCGGAGCGCAACACGCTCTCGTTTAGCTATCACCGCCTGTGCGGCGAACAGCGTCTGCCTGCCAGCAGCGGGAAAATCCGTTTATGTCTGTAGACGCCGTCTTCTCGCCCTGTGTGGTGATCCCCTGCTATAACCACGGCGCGATGATGGCGCAGGTGCTGTCGCGTCTTGCGCCGTTCGGTTTGCCGTGCATTGTGGTGGACGACGGCAGCGACGCCGCCACCCGCCAGACGCTCAGCCAGTTACAGGCCGATAACCCCACGCTGATTCTGGTGCGGCTGGCGCAAAACGCCGGTAAAGGCGCGGCGGTGATCCGGGGATTAGAAGTTGCCCGCGACGCGGGTTACAGCCATGCGGTGCAGGTGGACGCCGATGGGCAGCACGCCATTGAAGATATCCCGCAGTTCCTGGCTAAGGCCCAACGCCATCCCGACGCGTTGATTTCCGGACAGCCGGTGTACGATGACTCTATCCCGCGCTCGCGCCTGTATGGCCGCTGGGTAACTCACGTCTGGGTGTGGATCGAAACCCTCTCCCTGAGCCTGAAAGACAGCATGTGCGGATTTCGCGTCTATCCGGTCGCGCCGACGCTGGCGCTGGCGCAGCGTATCGCGCTTGGCCGCCGCATGGATTTCGATACGGAAGTGATGGTTCGCCTCTACTGGCGCGGCCACCCGAGCTATTTCATTCCGACCCGCGTCACTTACCCGCAGGACGGCCTGTCGCATTTTGACGCCCTGCGCGACAACCTGCGTATCTCCTGGATGCACACCCGGTTATTTTTCGGCATGTTGCCGCGTGCGCCGGGCTTGCTGATGCGCAAACGTCGCCAGCACTGGGCGCGCACCGAAGAGGTCAAAGGCCTGATGGGGATGCGCATTATGCTCCTGGTCTGGCGCCTGCTGGGCCGCGGTGCGTTTGAACTGCTGTTGCGTCCGGTGGTGGGCGTTTACTGGCTGCTGGCTCATGACGCACGGCGCGCTTCACAGCAGTGGATCGACACGGCGAAGCAGCAGCGGGCCGAACAGCAGATCCACGATAATCAACGCCTGAACAGCTATCGCCATTTCCTGCGTTTCGGCAGCGCGTTGCTCGATAAAGTCGCCAGCTGGCGCGGCGAACTCAGGCTGGGCAAGCAGGTGGCGTTTGCGCCGGCGCGGAAGCGGTGCTGGATATCTACGGGCCGGTGGGCAAACTGATCCTTGCCTCGCATCTTGGCGATGTGGAAGCGTGCCGGGCACTGGCCCAGCGCAGCGGCGCGCATACCGTTAACGCCCTGGTGTTCACCGATAATGCCCGGCGTTTTAAACAGATTATGGAAGAGATGGCCCCGCAGGCGGGCGTCAATTTAATTCCGGTGAGCCATATTGGGCCCGATACCGCGATGATGCTGAAAGAAAAGCTAAACGCCGGTGAATGGGTGGCGATTGTCGGCGATCGCCTCGCGGTCAATCCCCAGCGCGGCGGCGACTGGCGGTGGTCTGGAGCCGGTTTATGGGCCGCTCCGCGCCGTTCCCGCAGGGGCCGTTTATTCTGGCCTCGGCGCTGCGCTGCCCTGTGGTGCTCCTGTTCGCACTCCGTGAGCAGGGCCGTCTGGTGCTGCACTGTGAACCCTTTGCCGATCCGCTCGTCCTGCCCCGCGCCACGCGCCAGCAGGCGCTTCAGGAAGCCGTGGATCGCTATGCGGCGCGGCTGGAGTATTACGCGCTGCGTTCGCCGCTGGACTGGTTTAATTTTTTCGATTTCTGGCAGTTGCCCGACGCGACGCGCCATCAGGATAAGGAGTAACAGGTGCTGAACGATCCGCGTTTTACCGCCGAAGTTGAGCTGACCATCCCGTTTCACGATGTCGATATGATGGGCGTGGCGTGGCACGGCAACTATTTCCGCTATTTCGAAGTGGCCCGCGAGGCGCTACTGAACCAGTTTGATTACGGTTACCGCCAGATGAAGGCATCCGGCTACCTGTGGCCGGTGGTGGATACCCGGGTGAAATACCGCGACGTACTGACCTTTGAGCAGCGAATCCGGGTGCGGGCGCGCATTGAAGAGTTTGAGAACCGCCTGCGCATCGGCTATGAGATTTTCGATGCCGCAACCGGCAAACGCACCACCACCGGTTACACCATTCAGGTGGCGGTGGAAGAGGCCACCCGCGAACTCTGCTTCGTGAGCCCCGCCATTCTGTTTGAACGTATGGGAGTGACGCCATGAGAGCCCTTGCTTTTATCCTGTTATTGCTCGGCCCGCTGGCGCACGCCGTCACGCTGGACAGCCTGCAACAGCGCTTTACCTCGCAGCCCGTGGTGCGTGCGCACTTCGTCCAGGAACGGCAGATTAAAGATATGCCCCAGCCGCTGCGCTCGTCCGGCGAGATGATTATCGCCCGGGACAAGGGTCTGCTGTGGCAGCAAACCGCGCCGTTTCCGATGACGTTAATGCTCAACGACAGTCAGATGGTGCAGGTGATCAATGGTCAGCCGCCGCAGGTGATCACCGCCCAGACCAACCCGCAGATGTTTCAGTTCAATCATCTGTTGCGCGCTTTGTTCCAGGCCGATCGCAAGGTGCTGGAGCAGAACTTCCGCCTCGATTTCCAGGACAAAGGCAACAACGCGTGGCAACTGGCGCTTACCCCCATCACCACGCCGCTGGATAAAATTTTCGCCACCATCACCCTGACTGGCAGCGAGTATCTGGATGCCATCCAGCTGGACGATAAGCAGGGTGACAAAACCCATATTACTTTCAGCCAACACCGCCTGACCCCTGCGGCGCTGACCGATGACGAACGTCAACGTTTCGCTTTCTAAGCCCCGGCGTGGCGGCGCGCTGATCTGGCTGGCGGTCTGTCTGCTGTTGGCGGCGGCGCTGGCGGCGCTGTTGCCAGGCGCGCGGATCAACAGTTCGGTGCTGGCGCTGCTGCCGGGCCAGAGCATGGGCGCGGTGCCGCCTGCGCTTAACGACGGCTTTATGCAACGCCTCGACCAACAGCTGGTGTGGATGATCAGTCCGGGTAAACAGGCCGATCCTGCGCCCGCACAGCGCTATCTGGATTTGTTGCGCCAGCAACCGGCGCTGGCGAAAGTCGGCGGCCCGGTGGATGCCGCCGCACAGCAGGCGTGGGGCGAGTTCTTTTTTCAACACCGCAACGGCAGCCTCGACAGCGCCACCCGCGCCCGCCTGCAGAATGGCGGTCAGGCCCAGGCGCAGTGGATTTTGTCCCAGATTTACTCGGCGTTTTCCGGCGTCAGCGGCAAGGAGTTACAACACGATCCGCTGATGCTGGTGCGCGGCGCGCAGATGAATCTGGCGCAAAACGCCAGCCACCTGCGGCTGCTCAACGGCTGGCTGGTGGCCCAGGATGCGCAAGGCAACTACTGGTATTTACTGCATGGCGAGCTGGCCGGCTCGTCGTTCGATATGCAGCAAACTCACCGGATGGTAGAGGCGCTGGGCGATCTTAATACGCAACTGAAACGCGAATATCCCCAGGCGCAGGTGCTGGCGCGCGGTACGCTGTTTTACAGTGATTACGCCAGTCAGCAGGCGAAACACGATGTCTCAACGCTTGGCGTCGCCACCGTGCTTGGGGTGATGTTGCTGATTGTGGCGGTGTTCCGCTCCCTGACGCCGCTGCTGCTGTGCCTGCTATCGGTGGGCATCGGCGCGCTGGCAGGCTGCGTATCGGTGCTGCTGGCCTTTGGCGAGTTGCATGTTATGACGCTGGTGATGAGCATGAGCATCATCGGTATTTCCGCAGATTACACGCTTTACTATCTGACCGAGCGCATGGTGCACGGCGCGGAAATGACGCCGTGGCAAAGCCTGGTCAAAGTGCGTAAGGCGCTGCTGATGGCGCTGCTGACCACCGTGGCGGCGTATCTGATTATGATGCTCGCGCCCTTCCCCGGTATCCGCCAGATGGCGCTGTTCGCGGCGGCGGGCCTTAGCGCGTCCTGCCTGACGGTCATTTTCTGGCATCCGTGGCTGTGCCGCCGTTTACCGGTACGCCCGGTGCCAGGCATGGTGTGGCTGATGCGCTGGCTGGCGGCCTGGCGGCGTAATAACGCCTTGCGCATCGGTTTGCCGGTAGCGCTGGCGGTCCTGTCCCTTACCGGAATGGCCCTGCTAAAAGTGAATGACGATATCGCCCAGTTGCAGGCACTGCCCGCCGATATCCTGGCCCAGGAAAAAACTATTACCGCCCTCACCGGCCAGGGCGTCGATCAGAAATGGTTCGTGGTGTATGGCGATAATCCTGAACAGACCCTCCAGCGCCTTGAGGCTTTTACGCCCTTGCTGGCGCAGGCCAAAGAGCAGAGGCTGATTGAAAGCTGGCGGCAAATACCGCTTAATTCCCTCGCCCGCCAGCAGCAGGATGTCGCGCTGATTGAACAGAGCGTGCCCGCAGTGCGTGAGGCGCTAAGCCAGGCGGGGATTGCGTTAACGACGCCGGATATCCGTCCGATGCAGGTGACGCCGTCGCAGTGGCTTAACAGCCCGGTGAGCGAAGGCTGGCGGCTGATGTGGATCACTCTGAAAGACGGCCAGAGCGGCGTACTGGTGCCGGTTAACGGCGTGCGCTCCAGCGATGCGCTGAATCAGCTGACCGAAAAGGCCAGCGGCGTGGTATGGGTCGACCGCAAAGCCCGTTTCGACAGCCTGTTTGCAATGTACCGTACCCTGCTGGGTGGATTATTAGGCGTGGCGCTGCTGATCATCGCCCTCGGCGCGGTAGCGCGGCTGGGCCTGCGCAAAGGGGCGATAAGCCTAGTCCCGTCGCTGCTGTCGCTCTCCACCGGCCTTGCGGTACTGGCGTTTACCGGCCACAGCCTGAATCTGTTTTCCCTGCTGGCGCTGGTGTTGGTATTAGGGATCGGCATTAACTACACGCTGTTTTTCAGCAACCCACGCGGTACGCCGCTGACCTCGCTGCTGGCGGTAAGCGTGGCGATGATCACCACGCTGCTGACGCTCGGCATGTTGGTATTCAGCAACACCCAGGCGATTGCCAGCTTTGGCATTGTGTTGTGCAGCGGCATATTCACCGCGTTTTTGCTGTCGCCGCTGGCGATGCCCGACCGAAAAGAGAGAAAGAAACGATGAAACAGACTATCTGGCGCGCGGGCCTGCTGCTTGCGGTACTGTGGCTTACGGGATGCAGCCATTCCGCACCCGATGAAACGCGCCCTC
Organism: Atlantibacter hermannii; assembly: GCA_900635495.1. Lineage (NCBI taxonomy): Bacteria > Pseudomonadati > Pseudomonadota > Gammaproteobacteria > Enterobacterales > Enterobacteriaceae > Atlantibacter > Atlantibacter hermannii. The sequence continues at coordinate 273,967 of LR134136.1, read as the reverse complement.
AGGCCTGGCTGAAGCCGGGGGTGCAGGTGACCCTTCCGCCACCGGGCATTACCCCGGCGGTGAGCGCTCAGCAACTGCTGACCGGCCGCTTTAACGGGCAAACCCAGTCGCTGCTGGTGATGTTGAACGCCGATGCGCAAAAGCTCACCCTGGCCGGGCTGTCATCGGTGGGCATTCGCCTGTTTTTGCTGACCTACGACCAGACGGGGCTCCACACCGAGCAGTCGATAGTGGTGCCGCAACTGCCTCCCGCCAGCCAGGTGCTGGCTGACGTGATGCTCAGCCACTGGCCGCTGGCGGCCTGGCAAACGCAGTTGCCGAAAGGCTGGACCCTGCGCGATATCGGCGACCGTCGTGAGTTGCGCGACCCCAGCGGCGAACCGATCACGGAAATCACCTACCTGACGCGAAACGGCAAACGCGTGCCGATCGCGATAGAGCAGCATGCGTTCCATTACCACATCACCATTCAATACCTTGGTGACTGACATGATTTATATCTCTGCTATCGGCATGGTTAACGCGTTGGGCAATACGCTCGACGAGATCGCCCGTCAGCTTACGCTCGGCATCGCGCCGGGCATGAAACCGCGCCAGGGCTGGCTGATTAACGGCGGCGAGGCGGTACTGGGCGGCGTGGAGGGCGAACTGCCCGCCATTCCCGCGCATCTGGCGGCCCACCGCTCCCGCAATAACCAGCTGCTGCTGGCGGCGCTGGCGCAAATCCAGCCGCAGGTGGATGACGCGATTGCCCGCTACGGTAGCGAACGCGTGGCGGTGATCCTCGGCACCAGCACTTCCGGTCTGGACGAGGGCGATCGGTTTGTAAGTCATCACCATCACAGCGAACGTGACGGTAACTGGCATTATTACCAGCAGGAGCTGGGCGACCCGTCGCGCTTCCTGAGCCAGTATCTCGATCTCGCCGGCCCGGCTTACACGCTTTCCACCGCCTGTTCTTCCAGCGCCCGCGCCATTATCAGCGGTCGCCGCCTGATTGAAGCCGGGCTGGTGGACGTGGCGATAGTCGGGGGAGCAGATTCGCTCAGCCGCATGCCGGTGAACGGTTTTGACAGCCTCGAAGCTTTTTCCCCTAAACTCTGCCAGCCCTTCGCCCGCGAACGGTGCGGCATCACCATTGGCGAAGCGGCAGGGCTGCTGTTGCTTACCCGCGAGCCGCAGCCGCTGGCGCTGTTGGGCGTGGGCGAATCCAGCGACGCGTTTCATATTTCCGCGCCGCACCCCGAAGGCGAAGGGGCGATCCGGGCGATTAACCAGGCATTGCAGGACGCCGGATTAACGCCGCAGGATATCGGCTATATCAATCTGCACGGTACCGCGACGCCGCTTAACGATCAGATTGAATCGAAAGTGATTAACGCCATTTTCGGCGATACCACGCCGTGCAGCTCCACCAAGCCGTTAACCGGGCACACTCTGGGCGCGGCGGGCGTGACCGAAGCGGCACTGAGCGCGTTGATGTTGCTGCGCGGACTGGATATGCCCGCCCAGGACTTCCGTCACGCCACCCCTGACGACAGCCTCCCGCCGTGTGGCCTTCTGCACGCCCCTGCGCCATTGCCCCGGCCGGTTATCCTGTCGAACTCTTTCGCGTTCGGCGGTAATAACGCCAGTCTGATAATCGGGAGACGTTGATGAACGGTTACCTTACTCCAGGTGATTATTTACCCCATGAAGCACCGATGGTATTGCTGGAACAGGTGCTGGACGTCAGTGCCGACAGCGCCCGTTGCCGGGTGACCCTCAGTGCGGACGGCGTACTGGCGCCGTTTCTGGATGATCAGGGCTGTCTGCCGGTGTGGTATGCGCTGGAGCTGATGGCGCAAACTGTCGGCGTCTGGTCCGGCTGGCATCGCCACCAGCAGGGCGAAAAGCGGATTTCCCTGGGTATGGTTCTCGGCGCACGGGATCTGGACTGCAAAGTCGACGCTTTCCCCGCCGACGCCACGCTGGATATCGCGGTGCATTTGCTGATGCAGGACAGCCGGTTCGGCAGCTTCGAGGCGACGATTAGCCACCAGCAACAGCCCGTCGCGACGGGACGCATTAATACTTTTCAGCCGGATGACGCTGAATTAGCACAGTTATTTAATCAGGAATCACCACAATGAGTCGTTCAGTTCTGGTCACCGGGGCCAGCAAAGGCATTGGCCGGGCTATCGCCGTTAAACTGGCTGCAGATGGGTTTACCGTCGGCGTGCACTACCATCGCGATGAGGCAGGCGCGCAGGAAACGCTGGCGCAGGTTATCGCGGCGGGCGGTCAGGGCCGTCTGCTCTGCTTCGACGTCGGCAACCGCGAGCAGTGCCGCACGGTGATTGAACAGGATATCGAGGCCAATGGCGCGTGGTATGGCGTGGTGAGCAATGCCGGTATCGCACGCGATGGCGCTTTCCCGGCGCTGAGTGACGAGGACTGGGACGGGGTTATCCATACCAATCTCGACAGTTTCTATAACGTCATCCAGCCCTGCGTCATGCCCATGATCGGCCTGCGTAGCGGCGGGCGCATTATCACGCTGTCTTCAGTGTCCGGGATCATGGGCAACCGTGGTCAGGTGAACTACAGCGCCGCCAAAGCCGGGATTATCGGGGCGACCAAAGCGCTGGCGATTGAACTGGCGAAACGCAAAATTACCGTTAACTGCATCGCGCCCGGCCTGATCGATACCGGGATGATTGACATGGAAGAAGCGGCGCTGAAAGAGGCGATGAGCATTATCCCGATGAAACGGATGGGCCAGGCGGAGGAAGTGGCCGGGCTCGCCAGCTATCTGATGTCGGATATTGCCGGTTACGTCACCCGCCAGGTTATTTCTGTAAACGGAGGCATGCTATGACGCGTCGCGTTGTGATTACCGGTATGGCCGGGGGTGACCGCTTTCGGTGAAACCTGGCAACAGGTGGCCGCCCGGCTTAAACAGGGCGAAAACGCGGTGCGCGCGATGCCGGAATGGCAGGTCTACGACGGTCTGCACACATTACTGGGCGCGCCGATAGACGATTTCAGTTTGCCCGCGCATTACACCCGTAAACGTATCCGCTCTATGGGCCGCGTCTCACTGATGTCGACACGCGCAACCGAGCTGGCGCTTGAGCAGGCAGGCTTAATTGGTGAGGAGGTACTCACTAACGGAGAGACCGGAATTGCTTATGGCTCCTCCACTGGCAGCACCGGGCCGGTAAGCGAATTTGCCACCATGCTGACCGAGAAGCACACCAATAACATTACCGGCACCACCTATGTGCAGATGATGCCGCACACCACGGCAGTGAATACCGGGCTGTTTTTCGGCCTGAAGGGCCGGGTGATCCCCACGTCCAGCGCCTGCACGTCCGGCAGCCAGGCGATTGGCTACGCCTGGGAAGCGATTCGCCACGGCTACCAGACGGTGATGGTGGCGGGCGGCGCCGAAGAATTGTGTCCGTCGGAAGCGGCGGTGTTCGATACGCTGTTCGCCACCAGCCAGCGCAACGATGCGCCGAAAACCACGCCGTCGCCGTTCGATAAAAACCGCGATGGTCTGGTGATTGGCGAAGGCGCGGGCACGCTGATTCTGGAGGAGCTGGAACACGCTAAAGCACGCGGCGCGACGATTTACGGGGAAATTATCAGTTTTGCCACCAACTGCGATGCGGCGCATATTACCCAGCCTCAACGGGAAACCATGCAGATCTGCATTGAAAAGGCGCTGAAAATGGCGGACCTTGCACCGGCTGATATCGGTTATATCAGCGCTCACGGCACGGCGACGGATCGCGGTGATATCGCCGAAAGCCTCGCAACCGCCGCGCTGTTCGGTACACATACACCCATCTCATCCCTGAAAAGCTACTTTGGGCATACTCTCGGTGCATGCGGTGCGCTGGAAGCCTGGATGAGCCTGGAGATGATGCGTGAAGGCTGGTTCGCTCCCACCCTGAATCTGACGCAGCCCGACGAGCAATGCGGCGAGCTGGATTACATCATGGGCGAACCGCGGGCGGTGGATTGCGAGTTTTTGCAGAGCAATAACTTCGCTTTTGGCGGCATTAATACCTCGCTGGTCATCCGCCGCTGGCCGTAACCATGGTGAGGCTGATTGTCGGTCAGATTTCTGCGCTGAGCGCGCCTGCTACCGTGGCGCGCTGGCTGCCTGCTGACGTTGTCGCCGCTGCGCCGGACGGGCCGCGTCGCAATAGCTGGCTCGCCGGGCGGATCATGCTGGCGGCGCACTGCCCGGAAGAAAGTTTGCAAGCGCTCACTTTTAATCACCAGGGTAAACCCGCTTTCACCCGTCCCGACGCCCCCTGTTTTAACATCAGCCACAGCGGCGATGAAATTGTGCTGGGGATTGACGCGATCGCCCCTGTGGGTGTGGATATTGAAATCCTGCGTCCGCGCAGCGCGTGGCGGCGTATTGCCCGGGACTATTTTGGCGAGGCGGAGGTGTTACGCCTGTTGGCCCTGCCTGAGGATGAACAGCTGTCTGCTTTCTGGCACGGCTGGACGCTGCGGGAAGCGGTGCTGAAACAGCGCGGCGGCAGCGTATGGGAGATGTCGACGCTGGATATTTCCCCGGACGCGCTCGCCGCGCATGGCCTGCATACCTGCTGGCATCGCCATGAGGCGCGGCTTATCGCCGTGTGCGCCGCACATCCGTTTCAAGTGACTGTGCTGACGATGACGGGCGATTAACCCACCGGTTTTACCGCAACGCGGCGGGCGGCCTGATAATGCGTGCGCCAGTATTCATTATTCAGCGATGAGATCGTAACGCCCTCGCTTGTTGAGGCGTGAATAAATTCATCCCCGCCAATAAATACCCCAACATGGCGCTGGCGGCGACCCGTCTGGAAAAACACCAGGTCTCCTGGCTTTAATTCCTCGCGGGAGACGGCCTTACCCCGGCGCATTTGTTCAGCGGTGGTACGCGGCAAGGAAAGCGCCATTGATTCAGCAAACAGGTGTTGCATCAGGGCCGAGCAATCCACTCCGCGATGGCTACTCCCTCCCATATGGTACCGGGTCCCTTTCCAGTCGGCGTATTGTTGTAATAAACGCGTTTTGAGTAACTGGTTGGTCATATCGCGCGCAATAAAGGTATCGTGCGCAGAAAAAGGATGAGGATGCGAAGCTAAATAAAAAGAGGCCGGGAAATGCGCTGCAAAAGAGGCCTGTGAAATAAGCGCCAAAAATATGAAAGATACGATTTTAAACATAATACGCTGCTAATTAAGTTACTCACTCCTTACTCAAGGGGCGTTCCCCAGTCCGAATCACCTTTTCGAGGCGCAAACAGTAACGACTGGTCAGAATTCACTCAATTAATGGTTTATAAAAACGTTGTTTAGCAGCGGAGAAGGATTTTAGCGATCAGCGTGTTAGCGCCAATAACGCCGGGTACAAACCCGGCATGTTGTCGAAGCGGTATCGCCTGAGCGCGTATTTAGGAGCAACAGCGATCGTAAAAGCCACGCTATTGATGGTGAATGCGCGGGAGGACCGCTACGGCGGAGTGAGGTTAAATAAACAGTGAGATGTCGATATGGATTCTGGCCCGGGTGCCAGCACGGCGGGAAAAATCAGAACACAGGTTTGAGCAAACCGACAAGCGCACTCGTCGGCCTGCTCAACAGGATAACGCCGTTCATAAAGCGCCTCATGACAGGGTGATACGCGTATCCGGGCCGCACAGGCGGATCGGTTGACCGGCATCGAGTTTTTCCAGAAATTCGCTGTGACGCGAGCGGCTAATGCCCGTGCCGCACCATAACAGATGGTGTTCGTAGCAATATTGAGAAACAGCCGGCGTATCCTTCACCTGGGAAGACAACTCAACGTCAAAACCCTGACGCGTAAGCCGGATAGCCTCAAGCCAGACATCCGTTTCGTCAGACACGCTGACGGCTTCAAGAAATAACGGCACCATTTTATTCCGGTACGCCTGACGCATCATACAACGCGCCCGGTTTAATACCGTTTCGTGGAAACGCGTCAAACGGCGTGCCGCGCCGACACGGTTATCTTCACGCAGCCATTTATTTAACGGCCGTAATACATAGTTAATAAAGTCATCGCCGCAATAATCATGGTCAATACGACGCATCACGCGCGCCAGCGAACGCGGCGTACCGTATTCAAGCTGCCATAATAATTTGCCACGATGAGCAGACCAGCCCGGCGTAAAAGATTGCTTACCCACTAATTGCCAGTGGCGGATTTCTTTTAATGTCGCCCCGCTTGCAGCCAGATTTATGACGCGATAAATATCGCCTATCTGCTCTGTCTTCCAGCCGGTTTGCGCATTATGAATGCTGATTAATCCCGCTTTCGACCAACGACGGATGCAGGCAGGATGGCTGCCCGTTATCGCGCAAATCGCTTCGGTTGATAAAATATTCATTAATACCCCTTAATGAGGGGAATGGCCTTCGGATTAAATCCGGGGATGGATGACCATTGTGAACCTTATAAATATAAAAATATACGTTTATTTCCTGACCGTTAAAATTTTGTTTAAGTCATTTTTAATATATAGGTGAAACAACGAGTTATATACATTAGAAAATATATCATGCACTATATATTAATTACTCTGTTTTATTATTCAGGATTTAACATTGTCCAGGATGGCGTTTGTAAATTTGTCTGACCTTTTCTTTATTTTCCGCAATAAAAATTAATATCCCTAAATTCACACAAAATTCATAACACATTTGTACGCTGAAATTTTCAACCTAAACGTAACGGCATAAGTTCCCTGCTGCATATATTCTTGTAGTCCATAATGGTAATAACTCAATCAGACTAATGTAAAAAGGTTTAAAATTCTGATTGTTTATTAAAAGCATTCGCGGGTTCAACTTTTCATGGCTACCTTTAATAGTCCTGAATGTAAACGAGACGCGAATCATGATTAACGACAAAAAGCACCTTCACTATCCACGCCCCCCGTTTGTGGAACAACCGCAAAAAGCGCCGGGCCTGGCGTCGGAAATGAAGCCAATACCCGATCATGGTGAAACCAGTTATATCGGCTCGGGTAAACTGGCAGGGAAAAAAGCATTAATTACCGGTGGCGATTCCGGTATTGGACGCGCAGTCGCCATCGCTTATGCACGTGAAGGTGCGGATGTCGCGATTAATTATCTGCCGGAAGAAGAAACCGATGCGGCGGCAGTCATTGCATTAATTACCGCTGAAGGAAGAAAAGCCATCGCTATTCCTGGCGATATTCGTTCCGAAGCCTTCTGTCAGCAGCTGGTTGAGCAGGCAGTTCAACAATTAGGCGGTCTGGGATATTCTGGTGAATAACGCCGGTCGCCAAACAATTTTGTGAATCCATTGAAGACCTCACCACCCCAGGCCTTTGACGACACCTTCAAAACCAATGTGTACGCCCCGTTCTGGATCACCAAAGCCGCCGTGCGCCATCTTCAGGAAGGCGCGGTGATCATCAATACCTCGTCCGTTCAGGCCTTTAAGCCCAGCGAAATTCTGCTGGATTATGCCCAGACCAAAGCCTGTAACGTGGCCTTTACCAGAGCGCTGGCGAAGCAGCTGGGGAAAAAAGGTATTCGCGTCAATGCCGTTGCGCCAGGGCCATACTGGACGCCATTGCAGTCAAGCGGCGGCAACCGCAAGAGAAAGTGATGCAGTTTGGCGAGTCCGCCCCACTGGGACGCCCGGGTCAGCCTGCTGAAATCGCGCCGTTGTATGTGACTTTCGCATCGGATGAATGCTCATTTACCTCCGGCCAGGTGTGGTGTTCAGACGGCGGCACAGGAACACACTAATCAGTGAGTCGTCGCACGGGCGGCGACGCAGGACGCAAGGGGGCTGCCAGATGAAAAACCAGTCGTATCAGAATCATCAACGTATCAATGGCTACGCCGGGCTCGGCGATTACGCGGCCATTGGCGACGGACGCTCGGTGGCTCTTATTGCGCCGGACGGCGCAATTGACTGGTGGTGTGCGCCAAATATGGACTCGCCCCCGTTGTTTGACCGCATTCTCGACGCCAGTGCCGGTGGCTTTTTCCAGATAGCCCCGGTCGGCGATTACCAAACCGAGCGCCGCTACCGGGAAAACAGCAACGTGCTGGAAACCTGTTTCACAACAGCGTCCGGCATGGTGCGTGTGACCGAATCCCTGAACAGTACCTTCGCGGGGCGTCTGCCGTGGTGCGAACTGGCGCGGCGTATTGAATGCCCCGAGGGGGAAGTGGAACTGCAATTAACCTTTTCGCCGGGCACGGCCGCCTGCACCCGTGCGCCGTGGATCGCGTCATCGCGTCTGGGTGACGTCGTACACATCGGCGATTTAATGGCGATGCTACGCACGCCTGACGATATGGTCTTCACGCTGAAAGATGATAAGCGCATCGAAGGGAAAATCACCCTGCGTGAAGGCGACCGCACGCTCATCGCGTTGCTGGTAAGCCAGAAAGAGCCGCTGGCGGTACCCTCAATGGAATCCATTGACGAGCGTATCGACAACAGCGATCACGCCTGGCGTCACTGGACCGGGAATCTGACTTACGAGGGGAAATACCAACCTCATGTCCATCGTTCGGCGCTGGCGCTGAAATTTCTGCTCTATTCCCCCACCGGTGCTCTCGCGGCGGCCCCGACAACCTCCCTGCCGGAAGGTATCGGCGGAGAGAAAAATTATGACTACCGTTACGCCTGGATCCGCGACGCCTGCCTGATTATTCGCGCCTTCGCGTTTATCGGGGCGCTGGCAGAGTGCAAGGCGGCATTTTCATGGCTGACTAACACTATCCTGCGCCATGAAGGGTCGCTGCGGGCCTGTTATACCCTTGACGGCGATATCGTGCCGGACGAGACATTCCTGCCGCTGGAAGGTTATATGGGCTCCCAGCCGGTGCGGCTTGGCAACAATGCGCAAAGCCAGCAGCAGCTCAGCATGTATGGCGATATGCTGGAAACCGCGTTTTTGTTCGTCAACGCCGGGCATGTGCTGGATCTGGCCACTTCCCGTTTGCTGGCCCAGCTTGCCAACGAGTGCGCGGATTTTTGGCGTCAGGATGATTCCGGCATCTGGGAACTGCACGAACGACGGCATTACACCCATTCGAAAATCGCCTGCTGGATCACGCTGGATATCGCCATCTGCCTGGCGGATGAAGGCCATATCGAGAATACCTGGCGGGGCGCTGGGAACGTGAGAAAGCGCGCATCAGCGAATGGGTGGAAACCCATTGCTGGTCCCCGACAAAGCAGGCCTACACGTTTTACGCCGGGACCGACCGACTCGACGCCGCACTGGGGCTGGTGTGGTATTACGGACTCAAGGTAAATCCGGCGCGCATGAAATCCACCTACGAGGCCATGGTGAAAGAGTTGGGCCACGGTACGCCCATGCTCTATCGCTACAGTGATGTGGAGAAGGAAGAAAGCACCTTCGTGGCGTGCTCATTCTGGCTGGTTGAGGCCTGGGCGCGGTTAGGCGATGAAGAGAAAGCGTGCGGCTATATGGACCAAATTCTTGAGACGCTGTGCGACAAAGGCAACGTTGAGACGTTCAATGAAATGTTCGATGTCCGCACCGGTGAATGGCGCGGAAATGTGCCGCAGGGATTAAGCCATCTGGCGCTGATCTGCGCCGCTGACGCATTAGCCGGTAACCGTTTCTGGGTCAAAGAAGAAACATGAGGTGACGCTGCCGATGCCTCATGCATCGGCGGCCCTTTAACGCATTCTTTCCGGCCAGACCACATCCGACACGCCGTTCAGTACTGGCCGGGCGAACAAAAATCCCTGGAACCGTTGTACACCCGCGGCTTCAAGCCAGCACCATTCTTCGACTTTCTCTACGCCCTCCGCCACCACGCTGATTTCCAGCGCTGCACAGCAGCTTAAAATCGCCTGCACGATCGCCTGTTTAGGGCCGTGAATATGGATGTCGCTGACAATGCTGCGGTCGATTTTCAGTTTATCCGGCTGGAAGCGCGTCAACAGCGACAGCCCGGCAAATCCCGATCCGAAATCATCTATCGCCAGGCCAATACCCGCTGAACGGAGCTCACGCACCGCGCTCTGGAAGGCATCAAAGCGGGAAATGACTTCATCTTCCGTCACCTCGACGATCACCTGTTCCGGCACCAGGCCATTTTTTCTGATTTGCTCAAGCAGGACGTTGACGGCATTCGGGACCGTTACCAGGGACATCGGTAATAAATTTATGGATATCTTGTGTTCGCCAATCCCGATTTTATTCGCCAGCGCAAACGCCCATGACTTCGAATAGAGATCGGCTTCGTGAAGTTTATTCTGCGGTATGGCGCTGAAATAGTCCTGCGGCGAACCGCCTGCCGGGCTGCGAATGAGCGCTTCAAGCGAGCTGATTTTTCCTTGCAGGGGTTCAACGATGGGCTGAAAGGCAAACTGACAGGGTTGATCACTGGAAAGCGGGACGGTCACGGCGTCGAAGGCCCGGTTATCCCGGATAAACGTCCAGTCGCCCGGATCGGTACTGTTCGTGAGGAGGGTCTTCCAGCCGCCATTGATAAACGCCTTTATGAATTTATAGACGCGATCTTCGCCCGACAAGTCAAAAAAACGGGAGCGTTTAATCACTGGCGTGCGTAAAAACGCACTTTGTTCCGCATTGCGTAAATCGACTAACTCCATCCCGAGATTATTAAAGCGCCGACGCGGCGCATAGTCGCGCATCAGTTCCACGACGTTGTCATGACGGGGGTCTTCGCAGATTATGCGGTACAGCGTGTTGACCGATTCCAGTGGCCCTTCAAGAACTTGCAGGAAATGCGTTCCGTCAAAAAGAAGCACTCCCGTCACCTGCAAGGTTTCATTTCTCGCTTGCGCCTTATTAACCAGCAACGGCAAATTCGCAGGGCTAAAACCTGAATTTAAACGGCTCCGGTAGAATTAATGTTGAAAGCATCACATCAAGTCCTTTTGCGTATGAGACTCGCCAGGCGTAGCGGGCAAAAAGTTGTTTCAGAATACCTTTAATTTTTTCCAAATAACAACAGGCCCGATAAAAGAAATATCGTCCGTTACAAGAAAGTATGTCGGGGGAATAGCCACAGTCAATTAAGGGATAAAAGGACAAATTTGGTGCGTATAAGCGGGATAGATACAGAGAACGGGCGGGAAAGGTTATTTAAGTGAAATTATTTCAGCACTAAAATGAAATCAGCTCAACCACCGGGGAAAGCCCGGTGGTTTATTTATTACGTTTATTTCTGATCGGGCTTTTTATCACCTGATTCCGGCGCATTGGTCGGATCGTCTTTTTCTTTTTCATCAACGTTAAGCACAGAAAATAGTTTCATAGGGCCTCCTGATTGTTTCACGGAAAACACAGTATTGCGTCGCGCGGAATAAATTCAGAAGTAAAAGTATGGTTCAGCATTGAGACTTTGTCATACAGAAAAATCTTTATCAGAGGGGAGGCTGTCGCGTCATCCCATCACACACGGTTAATTTACCGTTTCGCTCAAACGAAGCGATAGAGAATATATTTTACGTATCCAATGAGTAACAAAAATTAACGCTCAGGCGCAAGTCGGTAAATTTTCACAACCCACATGAATATATGATATTTAATTACTAAGCCGTATAATTTCAATATGTTATTTCAAACGCAGCGCGGCCAAACAGGAATATTCTGATACCCATTATGGGTGGTCTGTTCAAAATTAAATTCAGAATTCACACATATTTCGTTGTTCCCGTTAACACTTTGATACTCACCCATCAACCTGGTAATGGAGAAAAGTATGTTTTCACATTGGCTGGTTCATAAAAATGGTGTCATCGGCGATCTTTTTTATCCGGTCCGCATCGGCGATAAGCTCTGTCTGATCCTGCGAAAAGGCGGCGTCATTTATAAGCCCGCCAGTTGGCTTAAAAAAGAAAAACATCACCTGTTCAGGCTGAATAAATTTTAACGACGCGGGTGTCGCAGGCGTCGCGGAAAAAGGCGTCATCCAGCGCAACCTGATTACGCCCCCGATGCTTGGCGGAATACAGCGCGGTATCCGCCGCGCTGTATAACGATTCGAAATCGCTGCCGCGCGATCCAAGGCTAACGCCGATGCTGGCGGTCACCAACTGGCCGGGCAACACGTCCAGCGGCGACGCGTTAAGCGACGCGTGGATGTACCCTGCGGTGATCATCGCATCCTCAATCCGCGCCTCTGGCAACAGGATCGTGAACTCTTCTCCCCCCTACCCGACCAATGGCGGCAAAATCCGGCACGGCCCGACGAATGCGCGCCACCAGCGAGCAAATCACTTTATCGCCCATGGGATGACCGTGTTCGTCGTTAATGCGCTTGAAATGATCGATATCCAGCAGGATGAGTGCGACGTCTCCCTGGCGCAACGCCTGGTTGATCTGATTGATGATCGCGCTGCGGTTAAACACGGCTGTTAACGGATCGTGGGTCGCTTCATATTCCAGTTGGCTGGCGAGCTGTTGCAGTTGTTCATTGATGCGGTTCAATTCCCGCTCCGCGCGGTCGCTACGGGAGATCAGCCGATAGGATTCGCGGATCAGGCGCTGATAACGCAGGGCAAGGACCAGCAGTTCTTCGCGGCAGGCGTCAGCTGGCAGCGTGGCGTTAGCCGCGGCCGCACGCGCCTCTTCGAGTACGGAAAATTCATCCCTGAACAGTTCATTGATATCTAACATGCGTGCAGATCCGCTATCAGGGAGACGTGCAGCGCCGGGAAATCCTGGCTCAGCTCCTGGCCGAACTCTTCAGAGATATCGTCCTCCGCATCATAGTACCAGTGCAGGTGACAGGGGATGCCAGTCAGCGCAAAGCGGTTCAGGCAATCAAAAAACTCAAACAGCAGCTTCGTGCTGGAGCTGTTGAAATAGCTGAGCGCGACGTGCACCGCAACAGGTTGCGAAGGCGCATTATCCATCAGCCAGTTTTCTACGGCCTCCAGCAGCGGACGGAAAAATGCGGCGGCGTTTTCCGGATAGGCTTCGCCTTTCAACAGCAGACGGCAGGCCGAAAAATCAAAATTCACTTCCGGTGTGGAATGGGTGGCGGCAAGCGCGATGGACGGCATTAAGGTGGTATCACTCATGGCAGAAGGTTGCCTTCAGATGGAAGGCGGACAAAGGACTGGCCGCCAGTGGATGTAAGCGATACTCCAGCGGTTCGCTGGTGTCTCGCGCCATGGTCAACAACCCGATATTCGCACCCTTACTGGTTGGCGGCGCTTCATTGCGCAGGCCCTGCTTCCAGGCCTGTTTGATTTCGTCCTGCGTCATGGTGCGCAATACTTCCAGGTTGGTCTGCAGCAACGAGGATTCTTCCTGGCCCACCAGATTGGCGGTTTCCAGGTAATAGCGATGATGGTCGGTGTGAAAGCACAACGAACCAAAGCGCAACTCTTCCTGACCGGTACACATAAAGCGTTCGTCGGACGAATAGCGGACGATGTTCTGCCCCATCTCGACAAATACCGAAAACAGACGGCGGCGGATTGCCGAGGAGGATTCGTGCTTATCCAGCCAGACGCGGATCACGTCACCCATGGCGATAATGTTCTGTTGGGAAAAATAACCGGTATAAAACAGCGCGACGTCGCTGTGCCGGGACAGTCCAAATAACGGCATCAGCACCGCCTCTTTTACCTGAATATCGTTCATTGTCATCGGTCTCTCACCAGCGAAAGCCAAACCAGGTCATATCATCCCGGGACGCCTGCTCGCCCTGCCAGCTTTTCAGCGCGGCCAACAGTGCCCCGGAGCGTTGCGCCATGGTGCTGGCGCGCTCCTGCAACATCAGCGCCTGGATGCGTTTTTTGCCAAACATAATTCCGCGTTCACCGCCGATTTGGTCGGTTACGCCATCGCTGACAATAAGCAGTTGATCGCCCTGATGAAGCGGACACTGATGGCGCTGCCACTGAAAATCAGAAGGCGTATCGATATAGCCCAACCCTTTACGGTCGGCGCTCAGCACCGCCACCTCATCAGCATCGGCGCCCAGCCGGAACGCGTGCATCTGCGCATTGGCCCAAATCAGGGTGTCGTTTTGGGTATCCGCAAACAGGGCGATGGCGTCGCATCCGTCGTTAGACTGGCTTTTATCCGCGCTGTGCTGGAGCTGGCTCAGGGTCTGTTTGATGTGTTGGTTGATGAGGCTCAACAGGCGTTCAGGCTCGTGGGGCGGGACCTGCGTTAGCGCTTTTTCCAGGGCTGACGAGAAAATAAAGGTCATAAACGCGCCCGGCACACCGTGACCGGTGCAGTCCGCCACCACCTGTAACCAGCCGTGCTCAAAGGGATGAAAAGCGTAGATATCCCCGCTGACGCAGTCCCGGGGATGCCAGTACAGACACCAGTCTTTAAGATGCGCTTCCATGGATTGCCGCGACCGGTTAAGCATCGATTCCTGAATCACGCGGGCATATTCAATGCTCTGCATAATTTGCTGATGCTGCTTCGCCTGAAGTTCGGAGACGGTTTTGATCAGATCGATACCCAGCCCGATGCCGACATAATGCCCGTCATCGGTGAGAATGAAGCCTTCGGTCACGGCTTTATCGCCGGTCTCGATGACCCGCTCCGCCAGGTAATCCAGATCGGCGGCGGCTTCGACAATCAGCGGCGTTTTATCCATAAAGGCGATGCAGCTTTTATGGTCATAGAGCTCGTGAAAAAACGGCCTGCTCATTTGCGAAAGGAAGATATGGCGGTTGATCATGCCAATGGGCCGGTTCAGTTCCAGCACTGGCAAACCAATCAGCGACTTATGATGATTAAACAGCGTCATCACCTGCTGGTTATTTGAGGCTGGCGTGACATGTGGCACCACAATACGCAGCATCCCTGCGTTTAATTCCCGTGAAGAGGAAACCATTGCCAGAGGTAAATCCATGATGGATAAGCACCCATTACCGTAAGAATTATCTTAGGGTAAGAGGCGATTGTGACACTTTTATCTCAGCGGCCTGGCTTAATGAAAATCAAGATTAAATAAACACTTAAATAAAATCACCCTGCCCGCGTGCTGCCTGTCCGTTACGCGTAATAGCGCGCCATCAGTAACATCAGCATCGGGGTAGTCACGGTCGACAGCACCGTGGTTAGCAGCATGCTGGTCGCCGTCGCGCCCTGTAATGCATTGAATTTTTGCGCCATCAGATAGACGTTGACCCCGACGGCCATCGAGCCCAGCAGCACCACCACCTGGCTTTCCTGCTGGGGTAAATGCAACAGAATCGCCGCGCCCCAGACCATTAACGGCATGACCACAAGCTTTAAGAGGCTGATTACCGCGCTCTCCCGCAGACCGTGGCGGATTTTATAACGCGCCAGGCTCATGCCCAGCGTGACCAGCGTCAGCGGTGCGGAGACCTGCCCCAGCATGGTCACGGGTGAATCGATGATATAGGGCAGTGGACGGTGCAGCAGGCTCCAGGCGAAGCCGGTAAAAATCCCGATGATGATGGGGTTACGCACCACATTGAGCAGCGTTTTGACGATGCCGCGCAGGGAGAAACTGCCGTTTTGCGCCCACTCCACGGAAACCGTCACCAGCGTCCAGAGGATCAGGCTGTTAAACACCAGCACCAGCGCAACTGACGGCAGGCTGGCCTGGCCAAGCAAAATAATCGCGACCGGAATGCCGAGCATAACGTTGTTAGAAAAGATACCGCCAAGGCTGAAGACCGATGAGGCCACGGGATCGAGATGAAAGAGGGTTTTGGCTACCAGCCGGCCAATGAAATAGACCACGAAGCAGCTACCGAAAAAGGCGATCAGCAAACGCACGTCTACGGGGGGACTTTCGTAGAATTTGCTCATGACCTTAAACAGCATGCACGGTAACGCCACGGTAAAACAGAAGCGGTTGAGCCCGTCGCCCACCGAATCCGGCCAGCCGGCGAACCGCCCGATGCCGTAACCTGTCGCCATCAGTAAAAATAATGGCGCTGACAGCACCATCTGATGGGTGAGTTGCCCAAAAAAGCTGACCGATTCCATCGTTATCCCTGCCTGAAAATGTTTATGTCTGTTTTTTATTCTTTTTCGGCAGTATACGGCATTCGATATGGCGCGCCAGTGGACGTTTACCGGCGTCAGGATTTCTGGGCATATGCCTGGAATCGGGCCGTGTCGTGATATCCGCTCTGCCTTTCAGGCACTTATCACTGGTAAATAAAAGGTAATGCACAACAAAATATCCTGTTGCTGAATCGAATCATTCCTGACGCAGACACCCATCTATTTTCGGATTATCCAGCTAATCAATTTGAGTTAATCCGAAATAAATATAACGCTATTATTTTCCTGTGGGTGAGTCGCGCCGTCTGTCTGCCAAAGCAAGACGCATAAAAAACCAAGCGGCGTTAATAATTTACTCTTCATATACTCCCTTAGAAGTATATTTTTCTGTCGTTAAGTATGTTCATCGAATCGGATAAAAATACGCGGAAAGATTTTCGATAAATTATATATATTTCATATAATTACCTAAGATTAATTGTAATTAGCGACGCCAAAATCACCACAAAAATACGTATTTACCACATGCTCAAAATGTAATCCGTCTGGCGCAGGCTATTTGAGATCACAAAACCCCCGCCCGCCGATAACACTCACTCTACAAATTGACCTTGAACAAAAATAACCCTTATTGACTGTGATAGTTTTCGCACGGCAATTTCTGCAATGTGGTGCTTTTTAACCACCCAACACCTGGGAAATTTACCCGCACAATAACTAACTATTAATGGTTAATTCATTTTAGTTAGCGGCGGGCATATTTAGCTGGCATCACCCTTTACCAATAAAGAAGACAAGAAAATAACTTCTGTTTCTGGTTCAGGAATGAAGTTCATAACAAAACCATTCACCATCACATGGGGTAAACAATGGATGTGAATCGCAGGCAATTTTTCCGGATTTGCGCCGGTGGCCTGGCAGGCACCACCGTTGCTGCGCTGGGATTTGCGCCCAAAACGGCACTGGCGGGTGTTCGCGACTATAAATTGTTGCGCTCTACCGAAACCCGCAATACCTGTACATATTGTTCCGTCGGCTGTGGATTATTGATGTACAGCCTCGGTGACGGCGCGCTCAACGCCAAATCCTCGCTGTTCCACGTCGAAGGGGACCCGGATCATCCGGTCAGCCGCGGCGCGCTGTGCCCGAAAGGCGCAGGCCTGCTCGACTATGTTCACAGCGAAGGCCGTCTGCGCTATCCGGAATACCGGGCGCCAGGTTCAGACAAGTGGCAGCGCATCAGTTGGGAAGACGCGTTTGATCGCATCACCCGCCTGATGAAAGAGGACCGCGACGCTAACTTTATCGAGCGAAACGCGGCGGGCACCACGGTGAACCGCTGGACCACGACCGGCATGTTGTGCGCGTCTGCCGCCAGCAACGAAACCGGGATGCTGACCCAAAAATTCGCCCGTTCTTTAGGCATGGTGGCGGTAGATAACCAGGCGCGCGTCTGACACGGACCAACGGTAGCAAGTCTTGCTCCAACATTTGGTCGCGGTGCGATGACCAAACCACTGGGTTGATATCAAAAACGCCAACGTCGTGATGGTAATGGGCGGTAACGCCGCTGAAGCGCATCCGGTGGGTTTCCGCTGGGCGATGGAAGCGAAAAACAACAATGACGCCACCTTGATCGTGGTAGACCCGCGCTTTACGCGCACGGCGTCGGTTGCGGACCTCTACGTGCCTATCCGTTCCGGTACTGACATTACTTTCCTGTCAGGGGTTTTGCTGTACCTGATTGAAAACAACAAAATTAACGCCGAATACGTTAAGCACTACACCAACGCTAACCTGCTGGTGCGTGAAGATTATTCCTTTGAGGACGGGTTGTTCAGCGGCTATGACGCGGAAAAACGCCAGTACGACAAAACCTCCTGGAACTATCAGTTTGACGAAAACGGCTATGCGATGCGCGATGAGACGCTGACTCACCCGCGTTGCGTCTGGAACCTGCTGAAAACGCACGTTTCCCGCTATACGCCGGACGTGGTGGAAAACATCTGCGGTACGCCGAAAGCGGACTTCCTGAAAGTGTGTGAAGTGCTGGCTTCCACCAGCGCGCCGGATCGGACCACTACCTTCCTGTACGCACTGGGCTGGACGCAGCATACCGTCGGCGCGCAGAACATCCGTACCATGGCGATGATCCAGTTGCTGCTTGGCAACATGGGCATGGCGGGCGGCGGTGTGAACGCCCTGCGCGGTCACTCCAACATTCAGGGTCTGACCGACCTCGGCCTGCTCTCCAACAGCCTGCCGGGTTACCTGACGCTGCCTGCGGATAAGCATCCCGATCTGGAAACTTACCTGAAGGCGTTTACGCCGGTCGCGACGCTGCCGAACCAGGTGAACTACTGGAGCAACTATCCGAAGTTCTTCGTCAGCCTGATGAAATCGTTCTATGGCGACGAGGCGCAGAAAGAGAACCAGTGGGGTTACGACTGGTTGCCGAAGTGGGACCAGGTTTACGACGCCATGAAGTACTTCGACATGATGGATCGCGGCCAGGTGAACGGCTACATCTGTCAGGGCTTTAACCCGGTGGCGTCTCTGCCGGATAAAAACAAAATCGTCAGCCGTCTCAGCAAGCTGAAGTACCTGATCGTCATTGACCCGCTGGTCACGGAAACCAGTAACTTCTGGCAAAACCACGGCGACATGAATGATGTCGATCCGGCAAGCATTCAGACCGAGGTGTTCCGCCTGCCATCGACCTGCTTTGCGGAAGAAGACGGTTCCATCGCCAACTCCGGACGCTGGTTGCAGTGGCACTGGAAAGCAGCGGATGCACCGGGCGAAGCGCTGAACGACGGTGAAATCCTCCGCGGGTCTCTATCATCGCCTGCGCGAGCTGTACCGCCGCGAAGGCGGCAAAGGCGCTGAGCCGTTGCTGAAAATGAGCTGGTCGTACAAACGCCCGGATCATCCGGAATCGGCGGAAGTGGCGAAAGAGAACAACGGCGTGGCGCTGGCGGACCTTTTATGATCCGAACGGCAATCTGCTGGCGAAGAAAGGCGAGCTGCTCAGTTCGTTCGCGTTGATGCGCGATGACGGCACCACCGCATCTTCCTGCTGGATTTACGCCGGGAGCTGGACCGAGAAAGGCAACCAGATGGCGAACCGCGACAACAGCGATCCGTCAGGCCTGGGCAATACGCTGGGATGGGCGTGGGCGTGGCCGCTTAACCGCCGCATTATCTACAACCGCGCGTCCGCCGATCCGATGGGTAAACCGTGGGACAGCAAACGCATGCTGATCAAATGGAACGGCAGTAAGTGGGTCGGGAATGACATTCCGGACTACAACACCGCCGCGCCAGGCAGCGGCACTGGTCCGTTTATCATGCAGCCGGAAGGGCTGGGTCGCCTGTTCGCCATCGACAAAATGGCGGAAGGGCCGTTCCCGGAGCACTACGAGCCGGTGGAAACGCCGATTGGCACCAACCCGCTGCACCCGAACGTGGTATCCAACCCGGCGGCGCGCCTGTTGCCGGAAGACGCCAAACGTATCGGGGATCGCACCGCGTTCCCGTATGTGGGCACGACTTACCGTTTAACCGAGCATTTCCACACCTGGACCAAGCATGCGTTGCTGAACGCGATCGCCCAGCCAGAGCAGTTCGTGGAAATCAGCGAAACCCTGGCGAAAGCGAAAGGTATCGCGAACGGCGATTGGGTCAAAGTCAGCAGCAAGCGCGGGTTTATCCGTGCCGTTGCCGTGGTGACGCCGCGTCTGCAGGTTCTCAACGTCGACGGCAAGCAGGTGGAAACCGTGGGTATCCCGCTGCACTGGGGCTTTGAAGGCACCGCGCGTAAAGGCTATCTGGCGAACACCCTGACGCCGCCGGTGGGTGATGCTAACTCACAGACGCCGGAGTACAAGGCGTTCCTGGTTAACATTGAGAAGGCGTAAGGGGCGAACTCATGTCAATGCAATCTCAGGACATTATTAAACGTTCCGCCACCAACGGAATGACCCCGCCGCCGCAGGCGCGTGACTTCAAGGAAGAAGTCGCCAAGCTTATCGATGTGTCCACCTGTATCGGCTGTAAAGCCTGTCAAGTGGCGTGCTCAGAGTGGAATGACATCCGCGAAGAGGTCGGTCACTGCGTGGGCGTTTATGACAACCCAACGGATTTGACCGCCAAAGCCTGGACGGTGATGCGCTTTAGCGAAACCCGCGCCAACGGCAAGCTGGAGTGGCTGATCCGTAAAGACGGCTGTATGCACTGCGAAGATCCGGGCTGCCTGAAGGCGTGCCCGTCTGCGGGGGCAATCATTCAGTACGCCAACGGCATCGTCGATTTTCAGTCTGAACACTGCATCGGTTGCGGTTACTGCATCGCGGGCTGTCCGTTTAACGTCCCGCGCCTCAATCCGAAAGACAACCGGGTGTACAAATGCACCCTGTGCGTCGATCGGGTCAGCGTGGGCCAGGAACCGGCATGTGTGAAAACCTGCCCGACGGGCGCTATCCATTTCGGCACCAAGAAAGAGATGCTGGAACTGGCAAGCGAACGCGTGGAGAAACTGAAAAAACGCGGTTACGCGCAGGCGGGTATTTACGACCCGGCAGGCGTTGGCGGTACGCATGTGATTTACGTGCTGCACCACAACGATCAGCCGGAGTTGTATCACGGCTTGCCGAAAGATCCGCAAATCGATACGCCGATTAGTCTGTGGAAAGGGATCCTCAAACCGCTCTCCGCCGCTGGCTTTATCGCCACCTTCGCCGGTCTGATTTTCCACTATGTGGGTGTCGGCCCGAACAAGGAAGTCGATGACGACGAAGAGGAGGAGCACCATGACTAAGAAAAGTAAGATGATCGTTCGAACCAGCTTTATCGACCGGGCTTGTCACTGGACGGTGGTTATCTGCTTTTTCCTGGTGGCGTTATCGGGTATCGCGCTGTTTTTCCCGACGCTGCAATGGCTGACCCAAACCTTCGGGACACCGCAGATGGGGCGTATTCTTCACCCCTTCTTTGGCGTGCTGATTTTTATCGCGCTAATGTTCATGTTTGTCCGTTTCGTCAAACATAACATCCCGGATAAGCAGGATTTACCCTGGCTGAAAAACATTGTGGAAGTGCTGAAAGGCAACGAACACCATGTGGCAGACGTGGGTAAATACAACGCCGGGCAGAAAATGATGTTCTGGAGCATCATGAGCATGATTTTCGTGCTGCTGGTGACGGGCATTATTATCTGGCGTCCGTACTTCACGCACTTTTTCCCGATGTGGATCGTGCGCTGGAGTCTGCTGATCCACGCGCTGTCGGCCATCGTGCTGATCCATGCGATCCTGATCCATATGTATATGGCGTTCTGGGTTAAAGGATCGATTAAAGGCATGATCGAAGGGAAAGTCAGCCGTCGCTGGGCGGCGAAACACCATCCGCGTTGGTATCGTAAAGTTCAGAAAGCGGAAGACGCTCAGGAGTAACGAGCGGCAGTATCACACCACGGCGCCTTATAACGGCGCCGTTTTTATTTTTACGCTTTACGCCCGGCTGTGTAGAGACATTAAAGTTGTATCCTTTAACCTGAAAAAGACTTTAAAGTTGTAAAGTTTTAAAAAAAACACATACAAAACATGATGCTAAGTGTGTATCACACGCTGTTCCAACATTATGCCTTGATGTTCTTGCAGGAACTGCAATTTACAGGAGGAAAAAGGTGTTTTTGTAGTTATCTGGCGTTACGTGACAGTGTTGGTCAGATACTTCCACCTCTTCAGAGTTAAAGTTTGATATATGGGAAAAAAAAAACGCTCCCGGACGGGAGCGTAAGCCAGTGACTTCGGCGTCAAATGAGGGTCTAACAAGTGGAGCTGCGGGTTAATTCTGGGTGATCTGACTGCGATGCTTATCAGCCTGCTGCTGGTGAACAACGGAAGACTGACCATTATTCGCCTTCTCATGTACAGCTGCGGCCTTCTCATGCTCGCTCATTTCAGAAAATGACTTTGCTGTTTCGTTGGTAGCTCCGGGTTTAGCTTTCATCATTTTTTTATGCATTTCAGCCATGTCCTGATGGGCAGCAGAATTGCCGTTTTGCATCATTTCATGGGACATTGCGGCCTGATCGTGACCGCTCATATCCATCATTTTCATGCTCTCCCCCTGAACTGCACTTTTTTCAGCGGATGATTGCATCTGATGGGCAGGCGCCTGGGCATTATTTACCTGGTCATGCATGTTCATTGTCTCTGCAGCCCAGGCAGATGAAGCGACAGCCATCATGGCAATAAAGGATACAAGGATCTTTTTCATGGTTGGGTCTCCGGTGTTTTCATACCCGAACAATCAATGCTTATAACAGAGAAAGCATTTGATCTCAGGGCTGGTTGATCATCACGCCAGGAACCGGGCGATTGAATTATCACGCTGTCCTGATTTATGGCTGATTATAAAAAACCGCCTCTGTTTATCGCGTGACTGAACGATGACATTTTTGTCACCTTCCGGGTTTCTCCTGAATAACGGTATTAATCCATTAACAGACGCACACTGAACACAATTTCCCGCCCTGCTGTTCTGCTGACAGCTCGCCGCCGTGAGCATGAATGATCGACCTTGTAATTGATAATCCCAGCCCCGCGCCTTCCGTGTTGTAGAACCTTGATGAGTCTGCGCGATAGAACCGGTCAAACAAACGTTCCAGATTAGCGGGAACCTGGCCGGACATCGTATTCGTAATCATCACGTTCACACAGTCACTGTCACGCTCAAGGTGTATCGCTGTACAGGTGTTATCGGGAGAATACTTGATTGCATTGGAAAGCAGGTTACTGAAAGCACGTCGGAGCATATCGCTGTCTCCGGCAACAACGCCCTCTCCTTCAACCGTAATTGTCTTTCCTGTTTCGTCTGCTAGGGGCTCGAACAACTCACGTAATTCATTCAGTTCGGCTGCCAGATCCACATCATGTTTATCCAGCCGCAGCAGACCATGCTCTGAACGTGCCAGAAAAAGCATGTCACTGGTCATTCGTGACAACCTTTTCAGTTCTTCCAGGTTAGCGAATAAAATTTCGCGGTAATGCGAAACATCCCTTTCCTTAGCCAGTGCAAACTGCGTCTGCATCATCAGATTACTAACTGGTGTGCGCAGCTCATGCGCGATGTCAGACGAGAAATCTGACAGTTTCCGGAATGCCCCCTCCAGGCGATCAAACATATTATTGAACTCCTGCATGGTCTCAGAGATTTCCGGCGGAGCCAGATCGGGATTTAGACGCTGATCCAGGCTGTGTACGGTCATGGAGGAAGCCAGACTGGTCATTTCCCGTAGCGGTTTCAGACCAATACGTGTGGTCAGCCAGCCCAGAAAAACAGAAATAAAGACCAGACCGATATTGAACCAGAACAGCCAGGTACTGAGTTTGTCCATAAACAGGGTGTGATACCCAGTATCCGTGGCAACCGTAATGATGACATGTTTGCTTTTACCCTGTTCCGGCGTCACGGCAACCCGCCGCGAGATACTGGCGGTACACGGTGTTATTTTCTTCCGTCTGGATCATATAGTCGAGAATATCACCCGACTTATTAAGCAGGACCGCTGGAACAACAGAATTTTTGGCATAGAGTTCAACAATTTTTTCATTTTCCATGTTTTTTATAGAAATGAATAAGCCATTGTGCCCCACCATCGCATCGTTTATTTTTTCTGATAATGACTTAATATCCGTTTTGTTCCTGAACGTCTCTGTTTTAAGAAACTCTTCGGTGAGCTGAAGTTTACCCTGTCAGAAAATCGCGGTCCTGATTATCGAAATAGCCATTAAGGGTGCTAATCAGGATAAAACTTGATAACCACCATACCGTAAGCATCACCGCAGAAAAAATCAGGCTCAGGCGTGTGGTCAGGGAAATTTTGAACCTCACTCTTCTCTGATCTCCAGGACATATCCGGCACCGCGAACGGTATGGATCAGTTTTGGCTCAAAGTCATCATCAATTTTACTTCTCAGACGTCTCACGGCGACATCAATCACATTCGTATCACTGTCAAAATTCATGTTCCAGACCAGGGACGAGATAAGACTCCTGGGTAACACTTCTCCGGTGCGTTGCAGCAGCAACTCAAGCAGAACGTATTCTTTACCGGTGAGATGGATCTTCTTCCCCGAACGGATCACGGTCCGGCGCACCATATCAACGGTCATATCGGCGATGGTGCAGACTGTTGCGGCCTGCGAGCGTGCCCGGCGCAGTAGGGTTCTTACACGTGCAACCAGCTCCGTAAAATCAAAGGGCTTAATCAGGTAGTCATCTGCGCCAAGCTCCAGTCCTTTCACTTTGTCCCGCACGTTGTCCTTTGCGGTTAAAAACAGGACCGGTTCTTCGTGCCCGGACTCCCTCAGTGCGCTGATGATTTGCCACCCGTCGAGGAAAGGCAGCATCACGTCCAGTATTATCAAATCATACTGTCCCTTCGACGCGGCCCCGAGACCATCGCGGCCATTATTAAAGAGATCGGCCTGATAGCCTTCCTCAACCAGTCCCTGCTGCAGGTAACGACCTGTTTTTTGTTCGTCTTCAACGATTAAAATACGCTGCATGGTCAACTCGCTGATATGAAAGTAAAAATCTCACGCATGAGCTTTGGCTGTCCCCTAGCTGACCTGAGACGGAGCAAGCATTCCGAGCCACGCTACGGCGCCCAAAATGATAATCGCAACAACGAATTCTGTCAGGATGCTGTTTCGCATCAGGGCAACGCTGCGATCATAATTCCCTTCCCTGACCATAACTTCAAGCCGGGGACCCAGGTGAAACCGGTTTGCTGCAGCCAGAAGAAGCATCAGAACAAACAGAGCCGTCTTGGCAAGCAATATCCTCCCCCAGGAACTGTTGAATAAGGGAGTTAAGTTACCCTCAGCAATATACAGATAGTTGACCAGCGCACTCAGGATCAGGGCTACAACAATCACCGTTCCTGCCGTGGCAAATTTTGCCAGGGAGTCAGATATCACAATGACGCTCTGTGCATTATGCTCGTTTCTGCGCATCAGCAGGATAGCAAATGCAACCAGAGCACCTGTCCAGGCACCTGCAGCGCCGAGATGGGTCAGATCGCTCAGTAAATGGAGATAGTAATGCAGACCGTCATGCATAACGGCGTGTCCTCCCCAGGCAAGTGTAGCCAGCGCCACGCCCCCACTCATCGTCATCAGCAGGCAGGACAATACTCTCTTATTAGTGTAAAGGAACAAAGCACCGAGTGTGGTAAACAGGGCACAGAGCCTGACAATCCCAGCTAATACCCACATCAGTTTCTTCTATCATCATCTCGATAACATGGATGGATAATTCTCTGAGGTCAGTTACTCCACTCATGGCATTAGATACCAGGAGCATATTAATGCCAGTAAGAATGATGCCTGTAACAACAGCAAAGGTTATAAACGACCTGAAATTAGTCAGGTTATAGGTTTCATGTCTGACACCGCTTATTCCATATATCTGAAAAAATGGCAATCCAAATATTACCATCAAATCCAGATAAAGAAGAAAACGAATAACAATCATAATCAGGTCGTTCATAATATTACTTCACTGTAAAGGTGTAATTACCGGTAATAGGGTGCGTATCTGAAGAAACCGCGCGCCAGTCAACACGATAAGTGCCAGCGGGTAAAGGCTCTCGCGGAATAATGACCATCGATTTAGGGTCAGCGCCTGGCGCCACTTTTGCCGCGACCGGCATCGGAGAATGTGATGACATGCCTTTCATACCCGTCATCGTTAATTTTGCACCTGAGAATTTCACGGTCAGATTTTCCGAGAAATTAAGCTGAATCTTTTCCGGGGCCGCTACGGCTGAATCAGCCTGTGGCACAGAGCTTTTTAATTCCGGATGGGCCATAGCAGAGAAAGCAACGCCCATAACGAGGCCACCTGTAAGAATGGCTTTATTTAAAATCGACATTTTATTTACCTGTTTAGTTGAGTGTTTTATATCAGTGCGTTAAAACCAGATTCTGGCTCCCGCCAGGAATACTACCTGATGGTCTTTCTCACCTTCTCTTTTCGCCATATCGGATGTTTCCCGTAAAGTTGATTCCAGGAAACGCCTATATAGGGTGCAAACTCACGGCGTATTTCATAGCGCAGCCGGAGCCCCAGCTCTGTGTCAGTCAGTCCCCTGCCGCGACCCCGCGATTCATCATCCTGACTGTAGAAATTCACCTCATAGGATGGCTGGAGTATGAGCCGGTTAGTCAGTAAAACGTCGTATTCTCCTCCCAGACGAAGGGCTGCTTTTCCGCCATTACTGACAAAACCCGTAATTTCAGACTCAAAATTATAGAGTGCCAGCCCCTGAAAACCGACAGCAGCCCAGGTCCGGGCAGAAGCAGGTCTGAAATCCTGCCTGACACCCGCAACCAAATCCCACCATGGGCCAACCGCATGTCCCCAGAGTAACTGCGCTTCAGCCGCCTCCGTTTCCCCATTGCTTCGTTCACCTTCACTCTTTAGCCAAATCCGATCTGTGTCGCCTCCAATCCAGCTGTTAACACTCCAGCTGAAATTGTTGGTGTTATCCGACCGTTGCCATTCCAGTTGATCCAGCAGAACCAGATAATTAATCGCACTGTCGTGAATCGCATGCCCCTGTAAATTGCCGAATGCAGCCTTCCGGTCGGCATCGGTAACAGGCGGAATTGGCGTTCTGCTCTCAGTTACAATGGGCTCCATTGACGTCATCTCAGTGAAATTCTCATCTGCTGGCATCTGCATGGCAGACATGTCGTGCCCGGCGTGGGGATCTGCAGAGACGGAGCCCGCCGCAATAGAAAGCTGTGAGGTAAACAAACCGGCGACCAGAACAGGTATGGCCTTCAAATTTCTCTTCATTCGCATCATTCCTCCACCCGGACTTCACGAAACATTCCCATTTCCATGTGATAGAGCAAATGGCAGTGATACGCCCAGCGGCCAAGCGCATCTGCTGTCACTCTGTAACTGCGTTTTGTACCAGGGGGAACATCTATTGTGTGTTTACGAACCATGAAATTACCGTTTTCATCTTCCAGATCGCTCCACATACCATGCAGGTGAATGGGGTGAGTCATCATGGTATCGTTGATCAGCGTGATCCTGAGCCGCTCACCGTATTTCAGCAGCACCGGTGCGGCATCTGAAAACTTGATTCCGTTAAATGACCAGGCAAACTTTTCCATGTGGCCGGTTAAATGCAGTTCTATGGTACGGCCAGGTTCACGTCCGTCAGGATCCTCAAAGCGGCTTTTCAAATCCGCGTACGTGAGAACCTTTCTTCCGTTATTTCGAAGACCAATACCCGGATCATTTAATTTCGGAGAGACGCTCATCGCCTGCATATCAACCAGTGGGTTATCCGTTTCTGACGCAGGATGACTTTGCATACCCGGCATTCCGGCCATCCGGGAATGATCCATACCGGCCATGCTGCTGTGATCCATGGGCGCGGAGGATGTCCCGCTATCCGGAAGGTCAGCACCGTCCATAGACATCATCTCTCCGCTGTTATCCATGCCTCCCATCTGGCTGTGGTCCATTCCTGCCATATCATGTCCCATTCCCCCCATACCCATATCTTCCATGGTCAACAGAGGACGGGGATCGAGGGGGGGAACGGCAGCACTTAACCCCTCTCTCGTGGCCAGTGTCCCTCGAGCGTAACCGGTCCTGTCCATGGATTGTGCGAAGATGGTATAGGCCTCACCCTGAGGCTCCACAATGACATCATAGGTTTCGGCAACGGCAATCCTGAATTCGTCAACGGTAACCGGGTTTACATACTGGCCATCTGCAGCCACGACCGTCATTTTCAGCCCGGGGATACGGATATCGAAATAGGTCATTGCCGAGCCGTTGATAAACCGTAAGCGTATCTTTTCACCGGGACGGAACAGTCCGGTCCAGTTTTTCAGCGGGGCCTGCCCGTTCATGAGATAGGTGTAGGTGTAGCCACTGACATCCGCGAGGTCAGTCGGATTCATTTTCATTTCAGCCCACATTTTCCGATCGGCAATGGTGGCTGACAGCCCCCTGGTATTCACGTCGCGGAAAAAAGAGCCAACGGTTGGTTTATTGAAATTGTAGTAATCCGACTGTTTTTTTAATTTTTTCAGCAGGCTGTGAGGATTTTCATCGGTCCAGTCAGACAACATGACCACATGCTCACGATCGTAAGCAAACGGTTCTGGCTCCCTGGCATCGATGATAATGGCACCGTATACCCCCTCCTGTTCCTGCAGACCGGAATGGCTGTGGTACCAGTAAGTCCCGTTCTGCTTAACCTTAAAGGTGTAAACGTAGGTATCATCAGGCTCTATGCCCATAAAACTCAGCCCCGGAACACCATCCATATTGGCCGGAAGAATAATGCCGTGCCAGTGAATGGACGTCTGTTCATTAAGACGGTTTTTGACCTTCAGGGTAATGGTGTCACCTTCTTTCCAGCGAAGAACGGGCCCCGGCAGGCCTCCATTGATTGTTTTGGCCTGACGCTCACTGCCCGTGATATTGACGGCCGTTTCACCAATGGTCAGGTCAAACTGAGTACCCTGCAG
The DNA here is from genome assembly GCA_900635495.1 of Atlantibacter hermannii. Taxonomy (NCBI): domain Bacteria; kingdom Pseudomonadati; phylum Pseudomonadota; class Gammaproteobacteria; order Enterobacterales; family Enterobacteriaceae; genus Atlantibacter; species Atlantibacter hermannii. The sequence continues at coordinate 245,362 of LR134136.1, read as the reverse complement.
GGATGCGGCAACTGGCAGGCTCAGACTGGAACGCGCATTGAACTCCATACGCCAAGACTTCCGGCTACGCCAGAGAGGGTTAACCCCTTCAGGAAAGTTCGTCGAGACGTTTTCAACAGCATGCGCATTCCCTTATTTAAAGTATGGTTACTGACAGAATTCGAGAACCGATTTAAATTAAATTACTGGTTCATCCACTTACAATGAAATGAATCTAGCACACCTTAAGAAACAAATTCATTACAATCGTGTAATGTACATAGCTGTATTACATTTACGTCATCTTCCCCACAGGTTGATTATTTTTATATATGATCATAAGGACATCTTTTATGTACCTCAGAAGGTAATTACACATGAATATATTAATCACGACCACTGCGTTTACAGCTTTATTTTGTGGGGCAGCTTTTGCTCAGTCCAGTGATATTGCCCATGAAGCACATCGATTTGTTAATAATGCCTCAGCCGTCAGTCATGTGAATTCCTCGACGCATGAAAACTTACCGGACAGGGTTAATAAAAACAACACGCCCTCATTCTCTGAAATGAATGAACATGAAAGGGCCATTGTTGCTCATTCATTTATGAACAACAGCGCGTCCTATGCACATAAGAAAATGATTGAGGAACATAAAAAAATGCTGTCCGACAGTGGTGTAAATTCAAAGACCTCCTCTTCTTCTTTTAACGAACTGAATGCCGGAGAGAAAGCCGCCCTCGTGCATGAGCAGGTCAATAATGCCGGTGCGGAAGCTCATCAGACACAGGCAAGAAAGCTTCGCGGCCTGTATTCCTCCAGGTAACTGCAGGCGGGTTAGTGCTTAGCAGGGCTTTACTGACGGGTTACGTAGCAGGACATGAGCCCCATATTGCTCTGCCGTAACCTGTTTCAGTCCCGTTAATCATCACCGTCAGGCTGGTCATACAGTTCCCAGATCTTCAGGAGCAAACGGGAAACAAGATATGTTACAAAAATGACGACCATCAACGGTGCTCCCGATTAACTGACAGATGACACGCCTCCTGAAAACCCCTAGCATACGCCGCAGTGTTCATGCTAACGGCGAATTCCAGTAAATGTATTCTACCGATGTCGTAAAAGAAAATGCCTACCTTTCAGCCACCCGCTCGGGGCTGGAATCGAACGAGATCGCTACCCTTCAGCGCTCCTTGCCTTCCCGGTTTAATCTGCGGCATTTGAAAAAAAATGAATCATTAAAACTCGTACTGCAAAAGAAAGCGGGAAAATCACGTGTCGTGGCCTATAAATTTACGTCCGGTTCATTTAATTACACGGCGTATCGTATATCAGATAAAAAGTTCTATAACCTTTCCGATACTTCCGGGAAAGGCAGTCTCGATTATCCGTTATCGGCCACAGCAAGACTCAGTTCGCCTTTCAATCCTGCAAGACTTAACCCGGTATCGGGAAAAGTGAGTCCCCATAATGGCATTGATTATTCCATGCCCATGAACACGAAAATAGTCAGCGTCATCGACGGAAAAATCACCCGGGCCGAATACAACAGCACCATGGGATATTTTGTTGAAGTAACAGGAAAAGCCGGTGTTAAAACTCGCTATCTCCACCTCAATAAAATACTCGTTACTAAAGGGGCCAGGGTTACCCGGGGAGGCGCTATTGCGTTATCCGGTAACAGCGGACGTTCATCCGGTCCTCATCTGCATTACGAGCTGGTCATCAATAACAATCCTGTTAACTCACTGGCGTTCCGGGCAGCGGCACCCGCTGATAACAAACTTGAACAGCATGCCTTTGCGCATGCCAGAGACTACGAACGATACCTGGACTGATAACGGGGCCGCGACGCGGCCCCGTCTGCCGGATTAATTTTTTTTATCGTTTTCACTTCCTTGATGTTGATGATCTCCATGCCCTCCGTGGCCGTGGAAAAGATGCATTAGCGGGCAGACCAGCAATAACAGATATGGCCAGTAACCTGCCACATGTGACCAGTGTTCGCGCAGGAGGGCAAATGCCGCGATCGCGGCGACAGCAATAAGCGCATAGGTGGTACTTTTCATACTGGACTCCTTCTGTTCGTAACAGCCCCTTCACTCAGTGTTATTTCCCGAGCCTGACACTTTTCAGACGCAACGCATTCACAATGACGCTGACGGAGGAAAGAGCCATGGCCGCCGCCGCAATAACTGGCGACAGCAGTATTCCATACACAGGATAAAGCAGGCCTGCAGCCACAGGCACGCCAAGTGCGTTGTAGATAAATGCAAAAAACAGATTCTGTCGGATATTTTTCATGGTGATCTCTGACAGATGACGGGCCCTGTTCAGTATCATCAGGTCGCCTTTGAGAAGGGTGACTCCGGCACTTTCAATTGCCACATCTGTACCCGTTCCCATGGCTATTCCCACGTCAGCCGCTGCCAGCGCCGGGGCATCATTCACACCGTCTCCGGCCATCGCAACCACATGGCCAGACGCTTTCAGTCGGGTTATCACTGCTTTTTTGCCATCCGGCAGAATCCCGGCTTCAACCTCATCTATTCCCAGTTTCCGTGCGACTGCTTCAGCGGTAAGCTGGTTATCCCCGGTGAGCATAACGATGCGGATCCCCGCCTGACGCAAAGCTTTAAGCGCATCCGGCGTGGTTGCTTTCACGGGATCCGAGATAGCTATCAGGCCTGCAAGGTGCCCGTCTGTGGCCACATAGATAACGGTAGCACCTTCCATCCGCAACGTATCCGCAACGGCCTTTTGATTATCAATAACGATACTGTTTTCCTGCATAGCCAGTTCATTACCAATAACAACCCGTTGACCTTCGACATCGCCTGAGACACCTTTACCCGACGGCGCATTGAAATGAGTGACTGCGGGTATTGCGATCCCCTTTTCCTGTGCTGCTTTAACTACTGCCATACCCAGCGGATGCTGCGAGCCTTTTTCCACTGCGGCCGTTACACGCAAAAGAGATGTTTCCCCACCCGGATTGAGACTGATAATCCCTGTCACCGTCGGCGAACCTTCCGTGAGCGTGCCTGTTTTGTCGACAACCAGCGTGTCCACTTTTTCAAGACGCTCAAGGGCTTCGGCATTCTTAATTAACACCCCGGCCTGGGCTCCTTTGCCCACCCCCACCATTATCGACATCGGCGTGGCCAGCCCCAGCGCGCAGGGACAGGCAATAATCAGGACCGACACAGCCGCAATGAGACCGTGCGCCATCCTGGGCTCGGGCCCCCAGACAGACCAGATCATGAAAGCAACAACCGCGATAAGTATCACCAGAGGAACAAACCAGCCTGAAACGCTGTCAGCCATTCTCTGGATGGGGGGCCCGCGAACGCTGTGCATCAGCGACCATCTGAACAATTCGTGAGAGCATCGTTTCATCACCGACTTTCTCTGCACGGATGATAAGACTACCTGTCTGATTAATCGTCCCCCCAATGACGGGTTCACCCTCCGTTTTGGTAACCGGCATAGACTCCCCGGTCACCATCGATTCATCCACGGTTGTTTTGCCTTCGACCACGATACCGTCGACCGGAATACTCTCTCCAGGTCTGATGCGGAGCTTATCGCCAGGCAGGACATCTTCCGCATTAATATCCGTTTCATGACCGTCTTGATCCAGCCGCCTGGCGGTTTTGGGGGCAAGGTTAAGAAGCGCAGTAATGGCACCTGAGGTTTGTTCCCTTGCCCGCAATTCAAGGACCTGTCCCAGCAGAACAAGCACCGTAATAACAGCTGCGGCTTCAAAATAAATGGCCACCAGGCCATCCATGTTTCTGAACGATGCAGGAAACCAGGAGGGGAAGACGGTTGCAATGACGCTGTAAACCCAGGCTACGCCGGTCCCCATTGCAACAAGGGTAAACATATTCAGGGAGCGGTTACGTAACGACATTCCGGCCCGGGCGAAGAATGGCCAGCCACACCACAAAACGACAGGAGAGGCCAGAAGTAACTGCAGCCATGTGTTGTACTGTGGCGGTACTGTATTCCTCAAAGCGGGAAACAGATGAGAACCCATTTCGAGTATCAGAACCGGAAACGCCAGCAACAACCCCAGCCAGAAGCGTCTTGTCATGTCGCGAAGTTCATCACTCGTCCCGTGGATGCCGTAGCTACGAGCGGCTCCAGTGCCATTCCACAGACAGGACAGCTTCCGGGACCACTACGGCGTATCTCCGGATGCATCGGACATGTCCACACACCTGCAGAAATCTCTTTCTCCGCCTGGCGGTGAGACTGTTTTATCTTATCAGGGCTGACTTCATGGTGGTCGTGGTGATGGTGATGTTCACTGGCATCTTCGGTAAAATAATGATCGGGATGGGCTTTAAATTTGCTCTCACAGCTGGCGGAGCAGAAATAAAGCTGATGGTCCTGGTATCGAATGCTGCTGTGCGCCTTGTCAGGCAGGATGACCATCCCGCACACGGGATCTCTCACCTTATGCAATGCGTGACTCTCGTCCGGGGATGATGTCTGCTCAGAAGCAGTCTGGTTGTTATGTTCCACTGCATTGTCATTTTTCACAGTAACTCTCCTTATGCATATCTGAAGCATTTTCTGTCTTCAGGATATGTCATGGATGCGATTACCACGAATGCCGCCGGCATAAGAGTGCCTGCTGCCGGCGTCCCGTTATCAGCCGTTCCGCTGACTATTCGATTCGCTGGAAGACTTTTTTACTGCCCTCCGGTGAGAATGCGATAACATCGTAAGCCTCTTTTCGGGCCCCCATCTCCATTCCCGGACTTCCTGCTGGCATACCGGGGGTGGCGAGACCGTATATACCCGAACCAGACTGCATGGCCTTATGTATCGTTGCCGCAGGCACATGGCCTTCAATGATCAAATTACCTACAACCGCGGTATGACAACTTCGTAGTCCAGCAGGAACAGCATGCTTTTCTTTCAGGGCTGACAGCGCCTGATCATTCATGACGTGAGTTCGCACTTCGAACCCGTCTTTTTCCATCGCTTTGCCCCACAGGGAACAACAGCCACAGTTTTCAGATTTGTACATATCAATGACTTTTTCACTCGCCATTGCAGGCAGTGACAGGCCGAGAGCCAGGGCCATTAGAACCACTTTTTTCATACTCACCTCTGTATATTATCGATATAAACCCTGACGTCAGGGTGAATCAGTGCAGAAGGACGCCCACTGGGGGGCGCCCTTTCAGGGTTATGACACGCTTTTTTTATGTCTGCGCAGCCAGATTAATTTGTAGGCGGCAGGAATAATGAACAGGGACAGCAGCGGAGCCGTGATCATCCCACCAATCATTGGCGCAGCAATACGGCTCATGACTTCTGAACCTGCGCCGGTTCCCCAGAGTATTGGCAGCAGACCCGCAATGATCACCGCCACGGTCATGGCTTTCGGCCGGACACGCAGTACGGCACCATGATAGAGGGCTTCATCAAGACCTTCCGGTGTGAACGTCTCTTTACGGGACAATTCCGGGTGCGCTTCAATGGCATGACGCAGATACATCAGCATGACCACGCCAAACTCTGCTGCCACCCCGGCCAGGGCGATAAACCCGGTTCCGGTCGCCACTGACATATGGAAGCCCTGCCAGTACAGGAACCATATTCCGCCAACCAGGGCGAACGGCAGGCTCATCAGGATCAGCAGGGCTTCGTCAACCCGGCGGAATGCCAGATACAACAGGATGAAAATGATCATCACCGTCATCGGCACCATCAGCTTCAGTTTCTTGTTGGCATGCTCAAGCAGTTCAAACTGTCCGGAGAATGCCACACTGGTTCCCGGTCTCAGTTTCACTTTCTCGCTGATGGCCGTCTTAATGTCGTTAACCACCGACACCATGTCCCTGCCGCGGGCATCAACATAAATCCAGCTGGCTGGCCGGGCATTTTCGGTTTTCAGCATGGTTGGTCCAGAAACGACGTTAATATCCGCGACATCGCCCAGCGTGATCTGCTGCTTCATCGGGGTCAGGATCGGCATCTGTTTCAGCGCCTGCGGACTGTTCCGGTAATCCTGCGGGTAGCGAATGTTAATAGGGTACCGGGCCACCCCTTCAACCGTCTCACCCACCATAGCACCTCCGATTGCTGAAGAGACGAACAGCTGGACATCACCTACCGTCATCCCGTAGCGGGAGGCTTTCTCCCGGTTGATATCGATATCGATGTAGCGCCCGCCCTCAAGTCGCTCAGCCAGGACAGACACCACGCCAGGCACGGTTTTGGCTACCGCCTCGATACTCTGCGCCGTCGCGTCGATATCGGACAGAACAGTCCCGGACACTTTGATACCTATCGGGCTTTTGATCCCGGTTGAGAGCATATCAATACGGTTACGGATAGGCGGCACCCAGAGGTTTGCCAGACCCGGTAAACGGACTGTCCTGTCGAGTTCATCAATAATCTTGTCAATTGTCATGCCGGGACGCCACTGATCCTCAGGTTTGAGCTGGATCGTGGTTTCCACCATTTCAAGCGGTGCGGAATCCGTTGCGGTCTCTGCTTTACCGGTCTTGCCAAATACAGAGGCCACTTCAGGAACGCTTTTGATTAACTTGTCCGTCGTCTGCAGGAGTGCTGCAGCTTCTGCCGGAGAGACGCCAGGCAATGTTGACGGCATATACAGCAGGTCGCCCTCATTGATCTTCGGCAGAAACTCCCCCCCCACCTGACTCAATGGCCATACAACGGTGAAAATGGACAAGGCCGCAACCAGCAGGGTTGTTTTTGGCCAGTGGAGGACCCGCAGCAGCAATGGATGATACGCTTTGATCAGCACCCGGTTCAGGGGGTTACTGGTCTCGGCAGGAATTTTTCCCCGGATCCAGAATCCCATCAGGATCGGAATGACAATGATGGCCAGCGCGGCCGCGCCCGCCATGGAGTACGTTTTCGTGAATGCCAGCGGGCCAAACAGACGTCCTTCCTGACCTTCCAGGGTAAAGATAGGAATAAAGGACAGGGTGATGATCAGCAGGCTGATAAACAGTGCGGGTCCCACTTCCACGGAGGCGTCGGTAATCACCTTCCAGCGGGTGACGTTGTCAATCTGCTCACCCGGATGCCGATGATCCCACTCCTCAAGCCGTTTATGCGCATTCTCAATCATCACAATGGCGGCATCCACCATCGCACCGACGGCAATAGCTATCCCTCCCAGCGACATGATATTGGCGTTCAGTCCCTGGAAGTGCATGACGATAAAGGCGATACACAGGCCAAGCGGCAGAGAGATAATCGCCACCAGGGCAGAACGTACGTGCCACAGGAACAGGGCACAGACGATGGCCACCACGAAAAACTCTTCCAGAAGTTTGGAACTGAGGTTATCAATCGCCCGGTCGATTAACTGGCTGCGATCGTAGGTGGTCACGATTTCAACACCTTCCGGCAGACTGGCCTTCAGTGTCTCCAGTTTATCCCTCACTGCCGTGATTACGTCACGCGCGTTTTTACCCGACCGCAGGATCACCACGCCGCCAGCGACTTCCCCCTGGCCGTTCAGTTCGGCAATACCACGCCGCATTTCAGGCCCTGTCTGCACGCGGGCAACATCCCGCAAATAAACCGGCACGCCGTTCTCGCCTGTTTTCAGGACGATGTTATTAAAATCATCAATGCTCTGCAGATAGCCGCTGGCGCGGACCATATACTCCGCTTCGGCTATTTCAACGGATGAACCACCGGCCTCCTGGTTAGACGATTCAAGAGCCTGTTTCACTTCGGGCAGGCTGATCCCATACTGGGACAGTTTTACCGGATTGACCTGAATCTGGTACTGCTTCACCACGCCACCAACCGAGGCTACCTCAGCCACGTTCGGGATGGTCTTCAGTTCAAATTTCAGAAACCAGTCCTGCAAAGAACGCAGTTCTGAAAGGTCGTGTTTTCCGCTGCGATCGACCAGGGCATATTCAAATATCCAGCCCACTCCCGTGGCGTCCGGACCGATTTCAGAGCTCACACCCGCAGGCAGTTTGCCCTGAACCTGATTCAGGTATTCCAGCACGCGCGAACGGGCCCAGTACAGATCGGTCCCGTCTTCAAAAATGACATACACATACGAATCACCGAACTGTGAAAAGCCACGCACGGTTTTTGCGCCAGGTACGGACAGCATGGTGGTGGTAAGCGGATAGGTGACCTGGTTTTCTACAATCTGCGGAGCCTGTCCGGGATAGCTGGTTTTAATAATGACCTGCACATCTGACAGGTCAGGCAGCGCATCGACCGGCGTGTTAATTATCGTCCATGTGCCCCAGATGCTGAGAAACAGTGCGCCCATCATGACCAGGAAACGGTTGGCGACAGAGCGCCGGATAATCCATTCAATCATCGTCGTCTCCTCAGTGCCCTGAATGCATATTTACAGGCTGCTCAGACATTGCTGGCATACTGTTTTCTGTTTTTTCAGGGTGGCGCATACGTTCCAGCGCGCCCGTAATATTGGCTTCGGAGTCAATGAGGAACAGGCCACTGACCACCACGGTATCGCCTTCATTAAGACCGGAGCCAATGCCGGACTGTTGCTGTGATTCATGCAGAACGTGGATCTGTTTCGGCACAAACTTGCCTTCATCATCAACAGTAATCACGCGCTGTTCTTTGCCGGTATCGATAACGGCCTGGCTTGGTATCAGCAGCATCTCCTGACTTTGGGTATTCAGTTTGAGATAGGCATTCATGCCCGGCTTGAGAAACTCATCCTTGTTAGTAACCTGGAGGCGGACCTGAAGCGTGCGGGTTGTCTGATCCACGCTGGGAAGAATGTTCCATTTTTCGACATGGAATGTTTTATCCGGATAAGCCGGTACCGAAATTTCAAACTGCGACGTATCTTTCAGCAGATAGGCGATAGATTCTGGCACTGCAGCGCTGATCCAGACCGGGTCCATCCCCTGAATCTGAGCCACCACCTTATCTTTGGAAATATTCATGCCGGTGCGCAGGTCAAATGCAGTAATGACACCATCAATAGGTGCTTTAATGGTAAAACGGGTCTGGATTGTGCGGGTTGAACGCAGCCTTTGAATATCCTCTTCCGGCATACCAGCCAGACGAAGTCGCTCCAGAACCCCTTTTATCTGGGTTGGCGTACCGCCTGTACCGGATAACAGCAGAAACTCACTTTGTGCCTCAACCCATTCAGGAATGGTGATATCGATAAGCGGAGTGCCTTTCTTCACATGATCGCCAATCGTCAGGGGATACACTTTTTCGACGAAACCGTCAGAACGCGCCTGCACAATGACAAACTGATATTCGTTGTAACTGACATTAGCCGGGATTGTCTGAGAATAATTCAGCATTCCTCGCGTGACTTTTTGCGTTTTTAATCCCAGATTCTGAACCTGAGTTGGATCGATACGGATCCCGCCACTGCTTTTATCGCCACTTTCATCAGCATATTTCGGCACAAGGTCCATATCCATAAAAGGCGATTTTCCGGGTTTATCAAATTTGGTATCCGGTTTCATAGGGTCATACCAGAAAAGTACCTTTTTCTCCGGTGCCTTTTGTTCTGCTGGTACTGTTTTTTGTGATGAGTTTAAATACTGCCAGGCAGTAACCGATATCAGCCCTCCTGCTATGAGGCTGCTGATAATTATTGCAGCATATTTTATCTTTAAAGAAGCCATACAATTTCTCGCTGAAAAATCAAAACACCTGGCATATGCGCACGATCATTCATTCACAGTAATCCCATAATGAATGTTCAGGCGCACTGGATGTATTCGCTCCGGACTGTTAATCAGGATTGCGTAACGTTAATGCTTTTGAGTAAGGAGATATTGCCCTGCTGAATAAACGAGAAATCGACATGGTTGCCGGTTTTCAGGGCATTGATAGCGTCGTCTGCATTAACAAAAGTGAAGCGCATGGTCATTGCAGGCCAGCCCACCGCCGGGATTGCTTCGTGCGAAATGGTAATCTTTTTTACTATTCATATCAATGTCTTTAACGATACCGGTGCCCTTGATAACCTGCTGTACCGAAGCATCACTGGCAGCATTCATATCGCCATGCTGATGTGTTTCAGCATGAAGACCGGCAGAAAACATGACAGAGAAGGCACCAAATAAAACGGCTTTAAGTGAATTACGCATTTTAATTTCCTGATTAATTGAATAAATTTACTCTACCCAACCGCCACCCAGCGCGGTAAACAGATTAATTTCGTTAACCTGTCGGGAATAGGTAAGATCGAGAATGGTTTGCTGCGTCGCGAAGAGGGAACGTTCTGCATCCAGCACTTCGATGTAACTGACAGCACCACTTGCATACAATCCTCTGGCACGCTGTAGAGTTATCTGAAGTGAATCAAGATAACGCTGCTGTGACTCAAGTTGCTGGCTAAGGCTGTCGCGCAGCGCAAGCGTGTCGGAAACATCCTTAAAGGCTGACTGAATTTTTTGTTCGTAATTAACCACGGACTGTTGCTGGCGAATTTCAGCCAGCTTCAGATTGGCTTTGTTCCTGCCAGCATTAAATATAGGAATTTCAATTTTAGGAATAAAATTCCACATTCCACTTCCTGACGTAAAGAGGCTGGACAGCTCCGTACTGCTTGAGGAGAGACCACTGGTCAGGGTAATGGACGGGAAAAAAGCCGCTCGCGCTGCGCCAATATTGGCATCAGCCGCTTTCAACTGGTATTCCGCTTCCATAATATCCGGACGCTGCAGCAATATTTGTGACGACAGATTTGGTGGCAATTTTACTGGTGCGATCTCCCCACCTTTAATCCCTTTTTCTGACGGAACTGCGCGGTACGTTCCCAGCACCAGTTGCAGGGCATTGTTTGCCTGAGCCAGATCGCCTTCTCGTTTGGCTATTTCGGCGCGGGTACTTTCGATTTGCCCCCTGGCTTGTTCAAGCGCCAGAACGTTCGTACTCCCGGTCACCAGTTGTTGCTCAACGAATGCATAAGACTGTTCATAATTTTTCAGCGTTTCCCGCGCAATACGGAGTTGTTCGTACGCCAGTTGCTGGCTGAAATAGCTCTGTGAAACGTTGGAGACCAGCAGGATGTGTACGGCTCGACGGGCTTCTTCGCTGGCAAAGTAGTTCTGGCGATCAGCCTCACTCATGTTCTTAAGTTTGCCAAAAAAATCGAGCTCATAGCTGAGCTCCAGACCCGCGTCGTACTCCTGTGTGGTCGGCTTGTCACCTTTCAGACCACCGTTGTATGTGATCCCGGATGAGGCATTCAGTTGGGGATAACGATCTGCATCCGTGACGTTGAACTGGGCCCGGGCCTCTTCAACCTTCAGGGCAGCCATTCTCAAATCACGGTTATTATTCAGGGCTTCACCGATCAGCCTGCTGACCTGGGGATCGACAAAAAAGTTTCGCCAGCCCGTATCCTGATAGCTGTTTACCGCAGGCGTCAGACTGTTTTTAGACAATGAAAACTGCTGGGGAACCGGAGCTGGCGGACGCTGATATTCAGGTGCCAGAGAAACACAACCAGCCAGGATGAATATGGTACTGATGCTGAGTAATTTTAATTTGAACATAACGCTTCTCGTACAGGCAGACCTGGTAAATGGTTCAAACGAAGTCCAGAGTATTGATAGGGATACTTTACCGAACGCTCTCTGTTTGCCGGGTGACAGGATAATGACAATGTTGTCATTTTTGCTGTAATCCGTTGATAACGATCGTGGGCGCAATAAAATGACATTTGCAGCCAGCCGGGGAGCATGATGAAAATATTAATCGTTGAAGACGAAATTAAAACAGGTGAATATCTCAGCAAGGGGCTGACAGAGGCGGGGTTCGTCGTGGATCACGCTGATAATGGTCTGACCGGATATCATCTTGCCATGACAGCCGAGTATGATTTAGTCATCCTGGATATCATGCTGCCTGATGTAAACGGCTGGGATATCATCCGTATGCTGCGCAGTGCCGGAAAGGGGATGCCGGTATTACTGCTGACGGCCCTTGGCACGATTGAACACAGGGTCAAAGGACTTGAGCTGGGTGCGGACGATTATCTGGTGAAGCCCTTTGCGTTTGCTGAACTGCTCGCCCGGGTAAGAACCCTCCTCAGGCGGGGAAACACGATGATCACGGAAAGCCAGCTTAAAGTGGCTGACCTCTCGGTTGATCTCGTATCCAGAAAAGTCAGCCGCGCCGGGAACCGCATTGTGCTCACCAGTAAAGAGTTCAGCTTGCTGGAATTCTTCATTCGCCATCAGGGAGAAGTTCTTCCCCGCTCCCTGATTGCCTCTCAGGTCTGGGACATGAATTTTGACAGCGACACTAACGCGATTGATGTCGCAGTAAAGCGACTCCGCGCTAAAATAGACAACGATTACGGGACAAAACTGATCCAGACAGTGCGGGGCGTGGGCTACATGCTGGAGATCCCGGATGCATAGCAAACCGTCCAGACGACCTTTCTCACTCGCTCTGCGGCTGACCTTTTTTATCAGCCTGTCCACAATACTGGCGTTTATCGCCTTCACCTGGTTTATGCTGCATTCTGTTGAAAAGCATTTTGCCGAGCAGGATGTCAGCGATCTGCAACAAATCAGCACCACACTGAGCCGTATACTCCAGTCCCCGGCAGATCCGGATGAAAAAAAAGTAAGCAAAATAAAGGAATCGATCGCCAGCTACCGCAACGTTGCCCTTTTGCTCCTCAATCCCCGGGGTGAGGTGCTGTACAGCTCTGCGCAGGGGGCAGCACTACGCCCGGCCGTGAATTCAGCCGATTTTAGCGAGCACAGCCGCGCACGGGACGTCTTTCTCTGGACGGTGGAGGATACTGCGAGAGCGATGGATACCGGGTCCGGAATGAAGATGGAAACGTACCGGATTATCGCCTCCTCTGGCCAGGCGACATTTCAGGGCAAACAGCAGAACTATGTCATGCTGACTGGCCTCTCCATTAATTTCCATCTCCATTACCTCGATGCGCTGAAAAAAAATCTGATTGCGATTGCCGTCGTGATAAGCCTGCTGATTGTTCTGATCATTCGCATTGCTGTCCGTCAGGGGCACCTGCCCCTTCGTAATGTCAGCAATGCCATTAAAAACATCACCTCCGAGAATCTTGATGCGCGGCTGGAACCGACACGCGTTCCCATTGAGCTGGAGCAGCTGGTTATCTCGTTCAATCATATGATTGGAAAGATTGAGGATGTTTTTACCCGCCAGGCCAATTTCTCTGCCGATATCGCGCACGAGATCAGAACACCCATCACCAATCTGGTGACGCAGACTGAAATCGCTCTGAGTCAGGATCGAACGCAGAAGGAACTTGAGGATGTCCTCTATTCCAGCCTTGAAGAGTATAACCGGATGACCAAAATGGTCAGCGACATGCTGTTCCTGGCACAGGCGGACAATAATCAGCTGATACCTGACAGGGTTCGGTTTGACCTCAGAGCAGAAGTCATGAAAGTCTTCGAGTTTTTCGAAGCCTGGGCCGAAGAACGCAATATTATGCTCAAATTTAACGGGATGCCCTGCCTGGTTGAGGGAGATCCACAAATGTTCAGAAGAGCGATCAATAATCTGTTATCCAACGCCCTGCGTTATACCCCAGAGGGACAGGCAATCACCGTCTCAATAAGAGAGCAGGAGAGCTTTTTTGACCTTGTGATTGAAAATCCGGGGAAACCAATCCCTGAAGAGCATTTATCAAGGTTGTTTGACCGTTTTTATCGGGTGGATCCGTCCAGACAACGAAAAGGAGAAGGCAGCGGCATCGGCCTTGCGATTGTGAAGTCAATCGTGGAAGCACATCACGGAAGAGTGCAGGTGGAATCGGACGTACACTCAACGCGTTTTATCTTATCCGTGCCCAGACTGGAGAAAATGATTCCGGACACCCAGTGCTGGGAATAAAGAATTAAATGACAAAGATGTCATTAGCCTGTCATGCAGCAAACAGAAGCCATTCGATATAATTAGTGCAACTTATCAGGAAGGCTGGATTGCTTTATCAATATCCGGCGTCAGTGGACGCCAGGAAATGAATATCCAGTCCCCTCCCGGAGAAATAAACACTTCCGAACCTGTTTCAGTTATGGAACTGAAAACACCGGTTGTACTCCCCCGGACATCACTAATTAAGAAATGGAGAGTTATCATGAAAAATATCGTATTAGCATCCTTGCTGGGCTTTGGCTTAATTTCTTCGGCCTGGGCCACTGAAACCGTGAATATCCATGAGCGGGTCAACAATGCACAGGCACCTGCTCACCAGATGCAGTCTGCTGCGGCTCCTGTCGGGATCCAGGGGACTGCACCTCGTATGGCCGGTATGGACCAGCATGAACAGGCCATTATTGCTCATGAAACCATGACGAACGGGTCGGCGGATGCGCACCAGAAAATGGTGGAAAGTCATCAGAGGATGATGGGAAGTCAGACCGTTTCCCCTACCGGGCCGTCGAAGTCATTAGCGGCAATGAATGAGCATGAAAGAGCTGCAGTTGCCCATGAATTTATGAATAACGGTCAGTCTGGCCCACATCAGGCCATGGCCGAAGCGCATCGTCGCATGCTCAGTGCAGGCTGACGGCGAGGGAAGTATCTGTGCTGTCCTTATTTCCTTGATAGATTTTTCCGTAACCGGATATATGGCAACATCTTTGCCCCCTACAGGGGGCATTTTTATCAGATTCTGCTACAGTTAACGGGCATCAACGCTAAAAGGATATTTTTTATGAAAGCCAGAAACACTTTATTTGCAGTATTAATGTTATCCCTGCCAGCGATTTCAGCAGAACATTCAGAAATGAAAATGACTGATATGTCTACCTCGGCTTCGTCACAGGAATATATGGCTGGCATGAAAGACATGCATGACAAAATGATGGCTGCCGTAAATGAGTCCGATCCCGACAAGGCTTTTGCGAAAGGCATGGTAGCGCACCATGAAGGGGCAATAGCAATGGCTGAGACCGAGCTCAAATACGGAAAAGATCCGAAAATGAGAAAGCTCGCGCAGGACATCATTAAAGCTCAAAAAGGTGAAATTGAGCAGATGAATAAATGGCTTGATAGTCAAAAGTAAACATTGTAGAAATGTCACGACAAGCGTGATTTTACATCGTTCCTGGGCGCGGGAGTCGGTTAATCTTTATATAATTCAAACCCGATTAATTTCGGGTTTTTACTACTCTGTACTCCGGTCCTTTGTTGAGGATCGGAATATATGCACCTGAGATGCTTATTTAATACATTATCTCGTCATGGATACAATGTCGCTCAGGATCTCAACCAGCTCGCTTCTCTCCTGCGTTCCGTCATGATAGGTTGATCTTGAGATGATTCTTTCTGATGTCATCTGAGGCCAGAATTTATCTAGTACATTATCGGGTTTCATTCCCACAGCCCGGCCGATTATTTTTTTAGCGTCACAGGTGTCCGTAAACGTGACGGCTACACCAGTAATTTCCTCGATAAGATCCGGGCACAGATAGTTTTCTATCTCACGTTTGCGCGTAGCGAAAAATACCTTACCGGCCTCCTCTACTTCTTTTTTACGCTTCTGGATGGACAGAACCTGTGCAGGGTCTCCCCCAATATCGGAGTCCAGAAATACGCACCAGGGAAGCCCCAGATCTTTGGCCAGATTCAATGTAACCCAGTGTTTGACGCTACCACACCCTCCTATGAGGACTGGCACTATTTTCACGTCCTCCAGAGAGGCTGGCAGCGCACCTGACTGTTTTAATGAACTGGCCGCATGCCTCAGGAAAGTAACATCCGACTTTCCCTCTACCAGAACAATCCCCTGCGCCCTTTCCATACCGGTCTCTGGCAGCACCCCCAGGCTTTCAGTGGCTTCCTTCAGCACTGCGTCATCCGGCATTTTTACTACGGGTTCACCCGCCTCATTTCGGGTAACATAACGTACGCCTTCGACAGGGATTAATCCGGCCAGTGCCGGGACATGGGTGGTGACGATAATCTGACGGTGCGGCTGGCCTGCCAGTGCCAGTAACGCTTTCATCAGCATCATCTGATAGTTCGGATGCTGTGACGTTTCAGGCTCCTCTATGGCATAAATCACATTTCTGGGCGTCCCCGCGACATTCTTTTCAGCCTCAGCCCGAAAAAAATTCAACAGGATAAGCCTCCTTATCCCGCTGCCGCGCTTATTGATGGGGATGCCATTTTCCCCGTCCAGGGTGAAATTGAAGGTCCACTTGGGTTTCTCCTTAAATCGTGGAGTCAGTTCACTGGCGAGTTCGGGGGCCATTTCACGTAATTTATCCAGCGTTCTCTGTGCGACATCCAGGACGCTGTCCTGAATCTCATTTTCCAGCGCTGTAATTTTGTCCTGCAGCGCAGCCTGAGCGTCTTTTACGGCCTGCTGTAAGGGGTTTTTAGCTTCGGAATCCCCGTCGCTGCTTTCCCTGTCGGCTTTGAAAATCGCATACGTGGGCAGCAAATCGAGGATCTTACCCCATAATGATTTTGTGTCGGTTCCGAACTCTTTATCGACATCCAGCATAATTTCCGAACAGGTATAGGGGGCTGCGGCTTCCCTGATGGCCTGACGCCATAACGATGCAGTGCGTTTATCCGCCACATTTTTTTCAACTTCTTTTCCCACCGCCTTGAGCTCAGAAATTTTCATGCCCAGTAAATTTCTCAGGGGCTCCTCATCCGGGTGGATGCAGCGGATGCAGGTCTGCTCCGGTTTTCCTGAGGTCGTTGCTTTAAACGTTTTGACGATTTCAAAATTGCCGTCCTCATTCAGCAGATGTTCTGAGGCGAGCGTGGTCTGCACCCTGTCGTCGATCATGATAAAATCGGGCAGGTCATCAAATTCACAGGCTATTTCAAAACGGCCGTCCCCTTCTCTTAGGCTGAAACAGTTCATGTCATTCTTGTCAGCCTTCATTCCTTCTGTTTCAAAAAAAATAGCCAGCGCTTCCAGAAGCGTTGATTTCCCAAAGTCATTACGACCGACAATACCCGTCATGCTTTCATCAATAATGATTTCAGTAGAGTTTCTGTAGCCTCTGAAGTTTTTCAGTTTTAATTTTCTGAGCCGCATATGAAGTCCTGTGTGTAAGAAAGCGTTTTGCTGCAACCTGAATACAAAATATATTTTCAAATGCCTGCCAACAAGTAGGGATAACCGTTATTCAGAATATCTTAACGACATTTCGGGATTATGATCTGGTCGCGCTTTCAGAACTTTACTGCCCCTCAAAACACCGGAAACTAACTTGTGGTTGGTTACATGGCAAAGTTAAAACTCCAGAATCACGGGTAATGATTTCAATGCTTATTATATTTTTTGGAATTGACTCATGGGCTTTATAATTTAAATGATAATAATAACCATTCTTTTATGCGTAATATTTGCTACTGACACTGATGAATTTAAAAGAAGATAGATTTTCATTTACGGATTATTTCCTAAATTCATCGATAATGTGATCGACATAAAATTTTCACTGAAGAATGAAGAGATAATTTAAGGCCGAGCGAAATAGCTCAAAATGGTGTATTTAACATAACAGAAGAAATGAAAGGCTCTATCGCAACCTGATACTTCAGGCCGCTAAGGGGTTAATCTTGTTGAAGAAAAATTAGACCGGGAAGCGCCAGACGTCACCATTTCTCCCGCCTGGCTGGAAGTGAAGAATAATTGTGCATAGCTCCGTATTCGGGCTTTGCATCTGACAATGGTTCCCTGGATGAAAGTACGATCTCCACTCCAAGGACGCTGAACACCCTAAACAAACGCTCAAAACCCGCACTTGCAGGGTTGGCCTCTAGTCGGGCATAAGTTTGCTGTGTTATACCCAAACGTTCAGAAACATCTTTTTGCGTCAGTCCATTGGCTTTGCGAAAGCCGATTAAAACAGGACGTAACTGATTCAAAGTCTTCAAAGCGTATTGAGTGTTCATAAGTGACCTTCCGTATCGACGGGTTAACAAGCATAACGCAGGGATTTACAGCATATAGGCTGTAATGCTCATTAACAGACTATAGGCTGTAATACGAATCTTGCCAAGATGCGGCATCTTTCAAATACAAGGCCGTATTGGGTAAGCAGTACACCGTTATATAGCACCCCTTGCCCCTTTGCTGGAGAGGGACCCACGTGATCGCAGGTCTTTTAGACGTTGTTGCTAACCGGCATCATACACAGGTGGTAACCCCCAGGGAAACTCTATGAGTGATAATTTATTCCTGCCCCAGTCAAAATATAAAACCTTATCTAATTAGCTTTCTTAGTATTTTATAAATGAAGTGAAATTAGCGAAGAAGTTTTACATTGTAAAGTGAGCAAAAATATTTACCATTCAACTGGCAAAATTTACAATCTGCAGCCCTTAGCCTGAGAAAATGCACATTAACAGAATAATCATCAAGTCCGATAGAGGCATAACTTACGTCCTCAAAAATATCAGAAATAAATGAGTTGAAATTACAAAAATTAACTTCACTTAACATCTTGAACACCGCAGAAATATATCTATCATGCATTATCTTGACTTCGATAACCTTAGATAAACTTGAATGCGACTTACATTTGAAGAGATCAAAGAGAAAGTAAATCAGCATATTTTTATTGTCCGAAATCCATTTTAAAATTTTATTACGTGCACATGGTAATATATACACTGGATTTTTGAAAGGGTTTGAAACGTCAACCACAAGGGAACAATAACCATGAGGATTTATTCCACTTATAATTAAGTCACTAAGTCCTTTCACTGCATTCAAATAGTTATCAAAACAAACCTCATATAAACTGGTACTATGAACTGCACATTTAGATTCAAACAACCATCTATGACGCAGATAACCAATGCCTTTAGAGTGTATATCTTCAACAATACATTTGTGACAGTAACGAATGTTTGAGATGTTTACCAATGGATATGAATTAGTTATGTGAAAATTTTTCCGACAGGCATCTTCAACAGCGTTAAAATACCCGTAAACACCAGAAGATAACGACACTATATTGGAAGTTAGTATATAACCATTTCTAGTGGCAAGAATGTCATATATATCCTGCAAGCTATGCAATTTGTACATATCAATCAGTTCGAAACGAGGAAAGGCATCGTACCTTAGTGCGCCATGCTTTGATATTATGTTCCTGCAATTGGATAAGTTATACATTATCTGTGAACGCAGAAGAAAACTGTGCCACAATTCATTTTCGTAAACCATATAACTCCCTCTTATTTAATTAGTTCCATTTTTCTGAGAAGTATCATTGTCATTGGTAGTTTATCTCTGTATTTCAAAAGCCAGCCATGCCCTCCCAGTAAAGCATCTAGACTTGTAAGTGACATCGAGTACTGCCCCTGAGATAAAACATCATTTATTAATGATGATGAGATAATATCTCTCTCGCTCCAGTCTACTCTTTTAATTTTATAGCATCGTATTGTTTTAGGAAGACAAGAATTAAGCCAGTCACATTCATGTTTATTTAGCCAATAGAAACTTGCATAACAACTTTCTTTGACTAACTTTCGTGTTATAGAAACGGATTGATTATGTATAAATCTTAATATTTTCTGCTTATGACGCCGTCTTAAAGAATCTTTTTTACATTTTTTACGCCATGAGCATAAACCGTAACAAGATGAAATTACAGAGGATACAGCTCCTTCCGATAATGAGTTTTTCTCAGCTATGGATGCCAGACTAAACCCCCTTACAGCCATAGACTTGATAAGCAATTCAGTGAATATATTAATTTTTGTGTTTCGCTTAAACGCCCTCAGGTATTTTTTATAAATAAGTGTTTTAATGTAACATCTGCTGCGACTAAATTCCTTCCCAAGGTTGCTAACACTAGTATTATTTTCAACTATATGAAAACTGTATTTCTTATGACTTTTAAAGATTTCTTTCTTTTTATTAGTACGACTTCCTGCATACGTTGGCCAGCAAGTATTTAACAAACAATAACAAAGCAAAAGATGCTTTGTGGGATGCTGACAACATTTGTCTGAATCGCCACGGGTTTAACAGACACCTCAGAGTCATTTAAGATGGCTTAAAGAGAGGTGCCCATGAGCGGTAAGCGTTATCCCGAAGAGTTTAAAACTGAAGCAGTCAAACAGGTTGTTGATCGCGGTTATTCTGTTGCCAGCGTTGCAACACGTCTCGATATCACCACCCACAGCCTTTATGCCTGGATAAAGAAGTACGGTCCGGATTCTTCCACTAATAAAGAACAGTCAGATGCTCAGGCCGAGATCCGCCGTCTCCAGAAAGAGCTGAAACGGGTTACCGACGAACGGGACATATTAAAAAAAGCCGCGGCGTACTTCGCAAAGCTGTCCGACTGAGGTACGCCTTTATCCGTGACAACTCCTGTTGCTGGCCTGTTCGCCTGCTCTGTCGGGTGCTGGATGTTCATCCCAGTGGTTTTTACGCCTGGCTTCAGCAGCCGCATTCACAACGCCATCAGGCAGACCTGAGACTGACAGGACAGATTAAACAGTTCTGGCTGGAATCGGGATGCGTCTATGGTTATCGCAAAATCCATCTGGATCTGCGTGACAGCGGGCAACAGTGCGGAGTAAACAGAGTCTGGAGACTGATGAAACGTGTCGGAATAAAGGCTCAGGTCGGATACCGAAGCCCGCGGGCACGTAAAGGCGAGGCCAGTATCGTGTCACCCAACAGGCTCCAGCGACAGTTCAATCCGGATGCTCCTGATGAGCGTTGGGTAACGGAC
Organism: Atlantibacter hermannii; assembly: GCA_900635495.1. NCBI lineage: Bacteria > Pseudomonadati > Pseudomonadota > Gammaproteobacteria > Enterobacterales > Enterobacteriaceae > Atlantibacter > Atlantibacter hermannii. Next base: position 224,665 of record LR134136.1, on the reverse strand, counting down.
ATAACCTACATCAGGACCCACGAAGGCTGGCTGTATCTTGCCGTTGTTGTTGATCTGTTCTCACGCAAAATTATCGGCTGGTCCATGCAATCCCGGATGACAAAGGACATTGTCCTGAACGCACTGCTGATGGCTGTATGGCGGCGTAATCCCGAAAAACAGGTGCTGGTTCATTCGGATCAGGGCAGTCAGTACACAAGCCATGAGTGGCAGTCGTTCCTGAAATCACACGGCCTGGAGGGTAGCATGAGCCGTCGCGGTAACTGCCATGATAATGCGGTTGCAGAAAGTTTTTTCCAGTTGTTGAAACGTGAACGGATAAAGAAAAAGATCTACGGAACGCGGGAAGAAGCCCGCAGTGATATTTTTGATTACATCGAAATGTTTTATAACAGTAAGCGTCGGCATGGTTCTAGCGAACAGATGTCACCGACAGAATATGAAAACCAGTATTATCAACGGCTCGGAAGTGTCTAGATTATCCGTGGCGATTCAGTCTTTGAGTATAGGCTCCCAGTAATGATAATCAGTTAGGGATGTTGGTATAAGTCCCGATGAACCCTCCCCAAATAACTGGCACTTAGCATAAACATGTGCGTAGAATACATTTTTCTTTAAATTTCCATCCAATGATAATAAATTCAACTTTTTAAGTACATCCATGTAATTGGGGTGTGTAATATCTTTTCTTCTGATTATATTTAGGGACTCATAACAAAACTTAGCAAAATCGAAGTCTATCTCATTGCTAAGTTGTTCTGTATACGAAACAGGAGGCATCAGTCCAATACGTATGTGCGGTGAAGAAGGGAAATGGATGCTTTCAAGCGCTACCGGATGCCGATGGCAGGTTGTAACCCCATGAAGCTGATGCGCCAGATGCCAATAAGTAACACCATAATGAAAAGTATCTTCACGAGCGCAAACCGGGCAAAACTTCAATAGTGTGCGCTGCCCTAGTGAAAAATTACTAAGGCGGCACAATCGATTAAGCCTGGCAGGGGTCGTGTTGAAATCCATAATTTCATTACGACTGATTGGTAGTGCCCAGGCAAAAAGAGGGAGTAAAGTCTGTTCATGCCAGAGCTGATCTGCACTTTCGGATGTATGAAGAGAAATAGCCTTTAATCCTGAATTGAGAATTGGATGGACGTTCATATCAGGTTTGTTGAAAATGATCGTTAACAGAGAAGATGGGGACATACCGTACACGGTAGTTGTCCGACAAAACCGGCTGAACAAGGATTCATCAGGCAAAACAGGCAACATTCTCATTTCCCACACCTCTCTTTGACCGTTACGAACTGTTACCTCATTACAATTTATTAAGTGGATCTATATTTATAAGCCCGCAACGCTGAAGAGCATCGTAGGTATTTTTCTTTTCAGCTGTTCTGTTGATAACAAGATCGTGGTCAAGAGACAGTATTTTCTCGTCGAAATTGCGCAAAACCTCGTCTATTTTTCCTACGAATTCCTTGTGCTGTGGCCTGTCTATATCCCCAGGGATCAAAGACTTTAGGGACTTCTCTGCCATGATTTTAGCCGAAGCATCACCCTCATTAGATGCAGAGAGCCATTTAGCTTCCTCATCTTCAGTCGCGGCCCCCGGGAGTGGAGTATCCTTATATTCCTCCGTATGACTCACGAGTACCGGTACAGAGGCCGACAAGACTGCGCCAGTGATGATTTCATTGCCGCTACCGATAACCTTTAATTGTGCCCCCCGATAAATCATCTGAGCCAATCCAATATTGCCTTTAGATAAAATGAATAATTTTTCGTTTAACTCATCATTTAATGGAGTTTCAACATTTGTCCATTGTAATGGCCATAAATAATGAATAAACGATTGCCAGTCTTGTGAATCGTATCTAACATTCTTAATTTTCATGTAACCACCAGACTCTGCCCGCCTGGCAATTCTCATTTTCTTTGTCAGCGTCTCGTCAAAAGGATGATTTCCACAAAAAACCATAGATACCCCCATGGAATCTACAATTTCATGTAAAAAATCAATCAACTTACTCTCACCCCCGGTTCTTGAAAATTTAAGCCTCTGCATTTCATCAATAACAAGGATACCCAAAAATGATGATTTAATTCTTTGTGCAATCTGGCGAGCCAGAGCACCATTTCTAATCTCAGGTGTAGTTCGTTCAATACCAATTGCATCATCTAATTTTTGTAAAATCTCTTCACAAAGGTCTCTCACACTTGAATTGTATGGACAATTAATCTTTACCCATACAATTTGCTTACTGAAGCCGGGAAAAACTCCTTTATAGCTGCTGTGTTCTATAATCTGAGGGAAATGATCCATGACTTGCTCAATCATGGTAGTTTTTCCAGAACCACTCATTCCAACTATCGTAATGGTTTCAGCCTGGGATTTAAAATATCCACTTTCGGGCTCAATATCAGGACGCTCATTTCCATAGTAATGAAGATATTGAATTGTTCCGCTTTTTAAAGGATTACGAGCTGCATAGCTTTCCCTAAGTGCCCGTAAGATCATCTTATAAGCCTGGATAAGATTGGTTTGAGGGCAACGGAATTTCTTTATACGTTCGACATACTGCTCTCTAACATTCGCCGGGGCAGTCCAGCGGATTTTTTCGTCAATTTCGGGGAAATAACTCATTTCCAGAAGTACTTCATCTTCCGTAAGCGCTTCAGGAAGTGCTTCAATTAAGGGATTGCCACGATACTCAGGTAACTCCTGTTCTTTATAAATCGCTGAAACGCTCCGTATAAGGTTCATTATTCTGCGTCCTCAGTCTTCTTCTTACCTTTTAACCATCTTTGTTTCTCCTCCCGGCCAGGCAAAAGCAGAACATTACTGGATGAAGGAAGTAGGGGTTCAGATCTTCCATTAGCAACATGAGTTCGCCCTAATGAATCAAGTTCATTTTTCCTGTTCTTTTTAATATCTTTACCATGTACCCGGCGAGATTCGTATATTTCATTTAATCTTTCGTTACCTTTCCTGTTAAATTCATCTTTATTATTGATATTGCTGAGCGAATCCAGAGTAAATAAATTAATTTCTTTTTGAGTATCTACCCAATCAGCCATTACATCTGTATCAAGATGAGCTTTCCCTTTAAATACATCTCTTTTCTTAAGTAGGTAATGTTTTTTGAAAATGCTATTTTTGTCAAATCTTACATATATATAATCTACGCAATTGTCATCTATTCTTGCTTCACAAGTGGTTCTTCCAAATACTCTGACACCTGATGCAATTTCAGGATCACATTCATAAAAAAGATTATTGTACTGAATCCCACCGGCGGTAATGTTAGCGTTCACAGGGATTAACAATCGTGCGATCACTTCGTCGGCCCCAACGGCTCTTGCGCTGAATCTCCCGTGCTTTAAGCTTATCATCCAACTATTTTTTGGTGATATTACGAGATCATTTTCAATCAGTAAGGGATTGATATAAGCCAGTTCTTCATACGTTCTCTGATTATGTGCAAGTATCTCCCGAATCAGTAAAGACGTGACCTCCTGAATCGTTAAACAAGCCCTGGATTGCGGTGTTGGCTCTCCTTTAACAATCTTTCCCCTTCGTGTTGTTCCAATAAGCCTATGAATAACCTCATCATTCAGAATGCCGAAACAGCGTTCAACAATGCTTTTTCTGTCGCCTCTACCGACTGGCGCAAACTCAAGTTTTGTCAGGGGGGTCATCTCTTCCTGAGGTTTAAGACCAATCATCTCCCCGTTGTCACACATCAATGTTAATGGAATGTGAGAACAAGGCCAATCATCATCAGTAATAGAGATTCCAAATAATCTACAATATTCTTTTTTTGGCATAAAGCAATTTGCTAACGCTTGTCGGGCGGCTCGCCATGAAGCATGGTATAAAGAAACATGAAGGCCAACAATCATTCTTGTTGCACGATCCACCACTGTATAAATAGTAGGACGCCCAATGACTTTTCGTCTGTTTAAACTCGAAATAAGATGTACATCAGCGACAGTTGAGTCTATTTCGAAAACATCACCCGGCAAAACAGTTGTATTAGCCACACTACCTAAAAGCGCCCGCATTTTGAGGTCTATTTCTTTTTTCGTGTTCTTCTTATTTATCGAGAAATCTTTAGTGAAGAGTTTTTTATTCCAGTATGAAAATTGTTTTAAAGAAGGAACATATGGAGCTCTATTTTCTAGGTTTGCTGTTTTAATTTCATCCCTAAAATACAAATCAATATGTCTCTCTAATGTTTTCTTTATCGTATCTCCGTTAACTTTATAATGATACGTAATGAGAGATTTTCTAATATTATTTATATCTCTTTCATTAAGAATGAAAACACGTGATCGTTCATTAGGTAATGCTCTGTTTTTTTTGGAATTCCCAAGTTTAATTTCATGTTTGATTCTACTTTTCCCAGCGGCGCCACAGTTCGAGAATGCGGGTAGCAATGCATAAATATCCTGCCCATGTCGCCAATACAACGCCAGAAGCGTTCTGATAGTATATTGTGATATTTTTTTATTTCTGGAGTAATCCATTAAAAGGTGCGACTTTTTATGTAATGCATAGTCGAACAGAAACATTCTGTCATCTACAAGATCTTTAATGATATTGTAATTTTCATCTCGCCTTCCTCTGTCTTTATCTGTTATTTCTTTCTCATCTACTAACATATATGAAGGATATATATAATCTTTACAAGTTATGCTATTTGATTCAATATAATATTTAAACATTGAAAATGAGAAAGGGATTGGCTTACCCGTTCTTTCTGATTTTATTTTAAACAAAATTAACAAATCGACCTTTCTGTCAAAATCCAAAACACGGTAAAGTCCCTCTGCAAGCAAATCAGTGCCTTGAGAGAGCCAGACTGAATTCCTAATAATATCCATTTGCGTTCAGTCCTATATAGTGGTCATTGGAAATTATCTTTATCAGACCGGTTTCGAGTATTGGATATGATAAATCAACATTTATCATTTTTAATCCAATCATTGCCTGCAATAACATCATCGCTTCTTGTGCATCTACCCCAAAGATTGATGAAATCATTGCACGTAGTCCTACTATGGGATAAACATCTGGTTTAAGCTTCCATAGGATTTTATCAAGAGGATATTTATCATAAAATTCAGAACCATCTCTTAATACAGAAGTAGCCCAGCAAATGTTTTTACCGACGACGTTATTGAGTTCCGAGCCAACATAAATTTGAAACTCAACATCAATCAACTGCCAAAACATCCTCTCTATTTCAAGTTTTTGGGCTTCGCGTTCAGGTATGCTCTCGTTATGTTTTACTGCTATAGCTTTGTATCGAAGTCCGCCTTCAGGAGTTCTCAAGGTCAGTAAAAAATCGGTTGTCATAACATTCAGAACTTCGACAGGTACTCCTCTTACTCCCCTCACCATAGGATGTTGAAAATGTAGATGATTTGCTATTTGTTGGGTAAGCCGGAGAGGAAAGAGTGGGAATTGTTCCCGGATATCAATCACCGAGTCATTAAACTCAGCCAGATAGAAAAAGTTACTTTCGACAGAAGAAAGGAGATGATGGTTTCGAAACGTCTTAAGGCCAAAGACTATCGAACGGTTTCCACGGGATTTAACGTCCTGAGCTCTAAGCCAGGGCTGATAACTTTGGCCATAGCCCACTCCTATGCCGTCGCCTAGCGCATTTTCATAATCCAAATAGGATTTGAGACGCCTACCCCTAGCCATGATCGTACCCTAAAAACGACATTGATACGTACATATATGTGCATTTTATAGTCTCCAACCCTATAACCACACATTCAGTAAGTATACAACATTAGCGTCGTTTTTTGAGAATGGTTACAACTTTAGTGCTTTGTGTACAACTTTATTGTCCTCGGACACCGGCCAGCGCCTGCGCACAGGCCCACGCCGAAGCCCAGGCCCACTGGAAGTTATATCCGCCGAGCCAGCCGGTCACATCCATGACTTCACCGATAAAATAGAGGCCCGGCACGTCGCGGGCTTCCATGGTGCGCGACGACAACGCATGGGTATCGACGCCGCCCAGCGTCACTTCGGCGGTGCGATAACCCTCAGTGCCGTTCGGCTGCACCTCCCAGGCGGTGAGCAAGCCGACTAACGCTTCCTGCTGGCGCAGGTTGAGTTGCTTCAGCGTACAGTCCGGGATTTGACCCATCTGCTGGAGGATTTCAATCAGGCGCTTCGGCAACTGCATCGCCAGGGTGTTCTTCAGGCTCTGGTTAGGATGCGCATCACGCTGCTCATTAAGGAAAGCATCCAGATCGCTGTCAGGCAGCAGATTGATGGTGACCTTTTCGCCTGGTTGCCAGTAGCTGGAAATTTGCAGGATTGCCGGGCCGGAAAGACCGCGGTGAGTGAATAACACGTTCTCGCGAAATACCGTGCCGTCCTGGGCGCTGACAACAGACGGCACCGAGACGCCGGACAGCACCTGAAGCGCATCGAGCAGCGGTTTGTGCAGGGTAAACGGCACTAATCCGGCGCGGGTCGGCAACACCTTCAGGCCAAACTGCTCGGCCACTTTATAGCCAAACGGCGTAGCGCCAAGTCCCGGCATAGACAGCCCGCCGCTGGCAATCACCAGTTTCGGGGTACGAACGCTGTCGCCGTTGAGGGGTCAGCAGATAGCCCGCTTCGTCGCGGTCAATGCTGAGTACTTCGCTGCGCAGGCGCATCGTCACGTTGCCTTTCTCGCACTCCGCCACCAGCATGTCGACAATTTGCTGAGCCGAATCATCGCAAAAAAGTTGGCCAAGGGTTTTCTCGTGCCAGGCGATATTATGTTTATTCACCAGATCGATAAAATCCCACTGGGTGTAGCGCGCCAGCGCGGATTTGCAAAAGTGCGGATTCGCGCTCAGATACGCGGCGGGTTCCACATAAAGATTTGTGAAGTTGCAGCGCCCGCCCCCGGACATCAGGATTTTGCGGCCCGGTTTTTTGCCATTGTCGATCAGCAAAACCCGTAACCCCATTTGCCCGGCCTGCGCAGCGCAAAACAGACCTGCCGCACCTGCGCCGATAATCACTGCATCAAACGTTTCCACACCCTGCTCCCCTTAAACTGAGGGGGCGAATTGTAAAGTTTCTTAGCTGGTCGCACCAGCAATAACCCCCTGCAATAATGCAGCCATTTGAAATCTAACGGGTAAATCTTTTCATTCATTGACGTTACGCGACTAACTGTCAAAAAAAGTCTATATTTCGCTTTGCCCCTGCCGCGAAAGTCCCTGATAATGCGGCGCGTTCATGTCCTCAAGATGGCGTAACGTCTATGCTACATTTATTTGCCGGCCTGGATCTTCATACCGGCCTTTTTGCTTTTGCTTGCTCTGGGCTTTGTCCTGTTTTATGAAGCGATTAATGGCTTTCATGACACAGCGAACGCCAGTTGCAACCGTAATTTATACGCGAGCCATGCGTTCGCAACTGGCAGTTGTGATGGCAGCGGTGTTTAACTTCCTCGGCGTTTTGCTGGGTGGGTTAAGCGTAGCCTATGCCATTGTTCATATGCTTTCCCACCGATCTGTTGCTTAACGTAAGTTCCGCTCATGGCCTGGCCATGGTGTTCTCTATGTTGCTGGCAGCGATCATCTGGAACCTCGGCACCTGGTATTTAGGTCTGCCGGCATCCAGTTCCCACACCCTGATTGGCGCGATTATCGGGATTGGTTTAACCAACGCCCTGATGACCGGTACGTCAGTCGTGGACGCGCTGAATATCCCGAAAGTGATTAACATTTTCGGTTCGTTGATTATTTCTCCCATCGTCGGTCTGGTGTTCGCAGGCGGTCTGGTGTTTTTGCTGCGTCGCTACTGGAGCGGCACCAAAAAACGCGCCCGTATCCACCTGACGCCAGCGGAACGTGAGAAAAAAGACGGTAAGAAAAAACCGCCGTTCTGGACCCGTATCGCGCTGATCCTGTCAGCCATCGGCGTGAGCTTTTCTCACGGCGCTAACGACGGCCAGAAAGGCATCGGCCTGATCATGCTAGTATTGATTGGCGTCGCGCCGGCTGGCTTCGTGGTTAACATGAATGCTTCCGGTTATGACATCACCCGTACCCGCGATGCGCTCAACCACGTTGAAAACTACTTCCAGCAGCATGGCGATGCCATTAAACATGTTATCGACATGAGTCCGGTCATCCCGACGCCGGAAGAAGTGAAGAGCCAACCGCAGGAATTCCACTGTGACGCGAACCGCGCCATGATGGCCCTGCAACGCGCTAAAACCATGCTGACCGGCCTTGAGAATTACGACAAGCTCAACGTTGAAGAACGTAGTCACATGCGCCGTATGCTGCTGTGTATCTCTGATACCGCCGATAAAGTCGCGGGCCTGCCGGAAACCTCTAAAGACGACAAACGTTATCTGAAAGAGCTGAAAAGCGATCTGCTTTACACCATCGAATACGCACCGATCTGGATCATTATGGCGGTTGCGCTGGCGTTGGGTATCGGCACCATGATTGGCTGGCGTCGTGTCGCCACCACTATCGGTGAGAAGATCGGTAAGAAAGGCATGACCTATGCACAGGGCATGTCGGCGCAGATGACCGCAGCCATTTCTATCGGGGTGGCAAGTTATACCGGTATGCCGGTATCGACGACGCACGTGCTGTCTTCGTCGGTGGCGGGGACCATGCTGGTTGACGGTGGCGGTTTGCAGAGCCGTACGGTGAAAAGCATCCTGATGGCGTGGGTGTTTACGCTGCCAGCGTCTATTGCGTTGTCTGGCGCGCTGTACTGGATTTCATTGCACTTTATCTGACAGCGTGAGTGTTAAAAAAAGAGCGGGCATTGCCCGCTTTTTTTATTAGTGCCATATCATCATAGCGATGAGACAAACCATAACGAGGCCGCACAACGCGCTGGTTAATATAAAATGACACCGTACTCGCTCACAGCGGCGGATGAATTCGTCGTCATGATGATCGCGATAACGTTGAGCATAAATGTACCAGACCAGTCGCATTTGCTTATTTGGCTGACCATGGGATGTGAAAAAACCGCTACCGTCGACGTACTGATAAAGCAGCGGATCACAACCACGAAGCACCACCAGCAGCGCACGCAACGATGAGAAGTAGCGCACCATGTTGACGACGCATACCACACACAAGGCCCAAAACAGCGCAACAGTGCTTATCATAACACCTCCCCGGCGATAGCCACGGAGACACGCTCCGGGACAACCGCACCCCCGATACCAAGTCAGTCAACTCGTTCCATATGAGAGAGATACCAAAAGTCGATCGGGTTCACATTTATTTACCCGACTGGCTCATTTAATAGTGTAGAAGATCAGGTTATTTTTTTGCCACATCGTTATGGTCAATGATGAGTGATAAATGCATTTCAATTTAGAATGGATGCGATCGCAGCGGATTGACGGATTTCTTCCTGAGCGATAAGGTAAAAAAAGACCGTTATACTTAAGTCTTTATTTATCCTCACCCTTCAGGCTGAAGGATATCGTTAATACGTTCCCGCGAGAGCGGTATGCAGGACGCGGGGCAAGGACATCACTGATAACCTCAAGCGTTGTCTGATCCATTGTCATCGACATCTTATGGAAGGAGTAAAATTATGGCTTACAAACATATTCTTATTGCCGTTGACCTGTCGCCTGAAAGCAAAGTGCTGGTCGAGAAAGCCGTATCCATGGCACGTCCGTACAACGCCAAAGTTTCATTGATTCATGTCGATGTAAATTACTCCGATCTTTACACCGGCCTGATCGATGTGAACCTGGGTGATATGCAAAAACGCATCTCTGAAGAAACCCACCATGCACTGAGCGAACTGTCGACTAATGCCGGTTACCCGATTTCGGAAACCCTTAAGCGGCAGCGGCGATTTAGGTCAGGTGCTGGTTGATGCGATTAAAAAGTACGACGTCGACTTAGTGCTGTGCGGCCATCACCAGGATTTCTGGAGCAAACTGATGTCGTCCGCACGCCAGCTGATCAACACCGTGCACATTGATATGCTGATTGTGCCGCTGCGTGACGAAGAAGAGGAATAATCTTCTGTTGCCGTCCCTGACGCCCGCTGATGCGGGCGTTTTTATTTCTGCCCCGCCAACCTAAAATCACTGACTTCAATATATTCATTAGTGTGATCTACCGCTTTGATCGTTAACCGCCAATACAATACTCTACTTTAAAACTCATTTACGGCACGACACGCCGACAAATGACAAAGCGGCGGGATCCTCATGCCGCGTGCATACTTTTACTGGCATCACGTTAAGGCAACGGAAATATGAACAATACGGCACCCGTCGGCTTACTCCAGCAGCCGAAACCCTTTTTTATGATCTTCTTTGTCGAACTGTGGGAGCGCTTTGGTTACTACGGCGTTCAAGGCATTCTGGCGGTGTTCTTCGTCCAGCAGCTCGGATTCTCACAGGAACAGGCCTTTGTCACCTTTGGCGCATTCGCTGCGCTGGTGTATGGCCTGATTTCCATCGGCGGCTACGTTGGCGACCATCTGCTCGGCACCAAACGCACCCTGGTCCTCGGCGCGATTGTGCTGGCGATAGGGTATTTTATGACCGGGCTGTCGCTGCATCAGCCCAGCCTGATTTTTATCGCCTTAGGCACGATCGCCGTCGGCAACGGGTTATTTAAAGCCAACCCGGCCAGTCTGTTATCCAAATGCTACCCGCCGAAAGATCCCCGTCTCGACGGCGCGTTCACGCTGTTTTATATGTCGATCAATATCGGTTCGTTGTTATCGCTCTCATTAGCGCCGGTGATCGCCGAACGTTATGGCTACGCGGTAACCTACAACCTGTGCGGTATTGGCCTTATCATCGCGCTGCTGGTCTATGTGGCCTGCCGCGGCATGGTGAAAAACATCGGTTCTGAACCGGACCATGCGCCAATGCGTTTCAAAAATTTGCTGCTGGTGTTAGTGGGCACAGTGGCCATGATTTTCCTCTGCGCCTGGCTGATGCATAACGTGCAGGTCGCCAACCTGGTGCTGGTGGTGTTATCCATCGTGGTGATTATCTTCTTCTTCCGCGAAGCGTTCCGGCTGGATAAAACCGGGCGTAATAAGATGTTTGTGGCCTTCATTCTGATGCTGGAAGCGGTGCTGTTTTACATCCTGTATGCCCAGATGCCGACCTCGCTGAACTTTTTCGCCATTAATAATGTGCATCACGACATTCTCGGTTTCACCATCAAACCCGGTCAGTTTCCAGGCACTGAACCCGTTCTGGGTTGTGGTCGCAAGCCCGGTACTGGCAATGATTTATACCCGGCTGGGTAGCAAAGGCAAAGACCTGACCATGCCGATGAAATTCACGCTCGGGATGTTTTTGTGCGCGCTTGGCTTTTTGACCGCCGCTGCCGCTGGCATGTGGTTCGCCGATGCGCAGGGACTGACCTCACCGTGGTTCATCGTGCTGGTGTACCTGTTCCAGAGCCTCGGTGAATTGCTGATCAGCGCGCTGGGGCTGGCAATGGTCGCCGCGTTAGTGCCGCAGCATCTGATGGGCTTTATTTTGGGGATGTGGTTCCTGACGCAGGCCGCAGCCTTCCTGCTGGGCGGCTATGTCGCCACCTTTACCGCCGTCCCGGAAGGGATCACCGATCCGCTGCAAACCCTGCCGATTTATACCGGCGTATTCAGCAAAATTGGCCTGGTAACGCTCGCCGTTTCCGTTGTGATGGGATTAATGGTGCCGTGGTTGAACCGGATGATCGCCACGCCGGAAGAAAAAAGCTAATCGGAAGTGTGGCGCAGGCAGTACGCTGCCTGCGCCTGATTCAGTTACAACGCCTGATGTTTGGTCTCATGGGTCAGCAACAGGGCAATCAGCGTTAACGCCGCCATCGACGCCAGATAAACCCCGACGTAAAACAGCCCGTAATTCGCCTGCAGCCAGGTGGCGATGTAAGGCGCCACGGACGCACCCAAAATCGACGCCACGTTATATGAGAATGACGCGCCGGTATAACGCACTTCCGTCGGGAACAGCTCCGGCAACAGCGCGCCCATCGGGCCAAAGGTCAGGCCCATGATGCTCAGCCCAATCAACAGATACGCCATCACCAGCGCCGGGTTGCCGGACTGCAACAGCGGCGGAAACACGAACAGCGCGAACAGGATGATCAGCGAGGTAATGACGATCATGCTTTTGCGACGGCCAAATTTGTCAGCCAGCACGCCAGCGACAGGCACCATCACGCCAAAGCCGATCACCGCCATCATCAGCATCCACAGCACTTCATTACGCGGGAAGCCCAGCCCGTTCGGTACCGCAGCGGTACTGAAGGTCATCGAATACACCGTCATGATGTAGAACAGCGTATAGGTCGCCAGCATGATAAAGGTGCCGAGAATAGTGACGCGCATATGCTTCGTCAGCAGCGTGCCCAACGGCACTTTCACCTGTTTATTGGCTTTGGCGATTTTCGCGAACACCGGCGTTTCATGCAGGGAGACGCGCACATACAGGCCAATCAGCACCAGCACCGCTGAGAACACGAACGGTACGCGCCAGCCCCAGGACATAAACTGCTCGTCGGTCAAAGCCCAGGAGAGCAGCAGGAAGGTGCCGTTCGCGAAGAAGAAGCCGATGGGCGCACCCAACTGCGGGAACGAGCCGTACAGGGCGCGTTTTCCGGCAGGGGCGTTCTCGGTCGCCAGGAGCGCCGCCCCACCCCATTCGCCGCCCAGCCCCAGACCCTGACCAAAACGGGCCAGCGCCAGCAGCAGCGGTGCCATCACGCCAATGGATTCATAACCCGGCAGCAGGCCGATCACTACCGTGGAGATACCCATGGTTAAGAGGGACGCCACCAGCGTCGCTTTACGGCCAACGCGGTCGCCAAAGTGTCCGAACACGGCAGAGCCGATAGGACGCGCCACAAACGCAATCGCAAAGGTCGCCAGCGACTGTAGCGTTGCCGCCGTCGGATCGCCCTGCGGGAAGAAGATATGTGGGAAGACAATGACCGCGGCCGTGGCGTAAATGTAGAAGTCGAAAAACTCAATGGCGGTGCCAATCAGCGATGCGACAACCACTTTACTGCGTGAGTTAACCGGAGGTGCGTCTTGTTCAACGGATGTCGTGATGGATGCTTGCATATATTTTTCTTATTTATGTGAAACGAAATTCCATATTACGCACAGCAAAAGGCACATTTCAATGCAACACAAAGTGTGAAATCGCGCAGAAAAGCAGCAAAAAGAGGATAATTTTCGTGCCAGCAATTTCACTTCTATGAAATGCTTCACACAAATTTTAAATCAGCATGAAAAACCAGATATTGGTTAAATAAAAGTTACGGATTGGATTTATCTACTAAAACGCTGGCTCGGGCTGAAGTTTTTTGCGTTTTCCTTCAGCCCGGCCTGTTTAACGGTGGGATTTACCCGGCATACGCTTGTCGTCTTTGTACTCTGCGGTGGCGATCCAGGCGGCACAAAACAGCGTCAGACGCGCGAAGAAATAGAAGAACGCCATCAGTCCCAGCACGGAACCGAACGCCGCGCCGGATGGCGAAGTCATCAGCGATGGCAGCGTCCAGGTCATGATGATTTTGATAATCTCAAAACCTACCGCAGCCATGATACTGCCACGGATCAGCGCCTTTTTACGCGGACGATGACGCGGCAGACGCCAGAAAATCCAGAAGAACAGCAAGAAGTTGGCGCACATGGAAATCGCCAGGCCAATCAATTGCCAGACCGGTTTCAGCCACGGGATATAATCGAGATACAGCCAGCGAATAATCATTTCCTGGGCTGCGCCCGCCACAGACGTAATGGAAATCGTAATGATCAACGCGATAAGGAGACCAATCAGCGACACAAAATCGCGCAGATATTTCACCCACCACTTTTCCTCATCCTGAGCGTTACGCTCCCACACATCACGGGACTGAGCGCGGATCGCCTCCCGCAGGTATCCCATCCAGTTCACACCAGAATAGAGCGCCACGGCGAAGCCAACGATACCCACCGTGGTACGCTGCTGAACGGCGGTGTTAATGGTGTTTTTTAACGTCGTCGCCAGGGTCGGATCGCTGACGTTAACCAGGATCTTGTTGAAGATATCCTGTAGCAGCGTGGGATGAGAGGCGAGGATAAAACCCGCCGCGGCGAATGACACCATCAGAATCGGGATCATTGATAAGAAAGAGAAATACGTTATCGCGGCACCAAACTGGTTACCCAGTCGGTCAGTAAAGCGTTCCATCGCCCGCAGCAGATGCGCAATCATCGGACGGCGCTCAAGCTTCTCTACGGTCTCAGTGACCTTTGCAATCGCCCCTTCCCCTTTTTCATGGCTATCTTCCTGTTTGCCCTCTTCTTTTTTAGCCTCCTCCGTGCGCGTATCCAACTGGGGTACGGGCTTATAATCCAGATCGTTGGTTGGCCGTTTAGGGGTATTCTCCGGTGTGGTCATCGGGCGCAATTCCTTGTGAGTAGTGGACATCATGTCAAAAGTATAGACATACGTTAATCAACGTAACCTTTCATCACGCCGCCCAGCCATTCCATAAACAGGTGAACCCGTCGCGAAAGATTGCGGCGGTGGGGATACAGCAAGGAAACCGGCATCGGCTCGGGCCGGTACTGCGGCAGGATCTCAATCAACGCGCCGCTTCGGAGCGCCTCTTTAATCGCCGCGCGCGGCACCTGAATAATGCCCAACCCGGTTACTGCCGCCGCCTGATAGGTTTCAGGGCTGTTGACCGTCAGGATGCCGCCGGTTTTTATCCAGTGGGTTTGCTTATCCATCGAGTATTCAAACCCCTGCCCGTGGGAGCCGAAATGCGGGGAATAGTGCACCACCGCGTGAGTGGATAAATCGTCGAGGCTTTCAGGAAAGCCAAAACGCTCCAGATACTGCGGACTGGCGCAATTCACCTGGGTAAGTTTGCCGAGCGGTCGCGCCACCAGGCCAGAATCTTTAAGATGCCCGACGCGCAACACGCAGTCGAACCCCTCGCGCACCACGTCCACCAGCCGGTCGGTGCTGCTCAACTCCAGTTCAATGCCCGGATACTGCTGCAAAAACGCCGGTAGCTTTGGCATCACCAGGTTTCTGGCGACGCCTACCGGCATGTCGACGCGCAGACGCCCGCTTACGCTGGAGGGATCGTGCAAAAACAGGCCATCCAGCTCCTCGAGGTTGGCCAGCAGATCGCGGCAACGTTCGTAATAGACCATGCCATCCTGGGTAAGCTGCACCCGTCGCGTGGTGCGATGTAAAAGCCGCGTACCCAGCGCACTCTCCAGCGCCTGGATCTGCCGCGATACACTACCTTTAGGAAGTCCGAGTGTTTGCGCGGCCTGCGAAAAACTTTCCAGATCCGCCACCCGAATGAACAACTGCATTGCGTGAATTTTATCCATTGGCTGAGCTTATTGTTGTCGTAAATGAAACAGTGATGCGCATTAAGCACTCTTTATTGATTTCATAACAGCTAATAAGCTTTTGCTCAACCACCGCAATCACACAGACGAGGTTTTTATGACGCAACGTATCGCAATTGTTACCGGCGGCAGCCGCGGCCTTGGGAAAAACGCAGCGCTGAAGCTTGCGGAGAAGGGAGTCGCTATCATCCTCACTTACCACAGCAAGCATCAGGATGCCGACGCCGTAGTGCGTGAAATTGAAGAAAAAGGCGTTAAAGCGCTGGCATTACAGCTAAACGTCGGCGATAGCGCCAGTTTTGCTGCATTCGCCAAAGAAGTGAAACAACAGTTACAACACGTCTGGCAACGTGACAGCTTTGATTATTTATTAAACAACGCCGGTATTGGTATTAACGCACCGTATACGGAGATCAGCGAAGCGCAATTCGACGAGTTAGTGAATATTCACTTTAAAGGTCCGTTCTTCCTGACCCAGCATCTGTTGCCCCTGCTGAAAGATGGCGGACGCATCCTGAACGTTTCCAGCGGGCTGACCCGCTTTGCGCTGCCTGGCTACTCCGCGTATGCGGCAATGAAAGGCGCAATGGAAGTGCTGACGCATTACCAGGCAAAAGAACTGGGCGAGCGAGGTATCACCGCGAATATCATCGCCCCCGGCGCGATTGAAACTGACTTTGGCGGCGGCGCAGTGCGCGATAACGAAGCCCTGAACCGCGCCATTGCCGGGCAAACCGCGTTAGGACGCGTAGGCTTGCCGGATGATATCGGCCAGGCCATCGCCATATTGCTGGATGACGGCCTCGGCTGGATGAACGCCCAGCGCATTGAAGTATCGGGCGGTATGTATATCTGACGTTTCAACGCCGGGGGACGGGATTACCCCGGCGTAAATTCCCGCGCCAGCAGGCCAAACAGCCAGTCATCCTGCCAGCGTCCATCGAGTAAATAGTTTTCCCGCAGCGTCCCTTCCAGCACAAAACCGGCTTTTTCCAGCACCCGTCGGGACGGCTCATTACCCACCGTGACCGTGGCGACCAGCTTTCGATAACCGCACACCTGGAAGGCATAATCACAAACGGCGTGCAATGATTCATAGCCCAGTCCCTGACCGTGCACCCGCGTCGCCAGTAAATACCCCACTTCAGCAATACCCTCGCCCCGATCGATGAAACCGGTCACGCCGAAGGGTTCGCCGCTGGTTTTCTCGCGCATCACCAGACACAGCCAGTGGCGGCTGCCCGGCTCCCATCGCGGCAACCGGCACTCAAACGCCGCGCGCAGCGTGTCGTCCTGGCGGGAAGAATCCAGGTAGCATGAAACACGCGGATCGCGCTGAAGCGCCAGAAAAAAAGGCCAGTCTTCGGGGGTAATTTGCTGATAAGTGATGCGGGCTGAAGTTATGTAGTCTGCTGGTTGCACACGGTCTCCTGATGAATGAAAAATGTAGTGAACGCTTTTTACCCGGTGGTTAGACAAGTGAATGGTCTATCTTTGTGATGACTCATCGTAACGGTGAACAAAACAATATACATAATCATAATAATTTAGCGCGATAGCCGGGCAGTACCGGTCAGCGCTTTAGCGAGTGTAAGGGACAACTATGGCTCGTTCAGCACAGCTTATCGCAAGAGAACAATTCGAAGCGGCCCTGCAGGTGATCCGTCAGGCGTCACAGGAAATCTTATCCCTGTTGGGAAACCCGGTGTCCGAAGCGAAAGATCCCCAGTGGTTTTTGCAGCAAATGGACAACGCCCGGCAGAATATTGGCAGTTGGGGACTGGTGGCGAAACGGTTGCATATCAATGATGCCGAACTATCGCAGTTTACGCTGCAGTTGCGCCACCTTCAGCAACTGGTGCCGCAATATGAAAGCGGAGCCGAAGTCAGCTCTGCGGCGCTGATTGCCGCGCTGCGTTTTGTAGCGACCCTGGAGCTGGTTCGTATGCGTCAACCTTTGCTGCATTACAGTACCGAACTGGCGCTCAGTCAGCCGCCACAACCACGTGATGCAAGCGTACAACTGCGCGGCCTGGAATTGACGCTTAAAGCGTTAATACGGGAAGCCTGGCCCGATGAAGTGAAGCTGGTTAATCACCTGAAAATCCTGTTCGGTGCCAATAAAGTGCGGCGCTGGCTCAAGTTTGCCAAACCTGGCGATATCCTGAGCGGCATGCAGTTTAGCGAGCTGGCGCAACTGATTGTCGATAAAAAGGAGTTCGCCAGCCATTACGCCGACCATTTTCCTCCGGGCAGCGCATTAAGTTTCCTGATTGAACCGCGTAAAACCCTGCAAACGTTTCTGGACGACGTTCGGCTGATCCGCAACCACGCGCTGAACCAGCAGCCGCTCTCGTCAGCCCACATGACGCTGCTGGAGAACTATTCCGCCGCGATTACCGCCCCTCTCCAGCAGCGCTACGTGAAGGGCAAAACGCAGGTCTTTCCCTCCGGGCTAAGCCAGTGTGATGACGCGGAACTTGACGCTTTTTTTGCCGATGCGGCGCAAAAGCATCAGGCGATGAGCGGCGATATCTTCGAAATCCGCGATACGATTGATTCGCCGCGCCATAAACCCCCACGTACCCGTGAACAACGTGAACAACTGGTGGTGGGTGCGTTGTGGAGCGTGGTGGGCGCGGTCGCCGTTGCCCTTGCCATTGGCGGGCTGCATCTGGTGAGCGCCACCCACACCCCCGTCCAGGCCAACCCGCCTGCGGCCTATGTCGCGCCGCAACAGCCGGATGAGGGCCTTGAGAACACGCCGCGCCAGCAGCTTATCCGGTTAGGCGTTTCCTGGGATGAAAACCATTTTCGCGCTGCGATCGATCGTGACGATGACCGCATCGCCCGGCTGTTTCTCCAGGCCGGTATGGCGTGGAAAGTCTCCTGGACCGAACAGGCGCTGGCGAACGAACAGAATAAGGTGCTGGGTTTACTGTTGAGCTATCGTTTGCAAATGAATGAACCCAAACCCTGTCGGCGGATGATCGCCGCGCTAGGCCACGCGCTTTATCAGGGGAGCACCTTAACGGACATTCGAAAATCCTATCTGCAGGCGTTTTGCAGAACGCCTCCCGTGGTGAAACGTCAGGCGAATGATTACGCCAACGCACTGGCGCGGGCCAGGGCCACCGGGGAAAAAAACGACGCCAAATGGGCGGCGATCCAGAAAGCGATTTATGAGGAAATCAACTGACAACGGGGGAAGAGATGCACCTCACTCAGGGTAGCCTTATTGATGTACCCGGCGTAAAAGTCGGCCACGCAGCCGATCCGCTCAACCAAACCGGTTGCAGCGTGGTGCTGTTCGAAAACGGCGCGGTGTGCGGCGTGGATGTGCGCGGCGCAGCGCCCGGCACGCGCGAAACCGATTTGCTCAACCCAACCAATCTGATTGAACAGGTTCACGCGGTGGTACTGAGCGGCGGCAGCGCATTCGGTCTGGATGCCGCGTCCGGCGTCATGCAATGGCTCGAACAACGCCATATCGGTTTTGACGTCGGCGTTGCGGTTGTGCCGATCGTCCCGGCGGCGGTGTTGTTTGATCTCACCTTTGGCGATCCCGCCGTGAGGCCGGATGCCGCAATGGGATACCGCGCTGCCGACGCGGCATCGGAAAAGCCGTTTGCGTCAGGCAATACCGGCGCAGGCACTGGCGCGACCATCGGCAAGATGGCGGGTCTGGAAAAAGCCATGAAAGGCGGGCTGGGAACGGCCTCCGCAACCGGGCCGGACGGCTTAATCGTGGCGGCGATGGTCGCGGTCAATGCGGTGGGCGAAATTCGCGATCCGCAAACCGGGCAGACCCTTGCCGGCGCGTGCGATGCGCAGGGTAATCTGTTGGATTTGCCGGCTTACGTCCTGAGCAACGGCGACAACCGTTTCAGCGCAGCCACCAATACCACTATCGGTATTATTTGCTGCAATGCGAGTTTCACGAAAAGCCAGATGCAAAAAGTGGCGCAGATGGCCCATGACGGCCTGGCGCGCACCATTTACCCGGTGCATACCTTAAGCGACGGCGATACGCTGTTTGCCGCCACCACGGGCGGCGTCAACGCCACCGTCAACATCGTGGGAATGCTGGCGGCGGAAGTGATGGCGGCTGCCGTGCTGGACGGCGTGCGCAGTGCCTGCAGCGCTCACGGCGTACGCGGTGTGGGATGCAGTCATGTCGCGGACTAATTAATATAGTACGCCACATCCACGGGTTTCATATCCGTGGCGGTCTGGGTAATCAGGCCCTGGGTCTGCGCTTCGTTGAAATAGAGCAATTTACGGTTCGCTTCGCTGGACAGAATCGTATCCAGCGCTGCGGCGTCATATTTAGTGCATTGTTTATAAATCGACGCGAACAGGTTATTTCCAATCGAGAGTGACTGGCTTAACGTCTTAATATCATTTGGTTTTAATTCGCCGGAGACATTGTTCATCGGCAGCGCTGCGGGATGCAGCAGGAAGAACGCATCCGGCATACTGCGACGGTTTTGCGCCGCGCAATACAATAACGTGGCCGCAGAGGCGACCTGTGAAAGGTTGACGGTTTCCACCGGCAGGGAAAAGTTTTTAATCGCCGAATATCCGGCGTAACCCGCATCCATATCGCCGCCGGGGCTATTGATATACAGGCTAACCTGTTTGGTATTGGGGTAATTCATGGTAATGCCGTCCAGTGCTTTCATTAAATCAGCAATGCTGGAATTGGTAACGGGCGCGCTATAAACAACTTTAATGGTGGAAACGTCCAGCGGCGTAAGCCTTTGCGTTTTCATTTCAATTAATTGCCCGTAACTGCCAAAAGAACAAAGACCCAGAAGCGTGATTAACGACACGGCTATTTTTCGCATAGTGATGGCCTTATAAAAGACATGAGGTCGAAGGACAGAGGCAATAAAAGCGTAGCAAAGCGGCTGATATTTGACAAAAGGGGCGGCATTCGGGCATCGATATATTATATTTTGATGCGCCATTAAAAAAGCCCGCCGTAATAATCTTGCGGCGGGCTACATTAACTCGGTGGGGGTGTTAAACAAAAAACGCTTTCAGAAGCTGTAGATCATGATCACTCTCCTTACGCAGTCAGGCCTTTTTGGCCCTTAAAATCATATCGGCCACACCATAAACCAATCCCATTATCAACGGCGTGACAATATGTGGATTGATCACATGTCCGGTGTTTTTTGTTATCATTTCAGAGAAATAATCACTGCCTAAAATGACACAGAAAGTAATGCAGGCCATTATCGCCATCACTTTGGGTTGGGCGAATACGTTAATTTTGCGGTTTTGTTGACGATTATTTTGATTCATCATGCACACCACTCAGTAAAGAAGCATTGAAACGCACTGGCTGACGTAATGAATGAAGATTACGCCTGGCTTTATCAACGAATTATCAATATTTCGTTGATCGCGTAGTTTACCCGGCGCGGTCAATCTGGTTTTTTGGCTACGCTACTGTCAGGCGTTTGAAAAATATGACAATGTCCTGGCAATATTTAACGGCAGTACGGTAAGGAGCGGCGCGTGATAAAAAAGTTATTCTACCGGGATAACAATACGATCCACTGGCTTCATGGCTATGAAGAGAAGCCGGAGATCCTCTTCGGTAAGGGAAATGAATTTTACCATTAAAAATTTTCGTAACGCCGCCATGATTGACAATACGCTGTGTTTCGAATGGCAGGACAAAACCCTGAATCTGGATGATATCGAAAGCGTGGACCTGGTTATCTCTTACTGGTCCAGTCGACACATCGCCCATGTTTTTCTCTCATTTGGCTTTGGGCAGGGAGAATACGTCGCCATTTCTATCGAAACCCGACGGCAGATCTCGCAAAAATATTCCACATGGAAAGGTTTTTTTAACACTTACGAACTGATTTATGTGGTCGCCGATGAACGCGACCTGATCGGTATACGGGCGAATGTCCGCAAAGAAGATGTGTATATTTACCGGGTAAACGTCACAAAAGAGGTCTGCAAACAGGTCTTTTTGGATTACGTTGAGCGCATCAATAGCCTGAAAAATAATGATGAGTTCTACAACACCCTGGGAAATAACTGCACGACCAATATTCTGCGGCACAGTCGTAAAGCGGCGCCCAACTTTAAATATAACTGGATGGTACTGTTTAGCGGCCATGTCGATCAGTATTGTTACGATCTGGGATTGCTGGATAAAACATTGACCATCGAGGAACTGCGGGCGAACAGCAAAGTCGCGCCGGTTCTGGAATCCCTGAATGACGATTATTCACAATTAATCCGGCCAGGTTATCGCGGATCATAATCATAAAAGGCAGCAGCATGATGACAAAAATTACCGCCGCCGGGATGGCGCTGGTCATACCGTTCGGCACCGCGATGGCAGCGGATATCAGCGCAGGCGTTGAAGGCGAAGCGCAGTTTACCCCCTATAAGAGCTATAAGACCGATTACTCCGCCATTCCCTATCTCGGTTATGACAATAAAATTGTGTATCTGGATGGCACCGAAGCGGGCGTCTATTTCGTGAATGACGATAAAACGAATTTAAAGCGCGGGTCTGGTATCTGGATGTGGAATTCGATCCGGATAATGCGCGGCAACGGGCGATGCGTCAGTTGGATACCCGGCACAGCACCATGATGGCCGGGCTGAGTTATCAGCGCATCACCGATATCGGCGCGTTTCGCGGAGAAATTTCCGGCGACACGTTAAACACCAGCAATGGCATCATCGCGACGCTGGCCTGGGCCGGACAAGTCGTCGCCGAACCGGTGACGATTTATCCGCAGGCGGGTGTGGACTGGTATAGCGCGAAGCTGGCGCGCTACTACTATGGCATCAGCGAGCGGGAGTCGGCGGCATCCGGGTTAAACAGCTGGTCGCCGGACAGCGCCGTCGCGCCCTGGCTGGCGGTTGCGGCCGACTGGAAGGTCACCCCCGACTTGCATTTCTATCTGCAGCCGCGCGTCACCTTCCTGCCTTCCACCCTTCGCCACAGCCCGATGGTGGACGACACGGTGCTCACCACCGTGGAATCGGGGCTGGTCTGGTCGTTCTGATCACGCCTGGTCGTGTGTCGTGGAGCGCCATTTCCACGGCATACGCCTATACCAGGGTTGGGGAACCGGATGCACAATGGCGCGCAGCGCACGGGCGTAATCCATCACCAGACCTGGCGTCCACGCCATCGTCAGCGCTCTTTTGCGCACCTGCGAGGCGATCCACAGCTCCGGCATAAACATCACTTTCAGGGTGCTCAACCAGTTACCGCGCCGGTTGGCTAATACCCCGTCCAGCGCGGCTTCCAGCGAGTACGCCACGCTGCTGGAGCAGTTGCGATAGGTCAGATTATAAATTTCGTCTTTGCGATAGTTGGTCCAGAAACGGTGCAGTGCCTCACCGTTAAAGCCGTGGAAATGGATTTTCTTATCGGAGTGGCACCAGTTTGTGGACTCGGTAACGTAGTCCGGCTGGTATTTCCCGGCGATATCATTTTCATGGGTGGCTTTCAGTAAACGGAAAAACTCTGACGGCGAGCGGTCAATATCCTCTGCCGGATACAGGCTCACATACACATGCGGCGAGGCTTCCAGCGCCGCATGGCCCGTCGAAATCACGCCGTGCGCATCTACCGCGGCAATATAGCGGTTGATGACCGGACGCGGCACGGCGGGCTCGTTAGCAGAGCCTTCCGGCGTCCAGATATGGACCGTCAGCGGCGAAGTGTATGCCAGAGGCGGCGTCACCGTTTCCGCCACTTTCTCCGGTGTCGGGCTGCCTTTCACTTTGGTGGTAAAGCCCTTGGCGAATTCACGCGGCACCATCAACTGGAACACCGAGGTGGCATTCTTCAACTGCCTGGCACGCATGGCTACGCGTAGCGTATTGATACTCCCCGCTATCATCAGCACCCCCAGGAAGAAGGAGACCGTGGCGCTGGAATGGGTGATCAAAAAGCCGGCGAAGGCGATTTGCAGACATCCCATCATTAACGAGGCGCGCCAGCGGGGGAAGCGCACCACCCAGGCAGAGGCGATAACAAACAGGCCGATGACGAAATAGGAAAAACCAAACACTACCGACAGCAATAAATTACTGTATCGGGCGTCGACCAGCATAATTAACGACACAAAGAAAAAGACGCCGCCTTTAAAGTAGAGCACTGCCTTTTGCGCGCCGATCCCGCTTGCTGCCACGCTTAAGGTAATCAGGCTTTCTATCAACAGGACAATGCCGAAGGTCTTAAGCGGGAAATACGTTTGCCCGTCAAACCCGTCAATAAAAATTAAAATACCCGCGATACCCCACAGTAAGCCGCTTATCCACAGATATTTGGCTTTATCGCGCACAAATTCTGCACCAAAAAGCAATAACGCAATTTGTAACATAACGACTCTCCGCCTCTCTGCGCTTAACTGAATGTGGTGGTACCGCTGATTCGCCAGTTACCCACGATAATGGGTTGCGATTGATTATTGGTCAGTACGTTGCCGCTGTCGGTAATGGTTACCCAACGGCCTTTATTATCCTGAAACCGGAAAGAGATGGTCGGCAGTTGATGGGCCTGTCCAATATTGTTCCACTGGTTCTGGAATTTATCGCGATCGTCGGGATGCACCCGCGCCAGCATTTTCTCTTTGTCGGTGAGCTCATCAATGGAAATATCATCAAGCACATCCAGCGAATGATCCCAAAAAAGCTGGCCGGTGGTGAGATTGAGCTGATAAATGGCATCGCGCGCGCTCTGAACGCCGGTACGGTTATCCAGACGCTGCGCGCTGCGGGTTAATACCCGAATAAATACCATGAGCAGCGCGGTCGCAGTCAAATAACACTGCGCAATCAGCAGCGGCTCGCCTTCACGCAACCCCTTGATAAAGAACGGCCCCATTTTTTGGATCGAAAACCAGATAACAATGGCGCCCAGCGTCAGTAACGCGAAGGAGCCGCCGCGGTTTCCCCACAATATGGCCAGCGCCACCGTCAAAATAATAGGGATACAGGCCGCCGCGAAACGCAACACGTCATAGCGGTGAGAATCAAACGCGTCGGTAATGTATTTCACCGAATCACTGAAAATCCAGGCGGTGACCAGGATAAGCATCACCCAAACAAAACATCCGGCGATCATTATCCGGCGATGCATATTCCCGGTGCGCAGATGATTATTCAGGAAGCCCATGATGATGGTCGTGGCGAAGAGAATACCCGTGACATCAGCAATTAATCCCGGCCAGAAGGTGCTGGAAAACGCCTCATTTCTGAAGATCCGCAAACCGGAGGATAAGACTAACGCATCGATAACGCTCACCAGCACTGTCGCCACGAGCCACATAACAATCTGATGCAAGTCGTCCCCTTCACGCGAAAACCGTCGCACCAGCCAGGCAATGGCCATGGTTGATGGCATCGCTAACACGGCGAATAACAGGTTCGTGGGGAAGTTTTCGGTCGTTGTGTTATCCAGAAGAAGGTTAAGCGCAATGAAACCCACCAGGAACACGGGCCACTGCCGCCAGGGCGCGCAGAGGAAAGCCGCCGTCGCTACGCCCGCAGGGAACCAGACCACTGAAAAATCCAGACTTGGAACGTCAAGCTGTAAAGAGATCACCCCGGACAGATAATAAATTAACATCCAGATGACGAAGGAAACGGTTTGATGCATAAACGGTGAGAGTTTGCCTTTCATCAGCTCGGCTCGTTGTCTTTTATAAAGTGTGTATTATCGCTGATCTCGCGCAAACTGTCCTGACTGGATAACTTTTAAAACGCGCTTTTTTTTAAAAAATTCCGACGCATAATCCGCAAATATATCATATAGCCTGTATTGTTTAAGGCACGGAAGAATGAAGGAATGAGAGGAGAATTAAAACGGGCGCCAGCCATAATGTTGCCAAGCCGATTTTAAGCATAACTGTATACAATTCCCGTCCAAAAACACAGGCATAAAAAAATAGTTTTTCAGCCAATTATTCGCTCACTGGAAAACGAAGCGTGATGTTTACATCCCGACATACACTTTATTTCTCGCTTCCCTGGACGACGCGTCACTCGTGGGGAATATTTGAATTAGTATCAGTCACAAACGTGATAATTCCTGCTGTATTTTTAACGTAAAGATATATTTTTTCCCGTTTAAGAATACTCCTGAAACAGAAACAAAACGGTGTCAACGAGGATGAAACGGGCGCTGGCGTCTATTCTTATCCAGGCCAGAGTTAAAAACCTGGCACGACGAAAGTACTCATTTTTTTATTTAAAAACGATGGGTTGCGGTCTGAGAATACAACCGTGAAATCGAAGAACTGATATTTATCCGTGACTTGTTCTGCAACGTTTGAACGATACGGAGAGTAAGCCGACCGTTATTTTCGACCCTGAAATGTTGTGTCGCAAACGCGCCGGTAGATTTTCGATAACGTGTTTAATCAAAGAGGAATAATCATGGCAACGACTTACGAAGAAAACTATCTGAGCTGGGTAAGAGATGCGCATGCGATGGAGAAACAGGCTGAATCCATGCTGGAAAAAATGGCCGGGCGCCTGGAACACTACCCTGATTTGAAAGCCCGCATTGAGCAGCACATTGAAGAAACACGTCAACAGCAAACCCTTATCCAGTCGGTTATCGACCGCCATAACACGTCCAACTCTACGTTCAAAGACGTCATGGGCAAGATGGCAGCCACCGGCCAGGCGCTGGGCGGCATGTTCGCCGATGATGAAGTGGTGAAAGGCGCTATCAGCAGCTTTACCTTCGAAAACTTTGAAATCGGCTGCTACACCTCGCTCATCGCTGCAGCGGAACTGGTGGGCGACCATGAAGGCGCACGCATTTTTGAACAAATCCGTGAGCAGGAAATCGCCATGGCTGAATGGGCGCTTAACCATCTGCCGGATGTGACCGAGCAGTTCCTGGTTCGTGACGCCGCACCAGGCGTAGAAGCAAAAAAATAACCGATTACATCGCAACCTGCCCGTCCCCGTGACGGGCTTTTCTGTGCATTTAATTTTGCGGAGTGAGCTATGTTCAGACATGTGAAAAAATTACAGTACACCGTTCGTGTTTCAGAACCGAACCCAGGCCTGGCGAATTTACTGCTTGAGCAATTCGGCGGCCCGCAGGGCGAACTGGCGGCAGCCTGCCGTTACTTTACCCAGGGGCTGGGCGATGACGATCCGGGCCGTAAAGATATGCTGATGGATATCGCTACCGAAGAGTTGAGCCACCTTGAAATCATCGGCTCGCTGGTCGGTATGCTTAACAAAGGCGCGAAAGGCGATCTGGCGGAAGGCACCGAAAAAGAGGGTGAGCTTTACCGCACCATCACCGGCAACGGTAATGACAGCCACCTGACCTCGCTGCTGTATGGCGGCGGCCCTGCGCTGGTCAACTCAGCAGGCGTACCGTGGACTGCGGCCTATATCGATACCATCGGCGAAGTTACCGCTGACCTGCGCTCTAACATCGCGGCCGAAGCCCGCGCTAAAATCATCTACGAGCGCTTGATTAATTTAACTGACGATGTCGGCGTGAAAGATGCGTTAGGCTTCCTGATGACCCGTGAAGTGGCTCACCAGATCTCGTTTGAGAAAGCGCTGTATTCAATCCGCAATAACTTCCCTGCCGGGAAATTACCGCCGATTGAACAGTACTCCACGGTCTACTTCAATATGTCCGAAGGCGATGACATGCGCGGTAGCTGGAACTCCGACGAAAACTTCACCTACGTGGCGGACCCGCAACCTGCGGTGGACGGCGGCGATGGCCTTGCCAGCGTGCAGTTACCATCTTCGCAGAAAGCCAATCTGGACAGCATGATCGCGCGCACCGCATCCGATCCTTCGGTGAACCCGGTAACCGGCACCGATCTCGGTTCAGTTCCGCCGATCGAAAATGAAACGGTGTCCGGCAACACGCCGAACCAGAAACCGATAAAATAACGCTCTCCGTGACGGCTCCTGCAGCCGTCACATTCTCTCTCCCCGCCCCTGTCAGAATTCGCTAATTCAGCGAGAGATCAACAAAACCCTTTATTCAGTGTGTCTATAATGCGAGGCCAATTTTGCTGTCGCCCGTGTAACGGGGAAGGAAAAATATGTCTCTTATCACTGAACTACCCGCCATCTTCGATCAGTTTTCACAAGCCCGCCAGAAAGGTTTTGTCACCGTCATGGATCTCAAAGAGCAAGGGATACCGCTGGTCGGCACCTATTGCACTTTCATGCCGCAGGAAATTCCCATGGCTGCGGGCGCGGTTGTCGTTTCGCTGTGCTCTACATCTGATGAAACCATTGAAGAAGCCGAAAAAGATCTGCCGCGCAACCTGTGCCCGCTGATAAAAAGCAGTTACGGCTTCGGGAAAACCGATAAATGCCCCTACTTCTATTTCTCCGATCTGGTGGTGGGCGAAACCACCTGCGACGGTAAGAAAAAGATGTACGAATACATGGCCGACTTTAAACCCGTCCATGTCATGCAACTCCCTAACAGCACCGCCGACGCGGCGTCCCGTGCGCTCTGGAAAGCCGAAATCCACCGCCTGAAAGAGGCCGTGGAACAACAGTTTGGCGTCCCTGTCACCGAACAGGCGCTACGGGAAGCCATCGTGCTGAAAAACCAGGAGCGCCGCGCCACCGCTAACTTCTACCGCGTCGGACAGCTTAATCCGCCTGCGCTCAGCGGTATGGATATTCTCAAGGTGGTTTACGGCGCAACCTTCCGCTTCGATAAAAAGGCCTTAATTAATGAGCTTAACGACATGGCGGAACGCGCACGTCAGGACTGGCAGGACGGTAAGCGCCTGGAAGCCCGTCCGCGTATTCTGATCACCGGTTGCCCTATCGGCGGCGCGGCGGAAAAAGTCGTCCGAGCGATTGAAGAGAACGGCGGTTGGGTGGTGGGTTTTGAAAACTGCACCGGCGCGAAGGCCACTGAACGTTGCGTGGAGGAAACCGGCGATATGTACGACGCGCTTACCGACAAATACCTCGCTATCGGTTGTTCCTGCATCTCCCCTAACGACCAGCGCCTGAAGCTGCTTAGCGAGATGGTGGAAGAGTACCAGGCCGATGGCGTGGTGGATGTGATATTACAGGCCTGCCATACCTACGCCGTGGAGTCGCTGGCCATTAAGCGCCACGTGCGCGACAACCACCATATCCCGTATATCGCTATTGAAACCGACTACTCCACTTCGGATCTCGGTCAGCTCAGCACCCGCGTGGCGGCGTTTATCGAAATGCTTTAAGGAGTGGTTGTGGCTGTATCAGTAGGCATTGACTCCGGTTCGACCACCACCAAAGGCGTGTTATTACAGGACGGCGTGGTTGCGCGCCGCTTCCTGTGCGCGACTTCGTTTCGTCCGGAAACGGCAATTAATGACGCCTGGCAAAATCTCAGCGCCGGGCTGAATGAACGCCCTTTCCTCACGCTCACCGGCTATGGACGGCAACTGGTGGATTACGCCGATAAACAGGTTACGGAGATTTCCTGTCACGGCCTCGGCGCACGTTTGCTGGCGCCGGATACCCGCACCGTTATCGATATCGGCGGGCAGGACAGCAAAGTTATTCAACTGGACGAGCAGGGCAACCTGACGGACTTCCTGATGAACGACAAATGCGCGGCCGGTACCGGGCGGTTTCTGGAGGTCATTTCCCGCACGCTCGGCGCGAGCGTCGATCAACTGGATGCCATAACCCGCGGCGTGGAGCCGCATGCCATCACCAGCATGTGTACGGTATTCGCCGAATCAGAAGCGATCAGTCTGCGTTCAGCGGGGGTTGCCCCGGAAGCGATTCTGGCCGGGATTATCAACGCCATGGCGCGGCGCAGCGCCAATTTTATCGGACGGTTAGCGGCGCAGGGGCCGGTGCTGTTTACCGGCGGCGTCAGCCATTGCGCCGTGTTTGTCGACAAGCTGGCGCAACACGCGGGTATGGCGGTGCAAACCCACCCGGATGCGCAGTATGCGGGCGCAATCGGCGCAGCGCTTATCGGTCAGCAATCCGGGAGACGACGGTGACGGAATACCTTTTCTTGTTTCACAGTACGCTCGGCGTGGTAAAAACACGCCGCGCCTTACAGGCGGCAGGCATGACGTTTCGCGTTACCGATATTCCACGCCATCTGCGCGGGGGCTGCGGGTTGTGTATCTGGATCGTTTGCCCTGAACAGGCTTATCAACAGTGGGTGATCCCGGGGCTCACCGAATCGGTGTATCGGGTTGAAGGGGAGCAATGGGTTTGTGAATTAACGCTCCCCTCATCCTGAGGCATTGTCTCCGGCAGGCGTGAGGCCCTGAAGCCATGCTTTAAAGCCCGATCCCAGTCTCTTTTTTATTGAGCATCGGTGACACGGGGATATAAAAAAACTGGCCTTTGTGACCAGTTTTTTACGGTGTTACGACCTGAACGGAATGACCGATCAACGCATCGTGACAAACTCTTCTGCGGCTGTCGGGTGGATCGCCACGGTGTTATCAAAGTCTTTCTTGGTCGCGCCCATTTTCAGTGCGACCGCGAAGCCTTGCAGGATTTCATCCATGCCGAAACCAATCCCGTGAATGCCGACGATTTTCTCGTCCGGGCCAACACACACTAACTTCATGCGGCACGGCTGACGGTGAGCGGTCACGGCGGTATACATCGCGGTGAAAGACGATTTGTACACTTTTACCTGCTCGTCGCCGTACTGCTCGCGGGCCTGCGGTTCTGTCAGGCCAACGGTGCCAATCGGCGGGTGACTGAATACCACGGTCGGGACGTTGGTATAATCCAGGTGCTCGTCCGGCTTGTTGTTAAACAGGCGTTCGGAGAGGCGACGGCCCGCCGCAACGGCTACCGGCGTCAATTCCACCGCACCGGTGTTATCGCCAACCGCGTAAATCCTTTCAACGCTGGTGTTTTGAAACTTATCGACGACGATATAACCTTTTTCGTTGGTTTTAACGCCGGTCACTTCCAGGTTGAACGTGTCGTTCGCCGGTTCACGGCCAATTGCCCAAATCAGGCAGTCGACGGTTTCGCTGCGCCCGTCTTCCAGTTGCAGCGTCAGGCTGCCGTCAGCGTTTTTGACCACGGCTTTCGGGATCGCCTGGGTATGCAGCGTCGGGCCTTCGGTATTGATCACTTCCACCAGCGTTTCCACGATCATCGGATCAAATGTACGCAGCGGCGCATGTTTACGGACGAACAGATGCGTATCCGCACCCAGCGCGTTAACCACGCCGGCGATTTCCACGGCGATGTAACCTGCGCCTACCACCGCGACGCGTTTCGGCATCTCATCCAGTTCAAAGAACCCATCGGAATCAATACCGTACTCCGCACCCGGAATCGACGGAATAGACGGACGGCCGCCGGTGGCGATCAGAATATGGTCGGCGGTAATGGTTTCACCATTCACTTCCACGGTGTGGGCATCAACAAAACGCGCAAAACCACGGATCACATCGACAATGTTTTTCTTCAGCACCGTCTCGTAAGAGGTGTGAATGCGGTCGATATACGCAGTACGGCTGGCGACTAGTTTCTTCCAGTCGAAATGATTAACGGTGGTATCGAAGCCGTAATCCGGGCCATACAGATGGATAGCCTCAGCGATTTGCGCCGCGTGCCACATCACTTTCTTCGGCACGCAACCGACGTTGACGCAGGTGCCGCCAAGCTCTTTCGCTTCAATCAGCGCACATTTTTTGCCGTACATGGCAGCCCGGTTAATCGAGGCGATACCGCCGCTGCCGCCGCCAATGGCGAGGTAATCGTAATGTTTGCTCATGAGTCTTATCCTTAATGTCTGATTGCCGGGATTGTATACCTGAAATCAATCGGTTCCACCGATGGCTGCGATTATTCCGGCACGATCCAGTTAACGGAGACGTGGCCGGTCCCAGTCGGTACCAGCTTCTTGTGCAGCCACGGCAGCACGGTATTCATCTGCTGCTCCAGCTTCCACGGCGGGTTAATCACAATCATGCCCGAGGCGGTCATGCCACGACGATCGCTGTCCGGCAGGACCGCCAGCTCAGTTTGCAGAATACGGCGAATGCCGGTTTCCTGAAGCGCGTGCACCATACGTTTGATTTGCTGGCGTAACACCACCGGATACCACAGGGCGTATACGCCGGTCGCAAAGCGGCTGTAGCCTTCTTTAATGCCCGTCACCACCGCCTGATAGTCGGTTTTCATTTCATAAGGCGGATCGATAAGAATCAGGCCACGGCGCGATACCGGCGGCAGTTTGGCTTTGAGCTGCTGGTAACCATCGGAGCGGCTGACAGTCGCCCGATCGTCTTTCTGAAATTCAGCGCGCAACAGCGGGAAGTCGCTGGGGTGCAGTTCGGTAAGCTGCATGCTGTCCTGCGGGCGCAAAAGCTGGCGCGCAATCAGCGGCGAACCGGGATAGTAGCGTAACTGTCCACCCCGATTAAAATGCGCCACCGCGTTGATGTAGGGCTCCAGCTCCGCAGGCAAATCGTCCTGCTGCCAGATACGTGCGATGCCGTCCAGATACTCACCGGTACGCTCCGCGTGCTCGCCGCTTAACTGATAGCGCCCCGCCCCGGCATGGGTATCCAGATAGAGAAACGGTTTCTCTTTTTCTTTAAGGGATTCAATGATGAGGCTTTGTACTGTGTGCTTCAGCACATCGGCGTGGTTACCGGCGTGGAAGCTGTGGCGATAGCTAAGCATGAAAAACGTTTCCAGGTGGGATCTCAAGTGTATGGGCACAGTATACCGGAAAGTTAACCCAACCGGGGATTGCCAACGGCGACCATTGAAATCCACTACACTAAACCCCATGCTACATCACTATAAACACTGCGCCGCTCGATGCGCTTCACTTACTTTTAATCAGGAACGCGCTTATGACCAATCCGTTACTCGTCCCTTTCGAGTTGCCGCCCTTCTCCGCCATTAAACCTGAACACGTTGTTCCTGCTGTCACGCAAGCTCTGGATGCCTGCCGTCAGCGCGTTGAAGAGGTGGTGGCGAACGGCGCGCCGTACCGTTGGGAAACGCTGTGTCAGCCGCTGGCGGAAGCGGACGATCGTTTAGGGCGTATTTTCTCGCCGGTCAGCCACCTTAATTCGGTGCAGAACAGCCCGGAACTGCGCGAAGCCTATGAACAGACGCTGCCGCTGCTGTCCGAATACAGCACCTGGGTGGGTCAACATGAAGGGCTGTATAACGCCTACCGCGATCTGCATGACGGTGAGCACTACGCCGCCCTCGATACCGCCCAGAAAAAAGCGGTGGATAACGCGCTGCGTGATTTTGAACTCTCCGGCATCGGCCTGCCGAAAGACAAACAGCAGCGCTATGGCGAAATCGCCGCGCGACTGTCCGAACTGGGTTCGACTTACAGCAACAACGTGCTCGACGCCACCATGGGCTGGAGCAAGCTGGTTACCGATGAATCTGAACTTTCCGGCATGCCGGAAAGCGCGCTGGCTGCCGCAAAAGCGCAGGCCGAAGCCAAAGAACAACAGGGCTATTTGCTGACGCTGGATATTCCGAGCTACCTGCCGGTGATGACCTACTGCGACAATCAGGCGCTGCGTGAAGAGATGTACCGCGCCTACAGCACCCGCGCCTCTGACCAGGGGCCGAATGCTGGCAAGTGGGATAACAGCCCGATTATGGAAGAGATCCTCGCGTTGCGTCATGAACTGGCGGAACTGCTGGGTTTTGAAAACTACGCCCATAAATCTCTCGCCACCAAAATGGCGGAAAACCCGCAGCAGGTGCTGGATTTCCTGACCGATCTGGCAAAACGCGCTCGTCCGCAGGGTGAAAAAGAGCTGGCCCAACTGCGCGCTTTCGCCAAGGCGGAGCATGGCGTTGATGACCTGCAACCCTGGGATATTGCTTACTATAGCGAGAAACAAAAACAGCATCTCTACAGCATCAGCGACGAGCAGCTGCGCCCGTACTTCCCGGAAAACAAAGCGGTTAACGGCCTGTTTGAAGTAGTGAAACGCATTTACGGCATCACCGCCAAAGAGCGCAAAGACGTCGATGTCTGGCATCCGGACGTGCGCTTCTTCGAACTGTATGACGACAGCGGTGAACTGCGTGGCAGCTTCTACCTTGACCTGTACGCCCGCGAAAACAAACGCGGCGGCGCATGGATGGACGACTGCGTTGGTCAGATGCGCAAAGCTGACGGCTCGCTGCAAAAACCGGTTGCCTACCTGACCTGCAACTTCAACCGTCCGCTCAACGGCAAACCGGCGCTGTTTACGCACGATGAAGTGATTACCCTGTTCCACGAGTTCGGTCATGGCCTGCACCATATGCTGACCCGTATCGAAACCCCGGGGGTCGCGGGCATTAGCGGTGTACCGTGGGATGCGGTGGAGTTGCCGAGCCAGTTTATGGAAAACTGGTGCTGGGAGCCGGACGCGCTGGCGTTTATCTCCGGTCATTATGAGACGGGCGAACCGCTGCCGAAGGAACTGCTGGATAAAATGCTGGCAGCGAAGAACTACCAGGCGGCGATGTTTATTCTGCGTCAGCTGGAGTTCGGCCTGTTCGATTTCCGCCTGCATGCGGAATTCACCCCGGAACAGGGCGCGAAAATCCTCGAAACGCTGGCTGAAATCAAAAGCCAGGTGGCACTCATTCCTGGTCCATCGTGGGGTCGATTCCCGCACGCCTTTAGCCACATTTTCGCAGGTGGTTACGCGGCAGGCTATTACAGCTACCTGTGGGCCGACGTGCTGGCGGCGGACGCGTATTCCCGCTTTGAAGAGGAAGGGATTTTCAACCGTGAAACCGGCCAGGCGTTCCTTGATAACATCCTGACCCGCGGCGGCTCGGAAGAACCCATGGAGCTGTTCAAGCGCTTCCGTGGCCGTGAGCCGCAGTTGGACGCGATGCTGGAACACTACGGTATCAAGGGCTAATCCCACTCGTGAACATCTGTTTAATTGATGAAACAGGCGCCGGAGACGGCGCCTTATCACTTCTGGCGCAACGCTGGACGCTGGAACACGATGCGGATAACCCGATGGCGCTGGTGCTGACCGCAGACCATCTGGAACTGCGCAAGCGCGATGAACCAAAACTCGGCGGGATTTTTGTCGATTTTGTTTCCGGTGCCATGGCGCATCGCCGTAAATTCGGCGGCGGTCGCGGTGAAGCGGTCGCCAAAGCTGTCGGTATTAAAGGTGATTACCTGCCGGATGTGGTGGACGCCACAGCAGGGCTGGGTCGCGATGCGTTTGTTCTGGCGGCGGTGGGTTGTCATGTACGGATGCTGGAGCGCAACCCGGTGGTGGCTGCCCTGTTGGATGACGGTCTGGCGCGCGGCTATCAGGACCCGGAAATCGGTCCGTGGCTGCGTGAGCGGCTGCACCTTATCCACGCTTCCAGCCTGACGGCGCTTGAGAGCATTACGCCGCGCCCGCAGGTGGTGTATCTGGATCCGATGTTTCCCCACAAGCAAAAAAGCGCGCTGGTGAAAAAAGAGATGCGGGTGTTTCAGTCGCTGGTGGGGCCGGATATCGACGCGGACGGATTGCTGGAACCCGCCCGACGTCTGGCGACAAAGCGTATCGTGGTGAAACGCCCCGATTATGCACCGCCGCTGGCGGGCGTCGCCACCCAGTCGGCGGTGACCACCAAAAGCCACCGGTTCGATATTTATCCGCCGCTGGCGGGAACGTCTCTTAACGCGTAACACCCGGTGATGTCACCGGGTATCACACCAACCGTTACTGCGGCATCGCCTCACGCGGAATGATCGCACCACGATACTGGATCACGGTGCTGGCAGTGAGGTGGCCGCGTTTCGCTGCCGCTTCAGCATCGCCGCCGGTCAGACGCACCGCCAGATAGCCGGCACTGAACGAGTCGCCTGCCGCTGTAGTGTCGATGACTTTCTCTTTCGGCAGTTTCACCGCAGGCACGTCCAGCAACGGTTCACCGGCAATCGCCACCAGGCAGGACTCCGCGCCGCGCTTAATCACCACTTCGTTGACGCCTGCCGCATGAGTGCGGGCCACCACGTCCTCAACGGGTTTTTCGCCCCACAGCGCGTCTTCATCATCCAGCGTCAGGAACGCGATATCGGTGCAGGTCAGCATTTGCTGATAGACCTGCTGCGTGACCTCTTTGCTGGCCCACAGACGCGGACGGTAGTTGTTGTCGAAAATCACTTTTCCGCCGTTGGCGCGGCATTCGCGCAGCAGCGCCAGCAGCTTCTCGCGGCTTTCCGGGCTGAGGATCGCCAGACTGATACCGCTTAAATAGAGGTAGTCAAATTTCGCCAGCTCAGCGCAAATGGCCGGTGCCTGTTCGCTTTCCAGCCAGAAACGGGCGGCGGCTTCGTTACGCCAGTAGTAGAACGTGCGCTCGCCGGTGTCGTCGGTTTCGATGTAATAGAGGCCGGGCAGACGGTTTTCCATGCGCTGGATAAGCGTTGTCTGGACCTGTTCTGCCTGCCAGGCTTCCAGCATCTGCTGGCTGAAGCTGTCCTGACCGAGCGCGGTCACGTAGTGGACGCCCAGCGTCTGCGCATCAACCTGACGGGCGATATAGACGGAAGTATTCAGCGTATCGCCGCCAAATCCGCGGTGAACATCCGCGCCTTTCTGCGACAGTTCAATCATGCATTCGCC
This sequence comes from Atlantibacter hermannii, assembly GCA_900635495.1. Classification (NCBI taxonomy): domain Bacteria; kingdom Pseudomonadati; phylum Pseudomonadota; class Gammaproteobacteria; order Enterobacterales; family Enterobacteriaceae; genus Atlantibacter; species Atlantibacter hermannii. The sequence continues at coordinate 188,620 of LR134136.1, read as the reverse complement.
AATGACGGCAATCTTTTTCAACGACATAGTGGCCAACCCGGATTATCAAAATTGTGCGTTAGTGTGTTCTGCGAACGAAAAGTCGTCAAATATTTTAAAACAATGTTCCGATAATTTTTTTGAGCCAGATGGTGATCCTGAAACTAAATCCACAAAAAACTGCCAGAAATGGTTATCCCCGGAACATAAAGTTCTCAGGCGCCGGGCCGATAATCCCAATGTCCAGGTATGTCACCCCGTTTAACAGGACGATGACGATGAAGTTAAAGCAGGTCACTCACCGGCTGACAATGCCCGCCGCGAGTATCGAAAATTTAGAAGAGCATCGATATTGGTTGCAGTGTGAGCGTGCTTATACTTATCAGCCAATCTACAAAACCGACGGCAAACTGTTGGCGGTAGAGCTATTGACGGTGGTAACGCATCCCTCGGATCCCCAGCGGCGCATTGCACCCGATCGTTACTTCTCTGCCATTCCCATCCGTTTGCGTCTGAGCGTTATTGAAGAACAACTGTGCATGCTGAAAGAACGTGAAGGCTTCTTCCAGCGTCACGATGTGCTGGCGTCGGTCAATGTCGATGGCCCCACGCTGATCGCGATGCGCGAGCGTGAGGACATTTTGGCCCTGGTTAACACCCTGCCCTGGGTGCGCTTCGAACTGGTAGAGCATATCCGGCTGCCGGAAGATTCGAACCTGGCCGGCATGAGCGAGTTTGGCCCGCTGTGGCTGGATGATTTCGGCACCGGCATGGCCAACTTTTCCGCGTTAAGCGAAGTGCGTTACGACTACATCAAAGTGGCGCGCGAACTGTTTACCATGCTGCGCACCACACCTGAAGGCCGCAACCTGTTTACCCAACTGCTGCAACTGATGAACCGCTATTGCAACGGCGTGATTGTCGAAGGCGTGGAAACCATTGAAGAGTGGCAGGATGTGCAGGGCTCGCCCGCGTTAGCAGCACAAGGTTATTATCTGTCCCGCCCGGTCTGTTTCAGCACCCTCGACGAGGTGGAAATGCTGCTGCGCTAATGCCCTTTCTCTGTGCTCGTCTATCTTTATTAAAAAGATAACCAGACAGAGGTGGGCATGACGCGAACCGGAAAGATCATAAGCTGGATAGCAGGCATTTTTTTATTGTTGGTTGTGGTTGTGGTCATTGTGATTGCAACATTTGACTGGAACCGGCTGAAGCCGACCATCAACCAAAAAGTTTCTACCGAACTGAATCGTCCATTTGCTATTCGGGGTGATTTGAGTGTCGCCTGGGCGCGTAACCGCGATGAGCCGGGCTGGCGAAGCTGGGTCCCGTGGCCCCACGTTTATGCCAACGATATTATTCTCGGCAACCCTCCCGATATCCCTGCCGTGACAATGGTGCATTTGCCGCGCGTTGAAGCCACCCTGGCTCCGCTGGCGCTGCTGTCCAGGACCGTTTATCTGCCCTGGATTAAGCTGGTGAAACCCGACGCCAGGCTGATCCGCATTAATGAAAAAACCAATAACTGGACCTTCGATATGGCGAAAAGCGATAGCGAAGATGAGTCTGCGCAGCCCTCTTCCTGGTCATTCCGTCTCGATAACATTCTGTTCGACGAAGGGCGAATCGCCATTGATGACAGCCTGTCCCGCGCCGATGTGGAGATTCTGGTCGACCCACTGGGCAAACCGCTGCCTTACAGCGAAGTCAGCGGCCAAAAAGCCAAAGATGGCGATAAGCAACCGGGCGATTACGTGTTTGGTTTAAAAATGAAGGGCCGTTATAACCAGCAAAACGTTCAGGGAAGCGGGAAAATCGGCGGCATGCTGGCGCTGCGCAGTGAAGGAACGCCGTTCCCGGTGCAGGCGGATGTGCGTTCGGGTAATACCCGCGTCGCGTTTCAGGGCACCGTCAACGATCCCATGAAAATGGGCGGCGTTGATCTCCAGTTAAAATTCAGCGGCGACTCGTTAGGCGAACTCTATGAGCTGACTGGCGTGCTGCTGCCGGATACGCCGCCGTTTGAAACCGACGGGCGGCTGGTCGCTAAAATCGATGCCGAAAAAGGCTCAGTTTATGATTATCGCGGCTTCCGTGGACGCATTGGCGACAGCGATATTCACGGCTCCCTGACGTACAGCCAGCGCAAACCGCGTCCGAAACTGGAAGGCGATCTGGAATCACGCCAGCTGCGACTTGCTGACCTCGGCCCGCTGATCGGCGTGGATTCCGGTAAAGGCGCGGAGAAAAGTCGTGAGTCAGAACAGAAAAAAGGTGAGAAACCCGTTCAACCCGCTGACAAAGTCCTGCCTTACGATAAGTTTGAGACGGAGAAATGGGACACCATGGATGCGGATGTGCGGTTCAAAGGACGGCGCATCGAACACAGCGCAACGCTGCCCCTTAGCGACCTGTCGACGCATATCCTGCTCAATAACGGCGACTTGCGTCTTAAGCCGCTCAAGTTCGGTATGGCGGGCGGTACCATCGCGTCCAATATTCACCTCGACGGCAAAACTAAGCCGATGCGCGGTGAAGCGGATATTCAGGCGCGCCGTCTGAAGCTTAAACAGCTGATGCCCGACGTGGAGCTGATGCAGAAAACCCTGGGTGAACTGAACGGGGATGCGCAGTTGCGAGGCAACGGGAACTCCATTGCCGCACTGCTGGGCAGCAGCGACGGGAATCTTAAGCTCCTGATGAATGACGGGTTGATCAGCCGAAACCTCATGGAAATCCTGGGGCTCAACGTCGGTAATTTTCTGGTGGGGCAAATCTTTGGCGATGATGAGGTTCGCGTGAATTGCGCTGCGGCGAATCTGGATATCCGGCGTGGCGTGGCGCGGCCACAGATTTTCGCCTTTGATACCGAAAACGCGGTGGTCAATGTGACGGGTACAGCCAGCTTTGCGTCTGAACAGCTTGATTTGACCATTAACCCGGAGAGTAAAGGCGTGCGTATCGTGACGCTGCGCTCGCCGCTTTACGTGCGTGGGACCTTTAAGAACCCGGACTACGGCGTGAAGCCGGGGCCGCTGATTGCCCGTGGCGCGGTCGCCGCCGCGCTGGCGACGCTGGTCACGCCTGCCGCCGCGTTGCTGGCGTTAATCTCGCCGTCAGAAGGCGAAGAGAACCAGTGCCAGGTGATTTTGTCGCAGATGAAAAAGTAACGTTACGCCCGGCTCTTTTCCGAGCCGGGCGTTTTCATTATTACTGAGCTGCTGGCGCGCTGGCCTCAGCTTCCGCGGGAGCCTCTTCGACAGGGGCATCAGGCTGCATAATCCCGTCCCAGGTCGTCTTCAGCACCTTCATATCAAACTCTGGTTCACCTTTAGGCTGCAGCAGAATTAACGCCATCTCGTGCGACAGTTGCTGACGCAGATCCTGATTAAGCTGCTCGACCGTCAGGCCGCTCAGGAAATCCTGGCGCAGCTTCTGATACTGCTCGGGAGCGATGTCCACCACCTGGTTTTGCAGGGTGCGCAATCGTTGGTTGATCAGCACATCCGTGTCGGTACGCGCATAGGTCGCGAACAGCTTTTGCAGTTCGCCCTGTTTCCGGGCAATCAGCGCATCAAATTCCTCTTTCGAGAGGCCCTTATCACGCACGTTTGCCAGCTCTTTCGCCACCAGACCCAGGTTACTGTCCAGCTTCTCGCCCGGCGATTCAATGTTGATCGCACACTGCGCACGCTGGAATAACACCCGGCAGTCAAAGCCCAGATTCAGGTCCTTGACGTTGCTACGGGTTAAATACTGCTGCACATGCCAGAACAGCGCTTCGCGAGCCAGATCCGCGCGCCAGTAGCGCAACAGCGAACCGGATTCGCGGATCGGCTGCCATGCCGTGTCCCAGGTGATGCCCAGACGATCCTGACGCACCGCCGTGGTCATAATACTGACCGGGTCATGACGCAGCGGGGAAAGTGTCGGCACCGGGGCGGGTGTTTCACGTTTGCCTTTCAGGCTGCCAAAGGACTTATTGATTTGCTCCGCCACCGCACGGCTGTCGATATTGCCGACCACGATCAGCGTCATGGCGTCCGGCGTGTACCATTTCTGGTAAAACGCTTTTAGCTGCTCAGCATCCACTGGCTGTTTCGGCGCATCGGAAGGATCGTGCCCTAACAGAGTCGACCCTTTCAGACGATAGCGCCAGCTGCCTTCTTTGGTATCGACCGGCGCCGTCATCACCATATCCTGGGTTTGCAGCGCGTGGGTGACCGTCTGGGGAGTGATTGTCAGGTTGCCTGCGGCATCCGCCAGCCAGGTTAATGACTCTTTTAACAGGTCATTACGGCTGTTTGGGAGGCTGAGATTGTATTGCGTGAAATCATAAGAAACGATGGCAGGCGGCATAGGACGTTTGGGATCGACGCTTTGTTGCCACATAGAGCGCGCCTGAACTGGTTGTAAACTGCCGCTTTGCGTCAGCGCAACCCGGGGCAAAAAATGACTATAACCGGTTTGTTGAGTGCTTTCGGTGAGTGAACCGGTGTTGATTAATAAACGGATTTCGATGCGGTCACTGGGACGCTGCGGTGTGGAAAGCACCTGCCACTGAAAACCGTTTGAAAGAGTGCCCTGTTGCCATGCCGGGTCCGGCTGGAGCGCTTCTGCCTGCACGTTACCGGCGATAGCCAACAATAAGCCGCCGGTGAAAACTCGAGTAAATGTGCCCTGCATGTGAACCCCTGATCAACATTCCTGGTTAAAAACAAGCAAAGGCGGCCCGTCCTTTTTACATGAACCACCTAAGGTAACGTTTTGCTACAGCGTTTGACCGCGTAAACACAAAAACGTCACGCTAAAGAAAAAAAATTAGGGTCAATTATGCGCAGGAGCCCGCGGCCAGGGCAAGTCGCCGCGGGCAAATGAGTGATATCAAGAGGATAATTGTTGTTTCGTTTCGTTACCGGTCTTGTTGTTCAGGGTGTCATGGAGCTTTTTCTGGTCCAGTTCTTTGACCCATTTTGCCACCACAACCGTGGCCACACCGTTACCAACCAGGTTGGTTAACGCACGCGCTTCAGACATAAAGCGGTCGATGCCGAGGATCAGCGCCAGGCCCGCCACCGGTAAGTGTCCTACCGCGGAAATGGTCGCCGCCAGCACGATAAATCCACTGCCGGTGACGCCAGCGGCACCTTTAGAGGAGAGCAGCAGCACCACCAGCAAGGTGATTTGATGGAAAATATCCATATGGCTGTTGGTCGCCTGGGCGATGAACACCGCCGCCATGGTCAGGTATATCGAGGTGCCGTCCAGGTTAAACGAATATCCCGTTGGGATCACCAGCCCCACCACCGATTTACGGCAGCCGAGTTTTTCCATCTTATCCAGCATACGCGGCAGCGCCGATTCAGACGACGAGGTGCCGAGTACGATCAGCAGTTCTTCACGGATATAGCGAATGAACTTGAAAATGCTAAACCCGGTGGCGCGGGCAATCGAACCCAGCACCAGCACCACAAACAGGATACAGGTCACGTAGAAGCAAATGATCAGCTGGCCGAGCTGCACCAGCGTCCCCACACCATATTTACCGATGGTAAACGCCATCGCGCCGAATGCACCGATGGGCGCCAGGCGCATGATCATGTTGATGATGCCGAAGATGACCTGCGAGAAGCTTTCAATCACGTTGAAAATCAGCTGGCCTTTGCTGCCGAGGCGATGCAGGGCAAAACCAAACATGACCGCAAACAGCAGAACCTGAAGAATGTTGCCGCTGGCGAACGCGCCAATCACGCTGTTCGGGATCACGTCCATTAAGAACGCCACAATCCCCTGCTGCTCAGCCTGCTGGGCGTATACCGCCACCGCTTTGGCATCGAGGGTCGCCGGGTCGACGTTCATCCCTGCGCCAGGCTGCACAACGTTGACGATCACCAGGCCGATAATCAATGCCAGCGTAGAAACGATTTCAAAGTAGAGCAATGCGACGGCACCCGTGCGGCCCACCGCTTTCATGCTTTCCATCCCCGCGATGCCGGTCACGACCGTACAAAAGATTACCGGGGCGATAACCATTTTGATGAGCTTAACGAACGCATCGCCGAGCGGCTTCATTTGCGCGCCGAGTTCAGGGTAGTAATGGCCGAGTAAAATCCCGATCGCGATGGCGGCCAGAACCTGGAAATAAAGACTTTTGAATAATGAGATTTTCATAGGGTGTCCTTGCGAGAAAATTCCACAGAAAGCCTGGGGTCTTTTTGCAGACTGTGGCGCTAAAAATAACACCCGCCAAACAGAGCAGATATAACAATGCATCAAAAATGAAACTGAAATGTTAAAAAACATGAGCTGACTCGCACCAGCCATGTCCATACGCTACGTTAAAACCTTATTCTTTCGGGGTAGCTAACCAGTTTTTTTCAAATTCATCGGGCGTTACCGGTTTGCCGAAAAGATATCCCTGCGCCACCACGACACCCGCCTCTGCCAGCCACTGTCGCTGAGCCTCGTTCTCGACCCCTTCGGCAATCACCTCCAGCTCCAGGCTTTTCGCCATCGCGATAATGGCGGACACCATGCTGTTATCTTCCGGGATCCCATCGACAAAGTTCTTATCGATTTTTAACACGTCCACCGGCACGGATTTCATATGATGTAAATGACGCAAACTGGCGTAGCCCATCCCAAAATCATCCAACGCAATGCGCACACCGGCCTGGCGTAAAGGACGCAGGATATTAACCGCCGCATCCGGGTTGTCTATCCGTCGGCTCTCCGTCACTTCCAGAATCAGGGTGCCCGGCTTGATATGATAACGCGACAGCAGTTCCAGCACGTCATTCATCATATTGTGATGCAGCAGTTGCAGGGCGGAAAGATTAACCGACAGCGGTAGCGTAATGTCGCGCGACTGCCACGCCGCCAGCAACCGGCAGGACTCTTCCATGATCCAGTGACCCACGGTGACCATCAGCCCGCAGGCTTCGATACGGTCGATCAAATCTTCCGGCAACGCCCAGGTGCCGTCCGGCTGTTTCTGGCGCAACAGAACCTCGGCGCTCACCAGTTGGCCGCTGTGCAGATCGACCTGCGGTTGCAGCCAGATGGCGAACTGGTCGCTGTCCAGCGCGGTAATAATGTCGCTCTCTTCCGTGAGGCGTTTTTGCGCCTGCGCCATCTGCACCGGATCGAAAAACTGGATCTGGTTCTTGCCTTTACGGCGGGCACTGAACGCGGCGGAGATGGCACGGCGATAGAGCTGTTCCGCACTCAGCCCGCCATAAAACATGGCGATACCGAAGCTGGCGGTAGGACGCAACTGAATGCCATTGATCGGCAGCTTTTCACCCAGCTCTTTTTGCAGACGCTGCGCCAGAGTGATGGCATGCCACGGCTCTTTAACGCCCGGGGCGATAATCGCGAAATCATAATGGCTGACCTGGGCCAGTATCGCACTCTGCGGCAGCGTCGCTTTAATTTTGCTCACCAGGGTTAACAGCAGCACTTCACGCTGTTCTTCATTTAATACGCCAGCCACATCCTGCAAGGTTTCACAGGCCACCACAATTAACGCCAGCGGTCGGCTGTCGCTGGTGGATTGATCCAGCAGGGCCATCAGCAGCGGTTTGTTAGGCAGATCCGTTGACGGGAAACGTGTCGCCAGGGAGGTCATTTCTTCATGCTGGCGCAGCAGCGTTTGCTGATTGCGGTTATAGCTGCGTACCAGCATCGCAATTTCATCGTCATGATGCAGACGCGGCAGCATGAGTTGATGACCGAGCACGTCCTGGGCGTCCAGATGATTTAACTCACGCGCCAGTTTTCGCAGCGGGCGCACCATCAGCCGGTTAATGCACCAGGTAATGGCCACCGACAGCATCAGCGAAAGCAGCAGCCACGATGTCACCAGGGTAGAAATGGCGCTGATGATAAATTTGTACATTCGCCAGGAGTCGGCCTGCAGCACCAGATAGGCCAAAGGCTGCGGGTTCGCGGGACGTTCCAGCGAATAGAGCGGCAACGAGATTTGTACCGGGATTTCGAAGATACGCGCAATCATCACCGGGATAGGCCTTTCCGGGGTAAAACTCACCCGCAGTGCCTGGAACTGATTGGGTAACACCACATCTGCACGGCTGATGATGCCTGCCGGTTTGATTTGCTGAAGGATAGCCTCGGCCTGTGGGATATCGGCTTTCAATACCGCGGCAGAAAGCGGCAGACGCACTGAACGGGCGATGCTTTCCATCTGCATCGCAGTGTTATAACGATTTTGCTGTGCAAAGTGGAAAAGCAAAATCACAAAAAAAACGAAAATAAAAACCACAGCGACGACTGAAACCATCGCCATCTGTTTTATCGTTAACGAACGACTGACTCGCAAGCTCTTTCTCCAAAGATACGGCTATTCGCAGGATACTCTCAGCATTATCCTGCGCGGGCAGAGTATACTGCATTGTGGGGGGTTTTAATCAGGCCTGCCGGGGCATTAAAGATTATTCCTTATATCCAGTCGTATGAAGCGTCGGCCGCTGCGCTGGCCTTTCCTGCTTCCCGCGCTGTCCGGTGCGTAAACCCACCTTCACACACAATAACGCTCTGCGCCAGGTGTCATCCCATGGCGAAGAGTATAGTCGTTATGCACTGCATGCCAGGCGATAACGTGGGTGAAATAACGGGCGACAAAGCGGCGGCAATGAAGCTGTAACCAGGGGCAGCAGAATATCCTTTTTTCCTGCGGCGTAATTTTTATAAAAGACGGTAAATAAAAGTGTTTGTGATAAAAATAGTGGGTAGCCTGTTTTTGAAATTATGCAATACGAAGAATTAATAAATTTCACCCTGTATATTATTCGTTTTAGTTCGCGGAAAAGTTAATAAAAAAACATGAATAACTACGCACCCGTACTTTTCAGTACGCGCCGTAACCAGAGCGCAAAATAATGCTACTTCTGCGGGTTAAAAGCCCTCGTTGAGATATCCACGGACGCACCCTGAGTGGCTCAAATAGCGAGAAAGTGAGGAGAACCCTGCGCAAACCCTTTCTTCAGGCACGCAAGAGGCAGCACCATTTTGGCTAGCCTGCGATTAATCTCAATAATAAATTATTCATTTAACTTAAAGCGCAATAATGACAACTTACTGTTTTTAATTAGATTTTATGAGGGTGTTATTTTTTAAACAGACTGTTGACCCCGAAAACATTGACTATAATCCCTGAGGTTGTGTTAAAGAACAGTTTTTAACCTGTAAATAATCTGGACACCTTACATTCGCTTGTTATAATTTTCGCGTTTTCATTCTTGCCGCAGGGATGGGTGCAAATATCTCTGACCAGAGGGTCAATAAGCCTTTCGTATGAGTTTTATTTAAAAAACTGGGGAAACTCAGCCCTTCTCCGACTTTGTTTTGTACATATTGCAATAAGCAATGTGTAGATTTGACCGTCTCGGGCAGAAATAAAAAGTATAAGGGGTGTTATGCGTACCGCACAGCAATATAAAAAAATTGCCTTCAGGCAAGGTTTACGGGCGTCCTGCGCCCTGGGTTTATGGTTATTTTTTCCATTAATTGCACACGCCACGGATACCCAATATGACCAACTGATCATCCAGGCGCGCGAGGGCAACACGCGCGGCCTGCTTGATTATCTGCAAACGCAGGAACAGCAAAACGAGCTAAACGCCAATCAGGTCGCAGACTGGTTGCAGGTTGCCGGGTGGGCCGGAAACGACGCGGAAGTTTCCCGCGTCTGGCAGCGCTATCACACCCGCATGGACATCCCCCACCCGGGGCGTGGCCGCCGCCGCTCGCGCATACCGTAACCAAAAACAGTGGAATACTGCACTGAGTTTGTGGGAGCAGGCGCGCCAGGCCGAGCCGAATAATGACGACCTGCGCGTCGGTTGGGTGATGACGCTGGCGGACGCGAAGCAAAATTATCGCGCCCTGCAGGAAGCCGAAGCGATGCTGGTCGCCGAACCCAGCGCCAAACATTATCAACTGCTGGCCTATGTGTACCGTTCTCAGGGAAAAAGCTGGGACACGCTGTTTGCCACTACCCGTGCCGAAGGGATGGAGCCCAGCAATGCCGAGCTGGAAAAATCGCTGCTGGGCACGTTGTCTGCTAACCGTATCTCCGGCCCGGCGCTCACCCTTTCGCAGTCCGCCGCCATTTCGCCGCAGTTCGAACGCGCGCTGGAAGCCGACGCTGCCGCCGAGCTGGTGCGCATGTCCTTTACGTCTGCGCGCAGTGAAAACGAACGTTTTGTGGTGGCGGATAAAGCCCTTGCCCGTTATGACGTCCTGCTGAACAAATGGAAAGACGACCCTGCGGCTGCCCCGGAATATCGCCGTGCGCGGATTGACCGCATTGGCGCCTTGCTGAGCCGAAACCGTTTTAGCGACGCGATCGCTGAATATGAATCCTTGCAGGCCGATGGCAAACCGGTACCGGATTATGCGCGTCGCTGGGCGGCTTCCGCCTATCTTGCCGACCGTAAACCGCAGCAAGCGCAAAAAATCTTTAGTGAGATTTTCAGCGCAACCGATCCCGTCAACCTGCCGATGGACGATGAGCAAGATCTGTTCTACGCCTACATGGAAAGCGAGAACTATGATTTAGCCCAGCGGGAAGTGGGGCAAATCCTCCAGAAAAGCCCGTATCAACGGCACTTTTATGGTTCCCCGACGCCTGGGCCAAACGATAAATGGCTGTTGGGCCGTATGCTGTTAGTGCAGTACGAAGTGATGACCAACGATCTGGCCGCCGCCGAGAAACTGAGCCATAACCTGGCCCGTAGCGCGCCGGGCAACCAGGAGCTGCTCATTAATTATGCGTCCGTGCTGGACGCGCGCGGTCTGCCCCGCGCCGCCGAACGCGAGCTGAAAATCGCTGAAGCACTGGAGCCCGCCAACCTGGAGCTGGAACGTCAGCAGGCGTATGTCGCGCAGGATCTGCAGGAATGGCGGCAAATGGACTTGCTAACCGATGATGTGGTCGCCCGTAGTCCTGAAGACCCGGCCACCCAGCGTCTCGATCGCGTACGCGAGGTGCATCATAAATCGGAACTGCGCATCAGCGGCACCCAGGGCATCAATTCCGACAGCCCGGTGAGCGGTAGCCACGATTTCACCCTCAACTCTGCCCTCTATGGCCCGCCGATGGGCGATAACTGGCGGCTGTTCGCCGGGTTCAATTACGCAAACAGCGAATTTGAAGAAGGCAAAGGATCACCCGCGATGCACTGGCGGCGTTGAATGGCGCGCCCGCGATTACTTGATTGAGACCGCGCTGTCGAATCGCAACTTTAACGGCGAAAACAAGTTAGGCGCCCGGCTTTCCGGCTGGCACGACTTTAACGATAACTGGCGCGTCGGCGGCTCCGCTGAACGCCTTTCGCAAAATACGCCGCTGCGTGCCATGCGTAATGGCGTTACGGCCAACGGCGGCAACGCCTTTATTCGCTGGTATCAAAATGAACGCCGTGAATATCAACTCAGCGTCGCGCCGAGCTGGTTCTCCGATGGCAACAACCGGGTGGAGTACGCCCTGAGCGGTAAAGAACGCATGTTCACCCGCCCTAACTTCACACTCGATTTCACCCCGAGTTTGTCCGGCAGCGTAAACAGCAAAGAAAACGCGTCTTACTACAACCCGAAACGGGATGCCTCTCTGACCCCAGCGGTCATGGCGGAACATGTTATGTACCGCAATTACGAAACGGTCTGGAGCCAGCAGCTTGAGGCAGGCGTGGGCGCTTACTGGCAGAAAAACTACGACACGGGTTTGATAACCCAGGTCGGATACGGGCAACGGCTTCAACTTAACAATGTCTTCGACGCGGGCGTCATGTTGACCTGGGACAAACGTCCCTACGACGGTAAACGTGAACAAAATCTTGGCGTCGCTTTTGATATGAATTTACGGTTTTAAGGATTATTCATGCTGAAACATGTGTTCCGTATCGCACTGTTAGTGGCGTCCTGGCTACTGATCACCGCCTGTGGAAATGCGCAGAAGCCTCGCTTTCTCCCTCCGGATCAGCGTCCGCAACTGGAGGCGAACCGTCCCTGGCCGGCGGACAGCTTCCTGGTGTTGGGCTACCATGACGTCGAAGATGACGCCGCCGACCAGCGTTACCTTGCGGTACGCACCAGCGCGCTGAACGATCAGTTCGCCTGGCTGCGCGATCACGGGTATCACCCGGTGAGCGTCCAGCAAATTATCGATGCCCACAACGGCGTGCGCCCGTTGCCTGCGAAAGCGGTGCTGCTGACGTTTGATGACGGATACCGCAGCTTCTACGATCGCGTCTGGCCACTGTTGCAGGCGTATAAATGGCCGGCACTGTGGGCGCCCGTGGGAAGCTGGGTCGATGCACCGCCGGATCAAAAAGTGGATTTCGGCGGCCTAATGACGGCACGTAATAAGTTCGCCACCTGGGATATGGTGCGCGAATTAAGCAAGTCGCCGCTGGTGGAAATTGGCTCCCATACCTGGAACTCCCACTACGGCAGCCAGGCTAACCCCCAGGGCAGCCAGTTACCCGCTGTCGCAAACCGGTTGTATGACAAAAACACCGGCCAGTATGAAACCGACGCGCAGTTTACCCAACGCATCGAAAACGATGTGGTGCGTATTACCAATAAGCTGAAAGAAGTCACCGGTAAAGCGCCGCGCGCCTGGGTATGGCCTTATGGTGCCTCCAGCGGAACCTCACTCGCCATTGCGAAAAAACATGGCTACCAGTTGGCGTTTACCCTTCAGGATGGCCTGGCGAATACCCGCGATTTGTCCAGCATTCCTCGCGTGTTGATCTCCGGCAACCCGAATATTCGCGAATTCGCCACTACCCTGAATCAGGTACAGGAAGTCTCGCCGAAACGCGTTATGCATGTGGATCTGGATTACGTGTATGACGAAAACCCCGTTCAGCAGAAGGCCAATATCGACAAGCTGATCCAGCGCGTGTTCGACATGAAAATCACCCATGTCTATTTACAGGCGTTTGCCGATCCCACGGGCGACGGCACGGTGAAATCGGTTTATTTCCACAACAGCGTGCTGCCGGTGCGTGAAGACCTGTTTAACTATATGGCCTGGCAACTCTCAACCCGCGCTGGTGTCACGGTGTATGCCTGGATGCCGGTAATGGCGGTGGATTTGGCCCCGTCCATCCCGCGCGTCGAAGCCTGGGATCCGAAAACCAACCGCATCGGCGCAAGCCGCGAGCATTATCAGCGGGTCTCGCCCTGGAGCCCACAGGCTCGTCAGCAGATCACCCAGCTTTACCAGGATTTGGCGCGCTATTCGATGTTCCGCGGCATCCTGTTTCATGACGACGCCATGTTGACGGACTTTGAAGACGCCAGCCCGGTTGCCATGGACGCTTATCACGAGGCCGGTTTCAACGGCACCATCGGCGATATTCGCAGCAACCCGGAAACTTTCCAGCGCTGGACGCGCTATAAGAGCCGCTATCTGATCGATTTCACCCGTTCGCTGACCGACGCGGTGCGCGATATCCGCGGCCCGTTTGTCAAAACCTCGCGCAACATCTACGCCATGCCGGTTCTGGAACCGGAAAGCGAAGCCTGGTTCGCGCAAAACATGAACGATTTCCTGTCGACCTACGACTGGGTCGCGCCAATGGCAATGCCGCTCATGGAAGGCGTGCCGTTAAATGAAAGTAATGCCTGGCTGGATAAGCTGGTGCGTACGGTCGCAAAAAACCCGAATGCCCTCAACAAGACGGTGTTTGAACTTCAGGCCAGGGACTGGACCAAGGATGAGAATCACTCGGAAATCAGCGGTGCGCAGTTAGCCGAATGGATGAAGCAGCTCCAGATGAGCGGCGCCAAACATTTTGGCTACTACCCTGATGATTTCATTAACGATAAGCCAGAGATGTCGCAAGTCAGACCGGCATTCTCTTCTTACTGGTATCCGAAAAATGATTGATCGCATAATTGCATTTCTCGTTCTCTGCCTGGTATTCGGGATCCCACTCGGTGTAGCGGTGGTCTTTACCGGCGACATGATGCTGAACTTCGTGTTCTTCTGGCCACTGTTTATGTCCGCCATCTGGATCACCGGCGGGATCTACTTCTGGTATTACCGGGAGCGGAAATGGCCATGGGGAAAAGAGGTGCCGCCGCCCGTGCTGGAAGGCAATCCGCTGATTTCCATTTTAATCCCTTGCTATAACGAAGGATTAAACGCGCGGGAAACCGTGCAGGCCGCGATGGCGCAGCGCTATGAAAATATCGAAGTTATCGCCATTAATGACGGTTCTTCGGATAACACCGCAGAGGTGCTGGATCAGCTGGCTGTGGAATATCCACGGCTGCGCGTGATCCATCTGGCGGAAAACCAGGGCAAGGCCGTGGCGCTGAAAACCGGTGCCGCTGCCGCTCGCAGCGACTTCCTGGTGTGTATCGACGGCGATGCGCTGCTGGATCGCGACACCGCCGCCTATCTGGTCGCGCCGCTGTTGCAGTTTCCGCGTGTCGGCGCAGTGACCGGCAACCCGCGCATCCGCACCCGCTCGACGCTGATTGGCCGGGTACAGGTAGGCGAATTCTCCTCCATTATCGGTCTGATTAAGCGTACCCAGCGAATTTACGGCCAGGTCTTTACCGTCTCCGGCGTGATCGCCGCTTTCCGCCGCAGCGCGCTGGCGGAAGTGGGCTACTGGAGCCCGGATATGATCACCGAGGACATTGATATCAGCTGGAAATTGCAGCTTCGCCACTGGTCAATATTCTTTGAACCGCGCGCGCTGTGCTGGATATTAATGCCGGAAACCTTAAAAGGACTGTGGAAGCAGCGTCTGCGCTGGGCGCAGGGCGGCGCGGAAGTTTTCCTGGTGAATATGCGCCGCCTCGCGGCATGGGAATACCGCCGTATGTGGCCGTTGTACTGGGAATTTACCCTGTCCACCACCTGGGCGTTTGCCTATGCCATGAGCGTGGTGCTGTTTTTGCTGGGCTTTATCATCCCGATGCCGCCGGATTTGAAAATCCATAGCCTCTTCCCGCCCGCTTTTACCGGCCTGATGCTGGGCGTGGTCTGCCTGGTGCAGTTCCTGGTGAGTTTGCTGATTGAACGACGCTATGAGAATGGCATCGCCGGTTCGTTATTCTGGGTAATCTGGTTCCCGGTGGTGTACTGGATGCTGAGTTTGTTCACCACCCTTGTCGCATTCCCGAAAGTCATGCTGAAACGCCAGCGCGCCCGCGCGCGCTGGGTAAGTCCTGACCGCGGTATTGGGAGGATATAAACGTGGAACATCCATTAATTTTTACCGAACAACGCCTGTTGCCGAAGTTTATCGATTTGGTTCTTACGCTGGTCGCCTGGCTGGGATTCGGTTATTTGATTTATCTGGGGCTGATAAAAGCGCTGACGGAAAACGCCTTTTTAGGGCCGCGACCGTTTGAATCAACGCTGGTCACGCTGGCACTCTATTTCATTATCGCCCTGGTTAACGGGCTGATCCTGATTATGTGGGCCAAGTACAATCAGTTCCGCTTTCGCGTGGAACGCCGTAAACGCCGCCCGGCGCTGGCGACGACGGAACTGGCAGACAGTTTCCATATTACGCCTGAACTGGTAACGGAGCTTAATAAAGGGCGGGTGCTCACCGTTCATCATAATTCCAATGGCGGCATTTCTTATGTCGATGTGAATCAGGGAATTAACGATAACCTGCTGCCCGCCCCCGCGCTAAAGCTGCCGCTGATCCCCACGCCGCTCAGCCACACTACCCCGGTGACGCTGTAGAGGGACGGTAACCAAAAACGCCAGCGATACGCTGGCGTTTTTGTAATAAACACTTTTGATTACGTGACAGATAAGGAAAGTTTTTCAAACTGGCTACACGGGAAAAACATTGTCCGCGTATCCTGCCGGGAAATAATGAACCCCAACGAGCGATAGAATTCCACCGCCTTGTCATCTTTAGCTTCGACAAATAACGCGTGGATGCCGACTACGCCCGCCGTAAGCCAGGTTCGTTTAATCGCATCAAAAATAAGTTTTTCTCCAAACCCATAGCCCTGCGCCCGTTGATCAATCGCCAGCCTGCCCAGCAAAACGCAGGGCAGATTTTTATAAGGCAGTTTTCGCTGCTGGCTGGCAGAGAGATGCGTCCTTTCATATGAGGCACCGGAAAGGGTATAAAAACCCAGAATTTCCGGTACGGTTTCATTAGTAACAAGAACATAGCAGCGCAATATTCGCCGCGCCTGCTGAATGGGCATTTGCTGTTTTAGAAAAGTGTCTAACTGAGTGACACCACAGCAAAAATCTTCATACCGGTAGGTTTTATTGAGATCAAATGGCTCGATCCTGAGCGTTATTTTTTCTGCCACTTCCATGTCTCTTCATCATCAAAACGGGCCGCAATAGATTTCAGCCGTTCGGTGGGTTCAGGTGGATTTTCCAGAAGCGAATGGATCATATCCCACGCTTGTTCATCTACCTGCAGACGGCGATGCTCATTGATTACCCTTGCCGCTCTTTCGCGAATGGCTTCGGTCACAAAAACCGAAAGGGGTACTGAGAGCAGACCGGCAGCCTCTTCTAGTTCCTGTTTAAGTTTCTCATCCAGCCGGAAGTCAAAGCGCTCTTTTTTAATCGTGTTCATGTCATGTCGCTTACAGTAATGTACGGATATTCTCCGTACATTATAAACATAATGATGACGTTTTCATCAGCGTAAGGACGATTAATAAACGGCCTTGCCGCCTTCGCCGCCCTTTATCATTAACCCGACCTCAATACGTACATAGCGCAGCGCTTTACTGTCCATCACCCGCACCGGGGCTAATTCAGATAACAGCCCGGTCACCGGTTTTTGCTGTGGTGCCGTTTGCTGATGGTGTAATACCAGCAGCGTCATGACTTAACAGGACGCACGTAATCAGGCTCTTCGTTCAGAGAGGAACCTTTCCATTGCGACTTCGCCTTTACAGCGCAAATAATAAACAACCAAAAGGAAGTAGATCAGAAAAACAGCTTTTTTCCATTTAGTTAAACGCTCAGACATGACCGTTAAACGCGTCATATCAGCGTTATTTGTCCATAAAAAAACCGGAGCAATAGCCCCGGTTTGTTCACGGTCCGTTACCTTACGGCAGCGGCTTTTCTCCGTTCTCGTCCTGGTCCACCGCGAAGCAGGCGACTAACTGCCCGCCGTAGGATTTCAACTGCGGCTGCAACTGGGTGCAGGGACCGAAGCGGCGGCGGCAGCGCGCGTTAAATGCGCAGCCCGGCGGCGGATTAAGCGGGCTCGGCAGCTCGCCGGTGAGTTTAATGCGCTCGCGGCGGTCGTCCGGATTCAGGCGCGGCGTCGCGGAGAGTAGCGCCTGGGTGTACGGATGACGCGGATTATTGAAAATCTCGTCTTTGGTGCCCTTCTCCACGCAGCGGCCAAGGTACATCACCATCACTTCATCGGCGATGTGTTCCACCACCGACAAATCGTGAGAGATGAACACATAGGACAGCCCCAAATCCTGCTGCAAATCCATCATCAGGTTCAGTACCTGGGCGCGTACCGACACATCCAGCGCGGAAACCGGTTCGTCAGCAATAACCACATCCGGGTCAAGCATTAGCCCACGGGCAATAGCGATACGCTGGCGCTGACCACCGGAAAACATGTGCGGATAACGGTCGTAATGCTCGGTTTTCAGGCCGACTTTCGCCATCATCGCCAGCGCTTTTTCGCGACGGGCCTCCTTGCTGAGATCGCTGTTGATTAACAGAGGTTCTTCAAGGATTTGCCCCACTTTCTTACGCGGGTTAAGTGAACCGTACGGGTTCTGGAATACAATCTGGATTTTCTGGCGACGCAGTTTCTGCGCCTGCGGATCGTGCTTGAGCAGATCCTGGCCCTGATAATAGAGTTCGCCGCCAGTCGGCGTTTCAATCATGGTGAGCAGGCGGCCCAGCGTGGATTTACCACAGCCGGATTCGCCCACTACCGCCAGCGTTTTGCCACGCTCCAGGCTGAAAGAGACGCCATCGAGCGCTTTCACCAGCCGCTCCTGGGCGAACAGCCCTTTTTTCACCGGATAGTGTTTCTTTAAATCAATAGCCAGCAACAGCGGTTGCGTGGTGGCCTCAAGCGTACTCATAGTTAGGCCTCCCGGCATCATCGAGTGGGTAATGGCATTTCGACTGACGACCGTGGTCAACGGTATTCAAATCGGGTTCTACGCTGCGGCATTTGTCGGTGGCGTAGGGGCAACGCGGGTTCAGCAGACAGCCGTTCGGGCGGTCATATTTACCGGGAACCACACCCGGCAGCGAGGCCAGCCGTGCTTTATCCTGCGCGAATTCCGGCAGGGCGCGCAGCAGCGCCTGCGTGTACGGATGGCGCGGCGCACGGAAAATATCCCGCGCATCACCGGCTTCCACCACCTGGCCTGCGTACATCACGATGATTTTATGCGCGGCTTCCGCCACCAGCGCCAGGTCATGGGTGATCAGGATCAGCGCCATGTTCTCTTTTTGCTGGAGTTCCAGCAGCAGCTCGATGATCTGCGCCTGGATAGTCACGTCCAGCGCCGTTGTCGGTTCATCGGCGATAAGCAGCTTCGGACGACAGGCAATCGCCATCGCGATCATCACGCGCTGGCTCATCCCGCCGGAAAGCTGGTGCGGGTAAACGTCCAGTCGCGATGCCGGATCGGGGATGCCGACCTGATTGAGCAGGTCAATCGCCCGCTGGCGGCGTGTCTTTTTGTTGCCGCCCTGATGCACCTTAATGGCTTCCATAATCTGGAATCCCACGGTGTAGCAGGGTTCAGGCTGGTCATCGGGTCCTGGAAAATCATTGCCACTTCAGAGCCCACCAGATTACGGCGTTCTCTTTCTGATATGCGTTTTAAATCCTGACCGTTGAATTCCAGACTGTCCGCCATGACGCGGCCCGGGTAATCAATCAGGCCCATAATCGCCAGCGAGCTCACTGACTTACCGGAACCGGATTCGCCGACAATACCCACGACCTGGCCTTGCTCCACGCTGTAACTGACACGGTCAACGGCACGGAACGGGGTGCCTTCGTCGCCGAAGTGCACCGATAATTTATCTACATTCAATAACGCCATCTCGTGCCTCTTTACTGCTTCAGTTTGGGATCGAGCGCATCGCGCAGGCCGTCACCCATCAGGTTAAATGCCAGCACCGTCAGCAGGATAGCCAGACCCGGGAAGGTCACTACCCACCAGGCACTTTGTGCGAACTGCAACACGTCGGAGAGCATGGTGCCCCACTCCGGTGTCGGCGGTTGCGCACCCATGCCGAGAAAGCCAAGGGCGGCCATATCGAGAATGGCGTTAGAGAAGCCGAGCGAGGCCTGAACAATCAGCGGCGCAAGGCAGTTAGGGAAAATATTGATAAACATCTGGCGCATCGCGCCAGCGCCCGCCACGCGGGAAGCGGTCACGTAATCGCGGTTCACTTCCACCAGCACCGCGGCGCGGGTTAAACGCACGTAGTGCGGCAGCGCCACGAAGGTCAACGCCAGTGCGGCGTTCCCAATGGACGGGCCGAAAATCGCCACCAGCACCAGCGCCAACAGCAGGCTTGGCAGCGCCAGCATGATGTCGACTACGCGCATAATGATGTTATCGACGATGCCGCCAAAATAACCCGCGATCAGGCCCAGCACGATACCCATCACCAGCGACAGCACCACCACCAGGCAGCCCACCAGCAGCGACAGGCGTGCGCCGTACATCAGACGCGACAACACATCGCGGCCAACGTCATCCGTTCCCAGCAGATGCGCCAGGCTGCCGCCATCCTGCCAGGCTGGCGGGGCAAGCAGCGCGTCACGGAACTGGTCCGCCGGGTTATAGGGCGCGATAAAGTTGGCGAACACGGCGATGAAAATCATCACCACCACGTACACCAGTCCCACCACAGCACCTTTGTTACGTTTAAAGTAGTGCCAGAATTCCTGCAGCGGCGTCATCGGAACCGGTGCGGCCACCACCTTGTTTTCAGTCAGTTGCGTCATGATGGCCCCTTATTTCTTATGCCGAATACGCGGGTTCACCACGCCGTACAACAAATCGACCAGCAGGTTGACCAGGATAATCATGGTCGCCACCAGCAATACTCCGCCCTGCACCACCGGATAGTCACGGCGTTGCAATGCGTCAATCAGCCAGCGCCCCAGGCCAGGCCAGGAGAAGATGGTTTCGGTGAGGATCGCGCCCGCCAGCAGCGTGCCGACCTGCAAACCGATAACCGTTACCACCGGCAGCATCGCGTTACGCAGAGCGTGGACGATGATGACGCGCATACGCGTCAGTCCTTTGGCGCGGGCGGTACGGATGTAATCTTCACCCAGCACTTCCAGCATTGAGGAACGCGTCATACGCACAATAACCGCCAGTGGAATGGTGCCAAGTACGATAGCCGGCAAAATCATGTGCGCCAGCGCATCAATAAAGTTGCCCTCTTCGCCCCAAATCGCGGTGTCGATCAGCATAAAGCCGGTCAATGGATTGGAGTCGTCAAGGAACACCATGTCGCTGACCCGCCCGGAAACCGGCGTCAGGTTCCAGTGCACCGAGACCAGCATAATCAGCATCATGCCCCACCAGAAAATCGGCATGGAGTAGCCGGTCAGGGCCAGGCCAACAGCGGTGTGATCGAAGATGGAGCCGCGTTTCACCGCCGCCAGCACCCCAACCGGAATACCCACTGCAACGGCGAAAATCATGGCGCAAACACCCAGTTCCAGCGTGGCCTGGAAGCGGGGACGAATTCTTCCCATACCGGGAGACGGCTTTTTAACGAAATGCCTAAATCACCGTGCATCACGCCCCAAATGTAATTGACGTACTGCTGCCACAACGGCTTATCAAGGCCGAGCGCCGCCAACATTTCAGCGTGACGTTCCGGGGAGAGCCCGCGTTCGCCGGCCATAATCATTACCGGGTCGCCAGGGATCATATGGACGAATGCGAAGGTGAGTAGGGTGATGCCTATAAAGGTGGGAATAACCAACCCCAGGCGTCGAAGGATGAACTGCAACATATCCCGAATTCTCTGTAATCTCCCGCCGCGTTGCCGCAGCCGGATTGTATTGCTCACAAATCTTTCACCCACTCCCCTGGCGGAGAGTGGGAATAAAAGCGCAGGCTAAACTCGTCACGCTTCACGTTGCAGGCGTTTATTCCCGCAACGTGAAGGATTGAGAGTAAGACTTTTATTTTTCGACAGACACGTTTTCGAAGTGATGTTTTCCTAACGGATCAACCACATAGCCTTTGACTTCTTTACGCACAGGTTCGTACACGGTGGAGTGAGCGATGATCAGCGCCGGAGCCTGATCGTGCATCACAACCTGAGCCTGTTTGTACAGTTCGATACGCTTGTTGTGGTCTTCCGCAGCACGCGCCGGTTGGATCAGATCTTCAAACGGCTTGTAGCACCAGCGAGAGTAGTTGGAGCCGTCTTTCGCTGCGTCGCAGCTGAACAGGGTTGCGAAGAAGTTATCCGGATCCCCATTATCGCCGGTCCAGCCCATCATCACCGCCTGATGCTCACCCGCTTTCGCGCGCTTGAGGTACTCGCCCCACTCGTAGGTCACGATCTTGGCCTGAACGCCGATTTTCGCCCAGTCAGCCTGGATCATTTCCGCCATACGGCGTGCGTTCGGGTTGTACGGACGCTGTACCGGCATTGCCCACAGCTCAACGGTAAAGCCTTTATCCTGTCCGGCTTCTTTCAGCAGCGCTTTTGCTTTCTCAACGTCGTAGGTGTAATCCTTAACGTCGTCGTTATAGCCCCACATGGTCGGCGGGATCAGGTTTTTCGCCGCAACGCCTGCGCCCTGATAAACCGCTTTGATGATCGCTTCTTTATTTACCGCGTAAGTCAGCGCCTGACGTACTTTCACATCGTCAAACCGGTTTCTTCTCGGTGTTGAAAGAGAGGTAACCCACGTTCAGGCCCGCCTGCTCCATCAGATTGATGTTTTTGTCCTGCTTCATGCGTGCGATGTCTGCCGGGTTCGGGTACGGCATCACCTGGCACTCGTTTTTCTGCAGCTTGGCATAACGCACGGAGGCGTCTGGGGTGATAGAGAACACCAGACGGTCGATTTTCGGCTTGGTGCCCCAGTAACCTTCAAATGCTTTGTACAGAATACGGGAGTCTTTCTGGTACTGCTGGAGCTGGAACGGACCGGTGCCGATTGGGTTCAGGTCCACTTTCTCCGGCGTACCGGCTTTCAGCATGTTATCCGCGTACTCTTTAGAAAGGATTGATGCGAAGTCCATCGCCAGATCGGCAAGGAAAGGCGCTTCCGGACGCGTCAGCACGAACTGGATAGTTTTGTCGTCGACTTTTTTCACTTCAGAAATCAGCGCCGGGAGGCCCATGCCTTCGAAGTATTCATAGCTGCCGCCAGACACTTTGTGGTACGGGTTCTGATCGTTTTTCTGACGATCGAACGAGAACACGACGTCATCGGCGTTAAAATCGCGGGTAGGTTTGAATTCTTTATTGTCCTGCCACTTCACGCCCTGACGCAGGTGGAAGGTGTAGGTTTTGCCGTCTTCGCTAATTTCCCACTTCTCAGCGAGGCCCGGAATTACTTCAGTGGTGCCGGTTTTTGAACTCGACCAGACGGTTGTAAATAGGTACAGAACTGGCGTCATACGTGGTGCCTGAGGTGAAAAGCTGCGGGTTGAAGCCTTCCGGGGAACCTTCTGAACAATACACCAGGGTGTTCGCGTGTACGCTTGCTGCGACGGTCATTGCCACCAGGCTAAGACCAAACTTCAGCATCCCTGACTTCTCAAGGAAATACTCATTCTTCTGCTCCAATGTGTTGTGTTGTTATTTACTCACCCTGGTCCGTTTTACCCGTTAGCGGAGACGTTGACACACCGGGAAAAACTCCGGGTATGGCTGCGTTACCGTAGCTGTAAACCGAAATACGTTGAGTAATTACCGCCAGACCTTTTTTTGTTTTTTTACCGGTCTTAACGGAATCTGCCCGAAGGGCATTGTGAGGATGGGGAATCCTTTCATTTGAATGTCTGAGTTGCAGTACAGATCGTCCATAAAGTGCCCCTCACGCCCTACAATCTGTCAACAGAATGTGAAAACGTCAATACAGCTATCGGTTATTTACAACCGGGGTGAGAAACGACTGACAAAGATTAAAAAAACTTCGCGCGAGTATTTCCAGCACGGAAAATTATGCTACCGCCAACCTGGCAGAATAATCGTCCTGGTTATCTGCTCTTACCAGTTTTATCCATTTGTAGACGATATTTAAAATTTCTTAAGCAATGGCGAAGATATGAACGCTAAATGCGGAAAAATTCAGGCCGCGCAGCAAAAAATCCTGAGGCTATCCATAAGTAGAGCGAAAAACCCACACCGCCTTTCATAATAAAATTCAATGAAAAATGTCACAAAACGATGAGGTAACGATAAAAATGATGCTAATTATCGATTACGAATTAAGTCCCGGTTTCGTTCAGCCAAATCTGTTAGCCTTGGGATTGATTACGCTGCCATAAGAGGACGATTTATGCATATTACGGCGCAGGCTCTTCAGGTTGTCATTACCACGGCACGCTGTGGCAGCTTTGCGGCAGCGGCGGAAGAATTGCATAAAGTCCCCACCGCCCTGAGCTATACCGTGCATAAACTGGAAAGCAGCCTCGGGTACGTTTATTTGAGCGTGACGGAAAACAGTTGCGCCTGACGGAAGCGGGCCGCTTTTTTATTAAAAAAGGCGAGCTGATTCTGGCAGAGCTGGATGAATTAAGCTTTTCCACTCAGCGTATTTCCGCCGGTGTGGAAACCCGCCTGAGCCTGTCGCTAAATAACATCATTAGCATGAAACCCATCTATGAATTATTACGCGACAGCGAACGCCATTTTCCCCAGACCGAAATACATATTTCCATTGATGTGCATGACGGCGTCTGGGATGCCTTACTGGATAAACGTGCGGATATCGCTATCGGCGCGCCGAATTTAAAAGCCGGCAATGAAATTCGCTGTGAAGATATCGGCACCGCGGAATGGGTATTCGCCATTAGTCCGGATCACCCGCTGGCCGCTTATCAACGTCCGTTGCGCGCGGAAGATTTACGTCCGTGGCCGGCGATTTGTATCCGTGATACTTCAGTGCGGCTGGAGCCGAAAGTCGCCTGGCTGTTACGGGGGCAAAAAGCGCTGGTTGCCCCGGATTATCACAGCAAAATCGCCATGCATCTGGCGGGGCTGGGAATTGGGTTTTTGCCCTGGCACATTTGCAAACCGTGGCTGGATGATGGCCGGTTAATCTGCAAGACCATCGAGGAAGCCAAGCAGCCGACACCGCTCTATCTCGCCTGGTCATCGGAGCATTCACGCCCGTGCTTCGCCTGGTGGATGGAACAGTTACGCAAGCCGGACATCCAGCAGCAGTTCTTACAGCCGCTGGCCTGACAGGGCGCGCAACGTAAACAATATTCCGGTGAGCATGTCATGCCCGGAAGAGTGCCCGTAGGCCGCCACCCGCAATAAACGGGCGTTAAGCGACAGCGGCCCGGAAGCCGTCAACGCCAGCAGTTGCTCGCCAAAATGGCCGCCGCTGCCGTATTTCAACATGGCCCGGCTGATATCCGTGGTTCGCGACAGCAGGCCGTCGATTGCCGACGCCAGCGCCTCAAACCGACGATGTCGCGTCACGTTCATCACAAACAGCATCCCCAGCAAAAAATCATCGCCGGACGGCGTCAGCCCCGCGCCTGCCCCAATCAACGTTTTTAGCGCCTCGTCTGGCGCAGGCGTTGCGTCATCCTCCAGCCATTGCGTCAGTTGCCGCACCGCCAGCATCAGACGCCGATCGCTGCTGTGCAGATTGTTCCAGATCCCGTATTCCGGCGCGGTGACGGGCAAAAACGCGTCCAGCGCCTCCGACAAACCGGAAGGCAATATGGCGTCTTCCGGCACGCAGGTAGACTGGCAGGGCACAGACGTCAGCATCACGCGGCAACCGGCAGCGGCATACGTCCCGTCGTCCTGCGGTCGCACCGTCTCGCCCACCGAAAACAGCGGCCGGAAATCGGCGCACCGCATCCGCACGGCACCTGGCGCCAGCGGCGCGTCCTGCGTCAGTAACGTCAATAAATGGTTATCCGGCGTCGTGAGATTGCAGGCATGGTGAAAAACCGAATGCACCGTCAGCGCCGCGCCCGAAAGGTGCTGCACAACGGTATCGCACATGACAATCCCCGTGAAAGTCGACGGCGTCTGGCTGCTTATTCCGCTCACGTTTCCCTGCCTTTTCTATCGCGATCACAAATTCGCACTTTGCTTTTCCCCGGTTTAACGCAATGGTCTGTGGACGGCAATTTCGCCAGGCCAGAGCGCACAAGGGTTAGCCCATTCTGCACAGAATAAAACCCGGCTGCCCTCAGTTTTTTTGAGGATTAGCCAGAAATCCTTTTTGGGCGCTCGTCATAACCCTTTCTTACACTGGCCTGAGAACATACATCAGCAAGGAGCAGGTATGAAAACCCTTGAAGCACAACCTTTTGCGTATTCATTCGACCCGGCGACCACCGCGCTTGTCATGATTGATATGCAGCGTGATTTCGTTGAGCCTCACGGCTTTGGCGAAGCGCTGGGCAACGACGTGTCGCTGTTACGCCGGGCAATCGAACCCTGTACCCGTTTGCTTGAAGCGGCACGCCAGGCGGGGCTGCTTATTGTGCATACCCGTGAAGGGCACCGTGCCGATCTCAGCAACTGCCCGGCGGCGAAACTCACCCGCGGCGGTAAAACGTTTATCGGCCAACAGGGCTCCATGGGGCGCATCCTGATTCAGGGCGAACCCGGCCATGACATCATCCCGGAACTTTATCCGCTTTCGGGCGAACCGATTATTGATAAGCCCGGCAAAGGGGCATTCTACGCCACCGATCTTCACCTCATTCTTCAGGCTCGGGGCATTAAGTCGCTGATTATTTGCGGCGTGACCACCGAAGTCTGCGTGCAAACCACCGCCAGGGAAGCCAATGACCGGGGCTATGAAGTGCTCATTCCCGAAGATTGCTGCGCGTCCTATTTCCCGGAATTTCACCGGGCTGCCCTTGAGATGATCAAAGCCCAGGGCGCAATTGTTGGCTGGGTGAGCGACGCCGACGCCGTGATCAACGCCCTGCGTTAATCCTTCTCATCCCTTTTTATCCTGTGCCCCGATCCGGGCGCAGGCCACCTGGTCTCTCAGGAACTGATAATGAAACTGCATTGCAAGAGTTACCCCAACCTGTACAAAGATTCGGTGTCATTGATGCAGGTCTCCGCCAAACTCAACGCCTTTGAAGGCGTAAGCCAGGCGTCAGTGGCGATGGCCACCGAGGCCAACATTGAGCGGATGCGCGACGCCGGAATGAACGTTGAACTGGCCGCGCGCCCGAACGACCTGCTGATTGCCCTGATGGCTGATGACGAGACCGGCGTTGCGGCGCTGGAGATGGCCGACACGCTGCTACGCCCGGAAAACAGCCGCGAGGGTCAACAGAGCCTGGGTCGCCGCGAACCCACCAGCATCAGCATGGGCGTGGAAGACCAACCGGATGCCACGCTGGCGCTGATTTCAGTACCAGGCCGTTACGCCGGTGCTGAAGCCATGAAAGCGTTGCAAAACGGCCTGAACGTCATGCTGTTCAGCGATAACGTACCGGAAGAAGAAGAACGCGCCATTAAGGCGTACGCCACCGAACGCGGACTGCTGGTGATGGGTCCGGACTGCGGCACCGCTATCGTCAATCAGTTGCCTCTCGGTTTCGCCAACGTGATCCGCCCTGGCGCTATCGGTCTGGTGGCCGCTTCGGGCACCGGGCTTCAGGAAGTGAGTTGCGCCATTCACCATCTGGGTGAAGGCGTGTCGCAGGCGCTGGGCACTGGCGGACGCGATCTTCACGAGGAGATCGGCGGCCTGAGTATGATCCAGGCGATCCGCATGCTGGCAGACGATCCCGACACACAGCTTATTACCCTGATTTCAAAACCCCCCGCACCTGCGGTCGCAGGGACGGTGCTGCGTCTCGCCGCAGGCTGCGGCAAACCGGTGGTGGTGCATTTCCTCGGAGCAGACAGCCAGGAGATCACCCGTTATGGCGTAACCGCGGCCAGCAGCCTGCAACACGCCGCCACCGTTTCCGTGGCGCTATTACGGGGCCAGACGCCGCCCGCGCCGGAAAGCTTATCGTCAGCGCAACAGGATCGCCTGCGCCTCGAAGCCGGGAAAATGGCCGCCGGGCAGCGCGATATCCGTGGCGTGTTCGCCGGGGGAACCTTTTGCTACGAAGCGCAGCTGGCGCTGATTGCCGCCGGGATGTCCTGTGAATCCAACTCGCCAGTGGAAGGCGCAACGCCGCTTCACGACAGCCATCGCGGCCAGGGCCATAGCTTTGTCGATATGGGTGATGACGAATTCACCCAGGGCCGCCCGCACCCGATGATCGACCCGAGCCTGCGTGATGAACGGTTAACACGCGAAGCCGCCAGCCCGGAAACCGCTGTGCTGCTGTTCGACGTGGTGCTCGGTTACGGTGCCAGCGCCGATCCGTGCGCCGGCTTGCTGCCGCTGTTACGCGACGCACAGCGTAACGCGCAACAGCAGGGCCGCCATTTGTTGATGATCGCCCACGTTTGCGGCACTGAACGCGACCCGCAATCGCGCCAGCAGCAGATAGCCGCGCTTACCGATGCCGGGGTGATGGTTGCAGACAGCAACGTACAGGCCGCACAGATGGCGGTGTTTGTCGCTCAATTACGGAAATAGATTATGACTACGCTTTTTCAAAAACCGCTCAACGTGATCAGCCTCGGGCTGAGCAGTTTTGCCGACAATTTACGCGAAGCGGGCGGCGAGGTATTACACCTTAACTGGAAACCGGTCGCCGAAGGTGATGCGCAGGCGAACTGGCAACTCGCCACTTTGCTCAACGATCCGCGGGTCAATGCCGCCAATGAACAGGCTATCGCCCGTTATCTGGAAGCGCAGCCGGAACTGGTGGGCGTCAGCACCGCCAGCGCGGTCATCCCTGCCCTTAACGGACAGAAACGCATTCTTCACGCGGGTCCGCCTATCGCCTGGGAGGCGATGTGCGGCCCGGTACAGGGTGCGATTGCCGGTGCGATTGTTTATGAAGGCTGGGCCAGCGATGTCGATGAGGCCACGGCGATGGCGGCACGTGGCGATGTGGCGCTGGAACCGTGCCACCATTACGGCGCGGTTGGGCCGATGGCGGGAATTATCAGCCCGTCAATGCCGGTCTGGGTTGTGGAAAACCGCACCCACGGCAACCGCACCTTCTGTAACTTCAACGAAGGGCTCGGCAAAGTTTTACGCTTCGGCGCTAACGGCGAAGAGGTGTTAACCCGCCTGCGCTGGATGGGCGAAGTATTAGCCCCCGCGCTCGCCAAAGCGCTGGAAAGCACCGGCAGTATTGAACTGAAGCCGATGATTGCCCAGGCGCTGCATATGGGCGATGAGTGCCATAACCGTAACGCCGCCGCCAGCGGCCTGTTCTTCAAGCGAGTCGCCCCGACGCTGGCGCGGATTGAAAATGGTCCGGCAGCGCTGGAATTTATCGCCACCAACGATCACTTCTTCCTGAACCTGTCGATGGCGGCATGTAAGGCCATGCTGGATGCCGCGCGCGACGTGCCGTTCAGTTCGATGGTAACCGTGATGGCGCGTAACGGCGTCAACTTCGGCATTCAGCTTTCCGGCACCGGCAGCCGCTGGTTCCAGGCGCCTGCCAACCCGGTAGACGGCCTGTTTTTCCCCGGTTTTAGCGTGGACGACGCGGCGGCGGATCTCGGCGACTCGGCCATCACGGAAACCGCAGGTATCGGCGGCTTCGCCATGGCGGCCTCCCCGGCGATTGTTAAATTTGTCGGCGGCACCCCGGTGGATGCCACCCGCCACAGTATGACCATGCAGGAAATCACCCTGACGCAAAACCCGGCCTTCACCCTGCCGGCGCTGAATTTCGCCGGTTCCGGCAGCGGCATTGACGCGCGTCGGGTTATCGACCGCGACATTCTGCCCGTCATCAACACCGGTATTGCCCATAAACGCGCAGGCGTGGGTCAGATCGGTGCAGGCATCACCACCGCGCCGCTGCCGTGCTTTATCGACGCGCTCGCGGCGCTGGCGGAAACGCTGGAGGGTAAGCCATGAGCCAGAAAAAAATCGCCGTCGTGGCCGTGGGCGGCAACGCCCTGATCCGCAGCCGCGACGCCGTATCGCTGGATGCGCAATATCAGGCAGTCAAAGAGACCGCGCATCATGTCGTGGCGTTGATCGAAGCGGGCTGGCGCGTGGTGCTGACCCACGGCAACGGCCCCCAGGTCGGGTTCATTTTACGACGCAGTGAAATCGCCCGGGATGATGTGCCGGTGGTGCCGCTGGAATACGCCGTGGGCGATACCCAGGGCGCGATTGGCTTTATGTTCCAGAACGCGCTGTACAACGAACTCCAGCGGCGCGGCATCAGTGATACGCCGGTTAGCGCGCTGGTAACGCAAACGCTGATCGACCCTAACGACCCGGCGTTTGACGCGCCGGATAAGCCCATCGGCGCGCATATGGATCGCGAGGTGGCGGAAAAACTCGCTGCCAGCCAGGGCTGGAAAATCGCCGACGATGCCGGGCGCGGCTGGCGGCGCGTGGTGGCATCACCGAAACCGCTGCAAATCATCGAAAGCCCGGTGATCCGCCGCCTGCTTGAAGAAAACGTGCTGGTGGTCGCCTGCGGCGGCGGCGGTATTCCGGTGTACCGCAATCAGGACGGCACGCTCAGCGCCGCACAGGCGGTTATCGATAAAGACCGCGCCTCTGCACTGCTGGCACAGGAATTGAATGCCGACATGCTGCTTATTCCTACCGGGGTGGAGCAAGTGGCTATTAACTTCGGTACTCCTGAACAGCGCTGGCTCGACACGCTGACCTGTGAACAGGCGCAGGCGCTGCTGGATTCCGGCGAGTTTGGCGCAGGCAGCATGGCCCCGAAAGTTGAGGCGATCGTCGGCTGGCTACGCCATGCGCCAGGCAAAACCGGCATTATTACCAGCCCGGAAGCCATGGGCGACGCCGTCGCTGGCCGCAAAGGTACACGTATTACTGATTGATTTAGTTCTATTTTTCCAACACCAGGGAACCCTTTTACAGCAATTTAAGGAACAGTAATGATGAACAGCAACATACTTCTGGCGGTAAACGGCACGCTGATGCGGGGGCTGAAGCTCAACCCCAACATGCTGGCGGTCGGCGCCGAATTCGTGAGCAACGCCTACACCGCGCCGTGTTACCGCTGCTGGACTATCAATGACGATCACCCCGGGATGCTGCGTACCCCAGGGGAAGGCGCACGTATCGCGCTGGAGCTGTGGGCGGTTCCCCCCCGCCGGACTGGGCAAAATCCTGCAAAACGAACCGGCCGGGTTGTGCATCGGCAAAGTGGAGCTGGACGACGGACGCGAAGTGCTGGGGGTGTTAGCAGAGCCGTGGCTGGTCGAAGGTCAAAAGGAAATTACCCAACTGGGAGGCTGGCGCGCGTATACCGGCCAGCTCCTGGATGAATAACAGATAAGGAGAGCATCATGCGTTCTCAGTCTTCTGCTTTTCGCCCCAAACTCTGGGTGCCAGGCGATCTCAACGCCTTTTTCGGTCTGTTCACCAATGTGCTGTTAAACGTGCTGGTCCTTAGCGGGCTGGCGCTGTATGTGGCGCAAATTCCGGCGGAAACGGTGTTTGGCCGCATTCTGCCCGCGCTGGGGATCGCCCTTCCCCCTCGGTAATCTGTTTTACGCCTGGCTTGCCTGGAAACTGGCGAAGCGCGAGGGGCGCAGCGATGTCACCGCGCTGCCTTATGGCCCCAGCGTGCCGCATATGTTTATCGTGGTGTTTGTCGTCATGCTGCCGACGCTGCTGATCCATAAAGACTGGATGCTGGCCTGGAAGCTCGGGCTGATCTGGGCCATGATCGTCGGCGTCATTGTCCTGGCCGGTGTCATTGTCGGCCCGGCTATCCGTAAATACACGCCACGCGCCGCAATGCTGGGTACGCTGGCCGGGATTGCCATTGCGTTTATCGCCATGCGCCCGGCGTATCAGATGTTTGATACCGCGTGGATCGGCGTGGTTTGCTTCGCCATCATCCTGCTGAACTGGGTGGGTAATGTCCGTCTGCCGTTCGGTTTGCCGGGTGGACTGGCTGTGGTGCTGGTGGGCTGTCTGCTGGGCTGGGGCGCAACGCTGCTGGGCTTTAGCGACATCATGAATCCGGCGGCGGTAGGCGAAGCGGCACAGCGCTTCTCATTACACCTGCCGTCGGTGTCCGGCGATGTCTTCTCAGTGCCGATGGAACTGGTGTGGCCGCTGCTGGTTACCGCCATCCCACTGGGCATTTTCAACTTCACGGAAATCCTGAATAACGTGGAATCCGCAGCCGTAGGCGGCGACAGCTACAACCTGCGCGCCGTACTGGCGGCAGATGGCGTGGGCGCTATCGTTGGCGCACTGCTGGGTTCGCCGTTCCCGCCGGCGGTTTATATCGGCCATCCTGGCTGGAAAGCCATGGGCGGACGAATTGGTTATTCCCTCGGCACCGGCATCTGCATGGCGCTGGTCTGCTTCCTTGGGTTAACCGCCCTGCTATTGTCGATTATTCCGCTGGTGGCCATCGTGCCGATCCTGCTGTTTATCGGGCTGGTGATTGGCGCACAGGCGTTCCAGGTATCGCCAAAACGTCATGCTCCGGCCATTGTTTTGGCGCTGGTGCCGAACATTGCTGAATGGGCGAAAACGCAGGTTGACGGTGCGTTATCTGCGGCGGGTGCCAGTCCCGTGCAGTTGCCTGCTGACATCGCGGCCAGTATGGCCAATAACGGCGTGCTGTATCACGGCATGGCGACCACCGGCGGCGGTGCCGTCCTGGCGGGACTGATGCTCGGCGCTATCGCCGCGTTTATCATCGACCGGCGTTTCAACTGGGCGGCCGTGTACGCCGCAGCCGCCACCATCCTGTCGTTCTTCGGGTTTATTCACGGGCATCAAATGGCCTTTAATGCTTCGCCGACCGTGACGTTTGGTTACGGCGTCGCCACGCTAATCTTTATGGTCATGGCGTGGCAACAAAGCAAAGCCGACGGGAAAACCGACTGGTCGCCGATCGATAATGGCGATGAGCCGATGCATTAATTACTGACGTGTCTGAACAGCCCCGCCATTCACAGGTGGGGCTGTTTACTCTCTGTCTGCCGTAAACCAGAGATTCTTAAGAATCTTTTGAGGAACACGGACTTGCCGCTCTCGCGAAACCTCACTTCGCCGTGGTGGCGCTAAAAGGGTCAATGCCGCAGAGGGTAATATGCTCTTTGGCGATGTTTCTTCATCCTCTTCGTCCTCGCCAGGCGAAAATTCCCACCAGAATGCGGGGCTTTTTCCATTTAACTCCACAAATTCTCTTAAGTATGGGTAAGCTTTAACCTAAAGGAATTTTTTATCGGAGCTGTGATTTGTCTTTTCGCCAACGAATAAGCAGGGCCTTTGCGCTCGATACCTCCCTTGGCAGAACGCTGACGATTTTTCTTGTCTGCCTGGTGATCGGCACTATCGGCGCCAACATTTTATCGTTGGTGCTGTCGTGGGAGCGGACCGTAAAAGACGCGGAGAGTGAGGCCATCAACCTGTCGGTGTCCCAGGCCCGGCAGGCTGAAGATACTTTCCTGCAGACCGATCTGGCGCTTCAGCAGATACGCCGCGCAGTGGGCACTGATGCCCCCAATGAAAGATACAATTACCTGCTGTCAGACTTAAAAGACCGACTTCCCCAGTTGCATGGCCTGTTCGTGTTTGACGCACAGGGAAACTGGCGCAGCACCTCGTTTAACTATGCGCCGCCTGAGGTTGATAACTCGGATCGTGAATATTTTATTTATCATCGCGACAATAAACAGACAGGCACGCACATTGGTCACGTCATTCGTAGCCGCACGACGGGTGACTGGATTATTCCTGTCTCCATGCGCCTTAACGACTCCGATGGCGCGTTCGGCGGCGTAATTCTGGCGACCATCAAGCTGGATTATTTTAAGAAGTTTTATGATTACTTCGAAATGAACGATCGGGACCTGCTGGCATTACTGCTGCTTGATGGCAATGCGCTGTATGTACGTCCCTATTCGGAGTCGGTCATCAACCGGAATTTCTCCTACAGCCCGCTGTTCAAACGAGAGCTGGTCCGGGCAGACCGGGGGAGCGCCACGTGGCTGTCCGCTGTGGACGGCGTGGTGAGGGTGTATGGCTTCGCCCGTATCGAAAACTATCCTCTGGTGGTGGTGGCGGGTTTTGATCGTGCTGAACTACGTCAACACTGGATGGAAGCGAACCTCACGGACTGGCTTATCAATCTCCTGCTGCTTATCGGGCTGCTGGTGATGGGCCGGGTGATATTCAGGCAGGTGCGTATTAACATCGACGATCAGCTTGAGATGTTCCATCTGAGAGATGATTTGGTGAAAATCAACCAGACGCTTCAGACCATGGCGATGGTGGATGGTCTTACCGGCCTCGCGAACCGCAGGAAATTTGATGCAGCGCTACTCCAGGCGCTGTCAGCTTCGGCGGTAACCGGGAAACCCGTTTCGCTTATTCTCCTCGATATTGATTTTTTTAAGCGTTACAACGATGCCTGCGGGCACGTTGCCGGTGACGCTTGCCTGCGTATCACCGGGAATGTGCTGGAACTGGCCGCGCTGCGCGCCGACGATGTGGTGGCCCGTTACGGCGGGGAAGAGTTCGCCATTATTTTGCCGAATACGACTGCTGAAGACGCGCTTAAAGTCGCCTGGCGGGCCGTGCGCATGGTGAGCGAGAAAAAGATCCCTCACCCTGCCACCGATATTGCGGAACAGATCGTCACCATCAGCGCGGGATGTTATTCGCTTACCGGTAGCGGCTCTGAACGGGACGTGGCGAAACTTATTCATGGCGCAGACCGCGCGTTGTATCAGTCAAAGGCGCAGGGGCGCAATCAGGCGTCATACGCCTCAGAGGAACAAGAGGAATAAAACGTGGGCACTGGAGGTTTAAATCTGTAAACAGACCCGTTTTAGTTCCATGCATATTTTGTGGGAGGTGATCCCACTGACGTAAAAAAGCGCCTTCCCTCTGGTGGGAAGGCCGAAGACAATTCGCCGATCGATTTGGCTAAAGTCAACATTACGATCCCTTTCGCCAAAAACTTTGCTTCCAGCTTTAGTCAGACAGTTTAGTCAGGTAGTCATACCCTGGACCTTATTCCCCTTATCCACATTTAGTCTTTTTACTAAATATTTCGCTGTCGAAATCTGAAAAATTCCCCTATTCATACGCTTGCTGTTTGAAAAAAACGGCTCTGTAGGTAATGTGACCGAAAACGTAACTAAATGTTATGAAATGAATTCATAATGTAAATAACAAAAGCATACAGGATCAGGGATGAAGGCTTTATATCCGGTATGGGTGTTACTGGCAGTCAGTCAGCCCGTTTTCGCAGCCCCGTTATCGCCTGCAGATCGCAACAGCATTGAGGAACAGCAGCAGCAATTACTCCTTCAGAGCCAGCAGCAGCGTGAGTCGCTGGAACGCGCCACGCCCTTTGTCCGCCCGGCAGCGCCAGTGCAGCCTGTCACGGCATCGGGCCCCTGTTTTACCGTTCATCGCATTATGCTGGATGGCACCACGCTGATTGACGAACGGCAGCAGCAAAGATTAGTGCAGCCCTGGCAAAATCAGTGCCTGGATATGGCACGAATTAATGAACTCACGAATAAAGTTTCTGACTGGTATATCAGCAGAGGATATATCACCAGCCGCGCTTTTCTGACCGAACAGGATTTACGCTCCGGGGAATTACACTTCGCCATTCTGGAAGGCAAGCTTGAGAAAATCCGCATGGACGGCGTGCCAGAGCGCGAGCTGAAAATGGCCTTCCCTGGTCTTCAGGGCAAAATTCTTAACCTGCGTGATATTGAACAAGGCATGGAGCAGATTAATCGCACGCGCACCACGCCCGTTCAGATTGAAATATTACCGGCTGAGAAGCAGGGCTGGTCCGTAGTGCATCTGACTGCCACGCCAGAATTTCCGCTTTCAGCCTCTGCAAACTTCGATAACAGTGGGCAAAAAAGCACGGGTGTCGGGCAAATTAACGGCGGGCTGACCGGCAATAATTTGCTGGGTCTGGCCGACAGCTGGTTCGTCAATGGCGGGCGCAGCAGCGCGTTTTCGAATTCTAAAGATGCACAAAATTTTGCAGCGGGCGTCAGCATACCCTACGGCTACAGCCTGCTGGACTATAGCTACAGCTGGAATAACTACCTCAGCACTATCGATAACAACGGCTACCTCTGGCGCTCGAGCGGCGATACCGAAACGCACCGCGTGAATCTGTCGCACGTGCTATTCCGCAACGGCGATATCAAAACGGGCGTCTCCGTAGGCTTGAGCCGTCGCATCAACCATAACTGGCTGGACGATGTTCTGCTGGAAAGCAGCAGCCGTAAACTCACCAGCCTGCTGTTTGGCCTGAACCACACCCAGAAGATGTTCGGTGGCGTGGCAACCTTTAACCCGACCTTCAGCCGAGGTATGCCGTGGTTGGATGCTGAAAGCGACGACAGCAAAAACGGTGACTTGCCGAAAGCGCAGTTCCGCAAATGGAGCCTCAATGCCAGCTTCCAGCGTCCGGTGGCTGAAAATCTGTGGTGGCTGGCGAGCACCTACGGTCAGTGGTCGCCGGACCGCCTCTACGGTAGCGAACGTATAACCATCGGCGGCGAAAGCTCGGTGCGCGGGTTTAAAGAGCAAAGTATTTCCGGCGATAACGGCGCCTACTGGCGAAATGAGCTCAACTACATGCTTTTTACGCTACCTGTGACAGGCCAGGTCAACGCGCTGGCGGCCCTCGATGGTGGCTGGCTGCACTCCGACAAGCTGGATCGCTATTCCGCAGGCACTCTCTGGGGCGTGGCCGCCGGGCTCAGTACAACCAGTGGCCACGTTTCCACCGCGTTTACCGTTGGGCTGCCTCTCGTTTACCCGGACTGGCTTGGCCCGGATCACGTCACTGTTTACTACCGCGTTGCTGTCGCGTTTTAAGGGATTATCGTCATGAATCAGCCTCCCGTTCGCTTAACTTACCGTCTGCTAAGCTACCTGGTGAGCAGTCTGCTCGCTACACAGCCTGTTCTGCCTGCCGTTGCCGCCACGCTGACGCCAACGGGCAATACCTCTACGGACAGAGCAGCGAACGGCGTGCCGGTCGTGAACATTGCCACGCCAAACGGGCCGGGATTTCGCACAACCAGTTTACCGATTACAACGTCGGCAAAGAGGGGCTGATCCTCAATAACGCCACGGGCAAGCTCAATCAGACACAGCTTGGTGGGCTGATTAGCGGTAACGCCAACCTGAAAGCCGGACAGGAAGCGAAAGGCATTATCAACGAAGTTACTGGGACCAACCGTTCACAGTTACAGGGCTACACCGAAGTGGCGGGCAAAGCGGCGAACGTGATGGTCGCTAACCCGTATGGCATCACCTGTAACGGCTGCGGGTTTATCAACACCCCGCAGGCCACCCTGACCACAGGGAAACCTGTCTTTGACGCCAGCGGCAATTTACAGGCGCTGGACGTGAAAAAAGGCAGTATCACCATTGAGGGGCAAGGGCTTGATGCCAGCAGCAGCAATGCGTTGGCGATCATTTCACGCGCAACCGAAGTGAACGCCGCCATTCATGCTAAGGATTTAAATGTGGTAGCCGGAGCCAACCGTGTTGGCACAAACGGCAGCGTGCAGGCGCAGCAGGGCGAAGACCGCGTCCCAACGGTGGCGGTAGATATCGGCGCACTGGGCGGGATGTACGCCAACCGCATTCATCTGGTGTCCAGCGAGAAAGGCGTCGGGGTTAACCTTGGCGACCTGAATGCCCGCCAGGGGGACATCTCTCTGGATGCCAATGGCAAACTCACCGTTCACAACAGCCTCGCCAGCGGGACGCTGTCCGCTAAAGGTGAAAGCCTCGCCCTGACGGGCGATCACAAAGCTCGCGGCAATATGTCGCTGAGCAGTCAGGGCGACATTGCCCTGAGCAACGGCTCGCTGAACAGCGACGGCGACCTGGTACTGAACGCCAACGGCACGATTTCGCACGCCAATGAAAAGCTGACTGCCGGACGTGATGCGACGCTTAGCGCGAAAAACATCAGCCAGGATGCTTCCAGCCAGATTAACACTGCCCGCAATATTGCGGCTAAAGCCAGCGATACACTGAAAACGCAAGGGCTGATGACTGCCGGGCAAAACCTGACGGTAAGCAGCAACACCCTGACGCAGGACGGCAAACTACTGGCGCATAACGATGCTCAACTGAATGCCGGCACGCTGAATAATAGCGGCTTCGTTCAGGGCGCATCCCTGAGTGTGGGCAGCTCCATGCTCAGCAACTCGGGTTCTCTGCTGAGCGGCGGCAACCTGACCGTCAATACTCAGGATTTTACCCAAAGCGGTAGCACCGGCGCGAAGGGCAAAGCGGACATCACCGCCAGCGGGAAGCTGACCAATACAGGCTCGCTGGTAAGCAACGATACGCTGGTGCTGAAGGCGCAGGATGTGACGCAGAACGGCGTGCTGTCCGGCGGCAAAGGGCTGACTGTCAATGCGCAGAACCTGACCTCCGGCAAAAATTCGGTGACCCACAGCGACAACGCGATGACGCTGAATACCGCCACGGCAACGCTGGACGGGGAAACCAGCGCGGGTGGCGATCTCCAGTTTCAGGGCGACAGGCTCACCACTGCGGCGAGCGCACAGCTCCAGAGCGGCAATAATCTCGGCCTCAGCGCGCGGGAGGCGGTACTTGCGGGTACGCAGGCAGCGCAAAAAGCCATGACAGTGAACGCTCGCGAAAAACTCACCCACAGCGGCAAAAGCAGCGCGGCATCGCTCAGCCTCAGTGCGCCGGAACTGATCAACAGCGGCGTGCTCGTTGCTTCCAGCCTGAACACACAGTCGCAGCAGCTTACCAACAGCGGTCTGATGCAGGGCGACAGCGCATTGCTGATTGACACACAAAAGCTGGACAACCAGCAGAACGGTACCCTCTACAGTGCTGCAAACCTGACGCTGGATATACCGGACATCCGTAATAGTGGGCTTATCACCAGCGACAACAACCTGACACTCAGCGCAGGCTTGCTCAGTAATCCTGGCTAAATCATCGCTGATACGCTGAACGTCAACGCGACCACGCTGAATGGCGACGGCCTGTTGCAGGGCTCCGGGGCGCTGGGGCTTGCCGGCGACACACTCTCGCAGGGAAGCAACGGGCGCTGGCTGACGGCGGGCTCGCTCTCCCTGAATGGCAAAACGCTGAATACAGCAGGGACCACGCAGGGACAGAACCTCACCGTTCAGGCGGATAGCTGGACGAATAACGGCTCCGTACTGGCGACCGATAATTTCAACGCGACACTGGCTACCGCTTTGCTCAACAATGGCGATCTGATGAGTCAGGGCAATTTCGGGCTGAATGCGCCAGCGCTGACCAACCACGGTAGTATCCTCTCTTCAGGCGAAATGTCGCTCGTCGGAACCACTTTCACCAGTGACGGCGCGCTTCAGGGCGATACGCTTTTACTGAGCCAGAACATTATCGACAACAGAGGGACGATTATTGGCCTGAACGGCCTGACGTTGAGCAGTATCGGCGCGCTTACCAACAGCGGAGACCTGTTGAGCCAGAAATTACTGACGCTGAGTGCGGGAGACGTGACCAACAGCGGCCGACTTCAGGGGCAGAACATCACCTTAGACGGCAGAAGCCTGAACAACAGCGGTGCGATTCAGAGCGCGCTCGATTTAGCTCTGACCCTGAGCGGCGACGTTATCGCCGCTACTGGCAGCAAAATCACTGCCCTGGGCGACGCCCGCCTGGCCGGTAAAGCGCTGAGCAACCAGGGGCTGATCAGTGCGAAAACGCTGGAGGTGAAAGGTAATTCGCTCGGCAATAGCGGCGAAATCAGCGGCGTTAACGGCCTAAACGTCGCGCTCAGCGGTAACCTGCAACAGCAGGGCAAAATGCTGACCGGCGGGCTGCTTAACGTCAACGCGAAAGATGTCAGCAACAGCGGGCAGCTTCAGGGGGCTGATACCCAGCTCAGTGCCAGCTCGCTTACTAATAGCGGACGCGTGCAGGGCAATAGCGGCCTGACGCTCACTCTGCTGAATGCCCTGACCAACCAGGCCAGCGGCGTGCTGCTCAGCCAGAACGCACTAAGCCTCACCGCCCCTGTGCTGATCAACGACGGCACCCTTCAGGGCAACGGTAAAACCACACTCAGTGCGGCAACGCAGGCCCGCAACGGCGGTAGCATTCTCTCCGGCGGTGACCTGACGTTCACTACACCGGACTACAGCGGCGGAGGCTGGCTCCAGGCCACTAACCTGGTGCTGAACGTGGCGAAGCTTGCCAGTAACGGCACGGTGATGGCGGCGAATCAGGCGACGCTCTCCGGTAACAGCCTGACCAACGGCGGCACCTTCCAGGCCGCACTGCTGAACATGAACACGCAGACCGTGAGCAACAGCGGCACGCTGCTGGGCAATCAGGGCCTGACGCTCAAGGGGAACAGTCTCAATAACGCGGGCGGGAAGGTGTTCAGCGGCGGAGATATGCTCACCGAAATGGTATCGGTCAGCGGCGCAGGCCAGATAGTGGCACTCGGCAACCTGATGCTGAAGCTCATTGACAGCTTTACCACTCAGGGCGTTATCGCCGCGAACAGGCAACTGACCATCAGCAGCCAGGGCAATATCACCAACTCATCCACATTGCAGGGCAACGGTATCACGCTGAACGCTGCGGGCAGGCTGACCAACAACGGCCAACTGACCGCAGGCAGCGGTACCACGGCATTGAGCGGCAGCCAGATTGCAATGAACGCCAGCGGCAGCCTGCAAGCAGGCGGGAATGTAAGTCTGACCAGCCAGGGCAATATTACCCTGGATGGGTTCACCGGTACGGCAGGCAGCATGGCGTTAACGGCGGCGGGGTCAATCATCAACACCGCCCTGCTCTACGCGGGCAACAACCTCTCGCTGTTTGCCAACAGCATTCAGAACCTGCGCGGCGATATGCTGGCGGGTAATAATCTGGTGATGCAGAAAGACGCATCGGGCGCGGCGAATGCTGAGGTGATCAATACCTCCGGGAATATAGAGACTATTAACGGCGATATCAGCATTAATACTGGGCATTTGCTGAACCAGCGCGATGGGATAAATGAATCAAGATCATACGTTCCAGCGGAGAACCGTCCCGTACCAAATGGGGGCAAACTCGGTTTCCGTAAGAGTGGGCGATTTGGGTGAGGATGGATGGGGCTACTATGTTGAATCCTTCAGCGGCAGTGGAGGTGGTGGCTTTGATGCATGGGCTGTTCCAACTGAAAAGGGTTCTACACAGAAATTTCTGACAGGCACAACGATTGTTGATGTTGTTTCAACGGGTAGGGTAGCCAGAGTTGCATCTGGCAACAACCTACTGATTAACGCTGAGGCACTGGATAATTTGGGTAGTAACCTTCTGGCTAATAAGTCAGTAAACCTTTCTGGAACACGTCTAAATAATCGCTCCTACTTTGGCTATGCACAGGATGAATACAATGTATATAGCTACTATGGCAAGCTCGCGATGATCCCTAATGATGGGCATATGCAGTATGGTTTTGCCTCCAGTGATGATCGCGTTACTTTCGTATTCTCAGGAACTCCAGAGTATGTAACCAGGAGATCTGAGCAGGCGCTAAGAGCTGTAGTTCAAGCTAGTTGGAATGTTTATGTAAATTTTTCCAATAACATAAGCAATACATCTACTACATCAGATGCTGGTGGGATCACTAACACCATTATCACCCCTGTGGTAAACACGCCCTTTAAGCAGAGCATCGGCGGCGGCGCGAGTCAGCAGACACTGGTAGATGCTAGCACACAGTCCATAACTAATCCCGACTGGAATGACACCACCGCCAGCCAGGCTATTGGCGGTGGTACGGGGCTGACACCAGATGGTATGGACGGCAACTATCCCCTGCCCTCCGGCAACAATGGCTACTTTGTGCCGTCCACCAATCCTGACAGCCCGTATCTGATCATCGTTAACCCAAAACTCGACGGCCTCGGTCAGATCGATCCATCGCTGTTTGGCGATCTATACAAGCTGCTCGGCATGAACCCGGGCGCGGCCCCACGCGAGACGGGCAGCCAGTACACCAACGTCAGCCAGTTCCTCGGCTCGTCGTACATGCTGAACAGGCTGCATCTCAACCCGGACAAGGACTACCGCTTCCTCGGCGATGCGGCGTTTGATACCCGCTATGTGTCGAATACCGTGCTGAACCAGACCGGGATGCGCTATATCAACGGCCTTGGGTCAGACCTCGACCAGATGCGCTACCTGATGGATAACGCCGCCAGTACGCAGGCCACCCTCGGTCTGAAGTTTGGCGTGGCGCTGACAGCCGATCAGATTGCTGCGCTCGACCACAGCATCCTGTGGTATGAAACCGCGACTTTTAACGGCCAGACCGTAATGGTGCCAAAAGTATATCTGTCGCCAAAAGACGTGACGGTTCAGAGTGGCAGCGTGATTAGCGGCAATAACGTGCAACTGGCGGGCGGCAACGTCACCAACAGCGGTAGTTCGCTGCTGGCGCAGAACGGTCTCACCATCGACAGTAGTAACAGCCTGAATAACCTTAACGCCGGGCTTATCAAAGCGGGCGGCGGGCTGGACCTGATCGCGCTGGGCGATATCAACAACATCGGCTCGGCGATGTCCGGCAAAACCGTTCAGCTGGAAAGCATCGGCGGTAGCATCAACAACATCACCCAAACGCAGCAGTGGAGCATGGGTGCTGACAGCCGTCACGGGAACGTGCATATCAGCGGCACCGACGTCGGACAAACCGCCACCATCAGCGCCAGCGATGGCCTGTACATGAGCGCAGCAAACGACATCAACATCACCGGCGCGAAGTTGACCGCAGGCGGTGATCTGGCGTTGGGCGCAGGCAATAACATCAACATCGCCGCGAACCAGATTAATGAAAGCCAGAGCCAGCCCGGATTCTGGGGCCAGAAGAACACCAGCTCGTCGTCCACCTCAAATCAGGGCAGCAGCATTACTGCGGGCTGTAACGCGGTGATGCAGGCGGGCAACGACCTGAACGTCACGGCAAGCGCTGTTGATGCAGGCAAAACCGCACAACTGGTGGCGGGTAATGACCTGAACCTGAACGCGGCGGGCAACGGGCAGACAACCCGTACGGGCGGCAGCGAAAGCCATCAGAGCAGCGCAGACAGAACCACGATTTCAGCGGGCGATAACGTGACGCTGGTGGCCGGGCGGGATGTTACCAGCCAGGCGGCAGGTCTCGCGGCGGAAGGGAATGTTGGTATCCTGGCCGGACGCGACGTTAACCTGCTGGCGGAAGAATCCGTGACTGGCAGCAGCTCGCACTCGAAAAAGAAAACCGTTATCGATGAATCCGTACGCCAGCAGGGCACCGAAATTGCCAGCGGCGGTAACACCACGATTATCGCCGGACGTGACGTCAACAGTGAAGCGGCGCAGGTGACTGCCAGCGGGGATATTGGCGTGGCTGCGGGCCGGGACGTGAACCTGACGACCGCGACGGAAAGTGATTATCACTACAGTGAAGAGACGAAGACCAAAAGTGGGTTCCTCAGCAAGAAAACGACCCACACCATTGAGGAAGACAGCGCAACCCGGGAAGCTGGCACTCTGCTTTCCGGCGATAACGTCACCGTGCAGGCGGGCAATAACCTGCTGGTGAAAGGCTCTGCCGTGGTGGGCGACGGGGATGTGGCGCTCGGCGCGGGTAACAACATCGATATCGTGGCAGCCACCAATACTGACACTGCCTGGCGCTTTAAGGAGGAGAAAAAAAGCGGCCTGACGGGCACCGGCGGGATTGGTTTTACCATCGGCAGCAGCAAGACAACCCACGATTTACGCGAGGCAGGTACCTCCCAGAGCCAGAGCTTCAGCACCGTGGGCTCGACGGGCGGTAGCGTGGCGATTTCTGCCGGAAACCAGGCGCACATCGGCGCTGCAGACCTTATCGCCGCGAAAGATTTAAGCCTCAGCGGTAACAGCGTCATCATTGAGCCGGGGCACGACAAGCGCACCCGCGATGAAACCTTTGAACAGAAGAAAAGCGGGCTGACGGTGGCGCTGTCCGGCACGGTCGGCAGCGCGATTAATAATGCTGTTACCGCAGCGCAGGACACGCACGAGGAAAGCGACAGCCGTCTCAAAGCATTGCAGGCCACCAAAACGGTGCTGTCCGGCGTGCAGGCTGGGCAGGCAACTGACCATGGCGGCAACCACCGGAGATCCGAACGCCATGGGGGGTCAGCCTCTCGCTGACCACGCAGAAATCCAAATCGCAGCAGCACGATGAGAGCGATATGGTAACGGTCAGCACGCTGAACGCGGGAAACAATCTCTCCATTACTGCGAACGGAAAAGGCAGAGGCCCGAACAGCGGCGACATCATAATTGCCGGAAGTCAACTGAAGGCTGGCGGAGACACGCTGCTGGACGCGAAGAACGATGTCATTCTCAGCGGCGCCGCCAGCACCCAGCAATCCAGCGGAAAGAGCAGCAGCAGCGGCGGTGGTATCGGCGTGAGTATTGGTGCAGGTAAAGGGGCCGGTATCAACGTATTCGCGAACGTGAATACCGCCAGCGGCAGAGACAAAGGCAACGGCACCGACTGGACTGAAACCACGATAGACAGCGGCAAAACTGTCACCATTAAGAGCGGAAACGACACCATGCTCGATGGGGCGCAGGTCAACGGTAATAGAATCGTGGCTGACGTGGGCCACGACCTGCTAATGGGCAGCCAGCAGGACAGCAACAAATACGACAGCAAGCAGAGCAGCGTGGCAGCGGGTGGCAGCTTCACCTTCGGCAGCATGACGGGCTCCGGCTATATCAGCGCCAGTCAGGACAAGATGAAGAGCCGCTTTGACTCGGTGGCTGAACAAACCGGGATGTTTGCCGGTGATGGCGGCTTTGATATCACCGTTGGCAGACATACACAGCTGGATGGCGCAGTGATTTCCTCCACGGCCACGGCGGACAAAAACAGCCTTGATACCGGAACACTGGGCTTCAGCGATATCCACAATGAAGCAGATTTCAAAACTCAGCATTCGGGCATCAGCATCAGCGGCGCGGGAAGCTTCGGGGACCAGTTCAAGGGCAACATGCCGGGCGGCATGATCTCCGCCGCTGGGAACAGCGGGCATGCTGAAGGAACCACGCAGTCTGCTGTCGCCAACGGCACCATTACTGTCCGTGATAAGGAAAACCAGCAGCAGGACATCGCCGGGCTGAGCCGTGACACGGCGGGTGCGAATGGCAGTATCAGCCCGATCTTCGATAAGGAGAAAGAGCAGAACCGCCTGCAGGAAGTACAGCTCATCGGTGAGCTTGGTGGCCAGGCGGCAGATATAGTGCGCACGCAGGGTGAGCTGAACGGGCTGAGCGTGGCAAAAAAAGCCCACCCGGAGATGTCAGCGGAAGCGCTGAAGAACACGCCGGAATATCGGGCCGAAATGTCGAAATACGGCACGGGGAGCGACCTGCAGCGGGGTATCCAGGCAGCCACGGCGGCGCTTCAGGGGTTAAGCGGCGGGGATATGGTGGGTGCGCTGGCGGGCGGTGCAGCGCCGTACCTGGCGGAGCAAATCAAGAAGCAGGTTGGTGAGGATAATGTTGCGGCCAACACGATAGCGCATGCGATACTGGGCGGGATGGTGGCGGAGCTGTCGGGTAACAATGGCCTGTCGGGCGCGGCAGGAGCGGCAGCGGGTGAGATAATAG
Organism: Atlantibacter hermannii; assembly: GCA_900635495.1. NCBI lineage: Bacteria > Pseudomonadati > Pseudomonadota > Gammaproteobacteria > Enterobacterales > Enterobacteriaceae > Atlantibacter > Atlantibacter hermannii. The sequence continues at coordinate 143,657 of LR134136.1, read as the reverse complement.
CGCGGCAGCTTTACCCGGATGTGCCGCGTGAGCAGTTAAGTGAGGAGCAGAAACAGACCATCAGCACGCTGGCCACGCTGGCGGCGGGCCTGGCAGGCGGCATGGCCGGAGACGGAGCAGCAGGTGCGGCAACGGGAGCACAGGCCGGGAAGAATGCGGTTGAGAATAACTATCTGAGTCCATCTCAGATAGATGCCTGGTCTGCGGAAATGAAGTCCTGTCAGGCCAGTGGCGGTGACTGCGGTGGCATTATCAAGAAGTATGAGGAACTGAGTACCGCCCAACAACAGCAGCTTATCAGCGACTGTGCGGCCAGTCCGACGACCTGTCAGCAAAAATATGGCAATGTGCTGACTGATAGCCTTGCGGTGAAACAGGCGTTAGACAAGGCTCTGGGTGAAGATATCCCGGCGAAAATGGCCTATGATCTGACAGCGACCTGGATGCATCAAATCCAGGCTGATGGGGTTGTTTCGACCAATAAAGTCTCGGAAGCTCTTCAGAAAGAATATGGTCTGGATAACGTTCAGGCTGATATTATTGCGGGTGCAGCAGCGGCGGCGTTTGGTGGGATTAGTAAATATCAGCCGAATAAAGGCGCGATTGGAAATATGGGCGAATTTTTCAAGCAACCCGGCTTTGGTAGCCAAATGAAAGATAATACCCAGAAAACTAGTCAGATATTTCAGGGGCAGAGTGTTTATCAAGCGAAGAAACCTGTTGGAGATTATATCGCTAAAGGCGATAAATACTATCTTGATGGGCTACATAAAGATCATATCGAGGTTTTTGATAGTAAAGGGAAAGTTAAAGCCGTCCTGAATATTGATGGTTCGTTTAATGATGCAAAAACTAAGGCAGCCAAAGCCGAAGGTCGGAGATTGCCAAAATGATTGATATAAGTAAGTTAGATAAATTTAAAGATGCCTATTTGGAACTATTAAAGCATGAGGCAGGGGACGAACTCGATGAGGATGATCTTTATTTGGCAGAAGATTATTCAATTGTTGAAAGTTTTCAAAAGGATATAAAAAACCTTAACTTAACAATCGAGTTATTTTTTACTGCAAAAGAAAATAAAGATGAATTAACAATGCAGGCAGCATTGTTGCGTATATCAACTTTTTTATCAGGAATATCTGGGATTTTTGAACAAACGAGAGAAGATATTGATCGCTATGTCAAAATTCCCCATATAGCCGATTTTCCAGAGAATTATAAAATACCAGAGCATTATAATTATCCTATTAAGTAAGACAGATCCCGGCCACCGAGCCGGGATCTTTACTATCAGCCCTTACCCAAAATGCCCGTTCCCGCGCCTGTACACCGGCAGATCGCCGGTGTCGTTTAGTGCGCCGGGGAAGGTCTTAAGCCACTGGTTCATCTTCTGCTTGTTGACGTGAGCGACGCTTAAGCCCTTCAGCGCAGCCCCACAGCTTGCGGGTGTTCTGGGCGGTGATAACGATGCAGTCCGGCATTACCCGGATCTTAATCGGCATCCCGCCGATAAATCCCGCCTGCGCTATCCACTCGCCGCGCAAAAAGATCGCGTTGTAAACGGCCCGGTTGTAGTACTTGCAAAGGGCGAAGGGTCAGGGTTTAAGCTGTTTTACCCGTCACGTTTTGTTGTAAAAAACAATGTAATGCAGCGATGGCAGAGAGATGTTGTTGCTAGGATGCAGGAATTGCGGCCGGGCGGTAGCGTGCGCGGGCATCAGCGTATTCGCGAACGTGAATACCGCCAGCGGTCACGAGAAGGGCAACGGTACGACCTGGTCGGAGACGACGCTGGACAGCGGCGGCACACTGTCGCTCATCAGCGGACGCGACACGGTAATAAACGGCGCGCAGGCGAGCGGCAACACCGTGGCGGCAGACGTGGGGCGCGACCTGTGGATAGCCAGCCAGCAGGACAGCAACGATTACCAGTCGAAGCAGACCAGCATGGCGGCAGGGGGCAGCTTCACGTTCGGGACTATGACCGGCTCCGGCTACATCAGCGCCAGCCAGGACAAAATGCAGAGCGACTACGACTCGGTGCAGGAGCAGAGCGGGATATTCGCGGGCAGCGGCGGGTTCGATATCACGGTGGGAAATCACACGCAGCTGGACGGCGGGGTGATTGCCAGTACGGCGACGGCGGACAAAAACAGCCTTGATACCGGGACGCTGGGCTGGCGCGACATCCATAACGAGGCGGATTATACGGTGTCGCACAGCGGCATCAGCATCAGCGGCGGTGGTGCTGTCGGTGACAGCTTCAGCGGCAATATGGCGGGCGGGATGATATCCGTGGGGGGCGACAGCGGGCATGCGGACGGAAGCAGTCATGCGGCCATCAGCAACGGCACCATTACTGTCCGCGATAAGGAAAACCAGCAGCAGGACATCGCCGGGCTGAGCCGTGACACGGCGGGTGCGAACGGCAGTATCAGCCCTGTCTTCGACAAGGAGAAAGAGCAGAGCCGCCTGCAGGAAGTACAGCTCATCGGTGAGCTTGGTGGCCAGGCAGCGGATATAGTGCGCACGCAGGGTGAGCTGAACGGGCTGAGCGTGGCAAAAAAAGCCCACCCGGAGATGTCAGCGGAAGCGCTGAAGAACACGCCGGAATACCGGGCCGAAATGTCGAAATACGGCACGGGGAGCGACCTGCAGCGGGGTATTCAGGCAGCCACGGCGGCGCTTCAGGGGTTAAGCGGCGGGGATATGGCGGGTGCGCTGGCGGGCCGTTGCTGCGCAACGTTGTCTCGCTATGCTCGACCCGAACCTCCTGCCCCCGGAGGTTCAAATCCTCGGAAGCTCAGATGCAAAAAACCCGCAGTTTTCACTGCGGGTTTTCAAATTTGGTCGGTGATAGAGGATGACTCGCCGCTGCGCGGCTCGCCCTGCGGGCCGTTGCTGCGCAACGTTGTCTCGCTGCGCTCGACCCGAACCTCCTGCCCCCGGAGGTTCAAATCCTCACAGGCGCCGGAATGCAAAAAGCCCAACCTTGCGGTTGGGCTTTTTTAAATTTGGTCGGTGATAGAGGATTCGAACCTCCGACCCCTTCGTCCCGAACGAAGTGCGCTACCAGGCTGCGCCAATCACCGAATTGCGGGGCGCATCTTACTGCCGCGCCCCCATTGCGTCAATCCCTTAATGAAAAAAAGCCATCCGATCGGCTGAAAAGCCAGCAACCTTTTACTGGGCCGCTTGCGGCACATGGCACCAGTTTTTGTTCTGATCGATACCGCCATTTGGCGAGGTATAGCCCAGGCAGCCCATAATGGTGTCGTACAGCTCCACATGGCGGCGCGGCACTTTCATGTCCGCCTGCTGTTTAAGGTGCTTGAAAGCTCGCTCGTGATCCGGATTTGCCAGATATTTATCCGACATCCACACCATCATCGGCACACGGAATTGTTCCGGCGGCGCTATGTTGCGCGGCGTACCGTGCAAATGCTCTTTCTCATTGATGGATTCACCGTGGTCGGCCGCGTAAAACACAATGGCTTTCTTATCGCGTAACTGGTCGATGACGTCATCAATAAAGCTGTCGACGTACAACACGGTGTTATCAAAGGCGTTGATGAGCTTCTGTTTACTGCAGCTTTTATCAATACCCATACACTCCGGCTGGAATTTAGCGAAATCCCGGGTATAGCGCTGAATGTAGTTATAGTGCGACCCTTTGGTATGCAGAATAATCATATGCTTACCGTTCGGGTGCTGGGCCAGCGAGTTCTTCACTTCTTCCACCAGCAACATGTCATCGACCCGTTTGCCGCGGTTACGCGGCTCCGCGCCAATCTGTTCGCGGTAAGCGATGTTGTCCGCCATGGTGTTGCTGTAGAACCACAGTTCGCTTTGCATCGCGAGCAAGTCGGAACTAAAGCCCAACTGCTTCAACACCGCAAAGACGTTTTGCTCTTTCAGGGTGCGTTGCGGGTTATCTTCCACACCGCCTTCGCGCACAAACATGCAGCGCAGGGAGAGTTTGGTTGCGGTATCGCAGGAGTAACCCCGGAAGGCCACCAGATTCTTTTCTTTAGAGAGTTTTGGCGTGGTATCGCGCCCGTAACCCAGCATGCCCATATGGTCCCAACGGGTGGTTTCACCGATGATGAACACCATGTAAGTGTCATCAATATCGGCTGGTGCCTGATACTCAAACTTCTTTGCCGGGTTGATAAGCGATTTATTATCGTTGGATTCATCAACCTGCGCCCATGCATAGAGACCCAGCGCTGACAGCCAGTTAGACGGCAAATAGGAGTTCGCCACCACGCCGCCGTAGCTCGGCATATCAATACCGGAACTGCGTTCAACGCGTTTTTGCTGCATATCCAGCAGGCGAATCGGTGCCCACACCAGCAGGCCCGCCATAATCACCACCCCGGCGCTACGCAGGCGCGCTCCTCGTGTGGTGAGCTGTTTCCACAGGGTGTCGTTGCAACGGTTAAACCAGATAAGCCATAGCGGGACCGCGCTGACCAGCGCCATCCAGACGAAAAAGCCCCAGCCAACCACTTCTTTGGACAAGTCGATATCGGTGGTCATCACCGAAGCGATGATGCCGTAGCCGATCACCACGTTAAGAAAGGTCATGTAATAGCTGGCAGCAGAGGAGAACAAGACAACCAGGGTGGTCAGTACTTTCCAGGTTCGCCGACCCAACAGGGATAGAATACGTAGCAGAAAAAAGGTGACTAATACTGTGCCGACCAGCTCCACGACGGCTGAAATTCCTTTTATGGCCGTAAAATCATGTGCATATCCGTCAAAGCGACGGATAAAAACCGCGCAGTTTAAAAACAGGCCGATGTATATCGCGATCAGAATACTCAGCTTCTGATGCGTCATCGAATTCAGGTATTTCATGTAAAGCCCCTGGAACAGGTACAAAATTCTCTGACCCGTTGCCGGGTATCGAGTTCTAATAACCACCAGGAGCCCCATAAAAAAGGGCACACTTCCTGGTGAGAGCGCGGCTAGTAGACCATATCGTTCAGAAAAAGTTGTGCGGAGTTAGCATTTGGGCGCTGAATTTACAAATTTATGCTACTGCATTCTCAGATAACGCATTTCTAATCCGGACAGGGGTCTAAATATGGACATGCTGAATGCGTTAAGCGTGAGGACAAAACAGCCGCGCTTAACGCGCGGCGAAAAGAGAGGCGAAGCCGGTCACGCGTGGGCGTGTTTAAGTACCTGGCGTTGCGGCTGACGAATGGTGGTGGAAAGCGCCAGAGAAAAAATCAGCAGCGCGAAGATAACCCAGAAGGTCACGTAAAAACCGCCGAACAGCGAGGCGATAGCGGAGCCGCAGATGCTGCCGATGCCGAAGCCGAGATAAATCACCCCGTAGTTTTTCGCCAGATTGTTCAGGCCAAAGAATTCGCTGACCAGCGACGGGTAAACGGTGATGGTGCCGCCGAAGTTAAAGGCGACGCAGGCGATGGCGGCGAAGAACGTTATTTCATTCAGCGGCGCGAACAGCAGCGCTGCCATGCCCACCAGAGAAATCACCTGACCAAGGGTGATAACGCGGATCCGCGACATTTTATCGGACAGAATGCCCAGCACCAGACGGCCACTGAGGTTGGCGATAGAGATGACCGTCACCGCATTCGCGGCGGATGCCACATCCAGGTTCACCAGGTTTTTGCGCGATATCCTTCGCCACGCCAATCACATACAGGCCGCTCATGCAGGCCGTGAGGAACATGGCCGCCAGCATCCAGTACTGCGGTTTACGCATCGACTCCGCGAGGGTGAAATCGTTGTTGGTCACGCCATTCGCAGACTGAACCGGCTGGTTTGGCGCATCGGTCATCAGCATCGCGCCGGATACCACCATCAACAGCGCAATCGCGCCCCAAATCATAAAGGTGCGCTCAAGGCCGACGGTAGCCAGCAAATGCGTGTCGATAAATTTGAAGCCCAGACTACCAAGACCGTAGGCCCCGATGGATAAGGCCGAGATCAGTCCCTTACGCTCCGGGAACCATTTCACGCAGTTGGACAGGGTCAGTAAGTAGCCCGCACCATCCGCCAGGCCCACCAGCACCCCGGCACTTAACCACAGCATCATCAGGTTACTGGAATGGGCGGTGAGGAAGAAACCCAGCCCTAACAGTAACCCGGAGGCGATGGTCACACGGCGCACGCCGAAACGCTCCTGCAACTTGCCCGCGACGGACGAGGATATCGCCAGGCCAAGGCTCAACAGGCCAAAAGAGAACGCCACCTGGCTGACCGGGGCATCCAGCTTTTCGGAGAGCGCGCTGTTAAACAAACTCCAGGTGTAAACAGAGCCCAGCGCAAACTGGGTCACAATAGTGCCGAAGAGGGTAAGCCAACGGGTACGATTTTGTAGAGCGTTCATGGCAGTTATCTCATCCAGAAAGGGAAAGTTATCTGCCTGTAAGCCTACTGAAACCCCTTCGGTTAAGGGGGTGAAACGCCATGAAGTGCCGTGATAACGGAATGAACTGCCGCCAGACGGGAATGAAACGCCTTGTATTCCATTGTCGGGACGCTTTCAGAAACGAGCTGCTCAGTGATCCCGGCCACGGCCCAAAGCCTAATCAGCTTTGAGCCGCGTCAGTCCGGAAAGATGGCGGGGAGATTAAAAACGGGCGTTAACGCCGAGGTTATAAGACGTCATATCCCCGGTCATCATGCCTTCAGCCTGGGAGAACGACGCATAGGCCGCCAGATTTTTATTCAGCGGCATATCGGCACCGACGGTTACGTCCATCCAGTTGCCATACTGGTTGCCCGCCGGCACGGCGTGCATGCCCGACTGCGACTTCCAGACGTTCTCACCAAACTGCTGGTTATAGCTCACTTGCGCCCACGGGCGCACAGTCCCGAATGATGAATCGACACGCCAGCCCAGGGTGCTGACGCTGGCATGCCAGAGCTGATCGACATTATTAGGCCGCGTCACGCTGTCGCCGTAATCATTAAAGATGGATGTGGTACTGCCGTCCCAGTGCCACGATGCCACCGGGCCGGTAGTGACTTTTTCATGTACCGGTATCGCCAGCCCTACCCCCAGCGTGGAGGGCTGCGTAAAGGTACTTTTCGAAGAAGTAATAAGATTGAAACCCGACGAATACGCCATATCCAGCGGCGCGTCCAGGCGCTCCGCCAGAATATCGTTGTAGTCGGGTTGGTGATCGCTGTCCCAGGTATAGCGCGCGAACGTATTACTTTCCGGGTCATCAACGCTATATTCTTGCTGCCAGGCGAACGCACCTTGTGAATAAACGCAACACGCAAAAATCGCCACACTGCTTAGCGTGCGGCTGCCACTGCCTTTTGTTGTCATCATTATGCGACTCCAGAAAGAGCCAAAATCCGGCGTTTTTTATTTTTTTGCCTGAGTAATGGGCATAATTACCCGATAATTCGCGCGGCAGCAACCCCCTCTGCAGGGTGAATTATGAAGGGTATAACCCTGAATTAACTATTGTCTCTATAACCCAGACGTCAAGTAAGCTTACACAAAAAGAGGGATATTTTATGCAGCGTTGTGGATGGGTGACTCAGGACCCCCTGTATCTTGCGTATCACGATAAAGAATGGGGTGTGCCGCAGACTGACAGCCAGAAACTGTTTGAGATGATCTGCCTGGAAGGACAGCAGGCCGGACTTTCCTGGATCACGGTGCTGAAGAAGCGCGAAAACTATCGCCGCTGCTTCCATCAGTTCGATCCGACCGCCGTTGCGCTGATGCAGCAAGACGATGTGGAGAGGCTCCTTCAGGACGCAGGCATAATCCGTCATCGCGGCAAAATCGAAGCCATCATCAATAACGCCAACGCCTTCCTGGCCATGGAAGCCAGCGGCGAAACCTTTTCTGAGTTTGTCTGGTCGTTTGTCGACCATACGCCACAGGTCACCCGGGCGGCCGCGTTAAGCGACATCCCCGCCATGACGCCTGCATCCGACGAGCTGTCAAAAGCCCTTAAAAAACGCGGGTTTAAGTTTGTTGGCTCGACAATTTGCTATTCATTTATGCAAGCCTGCGGACTGGTTAACGACCATGTGACTGGCTGCATTTGCCATCCGGAGAATCAGACATGATCCGAGAATTTCACCCTGCCGATCTGCCTGCGCTGCTCGACGTCTGGCTCGAGAGCACCATTGCAGGACACCCCTTTATCGACCCCCTTTACTGGCAGCAAAGTTTGCCGCTGGTGCGCGACGAATACCTGCCCGACGCGCAGACCTGGGTTTACCTTGAAGATGAAAAACTGCTGGGATTTATCAGTGTGATGAACGGATCGTTTATCGGTGCGCTGTTTGTGACGCAACACGCCGCCGGACGCGGGATCGGCAGCGCCTTGCTGCACCAGGCTAAGCAGCACTACACCGCGCTAAGCCTGGAGGTGTATCAGAAGAACACCCGAGCGGTGAACTTCTATCACCGCAACGGTTTTCGTATTGAGGACAGCGCCTGGCAGGATGAAACGCAACATCCCACCTGGATTATGCACTGGCAGGCGGATCAAACGCCGTCACTGTAAGCGCAGGGCCCTGATATTTCTCCACCCATGCCAGGGCTGTGTTTCCCGCACAGCCGTTAGCCAGTTGGGAGGTAGGAATATCCAGGGTCAGCACGTTAACCGCGCCATGCTTGCATAACCCGCCCGCCTGTTTATCCAGATCCGGCCACGCGCCTTCATGCAGGCAAATCACACCGGGTTTGATTCCCTCATCCACCACGGGCGCCTGCCAGCACCTGCCCACGGCTGTTCCATACCCGCACCACATCGCCGTTGGCGATACCACGCGCGCGCGCGTCATCCGGATGCAGCGTCAGCGGCTCGCGCCCCGCCACCGCATACTGCTCACGCAACTGCGCATAGTTCAGCTGACTGTGCAGCCGGTGCGCCGGATGCGCGGAAAGCAATTGCAACTGGCCGGGTTCGGCATTGCCGTGCCATTCGTCCGGCGCCAGCCAGCTCGGATGTCCCGGACAGTCGGCGTACCCATAATCAGCAATGCGCTGAGAAAAAATCTCGATTTTACCGCTCGGCGTTTTTAACGGATTCGCCTGCGGATCGGCGCGAAATGCCGCAAAGCGGATAAATTCGGCGTTCTGCGCACTTTCCGGCATTTCAATAAGCTGGTTCGCTTCCCAGAATTCGGTAAACGGCGGCAGTGTGACCTGCTGGGCGGCGCCCGCGCTGTTGGGCGATGGCATAAAATTCAGCCAGCCATTCCAGTTCGCTTTTCCCTTCGCTGAACCGCACACCGCCGCCCGGTTCCCAACGCTCGCTCAGTTCGGCGAACACATCAAAATCATTCCGCGCCTCATACTGCGGCGCGACCACCTGCTTCATCGGTACCAGGTGCTGATTGCTGTAATCCCCGGTCATGGTCAGGTCGTTGCGCTCAAACGACGTGGTAGCCGGCAGCACGATATCTGCGTGCTTCGCCGCGGCCGTCCAGAAGCATTCGGAAATCACCACCAGCTCCGGCTTTTGCCAGGCGTTAATCAGGCGATTGGTATCCTGGTGATGAGTAAAGTTGCCGCCGCCCGCCCACCAGATAAAGCGGATATCCGGGAAGTGTCGCGCTTCGCCATTGTGCTGATAGGCCTCACCCGGGCGCTCAAGCGCTTCCACAATCCGCGCAACGGGGATTTTTTCCACCGCGTCGATACCGTTTTTTACCGATCCCTGCATTGAGCCGAGCACTGCGCCCGACGCGTCGGATTACCGCCATTGGCAAAATGGTAAGAAAGCCCAAACCCGCCGCCCGGCGTACCAATTTGCCCAAGCATCGCGGCCAGCGTCACCAGCATCCAGTGTTTTTGCTCGCCATATTGCTGGCGCTGCATGCCCCATCCCGCCATCAGAATGGTGCGATTCTGGCTGAATAATTGCGCCAGCTCGCGCAAGGTTTGCGCCGGTACGCCGCAAATCGGCGCGGCCCAGTCGGCGGATTTGGCGATGCCGTCCTGTTCACCGGTCAGATAAGCGGCAAAGCGGTCGAACCCCTCGGTGCAGGTGTTCAGGAATGACGCGTCATGCCAGCCGTTTTCCAGCAACGTATGCGCAATGCCCAGCATCATCGCCACGTCGGTGCCCATATGCGGCGCGATCCACTCCATCCGATCGCCAAAAAAACTCGACGGTTTCAGAGCGCATCGGGTCGATACAGATCAACCGCTTGCCGCTTTTCTTCAGCGCCTCCAAAATAGCCGATACCCTGCTCATCACTGGCGTTCCAGGCGATTTTCAGCGTATTAAGCGGATTGGCGCTCCACAGCACCACCACGTCGCTGTGTTCCAGGATCAGCGGCCAACTGGTCTGCTGCTGGTACACCTCATTGCCGCCCACCACGTAGGGCATGATCACCTGCGCGGCGCCGGTGGAGTAATCGCCGAGATGGCCGGTATAGCCTCCCGCCAGGCTCATATAGCGTTGCAACAACGTGGCCGCTTTGTGCAACACCCCGTTTGAGCGCCAGCCGTAGGAGCCCGCGAAAATCGCTGAGGGTCCGTACGTTTCGCGAATGCGGCGATGCTGCGCGTCAATCAACGTCAGCGCCTGATCCCAACTGATACGCACGTATTCGTCATCACCACGCACGCCTTCAGGCCGTTGTGGATTGGCCAGAAAGCCTTTGCGCGCCATCGGATAGCGCACCCGTGTTTTACTGTGAACCTGATCGGGAACGGCGGTTTGTAGTGAGTTGTGATGCGGCGTGTTAAGCGCGCTTTGGGATGAGAAGACGGTTTGCCCGTCGGTTTCTACCCGCATCGGGCCCCAGTGGGCGGCCGTTAATACGGATGTGGTATGCGATGAATTGGCCAAATCAGCTCCTGACGGTGTTTGCAGGTCAAAATCGGGGTTCTGGCGACCCCATCGTTACTTTCGCTGACAAAATCAGACGACTTCCCAAAATTTTCTAACTATTCGCAGGTCATAATCAACCGCTACGCCTGATTGTGGCAACGAAATAAATCATTGGGATTTGATAATGAAAAAACGCGTTATGGTTCTTGCGGCTGTGATCAGCGGCGCACTGGCAGTTTCTGGCTGTACGACTAACCCCTATACCGGCGAGCGCGAAGCCGGGAGCTCCGGCATCGGCGCGGGTATCGGCTCATTAGTTGGCGCGGGCGTCGGCGCACTCTCCTCCTCGAAAAAGGATCGCGGCAAAGGCGCGCTGATCGGCGCGGCAGCCGGTGCGGCGCTGGGCGGCGGCGTCGGGTATTACATGGACGTGCAGGAAGCCAAACTGCGCGACAAAATGCAGGGAACCGGCGTCAGCGTGACGCGAAATGGCGACAATATTGTGCTAAACATGCCAAATAACGTCACCTTCGACAGCAACCAGGCCAACCTCAAACCGGCGGGCGCGAATACCCTGACCGGCGTGGCGATGGTGCTGAAAGAGTATCCGAAAACCGCCGTTAACGTACTCGGTTACACCGACAGCACCGGCAGTAACGATTTAAATATGCGTCTGTCGCAACAGCGTGCGGACTCCGTCGCCAGCGCGCTCATCACCCAGGGCGTAGCGGCAAACCGCATCCAGACCCGCGGCATGGGCCCGGCTAACCCCATCGCCAGCAACAGCACCGCCGAAGGGAAAGCGCAAAACCGCCGCGTAGAAATTACCCTCTCCCCGATTCAGTAAGCCGTTGCGCTGGCTGGCCCGGCGCGAAAAGTGTGATACTGTTGCCTCCCCTTGCCTCCCTGTCGGGAGGCAAACAGGGAAAGTCTGGAGCACAACGGTACAGGGGCAACGATGACTCGATCCACGACGCGCGCAACCATCAGCGATGTGGCAAAAGCGGCAAAAACCGGTAAAACCAGCGTCTCGCGTTACTTAAACGGTGAAAAGCATCTGCTTTCCGACGACTTACTGGCGCGCATCGAAAAGGCCATCGCGACCCTTGATTATCACCCCAGCCAGATGGCGCGCGGGCTTAAGCGCGGTCGCACCCGGCTAATCGGGCTGATTATCGCCGACATCACTAACCCCTATTCCGTCAATGTCCTCAGCGGCATCGAAGCCGCCTGCCGCGAAAAAGGCTTTACGCCGCTGGTGTGTAATACCAATAACGAAGTGGACCAGGAATTACATTACCTGGATTTGCTGCGCAGCTATCAGGTGGAAGGCATTGTGGTGAACGCCGTAGGGATGCGCGAAGAGGGGCTGAACCGGCTGCAACAGTCATCGCTGCCCATGGTGCTGATTGACCGCAAAATCCCGGACTTTGCCTGTGACGTGGTGGGACTGGACAACACCCAGGCCGCCACCACCGCCACGGAGCATCTGATCGAGCAGGGCTTTGAAGCACTGCTGTTTCTGAGCGAACCGCTCGGTACCGTCAATACCCGCCGCGAGCGCCTGCAGGCCTTCGAACAGACCGCGCAACGCTACCCCGGCGTTGTGGCGCAGAATGCGGAAATTCCGCTGCAGGAAACGGAAAAGCTCGATAATACCCTGCGCCAGTTTCATCAGACCTGGCGCGGTATGCGCAAAGCGGTGATTTCGGCTAACGGTGCGCTCACCCTCCAGGTGGCCCGCTCCCTGAAACGCATCGGCCTGCACTGGGGCAGCGATATTGGCCTGCTCGGTTTTGATGAGCTTGAATGGGCCGAGCTGGCAGGCGTCGGCATTACCACGCTGAAACAGCCCACATGGCAGATTGGTTATGCCGCTCTGGAGCAGGTGGTGCGCCGTATTGAAGGCGTCAGCGACACCGTTCGCGAACAGGTTTTCTCCGGCGAGCTTATCGTTCGCGGCTCCACATCCCGTTAAATCGCTTCGTGATGGCGATCATAAATTCGTCATGCCTGCCTTTCTTTTGGAACCGGTTCCATCTAGCGTATTCCTGTCGATGAAAAAAACGTCGTTGAGGAATAACCATGAAAAACGCGATTATTGTTGTCACTGCGGCCTACGGGAATTCCCGCGTGACCGAACTGGGCGGCCAGCAGGCGCTACTGCCGATCATCGCCGCTGCAGGCGCGGATGGCGTGGAAATTCGCCGGGAACTGCTGTCTGAGCAGGAGCTGAATGCGCTACCGACGTTTGCCGCCGCTATCGCGTCTCATCATCTGAAAGCATGCTACTCCGCGCCGCAGGCGCTGTTTACTGACAGCGGCGCGCTCAACCCTGACCTTCCCGCCCTGCTTGAAGAAGCGAAAACCCTCAACGCGCACTGGCTCAAAGTCTCGCTGGGCAATTTCCAGTCCAGCCACGCCGCTGAACCGCTGCGTGCGCTGCTGGCCGATTCCTCGGTGGCGCTGGTGGTGGAAAACGATCAAACCCGCTACGGAAAACTGGCCCCGATGCAGCGCTTTCAGGCCGCCATATCGGTCACGAACCTCCCGGTCACGCTCACGTTTGATATGGCTAACTGGCTGTGGGTCGGGGAATCGCCGGAACTGGCCGCCAGCAAGCTGGCTCCTCTGGTGAGCTATATTCATGTTAAAGCCGCCGAGGCTCGCCATGACCGCTTCCATGCGGTGGCACTGGATCAGGCGGAACCGCGCTGGCTTGAAATGCTGCGCCAGTTGCCCGGTGATGCGCCGCGCGGAATAGAGTTCCCGCTGGAAGGCGACGATCTGACGGCGGTCACCCGTCATTACGTTAATCTGTTACGCGAGGTTTAAGCGATGTCTGACTCTCTGGATATCATCACTGTCGGCGAGGCCATGGCCATGTTCGTGGCCACCGAAACCGGTCCGCTGGAAAACGTCGAGCACTTTATTAAGCGCGTCGCGGGGGCGGAACTGAACGTGGCGACAGGCCTGGCCCGGCTCGGTTTCCGCGTGGGCTGGGTTAGCCGCGTTGGCAACGACTCTCATGGCCGCTACGTTCTTGAATGTCTGAAGCGTGAAGGCATCGATACCCGCGCCGTAACCATTGATGACCGCTACCCGACCGGTTTCCAGTTGAAATCTAAAGCCGAAAATGGAACCGATCCCATTGTGGAATATTTCCGTAAAGGCTCTGCGGCCAGCCATCTGTCAGTGGAAGACGCAGGCTATATCGGCTTTAACTCAGCGCGCCATTTGCACCTGAGCGGCGTGGCGGCGGCGCTGTCGGAAACGTCACTGGCGTTGCTGAACCATGCGGCCTCGCTGTTCCGCAGCCAGGGCAAAACTATCTCTTTCGATCCCAATCTGCGCCCGGTGCTGTGGAAAAGCGAAGCGCAAATGGTGGAACAGCTTAACAAGCTGGCGTTTCAGGCGAACTGGGTGCTTCCGGGCATTAACGAAGGCGAAATTCTTACCGGCTATCGCCAGCCTGAAGCGATCGCCGACTTTTATCTCGACCACGGCGTGACGTGCGTGGCGATCAAAACCGGTGCGGATGGCGCCTGGTTCAAAACTGCTCAGGGTGAGCAGGGTAGCGTGGCAGCCTGCAATGTCAGGCATGTTGTGGACACCGTTGGCGCAGGCGATGGCTTTGCCGTCGGCGTGATCAGCGGTTTGCTGGATGGATTATCGATTCGCGATGCGGTACGCCGGGGCAACACCATTGGCGCTCTGGCGATTCAGGTGCAGGGGGACAGCGAAGGCTTACCCACCCGCGCTGAACTGGCCGCCAGCGAATCCACGCTGTGTGTATAAACGTCTGACTGAATCCTGCATCCGCTTCTGACCCTACACCCGGACGCGATGCGCAACCCTAAACCTGAGGGATGTCTATGAAAAGCCCAACCAATGCGCCAAAACGCTGGCTGTACATCATGCCGATCATCTTTATTACTTACAGCCTGGCGTATCTTGACCGTGCCAACTTCAGCTTTGCGTCTGCGGCTGGCATTAACGAGGATTTGGGCATCACCAAGGGCGTTTCGTCGCTGCTTGGTGCGCTGTTTTTCCTCGGCTATTTCTTCTTCCAGATCCCCGGCGCGATGTATGCCGAGCGCCGCAGCGTCCGTAAACTGATTTTCATCTGCCTGATTTTATGGGGCGGTTGCGCCTCGCTGACCGGGATGGTGAGCAATATCCCGATGCTGGCGGCGATCCGCTTTATCCTTGGGGTCGTGGAAGCGGCGGTCATGCCTGCGATGCTGATTTACATCAGTAACTGGTTCACCAAATCGGAACGCTCGCGTGCCAACACCTTCCTCATCCTGGGTAACCCGGTCACCGTGTTGTGGATGTCCGTGGTGTCCGGCTATCTGATCCAGGCTTTTGGCTGGCGCGAAATGTTTATCATTGAAGGCGTACCGGCAATCATCTGGGCTTTCTGCTGGTGGGTGCTGGTGAAAGATAAACCCAACCAGGTGAACTGGCTGGCAGACAGCGAAAAAGCCGCCCTGCAGGCTCAACTGGACGAAGAACAAAAAGGCATTAAAGCAGTCCGCAACTACAGTGAAGCCTTCCGTTCCCGCAACGTGGTGCTGCTGTGCATGCAGTATTTCGCCTGGAGCATCGGCGTGTATGGCTTCGTGCTGTGGTTGCCGTCGATTATCCGCAACGGCAGTGAAAATATGGGCATGGTGGAAGTGGGCTGGCTCTCTTCTGTTCCCTACCTGGCGGCCACCATCGCCATGATTCTGGTGTCGTGGGCGTCGGACAAAATGCAAAACCGCAAACTGTTCGTCTGGCCGTTGCTGCTGATTGGCGCATTCGCCTTTATCGGTTCCTGGGCTGTTGGCGCGAATAACTTCTGGCTCTCTTACACCCTGTTGGTGATCGCCGGTGCGGCGATGTATGCGCCTTATGGTCCGTTCTTTGCGATTATCCCGGAAATGCTGCCTAAGAACGTGGCGGGCGGCGCGATGGCGCTCATTAACAGTATGGGTGCGCTGGGCTCGTTTATCGGTTCCTGGGTCGTGGGTTATCTGAACGGCGTCACCGGCAGCCCGTCCGCATCCTACATTTTTATGGGTGTGGCACTTTTTGCCTCAGTGTGGCTTACTTTAATTGTTAAGCCTGCTAATCATCAAAAACATCCGGCAGGCGCACGCCATGCTTAAAGGCGACGGGCGGCAACCAGCCGCCCGCTTTGCCATCACATCCGACACGTTCCACGGAGAGAGTGAATGAAGCCGTCTGTAATTCTCTATAAATCCTTACCTGATGACCTGCTAAGCCGCCTGCAAAGCCACTTTGACGTTACCGAGCTCGCCAGCATTGACGCCGAAAGCCAGGCGAAGCATCCGGAGTTGTTCGCAAACGCAGTTGGCCTGCTGGGTTCCAGCCAGAACGTTGATGCCGCACTGCTGGAAAAGATGCCGCAATTGCGTGCCACCTCGACTATTTCAGTAGGCTACGACAACTTTGATGTCGATGCGTTAACGGCCCGTAAGGTGGCGCTGATGCACACCCCGACTGTGCTGACCGAAACCGTGGCCGACACCATGATGACGCTGGTGCTGGCAACCGCACGTCGTGCGGTGGAAGTGGCGGAGCGCGTGAAGAAAGGCGAATGGCAGAAGAGTATCGGGCCGGACTGGTTTGGCATTGATGTGCACCATAAAACCATGGGCATCATCGGCATGGGACGTATTGGCCTGGCGCTGGCGCAGCGCGCGCACTTCGGTTTTTCAATGCCGATTTTGTACAACGCACGCCGCCATCACAGCGAAGCCGAAGAACGTTTCAATGCGCGTTATTGCGATATCGACACCCTGCTGGCGGAGTCGGATTTCGTGTGTCTGGTGCTGCCGTTAACCGATGAAACCTACCATATGATTGGCGAGAAGCAGTTCAAAACCATGAAATCGTCTGCGGTATTCATCAACGCAGGCCGTGGCCCGGTGGTGGATGAAGCGGCGCTGATCGCGGCACTGAAAGCAGGCGAGATCCACGCCGCGGGCCTGGACGTGTTTGAGCAGGAGCCGCTGCCGGTCGACTCCAAACTGCTGAAGATGCCGAACGTGGTAGCGCTGCCGCATATCGGCTCCGCCACCCATGAAACCCGCTACAACATGGCCGCCTGCGCCGTGGATAACCTGATCGACGCATTAAGCGGTAACGTCGAAAAGAACTGCGTGAACCCGCAGGTGCTTAACGGCTAATCGTGATTCAGGCCGCTTTCCACTTCGGTTGAAAGCGGCGCATTGCGTGGCGTCTGGCACATAAACCCGGCCCACAGCGTCAACAGCCCATACAGGGCGACCGGCAGTAAAAAGCTGTAGCGCAGCGTGATTTCTTCAATCAACACGCTCTGCAACCACGGCAGCACCGCGCCGCCAACCCCCGCCATAATCGCCAGCGCCGACGCCAGCCCCGCCTGATCCTGTGCATCTCTGAGCAACTGGCTAAAAATGACCGGATAGAGAATGGCGTTCGCTAAGCCGGTTATCAGCAATAAATAGCCGCCGTGAGCGTTATTCAGCATCACCCCTGCCAGTACCAGCAGCATGGCGCTCCAGGTCATACACAGCGTTGTCATACGCACGCTGATGCGATGCGCCAGGGCGCTAAATACGAAGCGCCCAACCAGCGCCCCGCCCCAGTACACCGCCATTAAGGACATCGCCTGATCGATGCGCTTGCCACCGACCTGCACCCACCAGTTAGCCGTACTGGTCGCCAGCGAGACCTCAACGCCGACGTAAATGAACAGCGCCAGAATATGTAAAATCATCCGTTTACGCTGAAACAGTGCGCGAAAGCTGGGCCTCGCCAGGCGCACTGCGGCATCTGGCAGACGGCTGGCTTTGCCGAGCAGAATAATCAACACGGCAAACAGCGCCAGCCCGGTCCACAGCCAGCGCAGCGGCTCCTGGTGCAATGCGCTGTTCGCAGGGAAGTTTGCCAGCAGGACAGCGACGGCCAGCGGGGCAAGCGTGGTGCCCAGAGAATTCAGCGCCGAGGCCAGCGACAACTGGCTAACCTGGCGTTCCGGCCCGCTCAGCGCCGCCAGGTAAGGGTTTGTGACCACCTGTAGCGCGGCAACGCCCGACGCCATCACAAATACCGCGCCCTGACTCAGGCGGAACTGATACATCACCAGCCCGAGCGCCAGCAAGGCCGCGCCCGCCGCTGTGAGCAGCAGCGCGCCATAAAGCATTCGACGATATCCCCATCGCGATAACAGCCATCCGCAAGGCAGACAGGTTAAAAAAGGGGCCAGATAGAACAGCGTGTTCATACTGATCGCTTGCTGCCAGGTTAACTGGAAATAATCCAGAAAATAAAGGGGTAACGTGCTGTTGATTGCCGTCAGGGTTCCCCATAAAAAGAAAACCGATATTAACACCCCTGTCGTTTTCGCCATTTGACGTTATTTCCTTTACGCGTTATGCCGTGCTGCGCCGTCTTGTGATAAAGTTTTGAAGATTATCGGGAGCGCATAATGGACATCCAAAATTTATTCCGTGATATTAAATTCACCCGAACAGAATTACTGGTACTGAATACTATTCAGGAAAACCCTGAGCTATGCCTTAAAGAAGGCGTGCGCAGCGTCGCTGAGAAATGTTACAGCAACCCTTCAACGCTGGTCCGGCTGGCCAAAAAATTAAAATTCAGCGGCTGGCTGGAAATGGTGTATTTCATTAAATTCAACATTACGATGCCCCGGCGTGATGTCACCAACGATGTTGATTTCATGAATATTCAGCCCGCACACTCCCTGGACACGCTGCTGGAAGGGCTAAGCCGTGAAAAAATCCTTATCCATGGCAGCGGCTTTTCGCAGCTTATCGCCCAGTATATTTATAATAAATTTCTGGTTACCGGGGTAAACGCTTCCCTGGCGCTGTGGCCCGATTATGAAATTCTCGAACAAAAGACCGCCGCCAAATTTGATTCCATCTGGATAATATCCAAATCCGGACGCAGCAGCTTCGCCTTAAACTGGCTTAAAGCGCTGGAAAATAAAAATATCAATATCATCTGTTTTACCGGCGATTACCAAAGCCCGCTGGCAACCCAGGCGGATACCGCATTTATTATTCACGACCCGCAAAAGTATGATGACGATATTTACTGGTCCAATCCGTTTTTTGGCTACTGTATTTTAGGGTTCGAGCATTTACTGAAGCTGTGGTTTAACCAGAAAAAATAAAGGGGCGCAACGCCCCTTTATTCACAGCCTCAGGCGTGTTTAGGTTCATCGATATAAGCATGAACCAGTTTTTCCGCCAGGCTCCACGAACCTATCAGCGGGTGCGCCATCAACGCCCGCACCGCCAGGCTGCGATCACCGGTGAGGATAGCCTCCACGCCCAGCCGTTCGTATTCCTTCACGCAGGA
Source organism: Atlantibacter hermannii (assembly GCA_900635495.1). Lineage (NCBI taxonomy): Bacteria > Pseudomonadati > Pseudomonadota > Gammaproteobacteria > Enterobacterales > Enterobacteriaceae > Atlantibacter > Atlantibacter hermannii. The sequence goes on along the minus strand of LR134136.1, from coordinate 124,469 downwards.
GATCATATTTTTCTGCGCCTGGGGCACGTACGCAGGGGTTACCGGCTTTAAGCCGTTCTTGCTGAGATCGCAGCTGATTTCAATCACATCGTCCGGACGCAGGAAGTCCAGCGTGCCGTTATTCGGTATCGATACCACGATGCGTTTGGTTTCCTTGCTGTTCACCGCCTCAAGGATATCCAGCGCCACGCCCGCATAGCCACCGGTATCCGGCTCTTCAATGAATTGTTGCAGCGTAAGCGGTTCCCTGGTGTGGAATTTTTCCTGCTGCGATTCATTTTGCATATAGCTGTTTTCACGCCGTAAATAGTGTTTCATCCATACGGCAAACGCACGCTGCGGCTCGGCTTTGACATCAATACCGGATAACTCTTCACGCATTTCGTGGTTAATGCGGGCGATCTGTTCGCCGCGCGTTTCACCGGAAGCCTGAATGGCCGCCAGCGCTTCTTCTTTGTAGTAGTAGTAATAGAGGTATTCGTTAAGTAACTGGTTGTCGCACAGGCGCACCAGTTCTGGCGAAAAGTACTGCATAGCGGTCTGCTTATACAGTTCCGGCATGTTGATCAGCTTTTCAGTGACCGACTCGCCTTTCACGGTGATGTTGGTAAACCATGAAAAATGGTTCAGGCCGTAGCACTCCACCCGCAAATCGCGTTCTTCGCAGTCGAGCAGCGCGGGTAATTCACGGATCAGCTCCGACGGCGCGTCGCAGATGCCATAAACGCGACGGCTGAAGCCTGATTTCACAATGGCTTCCGTCACCAGCCCCGACGGGTTGGTGAAGTTAAACAGAATCGCATCGCTGGCGGCGTGTTCTTCAATCAGACGGCAATATTCGAGGATCGCAGGCACTGAACGCAGCGCCATCGCGAAACCGCCTGCGCCCGTGGTTTCCTGGCCCAGAGTATTTAAATTCAGCGCAATTCGCTCATCGCGAATGCGGCTTTCATCGCCGCCGACGCGCAGGGTGGTAATGATGTAATTGGCATCTTTCAGCGCCACCAGCGGATCGCGCGTCAGTTTGAAATCAATATCCGGGCGAATCGTGGTGAACACATAGCGCGCCAGTTCGCCAAACAGCGCCAGATTCTCTTCAGAGCTGTCCAGGAAAACGACTTCTTTAAGATTAATGCGATGGGCATTGTACGCCAGAGATTTGGCTAAAAATGCTGAGCGAACGCCGCCGCCACCTAATACTGCTAATTTCATACGTTACTCCCGGTTTGTGTTTGCGCGAGCCAGACGTCCACTCGTGAGCGAATTTGCCCTACTCTCACGCCATAAATAACCTGTACTTCATTATTATTTCTTACGACGCCGTTAGCCCCGGTTGATTTCAGGATGGCATCATTAACCTGCGTTAAATCTTTTACCGCGACACGTAAACGGGTGAAGCAATTATCTACCGAGACAATATTTTCACGGCCACCTAAGCCATTAATAATCTCGTCGGTCACATCATTATTTTTTTGTTTATTCTTCGCCTGGTAATCCTGTTTGCTGTACAACTTCACTTCGTCATCGTCTTCGCGCCCTGGGGTTTTCAGATTTAATTTGACGACCAGCGTGCGGAATATCACGTAATAAGCGGCAAATTGCCCAATACCGATCACGATATATAACGGCCAGCGGGTTAATGCTACCGGCAACGGCAGGTTATAAATCACAAACTCAATTAAACCTGACGCTCCCCACGGACGTACGCTGAACAGGTCGCAAATCGCCTGTGATGCCGCCGTCAGGGTGGCATGGATCACCCAAAGCAGCGGAGAAACAAACAGGAAAGTAAATTCAATCGGTTCGGTAATACCGGTCAAAATGGAGGTAATGATCGCCGGTAATAAGATGGCTTTCGCCATCTGTTTTTTGGCCGGGGTGGCGGTGTGATAAAACGCCAGCGCCGCGCCGGAAAGCCCGAAGATCGTCGTCATGCCCTGCTGTGAAAAACGCAGCGCGTCGTTCATGATCGGCGTTAAATCCGGATGGCGCATATAGGCCAGGAAAATCGCCTGCGTGCCGGATACTGTCTGCCCGTCCACCGTCAGGGTGCCGCCAATCTGCGTAAGCTGGAACGGCGACCAGACGAAGTGATGCAGCCCGGTAGGAATCAGAAATTTTTCAAAGAAACCGTAAACGAACACGCCCGCCACACCGGCATTTTTCATAAAACCGGTAAGCGCAGTAATGCCATGGGTCATGAACGGCCAGATGGTGGTAAAGGCAATAGCATAAAGCAGCACTACCGGCGTCATGGCTATCAGCGTTAGCTTTGCGCCGCCGTACATGGAAAGCGCGCCGGGTAATTCAATCTGCGAAACTTTATTATGTACCCACGCAATCGTGCAGCCCAGAATGATGCCGAGAAATACCCCCATATCGACAACAACAAAACCCAACAACCGCGTTTGCCCGGTGCCATAATATTCACCGTTGATGGTATCCGCGACATGATGTGTTAATTCAAGCCAGGAGTGGTTTGCGCCTAAAAACATAATAAAACACATCACCGCCACCAGGGCGACTTCGGTTTTTTTATCTTTCGCCAGGCCATAACTGATGCCCACGCAAAATAATAAACCTAAATTTCCAAACAACGGCCAAAACGTATCACCTAATAACTGGCCAATATTATGAATAACACTGTTTTCAGGAATTAATGTGGGATTTGTTAATACTGAACTGAGCGCCAGAATTAAACCGATTACCGGTAAAAATAAGACTGCCCCGATCATTGCTCTGGAAAACTTTTGCATATTTTCCACGGTGCGTTGCCGAATATCAGACATGGGATGTCCTTACGCTTTCGTTAGGGTAGGAGTTAATTTTTTTATGACTTCCAGTGGCAACGTTATAGCAAGCGGGGCGGGTGAATGAAACATGTGCCGGTCAAATAGGCACAAACAGACAGGAAATGCACACCAGTTTCATATTCGGGGTAAAAAAAAGCTTCCTCACACACCCGGCGCGAGGAAGCGGAAAGATTATTGCAGCGCGTTAACGACGGCGGAATACGCCTGATTAAACGCCTGATGCTGCGCCGCCAGCGGCCCAATCAATTGGTTGTACTGGCTTGCCTGTTGAGACGTTGGGAACTGAATGCCGTTGGCCACAAAGCTCACCTGGGTACCCTGCTGGCTGATAAAATCACCGACCTGCACCAGCTGTTGGGTAAAGGTCTGCGCCGCCGGGATCAGCGGTTGCAGCGCGTTTGCCGGCGTGGTGACGACTTTTTCAAAGGCTTTGTCGTAGACGGGTTTTAAATCATCTGCCTGCTTCAGCGACGCTTTTGAGCTGTCTGCCTGCATTTTGGCGTTTTGCAGTTGCTGACTCAGAACGCCCAGTGACCCGTTAGCCTGACGCAGCGCGTTGCTTTGCGTCATATAATCCTGCGGAACGCGGATCGCGTTGACGCTATCGACGACCGGACGAATACCGGCATCCATCGCCTGAGTAACCTGCTGGGAATAGCCATAAATAATGGCGTAATCCGAAACAAACGGCCCAAATTGCTTTTTCTGGTCCGCCGTCAGCGTCGGCAGACGTTCGCCGCTGCGCATTACTGTGTTTTGCAGAAAATCGATAAACGCTTTGCGTTGATCGCCCTCTTTATCGAAGCAACCGCTCAGGCTGACCACCATCAGTAACGCCGCCAAAGGCGCAAACCAGCGAGAGCAGGACTTTCCTGTCGCCATCTTTAAACTCCTTCACCCAAAAATACGCACACGACAACCCGCGTGCCTTCAACGTTGACAAGGATAGTGCAGTCGCGCCCTGCATGATACCCCTGTGAGGCAAACTCTTTGCCCGCTGCTTCATCCCGGTGCGCCACTGCACACCGTGCTGCACCGTCATGACGCAACGGGAGTGGCGCCTCCGGCTGACCTGCGTGATGCAGTCCGTTGTAAGCACTGGTTTTTTTGACGTTTAACCGAAACTGGCACTCATCTTGCTCTGTATACCGTGCAGGGGGGACAGGCGGTAAGCCGCCGTCGCCAGACAATCTGGAAATGGATCGCTAGGGTTCCGGTCGCAAGACGCTGGTCCGAGAGCGATCGACCGCCCTCTGGCGGTTACACGGCGGGACAAAAGCCCGGGAGGATACGCGACTGGCTCGCGCCCTCCTGCTTATTCCGTTAACGTCAGAGGAACCGTCATGCTTAAAGCCCGTTATAAAGGTCTCCTGCTCGCCGCGCTGGTTCTGTTTAGCGCCTCCGCCGCGGCGGCCAAACCCGCCTTCAAACTCTGCTGGTCGATTTATGCCGGATGGATGCCCTGGGATTACGCCCAACAGAGCGGCATCATCAAAAAATGGGCCGACAAGTACAACATTGATATCCAGTTCGTGCAGGTTAACGACTATATCGAATCCGTAAACCAGTACACCGCAGGCGATTTGACGGCTGCACCATGACCAATATGGATGCGCTCACCCTGCCCGCCAGCGGCGGCGTGGATTCCACGGCGCTCATCGTCGGTGACTACTCCAACGGCAACGACGGCATCCTGACCAAATCCGCCGACAGCGTCGCGGCGCTAAAAGGCCAGGCGGTGAATCTGGTGGAGCTGTCCGTCTCCCACTATTTGCTGGCACGGGCGCTGGAAACAGCAGGCCTGAGCGAAAAAGACATTACGGTCGTCAATACGGCGGATGCAGATCTGGTTTCCGCCTTCACCACGCCGGATGTGAAAAACATCGTTACCTGGAACCCGTTGCTGGCCGAAGCGCAAAAGCAACCGGGTGCGAAAACCCTGTTCACCTCAGCGAAAATCCCCGGCGAGATCCTCGACCTGCTGGTGGTCAATACCGCCACGCTGAAAAGCAATCCAGAGCTGGGCAAAGCGCTGACCGGCGCATGGTTTGAAACCCTGAAAACCATGCAGGGCGACAGCGAAACCGCTAAAGCAGCACGCACTCTGATGGGCGAAGCGGCAGGGACCACGCTGGAAGGCTTTGACGGACAACTGGCCGCCACGCATCTGTTCACCACTCCCCAACTGGCGCTGGCATTTACCACCAGCCCACAGCTGAAAACCACTATGCAAAAAGTGGCGGAGTTCTCTTTCTCCCACGGTTTGTTGGGCGACGCCGCGCCGTCTGCTGATGTGGTCGGCATCGAAACGCCTGCGGGCGTCTGGGGGCGACACGCAAAAACGTCAAATTACGTTTTAGCGACGAATTCGTCCGACTTGCAGCCACTAACCAACTCTGATCACGGAGGCGTCCATGCGCAAATTATCAACTTTCAACCGCAGCCGATGAGCCGGGTGCTGCTGGGCGCGCTTCCGCTACTGGCGATGCTGTTTATCTATCTGATCGCCTCCGACGCGCGGCTGGCGGCCAATAGCGCCGATAAGCTGCTGCCCGGTTTTGATGCCATGTTCAGCGCCATTGACCGGATGGCGTTTACCCCCAGCCCGCGCACCGGGGAGTATCTGCTGTGGACCGATACCGCCGCCAGCCTGCTACGTCTGCTCAGCGGCGCGGCGCTGAGCGCGATTGTCGCGCTGGCTTTCGGCCTGTTTTGCGGCGCGCTGCCTGCTGTACGGGCGTTTTTATCACCGCTGATTACCACGCTGGCACTGATCCCGCCGCTGGCTATTCTGCCCATTCTGTTTATCTGCTTCGGCCTTGGCGAGCTCTCGAAAATCGTGCTGATCGTGATTGGCATTACGCCGTTTATCGTTCGCGATTTGCAGCTTCAGGCCATGGCCATTCCCCATGAACAGTTGATCAAAGCCCAGACGCTGGGCGGGCACAGCGGGCAAATTTTGTGGCGGGTATTTTTGCCGCAGCTGATGCCGCGGCTGATTGACGCGGTCCGCCTGTCGCTCTGCTCAGCATGGCTGTTTTTGATTGCGGCAGAAGCCATTGCCGCCACCGAAGGGTTGGGTTACCGCATATTCCTGATGCGCCGTTATATGGCGATGGACGTGATTTTGCCTTACGTCGCCTGGATAACCCTGCTCGCTTTCGCCCTTGATTTGCTGCTGCGGATCGTTAACCGCCGCTGTTTCCCCTGGTACTACGCCCGTTAAGGAGTTGCCATGTCTTTATTAGAACTGAAAAACGTCGGGAAAGATTACGGCAGCCAGGTGGTGCTGGAGCGGCTCAACGTCAGCGTTGACGAAGGGGAGTTTATTACCATTGTCGGCGCGTCCGGCTGCGGTAAAAACCACTTTTCTGAAGATGCTGCTCGGCACGGAGTCCCCTTCCAAAGGCACATTTTTGCTCGACGGCCAGCCGCTGGCCCAGGAGCCTGACGCCCAGCGCGGAATCGTGTTTCAGCGCTATTCGGTATTCCCGCATCTTACGGTGATTGAGAACGTCATGCTGGCGGAGGAGTTCAGTCAGGCGCGATGGCTCGGCCGTGTCTGGGGGCGCAAACGCGCCGCCATTCGCGAACAGGCTCGCATGATGTTGAAACAGGTCGGATTGCTGGGCGCGCAGGATAAATACCCGCATCAGCTTTCCGGTGGGATGCAGCAGCGCCTGGCGCTGGCGCAGGCGTTAATGAAACGTCCGCGCATCCTGTTGCTCGACGAACCGTTCGGCGCGCTCGATCCGGGCATCCGCGCGGAGATGCACGTCCTGATTAGTTCGCTGTGGGAGCGCCATAAGTTAACCATTTTTATGATTACCCACGATTTGAAAGAGGGGTTTTCGCTGGGTTCCCGGCTGTGGGTGTTCGACAAAGTACGCCACGACCCCCAGGCGCCGGACGCGTATGGCGCCAGTATCACCTACGACATCCCACTGGATCGTAAACCCGCAGGCAGCGTGACGCCGCTGTTCCCGCATGCCCCGTATCCCGTCACTGAACAGCCCACCGCGCTGTTTGGCCATTAAGAAGGAGCCATGATGAATTCCTATCAAACCGAGTTACCGGCAGGCAGCCACTGGTCGCTGATGATGCGCCGGGGCACCGCGCTGACCCTGACCGATGTGGCGGGCGGCGTGAACGCTGGCGTACTGTTTTATAACCCTGAAAACCTGCTGGAGCGCTATAACGCGCCCGATACCCTGAAATGCCAGCACACGTTTCGCCTGACGGCGGGCCATTGTCTCTATTCGGATATGGGACGGATATTTTGCGGCATCGAGCACGACAGCTTCGGCTGGCATGAAACGGTGTGCGGCACCGCTAACGCCGCGCTTATCGAACACCAGTTCGGCACGAGCGATTACCAGCAGGCGCGTAACGACCGTCATCAGAACGGCTATGACAGCTTCCTGGTCGAACTGGCGAAATACGGCCTCGGCAAACGCGATATGGCGGCATGCCTGAATCTGTTTGCCCATGTCGCCGCTGATGAGGACGGCAAACTGGCGCTGGTTCGCCAGGGAGAAGCGGGGGCCAGTGTCACGTTGCGCTTCGCGATGGATACGCTGGTTATCCTTCACACCTGTCCGCATCCGTTGAGCCGCGCCACGGCGTATCCCCGTCAGCCACTGGGCATTCACATCGACGGCGAGCGCAAACCGCTCTCTGCCTTGTGCCTTGAACGCGCCGAAAACCAGCGCGGGCTGTGCAACAACCATCTTTATCATTTTAGCGAAGGAGCCTGCTCATGCTGACCGAAAGCACGCGCAACCCGGCGGATGCCATCTGTCATGCCACCGTAAAAGCCGGCGATTACTGGCTGTATAAGGTCACGGAAGGGCAGACGCTGCGTATTACCGATCTGGAAGGCAACCAGGCGGCGGACACGCTGTTTTTCAATGCCGATGATATTGCCGAACGCTACAGCATGCCTGACACGGTTCGCGGCCAGGGTAACGTGTTTCTGACCACGGGGACCATCCTGCGCTCCAGCGACGACCGGCCGATGCTGGAGATTGTCGCCGATACCTGTGGCCGCCACGATACGCTGGGCGGCGCCTGCGCCACCGAGAGCAATACCGTGCGCTATGACCTGGAAAAGCGTCATATGCACGCCTGCCGCGACTCGTGGATGCTGGCGATTGCTGAGCACCCGGAGTTTGGCCTGACGCGCCGCGATATCACCCACAACATCAACTTCTTTATGAATGTGCCGGTTACCGGAGATGGCGGGCTGTGCTTTGCCGATGGCATTTCCGCGCCGGGAAAATATGTCGAACTGGTCGCCAAAATGAACGTACTGGTGCTGATTTCCAACTGTCCGCAGCTTAACAATCCCTGTAACGGCTATAACCCGACCCCCATCGCCGTCACGGTGTGGTGATACGGCGCTGCGGGACGACCCGCAACACAGCGCTATTCATGACGCAGGACGACCTGCCCGCCGGAGAGCCGGTTATGTTAACCCGAATTCTTATTGCCAACCGTGGCGCGATTGCAGTGCGCATTATCCGCACCCTGAAGCAGATGGGCATTACCGTTATCGCGGTGTATGCCGAAGCGGATAAACACGCCGAGCACGTTCGTCAGGCGGATGTTGCCGTGTCGCTGGGCGACGGCAACGTACGCGAAACCTATCTCAATCAGGACAAACTGTTCGCCATCATGCGCGAAAACGCCGTCCAGGCGGTGCATCCCGGTTACGGTTTTCTGAGCGAAAATGCCCGTTTTGTTGAACGCTGTGAACGTGAAGGCGTGGTGTTCCTCGGCCCGACCACAGAACAGATGGCGGCGTTTGGCCTTAAGCATCGCGCCCGCGAACTGGCGGAACACAACCAGGTTCCGTTACTGCCAGGCAGCGGTCTGCTAACCACACCGGAAGCCGCCCATGAAGCAGCGGAAAAAATCGGCTATCCGGTGATGTTGAAAAGTACTGCGGGCGGCGGAGGTATCGGGATGCAGCGCTGCGATGATGCCGCTGCACTGCTTGACGCTTTTACCCGCGTCAAACGTCTGGCGGGCAACAACTTCGCCGACGATGGCGTCTTTTTAGAGAAATTTATCGCCCGGGCGCGCCATATTGAAGTCCAGGTCTTCGGCGACGGCAACGGCAATGTCATCGCACTCGGCGAGCGCGATTGTTCCGCGCAGCGCCGTAACCAGAAAGTGATCGAAGAAACGCCTGCGCCGCGCCTTTCTGACGCTAACCGCCAGGCGCTTCACGCCACCGCAATCCGTCTGTGTCAGGCCGTGAACTACCGGAGCGCAGGCACCGTGGAATATGTTTATGACGATGTATCGCAACAGTTCTGGTTCCTGGAAGTGAACACCCGTTTGCAGGTGGAACACGGTGTAACCGAAATGGTTTACGGTGTGGACATTGTGCGCTGGATGGTCGAGCTGGGCGCGCAAACCCTGCCTGCGCTGGATACGCTGGTCACTGAGCCCAAAGGCCATGCCATCCAGGTGCGTCTGTATGCAGAAGATCCGGCCAAAAATTTCCAGCCGGTGGCCGGATTACTCAGCGAAGTGGTCTTCCCGGACAGCGTGGCAGACGCCCGGTTGCGCATTGACAGCTGGATATCCGGCGGCTGTGAGGTATCGGCGTTTTACGATCCGATGCTGGCGAAAGTGATTGTTCATGCCGACAGCCGGTCCGAGGCGTTAACGGCGCTGCAAAATGCGCTGGCTCAAACCCGTCTCTATGGCATTGAAACCAACCTGATATGGCTTCGTCATTTACTGACGCTGCCACAGATACAGGAAGGCAACGTGATTACCGCCACTTTAGGCGAAATCGCGTGGCAGCCCGCCACGCTGGACGTGCTGAGCGGCGGCACCATGACCACGATTCAGGACTTACCCGGGCGGGTGGGTTACTGGGACGTTGGCGTGCCACCTTCCGGCCCGTTCGACAGCCTGGCGTTTGCGCTGGGTAACCAGCTGTTGCAGAACCCGCGTGAGGCCGCCGGACTGGAAATCACTCTGCGCGGCCCGACGCTGCGCTTCAATCAACCGTGTTCCATCGCGCTGACCGGCGCAGACATCGACGCCACGCTTGATGAGGCACCGCTCGTCATGCGCCAGGTGATAACCGTACAGGCGGGGCAGACGCTTAAACTCGGCGCGGTACAGGGCGCGGGTTGCCGGAGTTATTTGCTGATCGCAGGCGGGCTGGATTGTCCTTCTTACCTGGGCAGCCGCAGCACCTTTACGCTGGGAAAATTTGGCGGCCATGCCGGGCGGGCGCTGCGTGCGGGTGATGTGATCCATCTGGCCGCGCCGTCCATCCGTCCTGCGGCCACGCTGCCCGCCGACGCTTATCCGGTTATTTCCAGCCACTGGCAGTTACGGGTCATTTACGGCCCTCATGGCGCGCCGGAGTTTTTTACCGAACAGGATATCGCGGACTTTTTTGCGGCCCGCTGGCAGGTGCACTACAACTCCAGCCGCACCGGTATTCGCCTGATCGGCCCCAAACCGACCTGGGCGCGCCCGGACGGCGGCGAGGCGGGGATGCATCCGTCCAATATTCACGATAACGCCTACGCGTTTGGCACCGTGGATTTTACCGGCGATATGCCGGTGATCCTGGGGCCGGACGGCCCGTCGTTGGGCGGATTTGTCTGCCCCGCCACGGTGATCCATCAGGATTTATGGAAACTGGGCCAGTTAAAAGCAGGCGATACCATTACCTTCGCGCCGGTGACGCTTGAGGAAGCAGACCACACAGATGCCACAGCCAGCGCGTCAACCGATGTGACGCTTACCGCCCTGCCGTCACCCATATGCTGGCAGGACGAGGCCCGCGACGGTATGCCTGCTATCACCGTGCGTGCGGCAGGCGATCGTTTTCTTCTGGTGGAATATGGCGAGCAGCGCCTGGACATCGCCCTGCGCTTTCGGGTCCATGCGTTAATGCAGCATCTGGAAGCGATGACCATCGCCGGACGCCTGGAAATGACGCCGGGGATCCGCTCGCTCCAGATCCATTTTGATCCGGCCCGGTGCCCGCGCGATGCGCTGATCGCACTCATCCGCGATGCCGATCTGCAACTGCGGGATCTGCGTGACGCAACCGTGCCGTCGCGCACCGTCTGGCTGCCGCTCAGTTGGGACGACGTGGCCTGTCGGGAAGCGATCACCCGCTATACCCAGTCGGTACGCCCGGGGGCGCCGTGGTGCCCGAGCAATATTGAATTTATCCGGCGCATCAACGGGCTCGATAGCGTTGAACAGGTCAAAGATATTGTATTCAACGCTTCTTATCTGGTGATGGGATTAGGGGATGTGTATCTCGGCGCGCCCGTCGCCACGCCTGTTGATCCCCGCCACAGACTGGTCACCACGAAATACAATCCGGCGCGTACCTGGACGGCGGAAAACTCCGTGGGCATCGGCGGTGCTTATCTGTGTGTTTATGGGATGGAAGGCCCGGGCGGCTATCAGTTCGTCGGACGTACGGTGCAGATGTGGAATCGGGATCGCAAAACCGAGGCCTTTACCCAACCCTGGCTGCTGCGCTTTTTCGACCAGATCCGCTTTTACCCGGTCAGCCATGATGAATTGATGACGTTGCGCGAACGCTTCCCCTGGGGCGATTACCCGCTGCGCATCGAAGAGGGCGAATTTAGCCTGACCGGGTGGCAGCAGATGCTTGAACACGACGCGTCAGACATCGCCGCTTTCCAGCAAAAACGTCAACGCGCTTTCGATGAGGAGCTGGCTCGCTGGCGCGCTGACGGCCAGTTCACGTTCGAAAGTGAAGTGGAAGCCCAAAACGACAGCGATGAATCCATTCCCGACAGTTGCTGTGGCGTGGAAAGCCTGGTTGCGGGCAGCGTCTGGCAGTGGTTAGTGCAGCCCGGCGAGCAGGTGGCGGAAGGCCAACTGATCGGCATTCTTGAATCCATGAAAATGGAGATCCCGATTACCGCGCCGGTCGCGGGAACGATCCGCACTCTTCAGCGTCAGCAGGGCAATCAGGTGCAGGCGGGTCAGCTTCTGATGGTGATTGAACGGGCCGCGTAATGGTCAGGCCAGCGGGGATCGTTCCGCCTGGCCTGATCGCGACATTTACACATTATTTATATCGAAAGACATAAATTTTATTTACGTTTTATTTCTTTTATAATCAGCTATTTAAGTAACACAATCCGGTAAAAATGCGTTGGCAATTATCTAATCGTGTGATTAATCGCCAACGCACCCATCCGGGATCCTTTTTAGGGACTATTCTTAAGGGGCTTCTTACCGTTCACGATCCCGCAGTGTGATTTATGAGGAGTTTTCAATGGAATATAAAGATCCAATGGTTGAGTTGCTCAGCAGCCTTGAGCAGATTGTTTTTAAAGATAATTCTCAGAAAGTTAAGTTGTCCCACAAATCGTCTGCATTTTCCGAGTTCGAGCAACTGCGAAAGAGCACCGGTTTGAAAATCGATGACCTGGCCCGGGTGATGGGCGTGAGTGTTGCCATGGTGCATGAATGGGAATCAAAACGCGTAAAACCCTCAAGCACCGAACTGAAGCTGATGCGTCTGATTCAGGCGAACCCGAAGCTCAGTAAGCAGTTAATGGAATAATTTTATTGCTCTGTATCTTTTAGGTTTTCCTGGTCGTGACAACCCCCGTCTTGATACGGGGGTTATAGTTTCAAAATCAGTGCGGGTGCTTTCAGGCCCAACCTCTCCAGTTGATTAAAATGCGGGGGATTTCTCCCCCGCACTGCGGCTACTTCCCGGATTCGTAAGCAAGGACCGCCCGTAATTCGCTGTTTCTCTCTTTAATGCTGAACTCGCATAAGCGGTCCTGCACTATCCAGATAAAACAAAGAAGCGTTAAACATATTACTAATACACATAAAAAAGGTATTTATGTTTTACAGGCATAATTGCCTCCTTCGGTGGAAGGGGCTACAATCCAACTGGTTGGTTTGGACTGCGGCCCCGTTAATTAAAGGGATTTAATTACGGGGCTTTCGTCTATTTAACCGTTGCCTCATGCTCCGGCTAAATAGCCTGAGGCACCCAGCAGTAATAATACGGATGTTCAGCCGGAATATAATTAGCGGAACCGCGAATGAAACCGTTGTTTTTAATAAATACGCTTGTTTTAGGATTACGCTATAAATAAAAAACCCGCCATCGCTGGCGGGTTTTTTTAGCTATTACAGCAAAGGTTACTGCAGTAGAGAAATATCCGCGACCTGCAGGAAAAGCTCACGCAGCTTAGACAGTAACGTCAAACGGTTTACGCGCAATTCCTGATCGTCCGCCATAACCATGACTTTATCGAAGAACGCATCCACTGGCGTGCGCAGAGCCGCCAGTTCAACCAGTGCCTGTTGATATTCGCCTTTGGCAAATGACGGCTCCAGTTTGTCGCGCAGAATAACCAGCTGGCGCGCCAGTTCAAGTTCTTCCGGCTCTTTCAGTACTGAAGCGCGTACATGGTCATACAGCGTTTCGGTCGATTTCGCCAGAATGTTCGAGACGCGCTTGTTAGCCGCAGCCAGCGCTGACGCCGCTTCCAGAGTACGGAAATGCGATACCGCTTTCATGCGGGCATCGAAATCGGCCGGTTTGGTTGGACGACGCGCCAACACCGCCTGGATAGTATCCACGCTGTGGCCTTCTTCCTGATACCAGGCGCGGAAACGGCCCAGCATAAAGTCGATGACATCATCCACCACATTGGCGTTGGTCAGCTTACTGCCATACAAACGCACCGCTTCTTCAGTCAGTGTTTGCAGGTCGAGCGGCAGGTTTTTCTCAACGATAATACGCAGCACGCCCAGCGCGGCGCGGCGCAGTGCAAACGGGTCTTTATCGCCTTTCGGGTGCTGGCCGATGCCAAAAATACCCGCAAGGGTATCCATCTTATCGGCAATTGCCACCGCACAGGCCACCGGGTTCGACGGCAAATCATCGCCAGCAAAACGCGGCTGATACTGCTCATTTAACGCGACCGCGACATCTTCTGCTTCGCCGTCGTGGCGGGCATAGTGCATCCCCATGACGCCCTGGGTGTCGGTAAACTCAAACACCATATTGGTCATCAGGTCGCATTTCGATAACAGGCCCGCGCGCGTAGCGTGGTTGACATCCGCGCCAGTCTGACCGGCAATCCAGCCAGACAGCGCCTGGATACGGTCGGTTTTGTCACGCAGCGTACCCAGCTGTTGCTGGAACAGCACGGTTTCCAGACGCGGCAGGTTATCTTCAAGACGTTTTTTACGGTCGGTATTAAAGAAGAACTCCGCATCGGCGAGGCGCGGGCGAACAACTTTTTCGTTACCGGAAATAATCTGTTGCGGGTCTTTCGATTCGATGTTCGCCACAAAGATAAAGTTCGGCAGTAACTTGCCTGCGTTGTCATAGACCGGGAAATATTTCTGGTCGCCTTTCATGGTATAAACCAGCGCTTCTGCCGGCACCGCGAGGAATTTCTCTTCAAATTTCGCGGTCAGCACCACCGGCCATTCCACCAGCGAGGTCACTTCTTCCAGCAGGCTTTCGCTCAGATCGGCATTACCGCCAATTTTACGCGCTGCCTCTTCCGCGTCGGCTTTAATTTTGGCTTTACGTTGTTCGTAATCCGCAATAACTTTGCCGCGCTCCCGCAGAATGTCTGGATACTGGTCGGCATGATCGATCGTGAATTCCGGCTCGCCCATAAAACGATGGCCGCGAATAACGCGATCGGACTGAATGCCGAGAATGTTCGCCGGAATCACTTTGTCATCCAGCAGTAGCGTAACGGTATGAACCGGACGCACGAAATGCACGTCGGAGGCACCCCAGCGCATCAGTTTAGGGATTGGCAGTTTCGCCAGCGACACGCTGATCATACCCGGCAACAGCGCTTCAACGCTTTCGCCTTTGACATGGGCGCGATACAGCAGCCACTCGCCTTTGTCAGTGGTTAAACGTTCGGCCTGATCGACAGTGATACCGCAACCGCGCGCCCAGCCTTCTGCCGCTTTGCTCGGTTTGCCTTCCGCATCAAACGCCTGGGCGATGGCCGGGCCGCGTTTTTCAACTTCGCGATCCGGTTGAGACTCCGCCAGATTAGCGATTTTCAGCGCCAGACGACGCGGCGCAGCGAACCATTTCACGTCGCCATGAGCGATATTGGCGGCATCAAGTTCAGCGGTAACGTTCGCAGCGAAGGACTCCGCCAGGCTGCGCAGGGCTTTTGGTGGCAGCTCTTCAGTGCCGATCTCCACCAGAAAAGTTTTTTCAGACATGGCAGCCTCTTAATTGTTTCTGTTACACATCGGGAAGCCCAGCGCTTCGCGGGAAGCGTAATAGGCTTCCGCCACAGCTTTGGTCAGCGTACGAATGCGCAGGATATAGCGCTGACGCTCGGTCACCGAGATGGCCTTACGGGCATCTAACAGGTTAAAGCTATGGGCGGCTTTCAGAATACGTTCGTAGGCTGGCAGCGGCAGCGGGTTTTCCAGCGCCAGCAACTGCTGGGCTTCTTTCTCGTACTGCTCGAAGCAGGTGAAGAGGAAATCCACATCCGCGTATTCGAAGTTATAGGTCGACTGCTCGACTTCGTTCTGATGGAACACGTCGCCATAGGTTGTTTTACCCAGCGGGCCGTCGCTCCAGACCAGGTCGTAAACGCTGTCCACGCCCTGAATGTACATGGCGAGACGCTCCAGACCGTAGGTGATTTCACCGGTTACCGGCTTACATTCCAGGCCGCCAACCTGCTGGAAGTAGGTAAACTGCGTGACTTCCATACCGTTAAGCCACACTTCCCAGCCGAGGCCCCAGGCGCCCAGCGTCGGGTTTTCCCAGTTATCTTCCACGAAGCGAATATCATGAATGGTGGGGTCCATACCCAGCTCTTTCAGCGATCCCAGGTACAGTTCCTGAATATTGTCCGGCGACGGTTTAATGATCACCTGGAACTGGTAGTAGTGCTGTAAACGGTTCGGGTTTTCGCCGTAGCGGCCATCGGTCGGACGGCGGGAAGGCTGCACATAAGCGGCGGCGATAGGCTCAGGGCCAAGCGCACGCAGACAGGTCATCGGATGGGATGTGCCAGCGCCGACTTCCATATCCAGAGGTTGAACAATGGTGCAGCCCTGGCGGGCCCAGTAATCCTGTAAGGTCAGGATCAAGCCCTGAAAGGTCTTGGTATCAAACTTTTGCATGTTGATTTCGCACGCGATACGAGTGGGTTTAAGTGGAAGCGACCAGTATATACCCAAAAGACTCAACGATGCATTACAGGGGCAACGGAACGGGCGTTAAAACGGAATTTCAGCAGGCAAGTGCGGTGATTGACTCCAGACGCGCAATTTAACGCATCGAAAGATGCAAAAACTGTCCGTCCATATCAAACGCACAGGTAAATCCTTCCTGGCGCGCAGTATTTCCCTGCATTTCATAGCTGCCCTGGAAAGCGTCAAAATCCGTAATATAAATATTCTCGCGATCGACGTTATAACGGTGCGCGGCGTTTTCACGGCACTGGTTTTCCATAGCCAGGGAGTGAGTTGGAGTGACTTTCGCTTTTTGCGCGTGTTGCGATTGCGTATCTTCGCTGGCGCAACCCGCAAGAAGGATGACAGCGGCAAGCACAGAAAAGCGTATGGGTGTCGTGGTCATGATACTTTGCTACCAGGTTAGTCGTTGTTTTATTCAAAAGTTTGCAGGTGAATACGCATTGTGGATGGCCCGGATAACCCGGAGCAACCCGCCGCAGGCAAACTCAGATTGCTCCGAGGTACAGTGAATAATTAATAGACCGACACTAGCCGAATAGCAAAGTATGAGTCGGGGGAGAAAATGCAGCAGAA
Source organism: Atlantibacter hermannii (assembly GCA_900635495.1). Classification (NCBI taxonomy): domain Bacteria; kingdom Pseudomonadati; phylum Pseudomonadota; class Gammaproteobacteria; order Enterobacterales; family Enterobacteriaceae; genus Atlantibacter; species Atlantibacter hermannii. Next base: position 107,826 of record LR134136.1, on the reverse strand, counting down.
AATAAACTGGATAGATAATTTGCGCGGCATCGCCTGTTTAATGGTGATTATGATCCATACCACGACCTGGTATATAACCAATGCCGATACCGTTACACCGTTTAGCTGGGATTTTGCCAATGTGCTGAATTCCGCTTCACGCGTCAGCGTACCGCTGTTTTTTATGATTTCGGGGTATCTGTTTTTCGGGGAGCGCAGCGCCGAACGGCGTCATTTTTTACGCATTGGGCTTTGTTTGCTGTTTTACAGCACGATTGCGTTTCTCTATATCACCTTTTTTCACTGCAATCAGCCCGAGGTTGTCACTGGTTAATCTGTTGCAAAAAACCCGTGTTTTATCACCTGTGGTTCTTCTTCGCGATTATTGTTATTTATCTGCTTTCGCCGCTAATTTCCGTAAAAAAAGTCGGAATATCGGTGATCCTGGGCTTATTGCTGATTGTTGGGGTTATCGCCAATCCCAATACGGTGCCGCAAAGCCTGGGAGGCATAAAGTGGCTTCCCGTGAATCTGTATATTAATGGCGATACCTTTTATTACGTGCTGTATGGGTTACTTGGCCGGGCGATTGGCATGCTGGAAACACGCTATCGGCGATATACCCTGACTGCCGCCCTGGCGTTTATTGCCTGTGTCACCCTGGATTAGTCTGGGAACGCATAGCGAACTGGCGCGCCAGGGCAATTTCAGCGACACCTTTTATCTTTATTGCGGCCCGCTGGTATTTATTGCCGCAATCAGCCTGTTTATCACCGTGAAAAATACGCTCAATCAGCGACCACTCCCGGGACTGGCGTTAATCTCACGCCACTCACTCGGAATATATGGCTTTCACGCCCTGTTTATCCATGCGTTGCGCACTCGCCATATTGAAATCACGCACTGGCCCGTGCTGGATATCGCCTGGATTTTTAGCGCCACGCTGGCCGGTTCGCTGACGCTTTCACTATTGCTGCAGCGCATTGATACGCGCAGGCTGGTTAGCTAACCCGCTGCCGGGCGCGATATAGCTGGCGGGGAGATGAAAACCCCGCTGCCAGAGAGGCTTGTTCAACGCCCTGCCCTTGCAGCAAGCGTTGTTCAGCCTGCGCCAGGCGAAGCTGTTCCAGATAATCGCGAACGCTGATCCCTAAATGCTGCTGAAATAATCGCGATAAATGCCGCGGCTGACAAATACCCGCGCGGCGATATCCGGTAACCGCCATTCAGATTCCGGCGCGCCGGACAGTAAATCCTGGGCTTTATGTACGGCTGGATGCATATGATTACGGTATCGCAACCACGGGGAAAGCTGCGGATCTTCTCCCGAACGACGAAACCACACCACCATCTCTCGCGCCACGTCTAACGCCAGCCGGGGCCCATGCAGACGATTGATAAGATGCAGCGATAAATCAATGCCTGACGTAATGCCGGCGCTGGTCCAGATGCCGCGATCTTCAACAAAAATTCGCCCTTCCCGCACAATTGCCTCGGGCTCAGCGCTTTTGAGCCGCGCAATCACATCGTGATGAGTTGTGCATTCGACGCCGTGCAGCAGGCCGGCACGCGCCGCCAGCAGCGAACCGGAGCACACGCACACCAGTTGTATCGCGCCGCGCTGAATAGCGGCGAGCTGGCGGCTAAGCCACCGGCGCGCCACCACTGCCTGAGGGGTATCAAAATAACGGGTGGAATCACTCACGCCGGAGAGCACCAGTAAACTGCCCTGAGGCAAGCTCTCAGGAAGGGGCTCAATGCCGCCCATTCTCAGGCCAATCGAGGTGCTGACCTCGGTCTCAGGGCCAATGTAATGCAATCTGAAAGCATCACTGGCCAGGCCCAGCGTTTCAGCAGGTCCAATCATGTCCAGCGCCAGCGTACCGGGTAGCACTAAAAACCAGACATCTGTTTTCATTGAAGTGACTCCAGGCATTCAGTAACCTTCCGGACCGTAGCAAAGCGGCCATCCAGCACGGTCTCGGTGCGATGACGCAAGGTTTGGCTATCCAGAGTAATGTCTTTATAGCGCATCGCAAAGGTGAGCATTGCCTCAGAAACAAAACTGACCTGATAGCCTAAATCAGACGCGACACGCGCCGTGGTTTCACAGCACTGCTCGGTGCGTATCCCGCAAATAATCACATGGTTAATTTCCCGAACGCGCAGCCAGCGATCCAGCCCGGTGTCGGTAAAAGCATTATGGACATGCTTGTGGAAAGTAACATCCGCCTGATGCGTCAAAAAAGGCATGGGTTTAACATAGCCGGACGCCAGCGAAAAGGCGCCCTGGTCGGCAACGTGAAAGATATCGACCACCGGGATGCCCATTTTCTGGCAGCCTGCAATCAGGCGTGAAATCGCCATCTGGAAATCAGCGAAACCGGTATCATCCCAGTAGTCGCGGTGAAAGAATGAAACCTGTGAATCGATATTAATTAATGCAGAATGTGACATTTCCGGACGCCCTCGTTGAGTGGGATTAACCCCATTCTGGCAAGGCGTCCGAAAGTCGGTAATACCAAAAACGGACAAATAAAAGCAAAACCAGGACGTGTTACAGCCTTATTTCATCAGCGGTGCGAGATGCTGATAAATCTGCCGGAACGTTTCGCGCTTTTCACTGTAGCGTTTGTAAATTGCTTCATCAGGCTGGTGCTGCTGCTCAAGGTGTAGCGGCGGCAGAAAGTCCTGCAGTGGCCGGTTTGGTGCCAGCGCGATTTGCGCCAGCCGCGCCGCGCCCAGTGCCGGGCCGACATCGCCGCCGGTACGGTAATCCAGGGTTTGCCCGCTGATATCCGCCAACATTTGCCGCCAGTAGCCACTACGCGCACCGCCGCCAATGAGGGGTGATGCTTTTGGGCTGTAAACCGCAGTTATGAACCACGTCCATGCCGTCTGCCAGCGCATATCCCACGCCCTCCAGCACCGCCTGCGCCAGTTCCGCCGGGCCATGCTGATGTGTCATGCCGAAGAACACACCTTTGGCGTTCGGGTTGTTATGCGGCGTGCGTTCGCCCGAGAGATAGGGAAGAAACCACACCGTTCCGGCATCACCATTCGCCTGTTTCGCCGCCTCAATCAGCGCGGGAACGCTGCCGAGGCCGGTGAGTTTCGCTGCCCAGTCGAGGCAGGACGCGGCGCTCAGCATAACGGACATTAAATGCCAGCGTTTTGGCAAGGCGTGGCAGAAGCTGTGCACCGCACTCTCCGGATTGGATAAGAACCCATCGCTGACCGCGAAATACACGCCTGATGTACCGAGAGAAAGCATTGCCTGCCCGGCATCGGCAATCCCTACGCCGACCGCGCCTGCGGCATTATCACCGCCGCCAGCCACGACGGGCACCGCTGGCATATTCCAGCGGCTGGCGATTTCCGCTGTAAGCTGCCCGGCCACCTCGCTGCCTTCAAATAAGGCAGGCATGTTTTGGCGCGTTAATCCGCAGGCCGCGAGCATTTTATCGCTCCAGTCACGCTTGCCGACATCCAGCCACATCGTTCCGGCGGCATCCGACATATCGCCGGCAAATTCGCCCGTCATCCGCAGGCGTAAGTAATCTTTGGGTAATAAGACCTTATCAACCTGCTCAAACACGTCAGGTTCATGGCGCTGCACCCACAGCAGTTTGGGCGCGGTAAAGCCGGGCATCATCAGATTGCCCGTAATGGATCGGGAATCCGCAACGCTGGCCTCAAGCAACTGACACTCTTCAGCGCAGCGGCCATCGTTCCACAAAATAGCCGGACGCAGCACCCGTTGGTGCTTGTCCAACAGCGTTGCGCCGTGCATCTGCCCGGCGATGCCAAGCGCTTTCACTTCTCGCAGGCTGTGCTGCGTACCAAGCGCCTGCATCGCTTTGTCGGTTGCCTGCCACCATGATTCGGGATCTTGCTCTGACCACAGCGGATGCGGACGCGATACCGTCAGGGGTTCAGAATGGGTCGCCCGTAGCGCTCCGCTCTCATCCAGCAAAATAACCTTAACGCCCGACGTACCCAAATCAATCCCGATATACATGGCGGCAACTCCTTAATGAGCGCCACAGAGGTGGCGCAGAACGTTAGCGATCGAACAGATAGTGGTTAACCAGATTTTCCAGCAGTTCCTGATGCCCGCTCTGATGACGCGGTGCCAGATTATGCTGTTCAGCGTAATTCGCCACTTGCTCAAGCGTAAGCTGGCCTTTCAGAATTTGCTGGCCCAGCTCACCATTCCAACCGGCATAACGCTTCGCGACACGGCTGTCTAACTCACCGTCTTCGATCATGCGAGCCGCGACTTTGAGGGCTAATGCCATGGTATCCATCGCGCCGATATGACCGTAGAACAGATCGTATTTATCGGTGCTTTGACGACGCACTTTGGCATCAAAGTTCAACCCGCCCGTCGTGAAACCACCCGCTTTGATGATTTCATACATCACCAGCGCGTTCTCTTCCACGCTGATAGGGAACTGGTCAGTATCCCAGCCCAACTGCGGGTCACCGCGGTTGGCGTCAACGGAACCGAACACGCCCAGCGCGATAGCGGTAGCAATTTCATGATGGAAAGAGTGACCAGCCAGCGTGGCATGGTTGGCTTCGATATTGACCTTAATTTCTTTTTCCAGCCCAAACTGCTTCAGGAAGCCGTATACGGTCGCGACATCATAATCGTACTGATGTTTCGTCGGCTCTTGCGGTTTCGGTTCAATCAGCAGCGTGCCCTGGAAGCCGATTTTATGTTTGTGCTCAACGACCATCTGCATGAAACGGCCGATTTGCTCGCGTTCCTGGCGTAAATCGGTATTAAGCAGCGTCTCGTACCCTTCGCGGCCGCCCCACAGCACATAGTTTTCACCACCCAGACGGTGTGTGGCGTTCATCGCTGTAACCACTTGCGTAGCAGCCCAGGAAAACACTTCCGGATCGGGACTGGTTGCGGCACCTGCGCCGTAGCGTGGGTTGGTAAAGCAGTTCGCGGTGCCCCACAACAATTTCACGCCTGATTCCTGCTGCTTTTGCTCAAGCACGTCGACCATGTGGCTGAAATTATTCAGGTACTCTTTTAAAGACGCCCCTTCCGGCGACACGTCTACATCGTGGAAGCAGTAATACGGCACGTTCAGTTTATGGAAAAACTCAAACGCCACGTCTGCCTTACGGGCGGCAAGCGCCAGCGCATCGCCCGGCTGCTGCCAGGGACGATCGAACGAGCCGACGCCGAACATATCTGCGCCATTCCAGCAGAACGTGTGCCAGTAGCACGCGGCGAACGCAGATGATCTTCCATGCGTTTACCCAGTACTTTCTGGTCCGGGTTGTAATGACGAAACGCCAGAGGATTCGACGTTTCTGGTCCTTCATATTTCACGCGTTCAAGCTGGTCGAAATAATTTTGCATAATTAACTCCGTAATCAGAGAGCGGGTTCGAGCACTGTGTAAAAATAATCCTGGATATTACCCGCCCGTTACTCAATTACGTTATTTCACACTGGCATTAAGATAATGCACAAACGCGCTACCGGTCACAAAATGTATTTTCTTCAAAAATGAACATTGCGAGAAATAATCCAGATTTAAGCAATTAGCGGCAATTGTTAAATTTAAAATTCGATCGCGGTCATAAAACAGAAAACAAACAAAAAAACGTAATGCCGGGACGAAAATCTGTAATTGAAGGTTCGCCGCTTTCAGGTCAAAACTCTAAATGTTTGCTGAATAGAACGTCTCTTTACTCTGAGTTGTAATACGCCACTATCACCCTACAACAGGTATTAACACTATGAAGATAAAGAACCTTGCCCTCACCCTCTGCGCCTCACTGCTGTTAACAAGCATGAGCGGCATCGCCAAAGAAGTGAAGATCGGCATGGCCATTGACGACCTTCGTCTGGAACGCTGGCAAAAAGACCGCGATATTTTTGTGAAAAAAGCGGAATCGCTGGGCGCCAAAGTCTTTGTACAATCTGCAAATGGCAATGAAGAAACGCAAATGTCGCAGATTGAGAACATGATTAACCGCGGCGTCGATGTGCTCGTCATTATTCCCTACAATGGGCAGGTATTAAGTAACGTTGTTGCCGAAGCCAAGCGCGAAGGAATTAAAGTATTAGCGTATGACCGAATGATTAATAACGCGGATATTGATTTCTACATCTCTTTTGATAACGAAAAAGTCGGCGAATTACAGGCTAAAGCGCTGGTTGATAAAGTGCCCCAAGGCAATTATTTCCTGATGGGCGGCTCGCCGGTGGACAATAACGCCAAACTGTTCCGCGCCGGGCAAATGAAAGTGCTTAAGCCGTTCATTGACGATGGCAAAATTCACATCGTCGGGGATCAGTGGGTCGATGGCTGGTTGCCGGAAAACGCGCTGAAAATTATGGAAAACGCCTTAACGGCTAACAACAACAAAATCGATGCCGTCGTCGCCTCCAACGACGCCACCGCAGGCGGCGCAATCCAGGCGCTGAGTGCGCAAGGGCTGGCGGGTAAAGTCGCCATTTCCGGGCAGGATGCGGACCTCGCAGGCGTAAAACGCATTATCGCCGGCACCCAAACCATGACGGTTTATAAACCGATTACTGAACTTGCCAATAACGCCGCGGAAATTGCCGTTGAGCTGGGCAACGGGCAGACGCCGAAATCAGACGCCAGTTTGAATAACGGGCTGAAAGATGTTCCCGCACGCCTGCTTAATCCTGTCGAAGTGGAAAAAACCAATATCGAATCCACCGTCATTAAAGACGGCTTCCATAAGCAAAGCGATTTGTAATCTCCGGGTGCCCGCGACGCTTCGCGGGCGCTTGTGGCCTGAATTCAACCGTGAACCACGGGGTTGGCATGCCTTACTTACTCGAGATGAAAAACATCACCAAAGCTTTTGGTGCTGTGAAAGCGGTGGATAACGTCAGCCTGAACGTCAACGCGGGCGACGTGCTTTCTCTGTGCGGCGAAAACGGCTCCGGAAAATCCACCTTAATGAAGGTTTTGTGCGGAATTTACCCGCACGGAAGCTATGACGGTGAAATCTGGTTCGCAGGCGAAAAACTCGAAGCGAGCCATATTCGCGATACCGAACGCAAAGGTATCGCCATCATTCACCAGGAACTGGCGCTGGTAAAACACCTTACCGTGCTGGAAAACATCTTTCTTGGCGCAGAAATTACCCGTCACGGCGTAATGGATTACGACGCGATGACCCTGCGCTGCCAGAAACTGCTGGCACAGGTGAATTTGAATCTGTCGCCGGATACGCGAGTGGGCGATTTAGGCCTGGGTCACCAGCAACTGGTGGAAATCGCCAAGGCCCTGAATAAGCAGGTGCGGCTATTAATCCTTGATGAACCCACCGCGTCGCTCACTGAGCAGGAAACCACCGTATTGCTGAACATTATTCGCGATCTGCAGCATCACGGCATCGCCTGTATCTATATCTCTCACAAGCTGAACGAAGTGAAGGCGATCTCCAGTACTATCTGCGTTATCCGTGATGGTCAGCATATCGGCACCCGCGACGCGGAACAGATGAGCGAAAGCGACATTATCACCATGATGGTAGGGCGCGAGCTAACGTCCCTCTACCCCAACGAACCGCATCAGATACATGATGAAATCCTGCGCGTTGAACACCTCACCGCCTGGCATCCGGTCAATCGCCATATCAAACGCGTTAATGACATCTCGTTCAGCCTGCGTCGCGGTGAGATCCTCGGCATCGCCGGGCTGGTTGGCGCAGGGCGTACCGAAGCGGTGCAATGCCTGTTCGGCGTCTGGCCAGGCCGCTGGGAAGGCGAAGTCTTTATTGATGGCGCACCCGTCAGCATCAAAAATTGCCAGCAGGCGATTGCGCATGGCATTGCCATGGTGCCGGAAGACCGCAAAAGAGACGGTATCGTACCGGTCATGGCAGTAGGTAAAAATATCACGCTGGCGTCGCTAAGCGATTTTACCGGCCCGGTCAGCACGCTGGATGATGCGGCGGAGCAACAATGTATTTTGCAGTCCATCGCCCGGCTAAAAGTGAAAACGTCATCACCGGAACTGGCCATCGGACGGCTAAGCGGCGGGAATCAGCAAAAAGCCATTCTTGCCCGCTGTCTGCTGCTCAATCCGCGCATTTTGATCCTTGATGAACCGACCCGGGGCATCGACATTGGCGCGAAATATGAAATCTACAAGCTGATTAACCAACTGGTGCAACAAGGCATCGCTGTCATCGTTATCTCTTCAGAATTACCAGAGGTGCTCGGTCTGAGCGACCGGGTGCTGGTAATGCATGAAGGGCGCCTGAAAGCCAACCTGATCAACCAAAACCTGACCCAGGAGCAGGTCATGGAAGCGGCCCTGAGGAGCGAACCCTATGTCGAAAAGCAACCTGTCTGAAATGAAACTCGCGGCACCGCTGGCGAAAAAGCCCGGTGGTCTGAAAGCGCTTAACTTACAAGTGTTTGTCATGATTGCCGCCATTATTGTCATTATGCTGTTCTTTACCTTTATGACGGAAGGTGCCTATCTCAGCGCGCGTAACGTCTCGAACCTGCTGCGCCAGACCGCCATTACCGGCATCCTGGCGGTGGGAATGGTGTTCGTGATTATCTCGGCGGAAATTGATCTGTCGGTGGGCTCAATGATGGGCCTGCTGGGTGGCGCGGCGGCGATTTTCGACGTCTGGCTGGGTTGGCCGCTGCCGCTTACCGTTGTGGTTACGCTGGCGCTGGGTTTGCTGTTAGGCACCTGGAACGGATGGTGGGTGGCCTATCGGAAAGTGCCGTCGTTTATTGTGACGCTGGCGGGGATGCTGGCTTTTCGCGGCATCTTAATCGGCATCACTAACGGAACCACCGTTTCGCCCACCAGCAATGCCATGTCGCAAATCGGCCAGAGCTACCTATCTAACGGCATTGGCTTCGTTGTCGGTGCGCTGGGTTTAATGGCCTTTATGGCCTGGCAATGGCGTGGCCGGGTGCGTCGGCAAACCCTGGGGCTGCCGGTTAACGCCGCCGGTGGCAGCGTTGGGAAACAGGCGCTGATTGCGGTTATCGTGCTGGGTGCCATTTGGTTGCTCAATGATTATCGCGGCGTACCGACACCGGTGCTGATCCTCGCATTCTTACTGTTAGGCGGTATGTTTATGGCAACGCGCACTGCCTTTGGTCGCCGGATTTATGCCATCGGCGGCAATATTGAAGCGGCGCGCTTATCCGGCATTAACGTTGAGCGTACCAAACTGGCGGTGTTTGCCATTAACGGCCTGATGGTCGCGATTGCCGGGCTGATCCTGAGCTCCCGACTTGGCGCGGGCTCGCCGTCCGCCGGGAATATCGCCGAACTGGATGCTATTGCAGCCTGCGTAATCGGGGGCACCAGTCTCGCCGGTGGAATTGGTAGCGTCGCCGGCGCGGTCATGGGCGCGTTTATCATGGCTTCGCTGGATAACGGTATGAGTATGATGGACGTCCCCACCTTCTGGCAGTACATCGTGAAGGGTGCCATTTTGCTGCTGGCTGTCTGGATGGATTCAGCAACCAAGCGACGCGGCTAATAAACTGCGCATCAGATCGCAATGCCGGAGCGTAAAATCTCCGGCATATTGCTGTTTATGCTATTCAGGAAATGGAAGAACTGTCAGGGCCATGTCATGTTTGAAAAACGTCATCGCATCACATTGTTATTCAACGCTAATAAAGCCTACGACCGCCAGGTGGTTGAAGGCGTAGGCGAGTATCTCCAGGCAACGCAATCGAGCTGGGATATTTTCATTGAAGAAGACTTTCGGGCGCGTATCGACAATATCAAAGAGTGGTTAGGTGACGGCGTTATCGCAGATTACGATGACAAAGAGATCGAAAAACTGCTGGCGGACGTGGATGTGCCCATCGTCGGCGTCGGCGGCTCCTATCACAGCCCGGAACACTACCCGCCGGTGCATTATATCGCGACCGATAACTATGCCCTCGTTGAGCAAGCCTTTCTGCATTTAAAAGAAAAAGGGGTACACCGGTTTGCCTTCTATGGCCTGCCGCCTTCCAGCGGTAAACGCTGGGCCGCTGAGCGCGAGCACGCCTTTTGCCAGCTCGTCGCTCAGGAAAAATACCGCGGCGTCGTGTATCAGGGGCTGGAAACCGCGCCGGATAACTGGCAACACGCCCAAAATCGACTCGCTGACTGGCTACAAACGCTCCCGCCGCAAACAGGGATTATTGCCGTCACCGACGCCCGCGCCCGCCACGTTCTGCAAGTCTGCGAGCATTTACATATCCCCGTGCCTGAGAAGATTTGCGTTATCGGCATCGATAATGAAGAGCTGACACGCTATCTCTCACGCGTCGCGCTTTCATCTGTGGCTCAGGGGACGCGCCAAATGGGTTATCAGGCCGCCAAACTGTTACACCGGTTGCTGGCGCGCGAGCCGCTGCCATTACAACGGCTGCTGGTGCCACCGCTCAAAGTCGTGGAGCGGCAGTCGACGGATTACCGTTCACTTCATGATCCGGCGGTCATTCAGGCTATGCATTACATTCGTAACCATGCCTGCAAGGGAATTAAAGTCGAACAGGTACTGGATGCCATTGGCATGTCACGCTCTAACCTGGAGAAACGCTTTAAAGAAGAAGTGGGCGAAACCATTCACGCCGTTCTGCATGCCGAGAAACTGCATAAAGCGCGCAGTTTGCTCATTTCGACCTCGCTCTCTATTAATGAGATCTCGCAAATCTGCGGTTATCCTTCGTTGCAGTATTTTTATTCGGTCTTCAAAAAAGAGTATGACGCCACGCCAAAAGACTATCGCGAACGGCATAGCGAGTTTTCGCGTTAATTTCCGCGCCGCCTTCAGCAACCCATAAAAAAACCCGGCTTACATGCCGGGTTCTTCGATTTATTCACGCACTGCTTACATGTTGGCGGCCAGCAATCGCTGATTATCCTGATACATGGAAAACAGATAGTTGTTATAACTCCGGCCTTTCGTCGAGTAGCCTTTGAGTTTATGGATCATATTGGTCGCCGTTAATTCCTGATCCGCTTTGCGCAACTGCGCCCGTGACTTCCGGAAGGAAGCATACGCGGGGTGCGTGTTCAGATTAACCACGTAGGCCGAAACGGACTCTTTCACGGAACCAAAGTGCGAGTAACCTTTCACTTTGCCCGGCTGGCTGTTGCATTTCCGCTGGGTGCATTTCATGCCAAAGAGATTGTTGTTACTGCGGGCAAGTTTCGAGGTGCCCCATCCGCTTTCCGCTGCCGCCATCGTTGCCACCATGCTGGTCGGAATGATGTCTACGCGCTCAAGCAGCGTGTTCCAGGGAATACGTTTGGTATTGCCGTTCCAGCTGATTTTGTACGTCTGAGCGATTTTCTTCAGACGTGCGCGTTCAGCGGGTGACCATTTCCCTTCGTACTGTTTAGAGATAAGCCAGTTACGTTCCGCTGTAATCACCGCGTTTTGGCTGGTGATATAAGGCATTACTGTCCGGAGAAACGCTTTTTTTCTTGGGGTCCCGGAAGGGTATTTTCGCAAATCAGGAAGTGAACCACTTATTTCACTATTGCGAGAATACTCTTTTTTACTGCTTGCCTGATGCTTGACGCTGGTTTTCTTAATCTGAGCTGTATGACTCGTCGTCTTGTGCTGTTTTGCCAGCACTCCACCCGAAAATGCAAAGGTGAAAAAGATGAGTATCGCCGCCCCGATTCGTCGTAATCGAGTCGATTTCATTAGGTCTCCTGGTCGGATAAATGCATTCCAACACCTTATTCATGACAAAAATTTGTGAGCCGAATCTCAAATCTTACCAAAAATAACCATCAAGAGCAGTAAAAGAAATAATACAAATCTGAAACCTTGTCACGCACGGCCTGCATATCGTAGTTAAAAATAGTGCGATCTCTGACGGTTATCGCAGAAAAAAGCAAAAACGAGAGATAGCTCACTCAGCCTGTGGATTCCTCCCCGCACGGTGCTTTAAGGGATGAGCCTGTGAACGGAAAGTCCTGCCAGAATGGGTAAAATTCCCATGGGAGCCGCCCGATGAAAAAAAATTGTTTCGCGCTGTTACTGCTGCCCGGTACGGTACTGGCGCAGTGGAATTTGCCTGACCTTCCCGCCTTTGAAGAAAAGCCGCCGGCATTTTCACCACCCAGGGCGTTCTGGAAAAAGGTGCGCGACCACTGCGTCTGACAGAAGGCGAGCAATGCTGGCAGCCGAGCGGCGCTATCAAACTCAATCAGATGCTGTCGCTTTCACCCTGTTCGGGGATGCGCCAGAGTGGAAGCTGTTCCGTAGCGGCAATTATCACATCCAGGTTGATACCCGTTCGGGTACGCCGACCCTGATGCTCAGCGTGAAGCAGGACGAATCTGAAGCGGTGGCGGCAGCGGTACATCAATGCCCGAAATGGGATGGCGGCCCGGTGACCGTAGCGGTTAACGATCGTTTTGCAGAAGGCGAGAAAGTTCGCGATTTTTACAGCGGCAACAGCGCGACCGTAACAGACGGCAAAATCACCCTGATGCCAGCCGCGTCCAGCAATGGCTTATTGCTGCTTGAAGCGGAAGACACCCCGGAAAAAGCCCCGTTCAGCTGGCATAACGCCACCGTCTATTTTGTTCTGACCGATCGCTTTGAAAACGGCGATCCGGATAATGACAACAGTTATGGACGGCATAAAAGACGGCATGGAAGAGATCGGCACCTTCCACGGCGGCGATCTGCAGGGCCTCACGCAAAAGCTGGATTATCTGCAGGACCTGGGCGTTAACGCCTTGTGGATAAGCGCTCCTTTTGAACAAATTCATGGCTGGGTAGGCGGCGGCGCCAAAGGCGATTTCCCTCATTACGCCTATCACGGTTATTACACCCAGGACTGGACCACCCTCGATGCCAATATGGGCACCCGCGACGATCTCCAGAAACTGGTTGATGGTGCGCACCAGCGCGGCATCCGCGTTCTCTTTGATATTGTGATGAACCACGCCGGGTACGCCACGCTGGCGGATATGCAGCAATATCAGTTTGGCGCGCTGTATCTGAAAGGCGATGAAATAACCAAAACGCTGGGTGAAAACTGGACGGACTGGAAACCCGGACCGGGCCAGACGTGGCACAGCTTTAACGATTACATCAACTTCAGTGATAAAGCGGCATGGGAAAAATGGTGGGGTAAAAACTGGATCCGCACCGACATTGGCGATTATGACAGCCCCGGCTTTGATGACCTGACGATGTCGCTGGCGTTCCTGCCCGATTTGAAAACCGAATCGACCGTCGCCACCGGTCTGCCCAATTTTTACCAGCAAAAACCCGATACCCGGGCAAAAGAGCACCCGAATTACACGCCGCGTGATTATTTGACCGAATGGCTCAGCCAGTGGGTGCGGGATTTCGGCATCGATGGATTCCGGGTCGATACCGCCAAACACGTAGAAATGGGCGCGTGGCAGCAGTTGAAAAACCAGGCCAGCGAAGCGCTCAATGACTGGAAAGCCGCGCATCCGGATAAAAAACTGGATGATGCGCCGTTCTGGATGACGGGCGAAGCCTGGGGGCACGGCGTGATGCTGAGCGATTACTACCGTAACGGCTTCGATGCGATGATCAACTTCGATTATCAGGAGCAGGCCGCCGGCGCGGTGAATTGTCTGGCTAACATCGAGCCAGTCTGGCAACAAATGGCCGACAAGCTTCAGCAATTCAATGTGCTGAGTTACCTCTCATCCCATGATACGCGTCTGTTTCGCGAAGGCGGAACCCGGGCGGCGGAACTGCTGATGTTAGCGCCGGGCGCCGTACAGATTTTTTATGGCGACGAAACCGCCCGCGCGTTCGGACCGACCGGCTCCGATCCGTTGCAGGGCACCCGTTCAGACATGAACTGGCAGGATATTGAAGGCGCGCAAGCCGCCACTCTGGCGCACTGGCAAAAGCTCGCCCAGTTCCGCGCCCGCCATCCGGCTATTGGCGAAGGGAAACACACGCCTCTTAATGACGAGAAGGTTTACGGGTTTAGCAGGACGCAAGGCGACGATACGGTCATGGTCATTTGGGCAGGTGAACCTCAGCGTTAATACAGCAGGTTATGCCAGTAGAACGTAAATCTCTGGCATAACCGGCAACATCCTGAGGGATTTGCCATTTGCGCCACTGAACCGGGAGCGTTATCGTTAGCCTCTTTTATCAGTTTTCGATATCAAGACGGCTATGACTTTTTCTCTTTTCGGCGACAAATTTACCCGCCATGCAGGCATCACGCGCCTGATGGAAGACCTTAACGACGGGTTACGCACCCCCGGCGCGATTATGCTGGCGGGGGTAATCCGGCGCAAATTCCGGAAATGAACGACTATTTCCATACGCTCCTGGGCGAGATGCTGGAAAGCGGCAAAGTCACTGAAGCGCTTTGTAATTATGATGGGCCACAGGGGAAAAGCGAGCTGCTGGACGCGCTGGCCGGTATGCTGCGTGAAGAATTTGGTTGGGATATCGAACCACAGAATATTGCGCTAACAAATGGCAGTCAGAGCGCGTTTTTCTACTTGTTTAACCTGTTCGCCGGTCGTCAGGCGGATGGCTCTACCAAAAAAGCGCTGTTTCCGCTGGCACCAGAGTATATCGGGTATGCGGATTCCGGCCTCGAAGAGGAGTTGTTCGTTTCGGCGCGCCCCAATATTGAACTGCTGCCGGAAGGCCAGTTCAAATATCACGTCGATTTTGAGCATCTGCACATCGGCGAAGAGACCGCGATGATATGTGTTTCGCGGCCTACGAACCCCACCGGCAACGTCATCACCGATGATGAGCTGATGAAGCTCGACGCGCTCGCCAATCAGCATGGGATCCCGTTAGTTATTGATAACGCATATGGCGTTCCGTTTCCGGGGATTATTTTTTCTGAAGCGCGACCGTTGTGGAACCCCAATATCGTGCTGTGCATGAGCCTGTCGAAACTTGGTCTACCTGGCAGCCGCTGCGGCATCATTATCGCCAATGAGAAGATCATTTCCGCGGTCAGCAACATGAACGGCATTATCAGCCTGGCGCCGGGTGGTATCGGGCCTGCCATCGCCTGTGAAATGATTAAGCGTAAAGACCTGCTGCGTCTGTCTGACACGGTTATCAGGCCATTTTATCAACAGCGTGTCCAGGAAACGCTCGCGATTATTCGCCGCTACCTGCCGCCGGAACGTTGCCTGATCCACAAACCAGAAGGCGCGATTTTCCTCTGGTTATGGTTCAAAGATTTGCCGATCACCACTGAACTGCTGTATCAGCGGCTTAAAAAGCGGGGCGTACTGATGGTGCCTGGCGACTATTTCTTCCCTGGTCTCGATAAGCCGTGGCCGCATACGCATCAGTGTATGCGCATGAACTATGTGCCGGAGCCGGAAAAAATTGAGGCGGGAGTGAAAATTCTGGCCGAAGAGATCGCGCTCGCCTGGCAGGAAGCGAGCGCATAACGGTTTACCACGCCGCCGCCCGGCGGCGTTTTTCTGCGCTGATTTGTTCAAGCTGTAGGGGATCCATACAGCGCAAAGCAGATGTCGGGCAGGCCTCAACGCACGCAGGCCCGGTTTCACGATGAAAGCACAAGTCACACTTCAACGCCTGCGCCTGATTCACCCCTGCGGTCACGACTTCCATCGCACCATACGGGCACGCCAGCATACAGGTTTTACACCCAATGCAGCGCGCCTGGTCGACAGCGATGAAATCACCCGTGCGGGAAATCGCATGGGTCGGGCACACTGCGCCGCACGGCGCATCTTCGCACTGACGGCATACCGCCGCCGTTGAGAGCATGCCGGTTTTAACCACACGGATCCGCGGCTGGAAAGCCTCCGGGCTGACGGTAGAACAATCCTGCGATGCCTGATGCGATACTACGCAGGCCACCTCACAGGTTCGGCAGCCGATGCATTTATTCGATTCGGCAACAATAAAGCGGTTCATCACCCACTCCATCAGACATAAAAGAGTCAGAGTGCCAGATCATTTATGCTCAACGCTTTGATCGTGACAGGTAAAGCAGCCCATTTTTATTCACCGCGTAACGCCTGCCGCCTGGCGCCACTGCGAGGCCGTCTTCGGCATACTTCCAGGCATTTGTTTTTAAAGTATTACCTTAATTTACATTCCGTTTTCAGGCCTCAGCCATACTTACTGTGATGCCCCCTGGAAGGAAAATCGTATGCAGCATTTCATTGGCTTTGATGTCGGTGGAACACATATCAAACACGGTGTAATTGATGAAGAAGGTCATGAGCTCATTTCTGATGAATATGACACGCCGGAAGATGAGCAGACGTTCAGAAAGAAATGCCAGGAAGTGATCGAAAATTATCAAAAAGAGTATGACATTGTCGCTTTGGGGGTGAGTTTCCCGGGGCATATCAATGCGCATACGGGCGTTGCGGCTAAAGCGGGCGCACTGACGTATATGGATGGCGTTAACCTGCTTGAGTTGTTTGGCGAACTCACCGATTTGCCAGCCATCGTGGAAAACGACGCTAACTGCGCGGCGCTGGGCGAACTGTGGCGCGGCGCGGGGAAAACGTACGAGAATATCGTTTGCATAACTGTCGGTACCGGCATCGGCGGCGGGATTATTCTCGACGGGTCGCTGTACCGGGGGTCGCATTTCCGTGCCGGGGAATTTGGCGTGATCCCGGTGGGCGATAATGGCGAATGTATGCATGAAGTGGCCTCCGCAAGCGGGCTGATGGAATCCTGCCGCCAGGCGCTGGCGCTTTCCGCCGATGAGATGCCCCACGGTAAAGAACTGTTCGAAAAAATGGACAGCGATGTTCACCTGCGCGAAGCGATCGATTTATGGGCCCGTAATCTGGCCCGGGGCGTCTACAGCGTTATTTCGATGTTTGACCCGCAGGTGGTGCTGATTGGCGGCGGCATCAGTGAAGAAGAAAAGGTGTTTAAATTACTGCGGCGTCATCTGGAAACCTTTGAACAGTGGGACGCCTTGCAGGTGCCCATCCAGCCTTGCCAGTTAGGAAACCAGGCAGGACGGTTAGGCGCGGTATGGCTTGCAAAGAAAAAAGCCGCGCCCCGTGAGTGAGGCGCGCCTGTCACATTATCCGCAGGCGTGATTAAAACGCGGCCTGGTAGATGCTGATGATTTCCTCATGGGATGCCTGCACAGGGTTGGTCAATCCACAGGCATCTTTCAGCGCATTGGCGGCCAGAATCGCAAAATCCTGCTCTTTCACGTTTAAATCACGTAGGCCAGTCGGAATATTCACGCTTTTCGCCAGTTGGCGTATCGCGGCAACACAGGCATCAGCGCCCTGCTGAGCGCTCATCGCGCTAACCTCTACGCCCATTGCTGCAGCGCAGTCGCGTAAACGCGCGGCGGCGACACGGCTGTTAAATTGTTCAACGTGCGGCAGCAATACCGCATTACACACGCCATGCGGCAAATCGTAGAAACCGCCCAACTGATGCGCCATCGCGTGAACATAGCCTAACGAGGCATTATTAAACGCCATACCCGCCATAAACTGGGCATACGCCATGGCCTCACGCGCCACCAGGTTATCCCCTTCTTCCACCGCTACCGGCAAATGTTTGGCGATCATGGTTATCGCTTTCAGGGCGCATGCATCGGTAATCGGCGTGGCGGCGACGGATACATAAGCTTCAATGGCGTGGGTCAGGGCATCCATACCGGTGGCGGCCGTCAGGGATTTCGGCATCCCCATCATCAGTGCCGGATCGTTAACGGACATGACAGGCGTGACGTGTTTATCCACAATCGCCATTTTAATATGGCGCTCTTCATCGGTAATAATGCAGAAGCGGGTCATTTCAGATGCCGTGCCCGCGGTAGTATTGATGGCAATCATTGGCAATTGCGGTTTTGCTGAGCGATCGACGCCTTCATAATCGCGAATATTGCCGCCATTGGTCGCCACCAGCGCAATGCCTTTGGCGCAATCATGCGGAGAGCCGCCGCCTAATGAAATAACACAGTCGCAATGATGATTTTTTAATATTTCCAGCCCGGCGCTGACATTGGCCGTCGTAGGGTTTGGATGGGTGCCGTCAAATACAACGCTTTTGATATTCCGCTCAGCCAGTGATTGCTGAAGCTGCTCTGCCATGCCCAGTTTGGCCAGCATAATATCTGTGACAATAAGCGCGCTCTTATAACCATAATCGCGGGCGGTATCTAAGGCCTGGTTTAATGAATTCAGGCCAATTACATTGATTGCAGGAATATAAAATACGGATGTCATAATTTCTTCCCTTTTAGGATTTAAACGGTTTTTCCGTAATATACCTGTCGAATGAAAAATAAAAGCCGTCGTCCGGGAAAGTGAATACTATGAGACATCATAAGTTCCAATAATAAAAAATTAGGAACCTATTTAATTTGTGGTATCAATTAAATAATGCGATACATATTTTAAGTTTATATATATCGCATTATTAAGCGGTTAATCCTCGCGGCCAAATAATGCGGCGTCGCGTAACAGATGCTCGTTACCGCGGCGACGTGTAAAGCCGATGCGATCAAAATACTCAAGGATTTGAATGGCGAGTTTACGGCCCACATTAAGGCTGTCGCGGAAATCCGCCGCCTGGGTTGATCCTTTTTCACTGTCCAGTCGGCGGATCAAATCAGCAAACATCACAATCCGATCGTTACGGTAATAACGATCTTTGACGATCGACGTAATCAGCCCCTGTAACGCCGCCTGGCGGAGGAATTTACGCATTTCCTGTTCATCGCTGCCCGTTTCGCGCGCTAAATCGCGTACCCACCACGGGTCATCGCCAAACAAACCAGAAATCGCCTCCCAGCGCTGTTGCTGTTCTGCGGTAAATCCGGCCTGATGCGCCGGCAAATGCAGCCAGCCCTGATAGCTCACAATCAGCCCTGCTTCGCGCATTTTTTCTATCAACGCTAACACCAGCGGCTCTTCCTGCGACGGCAACGCCATGCGACGCAGACGTTCACGCCCGGGGCCGGGTTCATCGCTGTGCTGTTCGTGATAGTAGCTCAGAGTGTCTAACAGCTTGCGCTGCCACCGCGCCGCCACTTCGGCGCTCAGTAAGTGCTCACCCGCCTGTAAACGCTCCGGCCGGTTCAACAACGCCGTCAGTCCCGACGGCGTAAGCTGGCGATGCCAGGCGAAATCTGGCAGTGATACCGCGCCGCGCTCCAGGTGTAGCGTCAGCGCCTGCGCATCATCCTGCGCATCGGCAAGGCGTGCCAGCCAGTCTAAAAATTCGCTCTGACGCTTGCCACGACGCGGCGGCGTCGTCAGCACAATGCGACCGCCGCCCAGCGTATGCCGCGCCCCAATATCGCGCAGGATCAGCCGGTCGTTATCGCAAAGCCAGAGCGGCGTATCTAACACCAGTTCGGCGAAACGTTCGTTGAGTAAAGAAATACGCCCGGTAATATGGCTTGCGGCATGATGGATATGCAGCGGTTGCCATTGCTGGAGCGGCACCAGCGCATGCACATCAATAATCACACGGTCGCAGATATGACGCGGCGCGGCAGAAAGCAGCCAGTCGCCGCGGTTGAGCTGCTCTTTTTGCGCATCGCCGCTGATATTCAGCGCAATACGCTGACCAGCGTGTGCCTGTTGGGTCCCGGTGTTTTGCGCATGCAGGCCACGTACCCGCATCGGCTTATTCACGCCCGTCAGCCACAGCGTATCACCGACATTCACTTCACCGCTGAGCGCGGTTCCCGTCACCACCAGGCCCGCGCCTTTTACCGTAAATGCCCGGTCAATCGCCAGACGAAAACGTTGCGCAACAGGATGCGCTTGCGGTTGCAGTTCGCGGATGTGCTGGCGTAAAGCGTCAATACCGTGGGACTGGGTGGCCGCAGTGACGAAGATCGCCTCAGGCGTCCATGACATGCGCGCCAGCAGGGCCTCAACATCATTTTTCACTGTCCCGATACGCGCGTCGTCGACCCGGTCCGCTTTGGTGAGCACGACGGTCAGCGTTGGCCGCCCGGCGAGCTGCAACAGGGTTAAATGTTCTTCGGTTTGCGCCATGATGCCGTCATCACACGCCACCACCAGCAAGGCGTGATCGATACCGCCCACACCCGCCAGCATATTCGCGAGAAATTTCTCGTGGCCCGGCACATCAATAAATCCGATCACGCGCCCGTCATCCTGCGGCCAGTAGGCGTAGCCCAGATCGATGGTCATACCGCGTTTTTTCTCTTCCGGCAGGCGATCGGCGTTAATGCCGGTCAGCGCCTGCAATAACGTGGTCTTACCGTGGTCAACGTGTCCTGCGGTGGCGATAATCATTTCGTTAGCATCTCCATAAAGCGGGATTCTTGTTCCAGACAACGCAAATCCAGCCATAAACGTCCATCGTAAATGCGGCCGATGACCGGTGACGGCAAACCGCGCCAATCCGTAGCCAGTTTTTCCAGCGTACTGCCGCGCCCGTCACGCGGCGTAAAGGTAATGGCCGCGCTCGGCAGACGATCTATTGGCAGCGACCCGCTGCCGATTTGCGACAGGCAGGGCATCACCGCCACGTCGAACGTCTCGCCAAAGTGCTGTTGCAGCCCGGGCAGCAGGCGCTGCGCCTGTTCATGGATCGCCCCGGCGTCACGGGTGAGCAACCGCAGCGTCGGCAGATGTTGCACCAGGGTTTCCGGGTGTTGATACAGGCGCAATGTCGCTTCCAGCGCCGCGAGCGTCATTTTATCTGCCCGCAGAGCGCGCTTTAACGGGTGCTGTTGCAAGCGCTCGATTAACGCTTTTTTACCGACAATAATGCCCGCTTGCGGCCCTCCAAGCAGCTTATCCCCGGAGAAACTCACCAGACTGACGCCTGCGGCAATCAGTTCCTGCACCAGCGGCTCTTTAGGCAATCCATAACGGCTGAGATCCACCAGCGAGCCGCTGCCCAGATCGGAGACCACCGGCACGCCGGACGCTTGCGCCAGCTGCACCAGTTCGGCTTCGTCGACGGCGCGGGTGAAACCTTCAATATGGTAATTGCTGGTGTGGACCTTCATGAATAACGCCGTATTTTCGCCCATTGCCTGCAGGTAATCCGCCGGATGGGTGCGATTCGTTGTGCCCACTTCGATAAGCTGACAACCGGCCTGGCGCATCACATCCGGTATGCGGAAAGCACCGCCGATTTCCACCAGTTCGCCGCGTGAAACGACCACTTCCTTACCGGTGGCGCAGGCCGCCAGCATCAGCAACACGGCTGCGGCATTGTTATTCACGATACAGGCATCTTCCGCGCCGGTAATCTCGCACAGCAGCGCCGCCAGCGCCCGGTCGCGGTGACCGCGCCCGGCATCGTCCAGATCATATTCCAGCGTGACCGCTGAACGCATAACCTGCGTGACCGCATCAATCGCGCTTTCTGACTGAAGCGCACGCCCAAGGTTGGTGTGCAAAACGGTGCCGGTCAGGTTAAACACCGTTCGCAGCGCGCTTTGGGTCGTCTCGCTCAACCGCTGGGCGCACATGGCGGCCCAGTCATGACACCACGCGGGCAGCATTTGCGATTCACGCACGCTATTACGCGCCTGGACCTGAAGCTGACGCAGCATCGCGGCGACCTGAGTGTGGCCCCACTGCGCGAGGAGAGGCTGAAAAGCCGCATCCCGAAGCAGGCTATCCGTAGAAGGAATCTGGCTATAAAGCGAACGATTTTCTGTGGTCATGGCGCTGAGTGGATTGTGGAAAAGGGCTTGTAGTGTACAGGGGGCGGTCCCCCCTGTCATAGGGAGAGATCATGCCGCAGGCGGTTCGGTACGAGCAAAGCTTTCGCGCTGGAATAAGGTTTCGACCAGTTTCACCAGGTTCGGGCGGTCCACGCACCAGCCCGGCGAGACGCGGCGGAAATTGAGATAACTCATGGCGCAGGCCACGGCGATAGTGGCGATATTCAGTTCATTCGCGTTCAGAGTGCCGTCTGCGACGTACTTTTCCAGCGCATCCAGGCTGCGGGTGATTTTTTCGCGCTGGCGCAGCAGTTCAGTTTCCGACTGTTGCGCAGGCGGACGCGCCTGTTCGCGCACCGACACCAGCCCTGCGTCCATAATCCCGTCCGCCAGCGCTTCAATCTGACGAATTTTCAGCGAAGCCAGCGGTTCGCGTGGCAATAATGCCGGGGCGATATCCAGCAGTTCCAGGTATTGCACAATAATGGGCGAGTCAAACCACACCTCGCCATCGTCGGTCACCAGCGCCGGGACTTTGCCTAACGGGTTATATTGCGTGACTTTATTCTGCGCCTCATAAGGCATGTCGTTAACAAATTCAAACGTAATGCCCTTTTCCAGCATCACAATCGAAATCTTTCGCACATACGGGCTGGTGTAACTACCGACAAGTTTCATGCCTGACTCCCTGATCATCGCCAATAAAGCGATAAGTATGGCGCAGTTCCCATGAAATAGCAGACAGACACACGCAGAATGCCACCCTTTCCCGTTATCCGACTAAGCTGTTACAGAAATGTCATTAAACGATGTTAATAAAGGACATCGTCGGTTTTGAGATTTCCGTAACCGAACACGTTTGCGCATGTCGCAAAATTACAGGTTCAGGACGCTCGCCTGGCAGGTTTGCTGTTGATCACACTCAGTTAAATCCGAGTCGAAATTTTTTGTGATGACAATCACAAACTAATAACAAACCAGACGCTGCAAAATGTGATTCCAATCACATTTAACCCTTCAAAACAGCGGTTTCTTTACCTTTGTTCTTTTTTTACACAAGCTATTTGTGACCAAGATCACCTCATATACCTGGCCTACCCCCTAAAAAAGGAGATCTAAATCACACTATTTCCCGTCGACTAGACAGTTGAACAATTCAGTGCCAGATTTCGCATCAACAGGACATTGAGCCGGCTACCTCTGCCGCCACGTTCACAATAAACCTCGGGCCGCAAGCCTGCGCGTAAACATAAGAAGGGGTGTTTTATGTCATCCGATATCAAGATCAGAGTGCAAAGCTTTGGTCGTTTTTTAAGTAACATGGTAATGCCAAACATCGGCGCATTTATCGCCTGGGGTATTATCACGGCGCTGTTTATTCCCACCGGATGGGTGCCGAACGAGACACTGGCGAAGCTGGTTGGTCCGATGATCACCTATCTGCTGCCGCTGTTGATCGGTTTTACCGGTGGTCGTTTGATCGGCGGTGACCGTGGCGGCGTGGTTGGTGCAATTACTACCATGGGCGTGATCGTCGGCGCGGATATGCCGATGTTCCTCGGCGCAATGATTGCTGGTCCTCTGGGCGGCTGGGCAATTAAACATTTCGATAACTGGGTAGACGGTAAGATCAAATCCGGTTTTGAAATGCTGGTAAACAACTTCTCCGCCGGCATCATCGGTATGATCCTGGCGATTCTGGCGTTCCTCGGCATTGGCCCGATGGTCGAAGTGCTGTCCAAGGCACTGGCGGCAGGCGTTAACTTCATGGTTGTCCATGACATGTTGCCGCTGGCGTCTATCTTCGTTGAACCCGCAAAAATTCTGTTCCTGAACAACGCGATTAACCACGGTATCTTCTCGCCGCTGGGTATTCAGCAGTCTCATGAACTCGGCAAGTCCATCTTCTTCCTGATTGAAGCTAACCCGGGTCCGGGTATGGGCATCCTGCTGGCGTACATGTTCTTTGGTCGTGGCAGCGCGAAACAGTCTGCGGGCGGTGCGGCAATCATCCACTTCCTGGGTGGTATCCACGAAATTTACTTCCCGTATGTGCTGATGAACCCGCGTCTGCTGATTGCCGTTATCTTCGGCGGTATGACTGGCGTGTTCTGCCTGAGCGTGCTGAACGGCGGCCTGGTGTCTCCTGCGTCTCCGGGTTCCATCCTGGCGGTACTGGCGATGACCCCTAAAGGCGCTTACTTCGCGAACCTGGTCGCTATCTTCGCTGCGATGGGCGTATCCTTCGTGATCGCCGCTATCCTGCTGAAAACCAGCAAAGTGAAAGAAGAAGACGATATCGAAGCAGCAACCCGTCGCATGCAGGATATGAAAGCACAGTCCAAAGGCGTGGCAACGCCGCTGTCTGCGGGCGAAGTCAGCAACGACCTGAGCCATGTGCGTAAAATCATCGTTGCCTGTGATGCCGGTATGGGCTCCAGCGCCATGGGCGCAGGCGTACTGCGTAAGAAAGTGCAGGATGCGGGTTTGACCAACATTTCCGTGACCAACAGCGCAATCAACAGCCTGCCGTCTGATGTGGATGTGGTCATTACCCACCGCGATCTGACTGAGCGTGCGATGCGCCAGGCCCCGCAGGCCCAGCACATTTCGCTGACCAACTTCCTGGACAGCGGCCTGTACACCAGCCTGACCGAACGTCTGGTGGCCGCGCAGCGTCACGAAGTTAACGAAACCAAAGTGCGCACCAGCCTGCAGGACAGCTTTGACGCTAACGACAGCCACCTGTTTAAGCTGACCGCCGACAACATTTTCCTGGGCCGCACCGCGAGCCATAAAGAAGAAGCGATTCGTTTTGCGGGCGAGCAGCTGGTTAAAGGCGGCTACGTACAGCCGGAATACGTGGACGCGATGCTTGAGCGTGAAAAGCTGACCTCAACCTATCTGGGTGAGTCCATCGCTGTTCCGCACGGCACCGTGGAAGCGAAAGATCGCGTACTGAAAACCGGTGTTGTCTTCTGCCAGTACCCGCAAGGCGTACGTTTCGGCGAAGAAGAAGACGATGTTGCCCGTCTGGTTATCGGTATTGCCGCACGCAATAACGAACACATCCAGGTCATCACCAGCCTGACCAACGCGCTGGATGACGACACGGTGATTGAGCGCCTGGCTAACACCACCAGCGTTCAGGAAGTGCTCGACCTGTTAGGCGGTAAAAAAGCATAACGCCTTTCCCTCTCCCTTCACGGGAGAGGGTTTGGGTGAAAGGCCGAACGTCTGCCTTTCACCCCAACCCTCTCGGGTGATTCAAATTTAAGAAGGTTCAGACAATGAAAGCATTACATTTTGGCGCAGGTAATATTGGACGTGGCTTCATCGGCAAACTGCTCGCGGATGCGGGTATCAGCCTCACTTTCGCCGATGTAAACCAGGTGGTGCTGGATGCTTTAAACGCGCGTCACAGCTACCAGGTGCATGTGGTGGGTGAAAACGAGCAGGTCGACACGGTATCCGGCGTAAAACGCGGTCAGCAGCATCGGCGACGAAGTCGTCGCCCTGATTGCTGAGGTCGATTTGGTCACGACGGCAGTTGGCCCGGTGGTGCTGGAGCGTATCGCCCCGCCATCGCTAAAGGCCTGATGATGCGCAGAGCCAACGGCAACACCGCCCCGCTTAATATCATCGCCTGTGAAAACATGGTGCGCGGCACCAGCCAGCTGAAAGGCCATGTTATGGCAGCGCTGGCCGCTGACGATCAGGCGTGGGCAGACGAGCATGTCGGCTTCGTGGATTCTGCCGTAGACCGCATCGTTCCGCCTTCTGAATCCGCGACTCACGATCCGCTGGAAGTCACGGTTGAAACCTTTAGCGAGTGGATTGTCGACAAAACGCAGTTTAAAGGCGAGTTGCCGAACATTCCGGGCATGGAACTGACGGATAATTTAATGGCGTTTGTCGAGCGCAAACTCTTCACCCTTAACACCGGGCATGCTATAACCGCCTACCTCGGAAAACTGGCCGGTCACCAGACCATTCGTGACGCCATTCTGGACGAGAAAATCCGCGCGGTTGTGAAAGGCGCGATGGAAGAAAGCGGCGCGGTGCTGATTAAGCGTTACGGTTTTGATGCCGATAAACATGCGGCATACATCCAGAAAATCCTCGGTCGTTTTGAAAACCCGTATTTGAAAGATGACGTTGAGCGCGTTGGCCGCCAGCCGCTGCGTAAGCTGAGTGCGGGCGACCGTTTGATCAAACCGCTGTTGGGCACGCTGGAATACGGTTTGCCGCACGACAATCTGGTGCTGGGCATTGCCGCCGCGATGCATTATCGCAGCGAGCAGGATCCGCAGGCGCAGGAACTCGCTCAGATGCTGGCGGATAAAGGCCCGCAGGCCACACTGGCCAGCATCTCCGGATTAGACGCCAACAGCGAGGTCGTGGCCGCTGCCGTCAACGCGTATAACGCGCAACCATGATGTGTCCGGGTGCGGTGCAGGCCGGGGCCGCACCCGTTTATAGATTGTCAGATATGCAGGCAAAAATGGAAGAAACACAGGCCTTTGAAAACCGTGTGCTTGAGCGTCTGAATGCTGGCAAAACCGTACGAAGCCTGTTAATCGCCGCGGTAGAATTACTGACCGAGGCGGTCAATATCCTGGTGCTTCAGGTATTCCGCAAAGATGACTACGCGGTGAAATATGCCGTTGAACCCTTGCTGGACGGCGATGGTCCGCTGGGCGATCTTTCCGTGCGATTAAAACTCATCTACGGCCTGGGTGTAATCAGCCGCGCAGAATATGAAGACTGTGAGTTGTTGATGGCGCTGCGGGAAGAACTCAATCACGACGGTAATGAATACGCCTTCACCGACGATGAAATGCTCGGGCCTTTTGGTGAACTGCACTGCGTCAGCGCCCTGCCTCCCGCACCGGTTTTCGATGTAAGCGGCGACCCCGAACTGCGCGCCATGCAGCAACAGCGCTATCAGCAAATTGTCCGCTCCACCATGGTTCTCTCCCTGACTGAGCTTATCTCCCGGGTAAGCTTAAAAAAAGCCTTTCAGAAGTAAGCCTCCGCGCAATAGTGTATCCTTGCAGTCATTCCCCACAGTTTTGAGTCAGCACTATGAAAGAAGTCGAAAAAAACGAAATTAAACGTCTGAGCGATCGTCTGGACGCCATCCGTCACCAGCAAGCGGCCCTGTCGCTGGTAGAAAACGCGGAAAAATACGCCGAGCTGGAAAAAGAAAAAGCAACGCTGGAGACGGAAATCGCTCGTCTGCACGGCGTGGTGAGCCAGAAGCTCAGCAAAGAAGCGCAAAAGTTAATGGATATGCCGTTTAAGCGCGCCATCACCAAAAAAGAGCAGGCCGATATGGGCAAGCTGAAAAAAAGCGTTCGCGGCCTGGTAGTGGTTCACCCCATGACGGCGCTGGGCCGGGAAATGGGCCTGAAAGTGATGACCGGTTTTTCAAAGACCGAGTTTTAAACCCGTTTACTTTGCACCAGTTCTCGCAACTGGTGCACGTTACCAACCCGCATCACACTCTCTTTTCACATTCACGCCTCACTGGCCGTTCCTCTCGTTCGCCGCTCTCAGCACATACTTCCTTGCTGCCTTTTGCACGCGATTAATCATTACGCTGCCCAAAAGTGGCCCAACCAATTAGCAAAAATTTCCCTCCAAAAATCACAAACCAACAAAATACCCATTACCGTCGCATTGCAAACAAGAAACATTTGATTAACCATTCATCGACACTAACCCTACATCACACTATTGGTAGGACCACTTTTACAAATAACGTGACGCAAATCTGAGCGAAGACTCATTGCGGGCGCGAATTTGCGGTCCCCGGGAGAAATACATGAGCCTCTGGCAACAAAACTACGATCCGGCTGGCAATATTTGGCTTTCCAGTCTTATCGCCTCGTTACCTATCCTGTTTTTCTTCTTCGCGCTGATTAAGCTGAAGCTGAAAGGCTATATTGCCGCTTCATGGACCGTGGCGATTGCGCTGGCGGTTGCGCTTTTCTTCTACGATATGCCCGCGAATAACGCTTTTGCGTCAGTGATTTATGGCTTCTTCTACGGCCTGTGGCCGATCGCCTGGATCATTATCGCGGCGGTGTTCGTGTATAAAATCTCGGTGAAAACCGGGCAGTTCGACATCATCCGTTCATCAATATTGTCGATTACGCCGGACCAGCGTCTTCAGATGCTGATTGTAGGGTTCTGCTTCGGGGCTTTCCTGGAAGGGGCCGCGGGATTCGGCGCGCCGGTGGCGATTACCGCCGCGTTGCTGGTCGGCCTTGGCTTTAATCCGCTGTACGCCGCCGGGCTGTGTCTGATCGTCAATACCGCGCCAGTGGCGTTTGGCGCTATGGGCATCCCGATTCTGGTGGCAGGCCAGGTGACCGGTCTGGACAGCTTTGAAATCGGCCAGATGGTGGGCCGCCAGTTGCCGTTCCTGACCATCATCGTGCTGTTCTGGATCATGGGCATTATGGACGGCTGGCGCGGCATCAAAGAGACGTGGCCTGCGGTGGTCGTGGCGGGCGGTTCGTTCGCCATTGCCCAGTACCTCAGCTCGAACTTTATCGGCCCGGAACTGCCGGACATTATCTCCTCGCTGGTTTCGCTGGTGTGCCTGACGCTGTTCCTGAAACGCTGGCAGCCGACGCGCATCTTCCGCTTTGGCGACATGGGCGCATCGGTAGTCGATCAGACCCTGGCCCGTAAAAACTATACTGCACGCCAGGTGATTCGCGCATGGTCGCCGTTCCTGTTCCTTACCGCCACCGTCACGCTGTGGAGTATCCCGCCGTTTAAAGCGCTGTTCGCGCCGGGCGGCGCGCTGTACGACATGGTTATCAATGTTTCGGTGCCTTACCTGGACAAACTGGTGGCGCGTATGCCGCCGGTGGTCAACGCCGCTACGCCATACGCTGCGGTATACAAATTTGACTGGTTCTCCGCGACCGGCACCGCCATTCTGTTCGCCGGGATTATCTCTATCGTCTGGCTGAAGATGAAGCCTGCCGCCGCGATTAAGACCTTCGGCGAAACGTTAAAAGAGCTGGCGCTGCCCATTTACTCCATCGGTATGGTGCTGGCTTTCGCCTTTATCTCCAACTATTCGGGGCTGTCGTCTACGCTTGCCTTAGCGCTGGCGCATACCGGGTCGGCCTTCACCTTCTTCTCGCCGTTCCTGGGATGGTTGGGGGTATTCCTGACCGGTTCCGATACCTCGTCTAACGCGCTGTTCGCCGCGCTTCAGGCTACCGCCGCCCAACAGATTGGCGTGTCGGATGTGCTGATGGTCGCCGCCAACACCACCGGCGGGGTAACCGGCAAAATGATTTCGCCGCAGTCCATCGCTATCGCCTGCGCCGCGGTAGGCCTGGTGGGCAAAGAATCGGACCTGTTCCGCTTCACGGTCAAACACAGCCTGATCTTCACCTGCATGGTGGGCGTTATCACCACGCTTCAGGCGTATGTCTTAACCTGGATGATTCCATGACAACCACGACTCCGCGCCTGGCTGACCAACTGGTCGAGCGTATTCAGGCGCTGATCGCAGACCAGCAGCTCGACGGCGGGATGCGCCTGCCGTCCGAGCGCCAGCTAGCGATCATCCTCGGCGTCTCGCGTAATAGCGTGCGCGAGGCGATTCAGATCCTGATTCGGGAAGGCACACTGGTCAGCCGCCGGGGGGCGGCACCTTTGTGCGTTATCAGCTTGAGCCCTGGTCTGAACAACGCATCGTCCAGCCGATTAAAACCCTGCTGGCGGACGATCCGGGCTATCGCTATGACATTCTCGAAGCCCGCCACGCTATTGAGGCCAGCACCGCCTGGCACGCAGCGTTGCGCGCCACGGACACGGATAAAGAGAAACTGCGCTACTGTTTCGACGCCACGCTGAAATTTACCGAACGCGACGATCCGGACCTCGCGGCACAGGCCGATGTACGGTTCCACCTGGCGGTGGCGGAAGCGTCGCACAATGTGGTGCTGCTCCAGACCATGCGCGGCTTTTTCGATCTGCTGCAATCCTCTGTGATGCAGAGCCGTCAGCGCATGTACCTCGAACCACCAATTTTCTCACAGCTCACCGAACAGCATCGCGACATGCTGGACGCCATATTAGCCGGGGATGCCGAACGGGCGCGTAAAGCCGTCACCCATCACCTTGGCTTTGTCCATTCCACCATAAAACGTCTTGATGAAGATGTGGCGCGTCAGGCGCGAGTCACCCGCCTGCCCGACATCGACGACAATCCCAGGGAGAACGAATCATGATTATTTCCGCCGCAAGCGACTATCGCGCTGCCGCCCAGCGTATTCTGCCGCCGTTCCTGTTCCACTATATCGACGGCGGGGCTTATGCCGAATATACCCTGCGCCGTAATGTGGAAGACCTCGCTCAGGTGGCCCTGCGCCAGCGTGTTTTAAAAAACATGTCTGATTTAAGCCTCGAAACCACGCTGTTTAAGGAAACGTTGTCGATGCCGGTGGCGCTCGCCCCGGTCGGGCTGTGCGGCATGTACGCACGACGCGGTGAAGTGCAGGCTGCCAAAGCCGCCGATGCCAAAGGCATTCCGTTTACGCTGTCTACCGTGTCGGTATGCCCGATTGAAGAGGTAGCGCCGAAAATCCAGCGCCCGATGTGGTTCCAGCTGTATGTCCTGCGCGATCGCGGGTTTATGCGTAACGCGCTGGAGCGCGCCAAAGCGGCGGGCTGCTCCACGCTGGTGTTTACCGTGGATATGCCGACCCCAGGCGCACGTTACCGTGATGCCCACTCCGGGATGAGCGGGGCCAATGCGGCGCTGCGCCGTTACTGGCAGGCGGCGACCCATCCGCAATGGGCGTGGGACGTTGGCCTGCATGGTCGCCCACACGATCTGGGCAACATCTCCACCTATCTCGGCAAGCCCACCGGGCTGGAAGATTATATCGGCTGGCTGGCTAATAACTTCGACCCGTCGATTTCCTGGAAAGACCTGGAATGGATCCGCGAGTTCTGGGACGGCCGATGGTCATTAAAGGCATTCTTGATCCGGAAGATGCGAAAGACGCGGTGCGCTTCGGGGCAGACGGGATTGTGGTCTCCAACCACGGCGGACGCCAGCTGGATGGCGTCCTCTCTTCCGCGCGTGCATTGCCAGCCATTGCCGACGCGGTGAAAGGCGATATCGCCATTCTCGCCGACAGCGGCATTCGCAGCGGGCTGGACGTGGTGCGCATGATTGCCCTGGGGGCGGATACCGTACTGTTAGGCCGCGCCTACCTTTATGCGCTGGCAACACACGGCCAGGCGGGTGTGGCTAACCTGTTGAACTTAATTGAGAAAGAGATGCGGGTGGCGATGACGCTGACCGGCGCGAAATCGATTAAAGAAATCAGCCGTGAGTCGCTGGTGCCGGACCCGGAATTTACGTCCGTACTGGCGTCGTTGCCTGCGTCCAGCGCCAGCGTGTCGAAGCAGGTGGATGCGGCCTAAACCCGGACTGCCCTCAGGGATGAGGGCAGATCGTTTCGTTAACCGATCCCATCCAGCAGCAATCCAGCGCTGAGTTAATCACAGCTCGTTGGCCTGGGATGCGGCAAACCTCTTCACCTCAACATCTCAAAATTGAAGTGAAATGAGATAAACATCACCCCGCTGGTTTGGCACTTCCCCACAACCGACGCGAATAATCTTCAATCTGCCCGGAAATGCGGCGTTTCTGCATGGTTCGGGTCCAGCTCACCGATAACCCTGCCGCGCTTAACAGCCGGTGATACTGCTCATCATCAAACGGCATATGCCAGGCGATAGCGGCAGCGTCGCGGATACTGACGTTGCTGGTGCGGGATGCCAGCTCAAGCGGCGCGTCGGCGCTAACAGTGCCGCCCTGTATGACGCGATACAACCAGCCAGTGCGGGCAGATTGTTGCATCAGCAACGACAAGTCGCTGATGGCGAAATGGAAATTGACTTTAAAACACGGTGAGCGCGGCTGCGTCACCTGAATCAGCGCATCGCCCCAGCGAAAAATATCGCCGATAAAGACGTTCTCTTCGGTCAGGCCGACAGTAGAGATATTCTCGCCAAAGGCGGGCGCGATGAATAAATCCGCCTGTGCCGGGAACTGACGCGCCCACTGGGCGTAATGTTCACGGGGATAGTGGCACAGGGCGCGATCCGGGCCGCCATGAATGATTTTTTCCGCCTGCTGATCGCCTTCAAGGCCGAGGTCGGTCAGGGTTAACGCACCTTCGACCTGAACCTTGCCGATAGCGCTGGGGCGGCTGCCGGGGTAATCACGCACCTGGCCGATGTAAATGTCTGCGGGATAATGCATCTGCTGCTCCTTATGCGGATACAAAAAAAGCGAGCCTCAGGCTCGCTTTATCACCGCAATTTTGCAACCTTATTTTTTGGCAGCAAAACGCGCAGCAGCTTCGTCCCAGTTCACCACGTTCCAGAACTCTTTGATGTAGTCCGGACGACGGTTCTGGAATTTCAGGTAGTAAGCGTGTTCCCACACGTCCAGACCCAGGATCGGGAAGCCGGATGCGCCAGAGATCGCTTCACCCATCAGCGGGCTGTCCTGGTTTGCGGTAGACACCACAGCCAGTTTGTCGCCCTGCAGCACCAGCCACGCCCAGCCGGAGCCGAAACGGGTTGCTGCAGCTTTCTCGAACTCTTCTTTGAATTTTTCCACAGAACCGAAATCGCGCTCGATAGCCGCTTTCAGGTCACCCTGCAGGGTGGTGCCTTTTTTCAGGCCTTTCCAGAACAGGCTGTGGTTAGCATGGCCGCCTGCGTTGTTGCGCAGTACGGTTTTTTTGTCCGCCGGAACCTGATCCAGCTTGGTGATCAGTTCTTCTACCGGCAGGTTAGCGAATTCTGGCAGAGACTCCAGCGCTGCATTAGCGTTGTTGACGTAGGTCTGGTGGTGTTTGGTGTGATGGATTTCCATCGTTTGCTTGTCGAAATGCGGTTCCAGGGCGTCGTAAGCATAAGGCAGGGATGGCAGTGTATAGCTCATTTTTCATCTCCATTATTGTCGGGCGGCAAACGGGCTTTGACAAAGCCAGTGTGTTAACGCCGCGTAATCACTGGGATCATTATAGTTAATTAAATGATATTGAAAATGTTTATCAATGCCGTATTCATTATAAAGTTATTCCTTAAGGGAATAGACCTGTTTGCGGGAGGCTTCACAGGGATAACGGATTTTCTGCCAGGTACTTGCCAGCGTGGCAAAAATACGAAGGTAGCGGCCATCCCAACGGTAAAAATCGCCTGACCCTCCCTCCTCACGCCCCGTATCGGAAGGATAAATTTCGAACTGTGATCCCTGTCCTGGCTACCCGCTGTTTTTTGCCATTTATGATGTGCCCGCGGCAGTTGCCCGAAGGTGGCGCTTTCCCTGGATCCCTAAACTCGTCGTCATTGGGGGTGTGCTCGAACCCCTACCCATTCGACAAAATGAGGAATTAAAGAATGAGTAACGCAATCACGATGGGGATTCTCTGGCACCTTATTGGCGCGGCCAGCGCCGCCTGTTTCTACGCCCCTTTTAAGCAGGTTAAACACTGGTCATGGGAAACCATGTGGTCGGTCGGCGGGATAGTGTCGTGGATTGTGCTGCCCTGGGCGGTGAGCGCCGCGCTGCTGCCTGATTTCTGGTCCTACTACGGTTCGTTTAGCGCCTCCACCCTGCTGCCGGTATTCCTGTTCGGCGCGATGTGGGGGATTGGCAACATCAACTACGGCCTGACCATGCGCTATCTTGGGATGTCGATGGGCATTGGCATCGCTATTGGCATCACATTAATCGTCGGCACCCTGATGACGCCCATCCTGAACGGGAAATTCGGCGTACTGATTGGCACGCCAGGCGGGCAGATGACGCTGCTGGGGGTCCTTGTCGCGCTGATTGGCGTTGCGATCGTCACCCGCGCCGGGCAGTTGAAAGAGCGCCAGATGGGGATTAAAGCCGAGGAATTTAACCTCAAAAAGGGGCTGGTACTGGCGGTGATGTGCGGCATTTTCTCCGCCGGGATGTCATTTGCGATGGATGCGGCGAAGCCCATGCATGAAGCAGCGGCAGCATTAGGCGTGGATCCGCTGTACGTTGCCCTGCCAAGCTATGTGGTGATCATGGGCGGTGGCGCGGTCATTAACCTCGGTTTCTGCTTTATCCGCCTGGCGAAAATGCAAAACCTGTCGGTGCGTGCTGATTTCTCACTGGCTAAGCCGTTAATTATTAGCAACGTGCTGTTTTCAATGCTGGCTGGCTTGATGTGGTATTTGCAGTTCTTCTTCTACGCCTGGGGCCACGCCAAAATCCCGGCGCAATACGACTATATGAGCTGGATGCTGCACATGAGTTTCTATGTGCTGTGCGGCGGCCTGGTCGGACTCATTATGAAAGAGTGGAAATCAGCGGGACGCCGTCCGGTGGGCGTACTCAGCGTCGGTTGCGTGGTGATTATCATCGCTGCCAACATCGTTGGGCTGGGCATGGCAAGTTAACCCTCCCGTACACCCTCGCGTTTTAACCACTCATGACACTGCTGACGCCACAACCGTGGCGTCACGCCCGTTTCACGGGTAAACACCACCGAAAAGTAGTTGCTGTCTTCAAAGCCGCAGCGCGTAGCGATATCGCTAATCAGCATCTCAGTATGCCGCAGCAAATATTGCGCCTGGCAAATCCGCAACTGACGCAAATAGTGACCGACGGTCATCCCGGTTTGCTGGCGAAAGCGCTGGCGTAGCTGGCGCTCCTGCGTCTGATGCTGCTGACAGAATGCCTGCAAACTGAACGGGCTGTTTACGCTGTTATCCAGCGCGGCGATCAGCAAATCCAGCACGTCGCCCTGCCCCGGCGCGCCGACGCTGTCAGGCTGATAACGATGGCGACGCAGGGTAATGCACAGTTGCAGGAACAGGCTTTCACTCAGGGTGCGCGACAGCGCATCCTCTTTCGGGCTTTCATGTTCAAGCTGGCTAATGATTTGCCGCGCCTGGGCGATGCCCTGGCTGTTCAGCCGCCAGCGCGGATTTTGCCCCTGCGGTTTCAGTAAGGTGTCCCAGTCGACGTTGAGCGTCAGCCGTTCCGGGCAGTAGATGATGTTATGCAGCACCAAATCATTGACCGATTCATAACTGTGTCGATCTTCCGCTTTGATATAAAACAGATCGCCGCAGGTAATTCGCCACGGACGATCGTTGAGTACATGTAAGCCGTTGCCCCGCCATACGATCACCAGTTCGCAAAAATCATGAGTATGTTCAGCGAACACGTTTTGCGGATAGCGGTCGGCAACCGCTACCGGCTGCAGCGGGGAAGCAAAAAAATCTGCTTTTTTAAGGATCAGCTGAGCGGCCAACGTGTGCCCCTGGAGTTAGTCAGAATGGAAGAACGCAAGTCGCCCGCCGCGCAGCCTGTCAGGGCGTCGCGGCGGGCCAGGTCGCAATCGGAAATTATTGAATTTCCTGAGGCAAAAAACGGTGATGCTGTTCGCGTTACTGGAGCTGGCGATCGCGTCCCTGGCGAATATCGCGCGGCGAGAAGCAAAACTCGCGCTTAAACAGCGTAGAAAAGTGGTTACTGTCGCCGAAACCGCATTGATAGGCGATATCCGTGACGCTCTCTTCGCTATGGCGTAACAGATGGCGGGCACGCATCAGACGCAGCCGGTTCAGATAACGCTGGGGGGTGAGCCCGGTTTGCTGTTTGAGCTGGCGATGCAGCGTACGCAGCGATAAATCAAATTGTTCCGCCAGCGCCTCCCAACACACGTCGCTGGCAAAATGGTCCTCAAGCCAACCGATCATCATATTCAGACGGTTATCTGCGCCCGCCGCCTGCCCGGTCTGGCTGCCTTTGCGGATTTGAATCAGTAACTGCATAAACAGGATTTCCCGCTGAGCCAGGCTGTGGGTATCACTGGCATTTCCTAATGCTTCCAGTTCAGCCAGCAAATGCCGGACCTGGACCAGCACCTGCGGCGGCACTCGCCAGTGGGAAGGATACAACCCGTCCTGCTCCTGGGGCAGCAGCCTGTCCAGCCCGGTCAGAAAACAAAAGGCATCAGGTGCGCGGTAAAGCACATTGGTCAGACACAGATTCTCGGTATGTTCGAACAGGTGCCTGTCGTGATCGCGCACAAAACACACCGAACCGCCGCTCAGGGTATAGGGCTGACCATTAAAAATGTGCGCCCCGGTTCCGTGCTCAACGATAACAATTTCATAAAAATCATGGTGATGCTCCGGGAACGCTGACTGCGGCAAACGCGGCTCAATCGCTACGGTCGCGGCGCTGCATGGGAAATAATCGCTGCATGTTAAGACGGTCATTTTCGCCTCCCAGCCAATGAAATTTCGCTTGATAGTAGATAACCGCCCTGCGCCGTACCTTAATTTTTCGACACCAAACGGCGCATAATTTGTTCGTTTTTTAAGAATCAGCGGGAAAGATCGGGAATTGCGGCAAGGCTCACAACACGAAAGAACACCAGGCAAAATGCAAACTGTGAGTTCTCTCACGTTCACCTTTGCCTGCTTGCCAGCGCGGGTTTGACGTTGTCAGTGGCGAGAAGGTGACGGCCAGGGCTTCTTTTTAGACTGATGGGCAATGATTCAGACAAGGATCCCCATCATGTCCATTCGACATAGCGTTGCTGTTGATCTGGGTGCCTCAAGTGGCCGCGTCATGCTGGCGCGCTTCGATACCGTCAACCGCGACCTGCAATTAACGGAAATACACCGCTTCACCAATCAGCTTATCCGCGACGGGCAATTCGATTGCTGGGATGTGGACGCGCTGGAAAGCGACATTCGTTTCGGCCTGCAACGTGCCTGCGAACAGGGCGTCGCCATTGACAGTATTGGCATCGATACCTGGGGCGTGGACGTGGTGTTGCTGGATGAACAAGGCCAGCGTGTCGGTCCGGCGGTTGCCTATCGCGACAGCCGCACTGACGGCATCATGCAACAGGCGTGCGAGGAACTGGGCCGGGACGAGATCTATCGTCGCACTGGCATTCAGTTTCTACCGTTCAACACTCTGTACCAGTTGCGCGCCCTGACCCAACAACAGCCGGAGCGGGCGGCAAAGGTGGCGCATGCGCTGCTGATGCCCGATTACCTCTGCTATCGCCTTACCGGGGTCATGAACTGGGAGTACACCAACGCGACGACGACCCAACTGGTGAACATCCACACCGATAACTGGGACCCGACGCTCCTCGACTGGGCAGGCGTACCGGCACGCTGGTTCGGCACGCCGAGCCACCCGGGCAGCGTCGTCGGCCACTGGGTGTGCGCCCAGGGCAACCGCATTCCGGTGGTATCCGTCGCCACGCACGATACCGCCAGCGCCGTGATCGCCGCGCCGCTGGAAGGCAAGGATGCCGCGTATCTCTCTTCCGGCACCTGGTCATTGATGGGTTTTGAAAGTAAAACCCCCTACGCCCATGCCGAAGCCCTGGCCGCCAATATCACCAACGAAGGCGGCGCGGAAGGCCGCTACCGGGTACTGAAAAATATCATGGGCCTGTGGCTGCTGCAGCGCGTCATCAAAGAGCACAACATCACCGATCTGCCCGCCCTGATCGACCACGCCCGTCAGCTTCCCGCGTGCCGTTCCGTGATCAATCCCAACGACGATCGGTTTATCAATCCGCCGGACATGAGTCAGGCCATTCAGGATGCCTGCCGGGAGCGCAATCAGCCGGTCCCGGAAACCGTAGCGGAGTTGGCGCGCACCATTTTCGACAGCCTGGCGCTGCTGTATGCCAGTGTGCTGCACGAGCTGGCGCAACTGCGCGGCACGCCGTTTACCCGTCTGCATATCGTCGGGGGCGGCAGCCAGAATCATTTTCTCAACCAACTGTGCGCGGACGCCTGCGGACTGCCGGTCTCCGCCGGGCCTGTCGAAGCGTCGACCCTCGGCAATATTGGCTGCCAGCTGATGGCGCTGGACGACATCACCGACGTTGATGATTTCCGCCGGGTGATCGGCCAGACCAGCGCGCTCACCACCTTTACGCCTCATCCACACAGCGAAATTGCCCGCCTTGCTGCGCAGTTTCAGCAACCCCATCAAACAAAGGAGCTTTGCGCATGACTACTTCCATCAATCAGGCATGGGAACTGGCTAAACAGCGTTTCGCCGCCGTTGGCGTCGATGCCGAACAGGCCCTGACGGCCCTCGATCGTCTGCCGGTCTCCATGCACTGCTGGCAGGGCGATGACGTCGCCGGTTTTGAAAACCCGCAAGGCGGGCTGACGGGCGGCATCCAGGCTACCGGCAACTATCCGGGCAAAGCGCGTAACGCCGCCGAGCTGCGCGCCGATCTGGAACAGGCGATGAGTCTGATCCCTGGCCCGAAACGCCTGAACCTGCACGCGATTTATCTGGAGTCCGACACCCCGGTCGAGCGCAACGCCATTAAACCCGAGCACTTCAAAAACTGGGTGGAATGGGCCAAAAAACAGCAGGTGGGCCTGGATTTCAACCCGTCCTGCTTTTCGCATCCGCTAAGCGCCGATGGTTTTACCCTGTCGCATCCTAACGATGACATTCGCCAGTTCTGGATCGATCACTGTAAGGCCAGCCGCCGCATTTCCGCCTACTTCGGTGAGCAGCTAGGGACGGCGTCGGTGATGAATATCTGGATCCCGGACGGCATGAAAGATGTGCCAATCGACCGCCTTGGTCCGCGCCAGCGTCTGCTCGCCGCGCTCGATGAGGTGATCAGCGAGAAGTTCGATGAAGCCCACCATATCGACGCCGTTGAAAGCAAACTGTTCGGTATTGGCGCAGAAAGCTACACCGTCGGCTCTAATGAGTTCTATATGGGCTACGCCACCAGCCGCCAGACCGCGCTGTGCCTGGACGCCGGGCATTTCCATCCGACCGAAGTGATTTCCGACAAAATTTCCGCCGCAATGCTGTATGTGCCGCGCCTGCTGCTGCACGTCAGCCGCCCGGTTCGGTGGGACAGTGACCACGTGGTGCTGCTGGATGACGAAACCCAGGCCATCGCGAGCGAAATCATCCGCCATGACCTGTTCGACCGCGTACATATCGGCCTCGATTTCTTTGACGCGTCCATCAACCGCATCGCGGCATGGGTTATCGGCACCCGCAACATGAAAAAAGCGCTGCTGCGCGCCCTGCTCGAACCGACTGATCATTTGCGCCAGCTGGAACTGAACGGCGATTACACCGGCCGTCTGGCGCTGCTGGAAGAGCAAAAATCCCTGCCGTGGCAGGCGGTATGGGAAATGTATTGCCAGCGCAACGATACCCCGGCAGGCAGCGAATGGCTGGAAAGCGTACGCGCCTATGAAGACAGCATTCTGCGCAAACGCGCGTAACTCATCACGACTCAGCTTCAAAGGGGCTGTGCCGCAGGCCTGCCCCGTAAAGGAAAACACTATGCAGACAATTATTCATTCCTGGTTCGTGCAGGGCATGATCAAAGCCACCACCGACGCCTGGCTGAAAGGCTGGGATGAGCGCAACGGCGGTAACCTGACGCTGCGTTTAGATGAAGCAGATCTCGCCAGCTATAAAGCCGACTTTCACGCCGAACCGCGCTACATCGCCCTGAGCCAGCCCATGCCGCAGCTGGCGAATACGCCGTTTATCGTGACCGGCTCCGGTAAATTCTTCCGTAACGTGCAACTGGCACCAGCGGCGAATCTCGGCGTCGTCAAAGTCGACAGCGACGGCGCGGGCTATCACATCCTGTGGGGGCTGGAAGACAACGCAGTACCCACTTCTGAGCTTCCGGCCCATTTCCAGTCGCATTGCGAGCGCATAAAAGCGACCCAGGGGAAAGACCGCGTGATTATGCACTGCCACGCCACCAACCTGATCGCGCTTACCTACGTACTGGAAAACCGTACCGATGTGTTCACCCGTAAGCTCTGGGAAGGCAGTACGGAATGCCTGGTGGTGTTCCCGGACGGCGTAGGCATTCTGCCGTGGATGGTGCCGGGCACGGATGAGATCGGCCAGGCCACCGCGCAGGAAATGGCGAAGCATTCACTGGTGCTGTGGCCGTTTCACGGCGTATTCGGCAGCGGCCCGACCCTTGATGAAGCCTTTGGCCTGATTGATACCGCCGAAAAATCTGCCGAAATCCTGGTAAAAGTCATCGCCATGGGCGGCATGAAACAAACCATCTCCCGCGATGAGTTGATCGCGCTGGGTAAACGCTTCGGCGTCACCCCGCTCGCCAGCGCGCTGGAACTGTAAAGGATGACCCTATGAGCTTTTTACTCGCGTTACCCAAAATCAGCCTGCACGGCGCAGGCGCTATTGGCGATATGGTCAAGCTGATCGCCGGGAAAAAATGGGGCAAAGCGCTGATCGTTACCGACGGCCAGCTGGTCAAAATGGGGCTGCTGGACAGCCTGTTTACCGCCCTGGACGCCCATCAGCTTACGTACCAGTTGTTCGATGAGGTCTTTCCCAACCCAACGGAAGCCCTGGTGCAGCGCGGCTTTGCCGCGTTCAGGGAGGCGGGTTGTGATTACCTTATCGCCTTCGGCGGCGGCAGCCCGATCGATACCGCAAAAGCGGTGAAAATTTTAACCGCCAATCCGGGGCCGTCCACGGCGTACTCCGGCGTGGGTCACGTTACCCATCCGGGCGTGCCGTTGGTGGCAATCAACACCACCGCCGGTACGGCGGCGGAGATGACCAGCAACGCGGTGATCATCGACAGCGAACGCCAGGTGAAAGAGGTGATTATTGACCCGAATATTATCCCGGATATCGCCGTGGACGACGCCAGCGTGATGCTGGATATCCCTGCCGCTGTCACGGCCGCCACCGGTATGGACGCCCTGACCCACGCGGTGGAGGCCTATGTTTCCGTCGGCGCGCATCCGTTAACCGACGCCAATGCGCTGGAAGCCATTCGCTTAATCACTCAGTGGCTGCCCGAGGCGGTGGATAACGGCCATAATCTGGAAGCCCGGGAAATGATGGCTTACGGGCAGTATCTGGCGGGCATGGCGTTTAACAGCGCAGGGCTTGGTCTGGTTCATGCGCTGGCGCATCAGCCAGGGGCGACTCATAACCTGCCGCACGGGGTGTGCAACGCCATTCTGCTGCCGGTGATTGAGAATTTTAACCGGCCAAATGCTGTGGCACGTTTTGCCAGAATCGCCCAGGCCATGGGCGTGGATACGCATGGCCTGACCGACGAACAGGCCAGTCATAAAGCCATTGAGGCGATTCGCTCACTGTCTGCCCGCGTTGGCATTCCATCCGGATTCGCCGCGCTGGGCGTCTGCGAAGCAGATATCGAAGGCTGGCTGGACAAAGCGCTGGCAGATCCGTGCGCGCCCTGTAATCCGCGTAACGCTTCCCGTGACGAGGTGCGCACGCTGTACCTGGAGGCGTTATGATCCGTAAAGCTTTTGTGATGCAGGTGAACCCCGATGCCCATGAAGAGTATCAACGCCGCCATTCGCCCATTTGGCCGGAGCTGGAGGCGGTTCTTAAGCAGCACGGTGCTCATCACTACGCTATTTATCTCGATGCACAGCGTAGCCTGCTTTTTGCCACGGTAGAGATCGAATCAGAAGCCCGCTGGAATGCGGTGGCGCAGACCGAGGTCTGCCAGCGCTGGTGGAAACACATGCGTGATGTGATGCCCGCTAACCCGGATAACAGCCCGGTCAGCGAGGCGCTGAAAGAAGTGTTCTATCTGGCGTGATGCAACTGGCCCGGCTACGCCGGGCTTTTTTAATTTTGTTCCGCCACCAGTAGCGCCTGGGTATCCGGCTCCAGCGCCTGAAAGATGTGCTCGCGATCGGCGGGATAGCAAATGTAATCCCCTTCTCCCAACTCTTCGGGCGCCTCTGTCAGCCCCACCTTCGCACGCCCTTTGGTAACGATAATGTGTTCCACCGAACCCGGCGGATGCGGCTGCGAAATACGGTCGGCACCCGGCTGCGTCATCAGCAGATACACATCGCGACGCGCCCCAGGCGGGCAGGCCGCCAGCAAAATTGCCTGATAATTGGCTTCTCCGGCCACCACTTTCATCCCTTCGCCACGCCGGATCACTTGCGTGGTTGGTAACTGGGGCTCCAGTAAACGGGCAAACGGAATGTCCAGCGCCACGCATAATGACCACAGGGTTTCCAGACTTGGGTTGCCGTTGCCGGACTCCAGCTGCGACAGCGTGGATTTCGCAATCCCGGCGCGACGGGCAATTTCCGCCAGCGAAAGTCCGGTCCGCAGGCGCTCCCGCACCAGGCTTTTGGCAATAATAGTGATTGGCTGCGTCATAACGGCCTCGTGTTCATTAAACCGAACGAATCGTTCATCTTGATAAAAGCGATTGAGGCGTTCATTATAATGGATAAACGTTCGATATGGGTAGGTGATGATGAAAGCGCTCTTCTCGTGCCTGAAAGGCGACACCGTAAAAGCGATACTGCTTGTTTGCCTGGCCGTTGGCGTGGTGGGCGTGTCCTACGGCTCACTGGCGATGGCGTATGGTTTTCCGTTATGGGTGCCGTTTGTGTTGTCCGTCTCGGTGCTGGCAGGCGCCTCGGAATTTCTGTTTATCGGGATCGTCGCCAGTGGCGGCAATCCGCTGGCTGCCGCTGCGGCGGGTTTGCTGGTTAACGCCCGGCACATTCCATTCGGCGTGACGGTGCGTGACCTGGTGGGTAAACGCGCCGCCAGCTATCTGGGTTGCCATATCATGAATGATGAAAGCGTGGTGTTTGGTCTCTCCCAGCCGACCCCGGAACAGCGCAAGGCCGCCTACTGGCTGTGCGGCCTTGGTGTGGCGATCGTCTGGCCGCTGGGCGCGCTGCTGGGCGCAGGCGTCGGCAAACTGCTGCCCGCGCCGGAAACCATCGGCCTTGATGCCGTTTTCCCTGCCATTCTGCTGGCGCTGGTCGTGCCAGCCTTCAAAAACCGCACCACGCTGATACGCGCCTGTAGCGGCGCGGCGCTGTCGCTTGCTGCCGTGCCTTTTGCCCCAGTCGGGCTGCCGGTTTTGTTGTCGCTGTTTGGTTTACTGACGAGGAAGAAATAATGGCAAACATGACGCTGATTATTATCGGGATGGCGCTGTTATCAGCGGGCACGTATTTGATGCGGCTTGGCGGGGCGAAGCTGGGAAGCCGGTTAGCGCTGTCTGAACGCTCGCAGGCGCTGCTTTCCGACGCGGCAACGGTCTTACTGTTTTCAGTGGCGCTGGCGACCACGTTTTATGAGGGTGAGCATTTTGCCGGGATGGCGCGGGTGCTGGGCGTGGCGTTTGCCGTGTTTCTCGCCTGGCGAAAAATGCCGTTAATCGTGGTGATTATCGCGGCGGCGGTGATGACGGCGCTGTTGCGTCTGGCGGGCATAAACTAAAAAAGCGCCCGCAGGCGCTCTTTCAACAGGGTAAATCGCTTATTTGGTCAGTACCGCGGTCATATGAACCTGATTGCCGGTAAAGGCTTCGGTAATTTTATAAGACGCGCCCGCTTCCTGAGCCTGTGCAGCGATTTTCGCTTCAGCGCTGTCCATGGTGGTGCCGGTTGCGGTCACGGTTTGCGCAGCGAATGCGCCAAAAGACGTAGCCAGAGCGATTGCAGCAACAAAAGTTTTGATGTTTTTCATGATTCATTTCCTTCAGCGTGTTTGTTTAAGTAAGGCGCGTTGCCTTGATGTGATAAATGATAGGACTGAAGGCGGAAATTAAAAAGCGGAACTATTTGCCAAAACCATTCAAATAAACTGAATGAGTTTCACCGTGCATTGCCTGAGGTGAGGGACACAAAAAAGCCGCCCTGAGGCGGCCTGATGCTTACGCGGAAATAAGGCGTTGCGGGTGAGTATAGACCGTGGCGCGGCCCTGTTTGGCAAAGCCCACCAGCGTCAAATTGCAGCGCTGCGCAACCTCGACCGCCAGGGTCGTCGCGGCGGAAACCGCAATCAGGATCTCAACGCCACACAGCGCCGACTTTTGCACCATTTCATAGCTGGCACGGCTGGAGACCAGCACCGCGCCATCATG
The DNA here is from genome assembly GCA_900635495.1 of Atlantibacter hermannii. Lineage (NCBI taxonomy): Bacteria > Pseudomonadati > Pseudomonadota > Gammaproteobacteria > Enterobacterales > Enterobacteriaceae > Atlantibacter > Atlantibacter hermannii. The sequence goes on along the minus strand of LR134136.1, from coordinate 64,150 downwards.
CCAGTTCTCACGAGCCCGGCGGCCCATCAGTTTATCCAGCGCTACATGGCGGCCAATATCTTCATGCCCGCCGAGCATGTCGCCCTGCGGGTTCAGCCACGCCGCAGCGTGGGTGCAGCCCGTGATCTGACCAATAGGTTGCACGCTGCGCAACTGGCTGACCACGCTGTCCAGATGATTCAGGTTAAAGGTTTGGGTAAACGGCAGGGGCGTAACGGGCCGCCCGATATCGTTAAGCTGCTCGACGCCGCACACGCCGCAGCCGGTGCGGCCCGCCAGCGCGCGACGGCGCTCTTTCAGGCCCATAAAGCGGCGGCTGGACAGCTCGATCTGCACTTCAATACCGTTGCAGCTTTTAACAATATCCATCCCGTAAATATCCCGGGGGGCATCAATAATGCCTTCTGACAGCGAAAAACCCAGCGCGAAAAGCTCCAGATCTTTGGGCGTCGCCATCATCACTACATGGGAAATGCCGTTGTATACCAGCGCAACGGGAACCTCTTCAGCCAGCCAGTCGCTGTTCGGGTGCGACAAATCGTCATGCTTCCATAATTCACACGCACGAACACCGGTGAAGCCGGTCACAGTTTCAGCAGTATCTATGAGATTGTTATTCACTTTTTGTTAACCGTATTGGAACACCCTTAACTCTATTGTGGTATTCTTGGGGCACTTTCCCTCCAGTCGGAGGGAGAACAGCAGCAATTCTGAACCTTTGCGGGGGCAACCGCAAAACAAAAACTATTAACCCTACATTTTTCGTGCTCAGAACGGCGAAAAACGTTGGGTATGTGACAATGTTCAACAAGGAGCGATCCATGCAGGTCAGCAGAAGGCAGTTCTTTAAGATCTGTGCTGGCGGTATGGCAGGCACCACGGCAGCAGCGCTGGGCTTTGCCCCAGGCGTCGCGCTTGCGGAAACACGGCAATATAAATTGCTGCGCAGCCGCGAAACCCGTAATACCTGTACATACTGCTCCGTTGGTTGTGGGCTGTTAATGTACAGCCTCGGCGACGGCGCAAAAAACGCGAAAGAATCCATCTTTCACATTGAAGGCGACTCTGATCACCCGGTCAACCGTGGCGCCCTGTGCCCGAAAGGCGCAGGCTTAGTCGATTTTATTCACTCAGAAAGCCGTCTTAAAGCCCCGCAATACCGTGCACCAGGCTCCGATAAATGGCAGGAAATCAGCTGGGATGAGGCATTTGACCGCATCGCTAAGCTGATTAAGCAGGACCGCGACGCCAACTTTGTGGCGCAAAATGATCAAGGTGTGACGGTAAACCGCTGGCTCACCACAGGTATGCTGTGTGCATCCGCATCCAGCAATGAAACCGGCTATTTAACCCAGAAATTTTCCCGCGCCCTCGGCATGTTAGCCGTGGATAACCAGGCGCGTGTCTGACACGGACCAACGGTAGCAAGTCTTGCTCCAACATTTGGTCGCGGTGCGATGACCAACCACTGGGTAGATATCAAAAACGCCAACCTCATCGTTGTGATGGGCGGGAACGCGGCTGAAGCGCATCCGGTGGGATTCCGCTGGGCGATGGAAGCCAAAATTCACAATGGCGCGAAGCTGATTGTTATTGACCCCCGCTTTACGCGTACTGCGTCGGTGGCCGATTTCTATACGCCGATCCGCTCCGGTACTGACATTGCTTTCCTGTCAGGCGTATTGCTGTACCTGTTAACCAACAACAAATTCAACCGTGAATATGTTGAGGCGTACACCAACGCCAGCCTGATCGTGCGTGAAGATTACGGTTTCGACGACGGCCTGTTTACCGGCTATGACGCCGAAAAACGTAAGTACGATAAAACATCCTGGAACTATGAGCTGGATGAAAAAGGCTTCGCGAAACGCGATACCACGCTGAGCCATCCGCGTTGCGTGTGGAACCTGCTGAAAACGCACGTTTCCCGCTATACGCCGGACGTGGTGGAAAATATCTGCGGCACCCCGAAAGCGGATTTCCTGAAAGTCTGCGAATACATCGCAGAAACCAGCGTTCACGACAAAACCGCCTCGTTCCTGTATGCGCTGGGCTGGACGCAACACTCCGTGGGCGCGCAGAACATCCGCACCATGGCAATGATCCAGCTGTTGCTCGGCAATATGGGCATGGCAGGCGGCGGCGTAAACGCCCTGCGCGGCCACTCCAACATTCAGGGTCTGACCGATCTCGGCCTGCTCTCCCAGAGCCTGCCGGGTTATCTGACGCTGCCGAGTGAAAAACAGGCCGATATCCAGACCTATCTCGCCACTAACACGCCGAAACCGCTGTTGGAAGGCCAGGTCAACTACTGGGGCAACTACCCGAAATTCTTCATCTCGCTGATGAAAGCCTTCTATGGCGACAAAGCAACGGCGGAGAACAGCTGGGGTTATGACTGGTTGCCGAAGTGGGATAAAGGCTACGACGTCCTGCAGTATTTCGAGATGATGAGCCAGGGCAAAGTGAACGGTTACTTCTGCCAGGGCTTCAACCCGGTAGCCTCGTTCCCGAACAAGAACAAGGTCGTGGCGTCACTGTCGAAACTGAAGTTCCTGGTCACTATCGACCCGCTCAACACCGAGACGTCCACCTTCTGGCAAAACCACGGTGAACAGAACGACGTTGATCCTGCGTCGATTCAGACTGAAGTTTTCCGTCTGCCGTCTACCTGCTTTGCCGAAGAGAACGGTTCTATCGTGAACTCCGGCCGCTGGTTGCAGTGGCACTGGAAAGGTCAGGACGCGCCGGGCATTGCGCTCAACGACGGCGAAATTCTGGCGGGCATCTTCCTGCGCCTGCGCAAAATGTACGCCGAAGAAGGCGGTGCGTGCCCGGAACAGGTGCTGAACATGACCTGGAACTACCTGACGCCCCATAACCCGGCGTCGGAAGAAGTGGCGATGGAAAGCAACGGTAAAGCGCTGGCGGATATCACCGACCCGGCGACCGGCGCAGTCATCGTCAAGAAAGGCCAGCAACTCAGCAGCTTCGCGCAACTGCGCGATGACGGCACCACCTCCAGCGGATGTTGGATCTTCGCCGGTAGCTGGACGCCGGAAGGCAACATGATGGCGCGTCGCGATAACTCCGACCCGTCTGGCCTCGGCAATACGCTGGGCTGGGCATGGGCGTGGCCGCTTAACCGCCGCATTCTGTATAACCGCGCCTCCGCAGACCCGCAGGGCAAGCCGTGGGATCCGAAGCGTCAGTTGCTGAAATGGGACGGCGCGAAATGGGGCGGCGTGGATATTCCGGATTACAGCGCGGCCGCACCTGGCAGCGATGTCGGTCCGTTCATCATGCAGCCGGAAGGGATGGGACGCCTGTTTGCTATCGATAAGATGGCCGAAGGTCCGTTCCCGGAACACTACGAGCCGTTTGAAACGCCGCTTGGCACTAACCCGCTTCACCCGAACGTGGTGTCTAACCCCGCTGCCCGCGTCTTTAAAGACGATCTGGCCGCGATGGGTAAAGCCGATAAGTTCCCGTACGTCGGGACAACCTATCGTCTGACGGAGCACTTCCACTACTGGACCAAACACGCGCTGCTGAACAGCATCGCGCAGCCGGAACAGTTCGTGGAGATCGGTGAGAAGCTGGCGAACAAGCTGGGCATTACCCACGGCGATACCGTGAAAGTCTCCTCCAACCGCGGCTATATCAAAGCCAAGGCGGTGGTGACCAAGCGTATTCGCACCCTAAAAGTGAACAATCAGGACGTCGATACCATCGGCATTCCGATCCACTGGGGTTACGAGGGCGTGGCGAAGAAAGGCTTTATCGCGAACACGTTGACGCCGTTTGTCGGCGACGCCAATACCCAAACGCCGGAATTTAAGGCGTTCCTGGTGAACGTGGAAAAGGTGTAACGGAGACGACTTATGGCTTATCAATCGCAAGACATCATCCGTCGTTCCGCGACTAACGGTTTCACTCCCGCGCCTCACGCGCGGGATCACCAGCAGGAAGTGGCGAAACTTATCGACGTGACCACCTGCATCGGCTGTAAAGCCTGCCAGGTGGCCTGTTCCGAGTGGAACGACCTGCGTGATGAAGTGGGACACAACGTCGGTGTGTACGACAATCCGGCGGACCTCACGGCAAAATCCTGGACGGTCATGCGCTTCTCGGAAGTGGAGCAGAACGACAAACTGGAATGGCTGATTCGTAAAGACGGCTGTATGCACTGCGCCGATCCGGGCTGCCTGAAGGCGTGCCCGGCGGAAGGGGCAATCATTCAGTACGCTAACGGGATCGTCGATTTCCAGTCCGAGCAGTGCATTGGCTGCGGCTACTGCATCGCCGGCTGTCCGTTCGATGTTCCGCGCCTGAACCCGGAAGACAACCGCGTCTACAAATGCACCCTGTGCGTGGACCGCGTCACCGTGGGCCAGGAACCGGCCTGTGTGAAAACCTGTCCGACCGGGGCGATTCACTTCGGCTCGAAAGAGGACATGAAAGAACTGGCCAGCGAGCGCGTGGCGGAACTGAAAACCCGTGGTTATGACAAAGCGGGCCTGTACGATCCGGCGGGCGTAGGCGGAACGCACGTAATGTATGTGCTGCATCATGCCGACAACCCGAATCTGTATCACGGGCTGCCGGAAAACCCGGAAATCAGCGACACCGTCAAATTCTGGAAAGGCGTCTGGAAGCCACTTGCTGCGATCGGCTTTGCCGCGACCTTCGCTGCCAGCGTGTTCCACTATGTCGGCGTCGGCCCGAACCGGGCGGATGATGAAGAAGACAATCTGCATGAGGAAAAAGACGAAACTCATGTCGATCGTGAGGAGGGGCGCAAATGAGGAAACGTAACACCATCGTGCGCTACACCGCGCCGAGCGCATCAACCACTGGGTCACCGCCTTCTGTTTCATTCTGGCGGCGGTGAGCGGGCTGGGGTTCCTGTTCCCCTCCTTCAACTGGCTGATGCACATTATGGGCACGCCGCAGCTGGCGCGGATCGTTCACCCGTTTGTCGGGGTGGTGATGTTTGCGTCGTTTATCATCATGTTTTTTAGATACTGGCACCACAATCTAATCAATCGTGAGGATATCTTTTGGGCGAAGAATATTCGTAAGATCATCGTTAACGACGAAGTCGGCGACACCGGACGGTATAACTTCGGCCAGAAATGCGTTTTCTGGGCGGCGATTATCTTCCTGGTGTTGCTGTTGGTGAGTGGCGTCATTATCTGGCGCCCGTATTTCGCACCCGTCTTTTCGATTCCGGTGATCCGCGTGGCGCTAATGGTACATTCGTTTGCCGCGGTTGCCCTGATTGTGGTTATTATGGTGCATATTTACGCCGCTCTGTGGGTGAAAGGCACCATTACCGCAATGGTCGAAGGCTGGGTCACCTCCGCATGGGCGAAGAAACATCACCCGCGCTGGTATCGCGAAGTGCGCGAAAAACAGGATAAATCGACTGAATGAGTATTCGCATCATCCCGCAAGATCAGCTGGAGAAGGGCGAAAAACATACGGCGGATATGATTCCGCCGTTATTGTTCCCCCGGCTGAAAAACCTCTATAACCGCCGCGCAGAGCGTCTGCGCGAGCTGGCTGAAAGCAACCCGCTGGGCGACTATCTGCGCTTCGCTGCGCTGATCGCCCACGCCCAGGAAGTGGTGCTGTACGACCACCCGCTGGAGATGGATTTAACAGCGCGCATCAAAGAAGCCGCCGCACAGGGCAAACCGCCGCTGGATATTCACGTCCTGCCGCGCGATGCCCACTGGCAGAAGCTGCTGCATTCACTGATTGCTGAGCTGAAGCCTGAAATGAGCGGCACGGCGCTGGCCGTCATCGAAAATCTGGAAAAGGCCTCAGGCCCGGAACTGGAAGAGATGGCGAGCGCGCTGTTTGCAGCGGATTTCGGGACCGTCAGCAGCGATAAAGCCCCGTTCATCTGGGCGGCGCTGTCGCTCTACTGGGCGCAAATGGCGAGCCTGATCCCCGGTAAAGCGCGAGCAGAATACGGCGAGCAACGCCAGTTCTGCCCGGTGTGCGGTTCGATGCCGGTTTCCAGCATCGTGCAGATCGGTACCACCAACGGCCTGCGCTACCTGCACTGCAATCTGTGTGAAACCGAGTGGCACGTGGTGCGCGTAAAATGCAGCAACTGCGAGCAGACCCGCGATTTACACTACTGGTCGCTTGATAGCGAGCAGGCGGCGATTAAAGCAGAAAGCTGCGGCGACTGCGGTACTTACCTGAAGATCCTGTATCAGGAAAAAGACCCGAAAGTAGATGCCGTGGCGGACGACCTGGCCTCGCTGGTGCTGGACGCACGCATGGAACAAGAGGGCTTTGCCCGCAGTTCCATCAACCCGTTCCTGTTCCCGGGTGAAGGGGAGTAATTCCCTGGTAAGTTAATTCCCGTCTTCGGTAGAAGGCGGGGATACTTTAATTAACAGAAAGCATCACCCATTCCGACCACGGGTCATCGCATCCGACCTGCCAGATTTACAGCCCCTGCCCTGCGTGAACAGTCACTGATCTTGTCACTCCCTTAACGAATGCATTATTCCCTTACATAGCGCTTTGTACGGCGTTGCCCTCGTTTCACACGTTACGCCGGGTACCCACACGCGTGGTTTATCCGGTAAAGGATACTGAACGCGTCGCCATCGATTTACCCGTTGCGCTTACCGGCCATCCTTACGAAATAGCGTAAATTTTGCTTAAGGATTAGGAGTCCCGCACGCTTCCTGGTGGAATTAAATTTTCTGGATGTTTGGTCATGCCTGAGTTTACTGACCATTATTCAAGTTATTGATAAATAATAGTTTTAAATTGTAAGGCCGATAAAAACATTAAATTTATAAGGCGGATATTTTGCATTTACGCAACGAGGGAGAAAAAAGAACGCAGCGGGTATTGGTAAGCGTCTGAAACGCGCCTATAATGCGCCGGCCTCCATGTAGCAATGAAGGCTCGGAAGATCGTCGTCTCCGGTGAGGCGGCTGGACTTCAAATCCAGTTGGGGTCGCCAGCGATCCCGGGCAGGTTCGACTCCTGTGATCTTCCGCCAAAACTCCTCCACTGCTATCAGCTCACGTAAAAAACGGTTGTCTTCTAAAGACATAACGCATCACTCTTCAATTTTGTCCCACAAGATCCCCCCAGGCCATCAGAAATTTGTATTGTGCTAGCTTTATAATTTTTATAGATATTTTTGGCTTATGCGCATGGCACTTGCAGGCATACAAATCATATGAGCTATACCCCAAGACAAGCCCTATCCCCTTAGTAACGCCCTCGGCCTGGATTTAATTATTAATTCTGATGGCAGCAAAGGCTGGCGCTTTCGTTTTGCCGGTAAAGCGCGGTTAATGTCATTTGAGGCTACGATTTAATTGGCCTTGCAGAAACAAGTAAGAAACGCGATATAGCTCGTAAGCAGGTAGCAAACGACATAGATCCGGTTGAGGAAAACAAAGCACAAGAGCTGGCGCAGCAACTCTCAACAGAAAACTCATTCGAAGCCATATGTCGAGAATGGCACGCCAACAAAGCTAACCGCTGGACAGTGGCTTATCGCGAAGAAATCATTAAGACATTCGAGCAAGATGTTTTTCCGTTCATTGGTCAGTGCCCTATAAGTGAGATCAAACCTCTAGAACTGCTTGAAGTGCTGCGACGAATAGAGAAGCGCGGAGCGCTGGAGAAGACCAGAAAAGTGCGCCAAAGATGCGGTGAGGTTTACCGCTACGCGATTATAACTGGTCGCGCTGAATATAATCCTGCGCCCGATTTAGCCATCGCTAGGGCCGTTTCGAAGCAAAAACACCATCCTTTGTTATCCGCTGAAGATTTACCTCATTTTTTCCGCGATCTTGAAGCGTATACCGGCAGTATCATCACGAAAAATGCGATTAAGATTGTTATGCTAACTGGCGTAAGAACTCAGGAGATGCGCTTTGCTACGTGGGAAGAAGTAGACCTTGAAAAAGGGATATAGGAAATCCCCGCTGAACGGATGAAAATGCGCAGACCTCACATTGTTCCTTTATCTACTTAGGTAGTTGACCTTTTCAAACAGCTCAAACCTATTACCGGCCATTACCCTTACATCTTTATTGGCAGGAACAACCGCAGCAAACCGATCTCGAAAGAAAGCGTATCGCAAGTGATTGAGTTACTTGGTTACAAAGGCCGTGCTACAGGTCACGGTTTTAGACATACAATGTCGACAATTCTATATGAACAGGGATTTGATAGTGCATGGATTGAGATGCAATTAGCTCATATAGATAAAAACAGTATTCGTGGGACTTATACCATGCGCAGTATCTTGAAAATCGTAGAGATATGATGCAATGGTATTCTAATTATTTTTATATCAGTTGAAAGGATGGATGTATCGCATGGGTAAGCCGCTAGCGACGATCATGACTTGGGATGATGATACTTGGGAAGAGTTTATACATGATTGGTTAACAGAATGTCACACGGTGAAATATATTACTCATGAACGACTTGGAGGGGCTGGAGATAAAGGTCGAGATATAGTTGGTTTTATAACTGATCCACATATAAAGGATTACATTTGGCATAATTACCAATGTAAGTTCTATTCAAAAAGACTTAGTTTTTCTGATGTGGCTGATGAATTTGGAAAACTTATTTTTTTTACAAAAAATGGTGATTTTCCAACCCCCGAAAAATATTATTTTGTAGCTCCAAAAGATCTGTCTACTACTTTTTCTGAATTACTAAGAAATCCTAGTCTGCTAAAGACAAAGATCTTAAATGTTTGGGATGAATCAATAAGTAAGAAAATCACATCGACACAGACAATCCCATTAACACAAGATTTGATTGATTATATTAACAATTTTAATTTTGATATTTTTTACTCACTCCCATTATCCAAGGTTTTGAGTGAAATAACAAAGACACCTCTGTATTTTAAGTACTTTAACGAAATATTCTACGCTAGAGATTTCCCAGCATTCACACCGACTTATGATCCTTCAATTGAGTCAGTATATGTTGGGCAGTTGTTAGATGTTTATTCCGAAGTTTCTCCTGCTGGAAAGATGAACTTAACAAATCTAATTCCGCCTTATAGCAATCATTTTAAAGGGTGCAGAGATGATTTTTATTTTGCTTCATCGCTCAGTCGGTATATAAGGGATTCCTTTGTTGAAGATAATTTCAAAATATTGAAACGTTACATTACATCATCTATTGAAAGCGAAATTTACAAAAAACATAGTAATTCGTTTGAAAGATGTAATGACATTTTAAGGCAAGCATCTCTGACTACCATATCACACCCTGTCTTATCAAAGATATGTGAAGTCCCTGATAAAAAAGGGATTTGCCACCACATGATTAACGATGGGGATTTGCAATGGAAGATATAAAAACAATGAGTTTATATAACTCTCAAATTGAAATGTCCATTAGGATCGCCAAGATTCTTATGGGATTTAATCCTACGGGATTAAGTATTGAAAAAATTATATGTGTAGACTTTATTGTCCTCAACTTAAAAGATTTTCTCCCGGCTCAGGATAGCCTTCACCCTGCAATTCCTAGACGAGATACTCAATTGGCTATTACACGAAAAACATTTACGGATTCTCTCGATTTAATGAAGAAATATAAAATAGTGAAAGAGATATTTACCGAAGATGGAATTATATTTTCAGTGACAGACAAAACCTTTTCATTTACGAATGCTATTCAAAACGAGTATATTTTAAAGATGGAAAAAAATATACAAATTACGAAAGAGTATTATGGCTCTCTAAATTTCGGTGAGATGAAAAAGCTAGTAGCGTCAAAATTTGGAAGATTAGATATGGAGAGCCATTATGAACCATTACTTTAAAATTAAAAGAGTAGTAATAAAAGGAAGCATTGTCCCTCCTGTTTTAATTGAATTTGGCCAAAAGCTTACAATTATAACTGGTGGTTCTGATTCAGGGAAAACCTACTTTTATAACTTGATTCGCTATCTTTTTGGCCATAATGATTTTGAGAATGCTGGTATTAATGAGGCGAGAGATTATGATAGCGCTCATATAGAATTTTCTATTGGAGGTAAACCATATTCTATTGAAAGAGACCTACATAATAATAGTGAATACAAACTGTATTCTGGATGGGGGGACATGATAGACTCAACCACCTTCATTCAAAAAATAGTAAAAAGCAGCAACTCTAAAAATAGTTTCAACTCAATTTTTTATGACAAACTACAATTTAAAAAAGCCAAAGTCAGGGTAAATAATAGTGGGGGAGTCAACAGTTTTAATTTAGGAAGTGTTTTTAATTTCTTTTGTATAGATGAAATTAGAATATTGACTGGAAAACCATTGCTGCTTTCTGAGCAGTATACAGAACAAACCAAGAGCAAGTCAGAATTCAAGTTTTTACTAACACAAAGAGATGATGCATTAATTGGCGAAGAAAAACCTAATAAGAAAGCGAAAGGTTTTTTAAAAAAACAAGTAAAGAAATTAATTGAAGAAATAAGCAGAGGGTTGACTTACCCTCATATGACATTGATAGAAATACACGATGAATTGATAAATATTGAAGAACAGCTTGAGATCGTGGCTCATGAAATTGATGCTTTGCTTGAGAATTATAGTGAAAAAATAGAACTGATAAATGATATAAAGGATGAGATTTCTCATTTGCAAAAAAGAGAAAGTTACTTATCAATGCTAATAAATAGATTCTCAATGCTTAGGGAATGTTACCTTTCTGATTTGCAGAGAATTGATTCGATTTCACAGGCAGCATTCTTCTTAGATAACTTTGTTGACGAATTATGTGATAACTGTGGCCACACAATAAATAAATCCTCAGAAATAAGTTATGAACAATATCACTCATCATGTATTGCAGAGTATAAAAAAATAGGGTCTCAACTTAACGGATTAATCAATTCAATAAAGTCTAACGAAAAAGAATTAGAACATGTAAAAGAATCCATTGGTGATAGCTTAAAAATATTAGATATAGAAATGGAAAGCTATGAACAATTGCACAATATTGATTTAAAGCTTTCCAAGAAAAAAATGGATGATCTGTATGGTTTGAAAGAAGTATTCTCAGCCGATTACTCCAAGCATAAAATAATTAACTCATTGGAATCTAAAGGCGACGACATCGACAGTGATGTTTATGACACAAGTACTTTTGATAATTTAGAACCCAATGAACTCAATGAACTGGTTGAGGAGTTCAAAGATTTACTTAACGCAATTAGATTTAATTCAAGCTCAGAAAACATTGTTGTGTTTGATGATGTTTCATATGATTTTGTCATCAATGGAAAAGCTAGGTCTCTATACGGAAAAGGTAGTCGCGCTGTAATATATGCTTGTTTTGTAATTTCTCTAGCAGAGTGTTTAGCTAAAAAAAATAATCCACAGATAGGCTTTGTCTTATTGGATAGCCCACTGGTAACTCACTTTGATAAAAAAAGAGAAATTAAAAAATCAGAAGTTAATCCCATATCATTGACGGATGCATTTTATCAATATTTGATAGATACAGAGTTAAATGTCCAAGTTATTTTAATTGAGAATAAGGGTCCAAGTTTTGCAGTTAAAAACGATGATTATGTCAAATTAATTGACTTGAATTATGAAGGTTCTACAGGAATATTCCCTAAGCGTTTTTTAAATTGAGAACGTAGCGTGGCGCGCAATGCTCTCCCCGCCACGCCTGCCCGCTTTCTGTCGTACTTAGCCACTAATACATTTTAGCCGCTGTTAAAGCGGAGGCGGCACATGGAAGATAAACATTTAACGCAACCCCCAGTGGGTGAGCTTCTTATGTTTACCAGTCGTGACGGAAAAGTGCGTATTGATTGCCGATTCGAAAGCGATACGCTGTGGCTCTCTCAGGCAATGATCTACAAACTGTACGGCACAGCCAAAGCAACGGTCAGCGAGCATATTAAGAACATATTTGCAGAAGATAAAATCGACGAGAATGCAGTTGTTCGGTTTTACCGAACAACTGCCAATGATCCTAAAAATCATATTATTCAATATGTAAGATTAACTAAAATTCTCGCCATTGGTTTTATCGCGTCCACTCCACGCGGGGTACACAGTTCCGTCAGTGGGCAACCCAAACGCTTCAGGAATATTTGGTCAAAGGTTTTGTGATGGACGATGAGCGGCTGAAAAATCCGCCTGTGATGTTTTGCAGGGTACGGGACAGATCAGCAAGAAGATGGCTGAGGATAAGGCTCAGGCGGAATATATTCGGTTTGCTGAGGAGCAACGGCGTTTAAAAGAGGCCGAAGGGGAAAAGATATTTCAAGGCTATTAGGTTGGGAAAGGTAAAAGGACATATTCTTCATATACAGAAATTGTCTGGGGTGATTTATATATTATTTGAATTTTTAGGATTCGTTAGAGCCAGTATTTATCACGCCCAGCCTCATTAATTCCTTTCTTCCTAAGTTTTTAAACCAGTTTCCCAAACTCACCCCTTCCGCTTTTGCAGCCGCTTCAAACTGCGCTTTTAATTCAGGGGTAATCCGAATCTGAAAGGCTGGAGACTGTCCTTTTTTAGAGTGTTTTGCATCCCGCTTGACCATTGTTTGCCCTCTCCATTCAACATAGTATTTAAATATGGGTACACACTCATAGTTAAAAAATATTCCTTTTTCTTTAACGCTCCAACCGGGTATTACCAGTACCCGGCTGGAGCTAACCACCACCAACTTACAAGGAGTTGATCATGGCTAACACCCATTCTACCAAAGCCACCCGCAATACCAGAACAGACAAACCTCTTATTGTGGGATACAGACCGCAAGGCGGCGATACCAGCACGCCGCAAATTACCCTGTCGGGTAAATGGCTATGCGAAGCGGGTTTTGCACCCGGCCAACATTACACGGTGAAAATTAGCGAGGGCTGTCTGGTGCTTGTGGCGATGAATACGCAGGAGGAAGCGCTGCTTACTCAACTAGACTCCGCACGCCAAACCGTCGCGGAAATGAAGCGCGCATTAAACCAGATCGGGAATACATTTAAAGCCGCCTGACAATACACTGAGGCAGGCGCGCAGCCTGCCTCGACAATCTTCAGTAGAAACGGCGACGGAACCTGGCACCGCCATCCACTGACGTGCATTCACACACTAAATGCCACGTCTAAATTTAACGCATCAAGCGCGACAGGCTTCCCGATGAAATACCCTTGCGCCTCGTCACAGTGATATTGTTTCAGCCTTTTCAACTGATCCGCCGTTTCCACGCCTTCGGCGGTGACGGCCAGCGAATAGGCTTTGCCAAGGCCGATAATATTCTCAACGATGATTTTGGCGTTTTCCGATTCCTCCATGGCGAACACAAAAGATTTATCCAGCTTTATTCCGTCGAACGGGAAGCGTTTCAGATAGCTTAATGCCGAGTAGCCGGTTCCAAAGTCATCAATCAAAAAGCGCACGCCGATATCCTTCAGCTGCTTCATGGTTTCCAGCGTGATATCCGGATTGGAAATCGTCACGTTTTCGGTAATTTCTAATTCCAGCCGGGACGGTTTAAGCCCCGATTTTTGCAGCGCAGCCTTTACCCGTTTCGCCAGGCCACGGGTATTAAACTCCACCGCCGAAATATTGACCGAAATAATCAAATCGGGCGAGAGATGCACCATATCTTTACAGGCTTTCTCCAGCACCACATCACTCATGGCAACGATCAGGCCCGTCTCTTCCGCAAGCGGGATGAACTGATCCGGCATCAGTAAACCGAGACGCGGATGCTGCCAGCGAACCAGCGCTTCGACAGCAGCGATACGCGAGGTTTTAATGTCGTAACGGGGCTGATAAACCAGCTGGAACTGGTCTGTGCATAACGCTTCACGAAACTCTTTTTCCATTTCCCGGCGCTGAATTAAATACTCGCCCATGTTGGGTTCGTAAAACACCCAGTTATTGCGGCCGGTATTTTTCGCTTTATACAGCGCGATATCGGATAACCGAATCAGATCGCTGGCGTTCATTGCATCCTGAGGCGCCAGTGCAATCCCCATACTCACGCTGATATACACTTCATTGCCGTTAACGATAAAAGGCCGGCTTATTTCACTGGCAATGCGCTGGCAAAGCGTCTCTATGTCTTTACGCACGTAAATATCCGGCAGAATAAGGATAAATTCATCTCCGCCCTGCCGGGCAACCAGATCGATTTTACGGGTACAGGACCGCAACCGGCTGGCGACTTCATTGAGTAACGCGTCGCCCGCATTGTGGCCAAATAAATCATTTACCGGTTTGAATTTATCCAGGTCGAGGCTGATCATGGCCAGGGGATGATCCGGATCGGGTAAAGAACGCAGCTCACCTTCCAGAAACTCTTTCATTCTGACCCGGTTTGGCAGGCCGGTTAATTCATCATGCCGCGATAAATACTCCGCACGCTCCTGCGCCTCCACTTCCAGAGTGACATCGGTCACCGTACCGCGAAAGCCCATAGAACCATCATCCATAATGGCGCGCTTCGCCACCACATTGCAGTAACGCTGATGGCCCTGAGCTGAGAAATAGCGGGCCTTTTTGAGCGTGTAATTACTGCTCGTCTGCGGATTCAGCAGCCAGTGATGAAAAAGGATTTTGTCGCTGTGGATGAAATCCAACATGTTCCGCCCAAGCCAGTCGTCAGAATGATGACCGGTAACGCCGGAAAAACGGTCGGATAACCACGTTAGCCGTGCCTCGCTGTCCGCTTCCCAAATCCAGTCGGTGGTGGCTTCGATGACGTCGCGAAAGCGTCGTTCACTTGCCGTAAGCGCTTGTCGGCTTTGCTCAAGCAGGAAAACATTTTCGTCATTCATTTGCGCTTTAATTAACGCACCACGCCGCATCAACCAGGTAAACGCAATGGTCGATAACATCAGAATGATGATTAACGGCAGCTCCCGGTTCATTAGCGCTCTGCCCGGATCGTCACTTCGCCACTCAATCAGAACATCGCCATTATCAATGGGTAAAATAAGCTGAGCTTCCCGGTAGTCGCCTTTCAGGTGCGGCTCCATTCTGCCGAACGTATGCGCATTATGAATGCCGTATTCGTTGCCCATTCTCTCCAGTTTAACAGGCGTTAACACGTCGGCGAAAATCAGTACCGAGGCGTCTCCCGCCACCGGCGTGATGCTTTCATCGTCTCCCGACGTGATCCGGGCCGCCGCCAGTAAGGTGAGTTGCCCGTTGGTCATCATAAGGCGTGAGACGGCTTTACCCTGGCTTTGTGAGAGGTCGTTAAAAAGTTCTTTGGTGATGTTCCGGTTGAGCCATTTCTCGAAAGGCTGGCTGACAAGATTCCCTTCAATGACGCTATAGCGCGTCTCCCCGGCGGGAGACAAAACAAATACGCCTTCATACTGGTAATTCGTGTAAAGCGATTCACCAAGGTTCTGGCTGTCCCATGCCCATTTAACATTAACCTGCTTGTGCAAATTATTATACGCTTCGCCCCAGTCGGCATTATCCATTAAATTGGTGCGTATCTTTTCCTGCCGGTTAGTGAGGGCTTTTTGCAAAAGTAAACTGCTGCGCGCGTCTGCTTTATTATTAAGATTATCCGCGATATATAAGAGACTCACTATTGCCGCCAGAAAGAGACTGCTCAGCAACGCCGCGGTAATAATAAAATTTTTCTTTACTATGCCACTGGTTTCTCCTGAAAAACTACTTACTTTGTTGAAGCGCTGCCAGTTCATTTTCCCCATCTCTTAACGGGTGAGAGTCCATTGGCCTGAAATAGGCACAGCCCGCAGAGGCAGTATCGGCAGAAACGGATTTTTATTTGGTGCCAGCTTTCTGTTTTGCTAACTGGATCATCTCCAGACAGCCAGCACTGTGGCTGTCTGGTTTTACACTACAGGACAAAAACCCGATAAATCATTGATAAATTTAATCTAAAAGCCGCTTATTGCGGCTCTTTTCTCCGCTTCTCGGCATAGGTGGTTCTGCTGGCAGATTCCAGCATCATCAGCAGCGAACGGTGATCGGCAGGGTCATAGTTGGTCATTCCGTAACCATAATTGATATGATAAGCTTTCGTGGACTTTTTATTAATATCGTCCATAAAACATTGCAGATTAAAAAGGTACTGCTCGTCCGCATTCGCGGTGTCGTGTTCAATTAACACGGCAAAATTCCCCTGCCCTAAATACGCGCCAATATCGTGTTTTTTCAGCGTCGACTTAATATAAGCAGAGAAGTTTTTCAGAACAAAATCGGCCTCTCTATCACCCAGTACATCCCGGATGGATTTAATATTATCGATTTCGAAATAAATAAGGCTAAAGGGCAGTCCATATTTAGTGAATTTTTCAAAGCGACTTTGGCCGAGTTTGAGAAAGCTTTGTTTATTCATCAGGTCAGTGACGTTATCCGACATCGCCTTGCTGATAATAAGAAACTCATCCTCAACAATCGCCGCAAAATCAATCAGCGCGTTCGCTTCATCCATAGAAAAATCGCGAGGAACATGGTCAACAATACAAAGTGTGCCGGCGATCATGCCATCCGGTAATCGCACGGGATAACCCGCATAAAAACGGACGTGCGGTTTGTCCTTCACGTAGGGGTTGTCGCGAAACCGCTTATCTTTGAGGGCGTCTTTCACCACAAATACCCCTTCCGCCAGGATCGCATGGGCGCAAAAAGAGGTATTACGCGGCGTTTCACGGATATCTATCCCTGCGCCAGACAGCACCCACTGCCGCTCCCGATCCAGAAGATTAAGAGCAGAAATGGGCACGTGAAAAGTGAGCTTCATCAACCGCGTCAGCCTGTCGAATCGCTCATCATTGTTTTTATCCAGTAAATCAATTAAGTAAAGTGATTTAAGGCGTTCTGTTTCATTGGGCGGCTTATCAGGAAATATCATATTTTTTCCCTTGCAATACGACTTTACTATCATTCATTTTATTATCTTAGGTGAGGGTCGAAGCGATGGGCAACTTAAATACACTAACAATGTGAGGTTAACATTTACCGTGATTGCGGCGTATTGATAATAAGGCGAAAAAATTAAGCCAAATGAAATACTCACTCCCGGGAATATTCATTTGTTAATCAGCAAGCGATCTCACTGGATTTTTTTAACGCTGTCTGTGATTCGTCGATTCGTCAGATGATTCACGGCACTGGCTGCTTTCTCCCCGTCTTATAACAACGGATCGCCAGAACGAAGGAGAAAAGCGAAACGGTAATATCATCGTCAATGCCGTACTTTACCCTGCCCATTCCCTCTTACCGATAACACAATCACCCACGGCGTAGCGGTTTGAAGATTTAACATCATCATTATTTCCAGGTCTTTCCTGATACCAACCGGCTCAGCTTTGCTACAGTTTTCTAATGATGACTAATTTCAGGGACCACATATGAAGATTGCCTGTCTGGGCTGGGGCTCACTTATCTGGAAACCGCAACACCTCCCCGTTGCTGGTGAATGGCACACGGATGGCCCGATGCTGCCCATTGAATTCGCCCGCGTCAGCGACGGCGGTGAACTGGCAACGGTCATTTGTGTTAACGCTGCGCCCGTTCAGGTGCTCTGGGCCTGGCTGGATATTGAAGATGTCACCGTGGCTTGCGACGCATTGCGTAAGCGAGAAGGTATCGACGACGATCGCGTCGACGGAGTCGGCTTGCTTATCATTGATGAAACGCCTGAAGGGGAGCTGGCGGAATGGGCGCAGGAACACGGAATTGAAGCCGTGGTATGGACGGCATTACCGCCTAAAAGCGCCGAGATGGAAGGCCGGGCGCCTACCGTAACCGAAGCGATCGCTTATCTGGACAGTTTGACGGGCGAAACGCGGGAGCATGCGCAGGATTACATCAAAAGCGTACCCGAACAGATCGATACGGTTTATCGCCGTGCGATTGTTGAAACGCTGGGCTGGAAATAGCAAAAAAACGGCCTGCTTACGCAGGCCTGCTTGTCACTACTTATTGCCTTCCGCGATACCGGTCAGTTTGGTATCGGTGGCTTTTTCCTCATTGAGGGTTTCTTCCAGCAGTTTTGCTGCTTCTTTATAGCCCAGTTTGATGGCCAGCGTGCGCAGCGTACCGTAGGAAGCGATCTCATAGTGCTCGACTTTTTGTGCCGCGCCGATAAGACCTTCATCACGCAGGGTGCCGGCTTCGACAGAATCAATGATTTCCTGCGCTTCTTCGACCAGGCCTTCCAGCGCATGGCATTTCATCCGACGGATACGTACCCCTTCGGTTGCTTCTACCAGCTGGTCGATACGCTCAATCTGTCCGCGGGTTTCTTCGAGGTGGGCCTCAAATGCCGCTTTCAAATTTTTATCGGTTGCTGCGCGTGCCATTTTAGGAAGGGCACGAGTAATCTGTTTCTCTGCGCTGTAAATATCTGACAGCTCATGAATAAAAAGGTCTTCAAGCGTCTTAACTGAAGGCATAAAATATTCCTCGTCTCGTTATGCTTACCGTTACGGTTAATTATGGAGCATAAAAAACGGCATCCCTTTTCACTGAACGCGAAAATACTGCGTAAGGGATACCGTTTGTATGCTTCGCTTAATAATTAATTAAGCGGATATAAGAAATAACCTTCATTTAATTAGGTAATTAAACGACTGCTAATTTCAAAATGGGCTCTCATGCCCCGGCGTATCCAGCTTAACGGCTACCGCCGCTGCTTTTACCGCCTTTTTTACCCGCTTCGGATGCTTTTTGCGGGTCGTTTTTGAAATTACCGCCGCTATTTTGGCCGCCTTTTTTGCCGGCCTCAGAAGCACGTTGTTTATCTTCTGCAAAATTACCTGAACCGCCACGATGCTGAGTCATAATAATTTCCTCATTATGTTTTGGTGAAGTTTTCATAAATTGGGAAGCGTTATTCCCGTCAAGCAGTGTTAACTATAGCGTGCATCACACTTCGCGCAAGAATAAAAACCACTGCCGTTAGGTAATATATCCTGCAAATAAGATTTATCTCAGCATTAAATATGTAACATAAAAAAGTAACTCATTAAAAGTATGCCGTTTTAATAATTTTTAATATTTTTGGAGATCATATTTTTTTTAAATCAATCTGAATATTCGTTATAAAAAAATTGATCTATCGGTATTTCTTATAGTTTCTGAAAATATATTCTGTATCTTCCGGCTGTTGCCCGACGTCGCCAGCGGCAACATTCCGTGTTAGCATACAAAACGTATATGATTCGTATAGGTGACCTATGGGTATCGTTAAAATCTCCGATTTGATGCATGAAAATCTGCGTGTCGCCAGTAATGCCATGAGCCGCTCCATCAATGCCCAAGCGGAATACTGGATGAAAATCGGCATGCTGGCGGAGTTATATCCGCATCTCACTCACCAGCAGTTAGCCCGTGCGCTGGTACAGGCTGAACTCCAGGGCGGGGCGGACATTACTACGCTTCTGGATCTTTCCCTCCCTGAAATGCAACAAGGCGCCGCACAATGACCATCGTTCTGCATACGCAACAGGAAATCGAAATGGCGCGCGCCGCAGGCCACGCCGCTGCCCGGGTACTGGAAATGATCGCGCCGTATGTCCGTCCCGGCATCACAACGGACGAAATCGACCGGATTTGCCATGACTATCTGGTCAATGAGTTAAAAGTGATCCCGGCAAACATCGGCTATCACGGTTACACCAAAACGGTGTGTACCTCTGTGAATCATGTGGTGTGCCACGGCATTCCGTCCGATAAACGGCTCAAAGCGGGCGATATCGTCAATATCGATGTGGCGATTATTAAAGACGGATGGTACGGCGATACCAGCCGCATGTACTTTGTGGGCGAGCCGTCCATCCGTGCGCGCCGCCTGGTCGATGTCACCTATGACGCTATGGTCGCGGGGATCAAAACCGTGCGTCCGGGTGCTACGCTTGGCGATATCGGCGCGGCGATCCAGCACGTAGCGGAAGACGCCGGTTTTACCGTGGTGCGCGAGTACTGCGGGCACGGCGTGGGTCGCGAATATCATGACGAACCGCAGATCCTGCATTACGGCACGCCGGGCACCGGGCTTGTGCTCGAGCCGGGGATGATTTTCACCATCGAACCGATGATTAACGCCGGGAAAGCCGCCACCAGCGTGTTGAGCGACGGCTGGACGGTGGTGACACGAGACCGTTCGCTGTCAGCCCAGTGGGAGCATACCGTGGCTGTTACCGACACCGGCTATGACTTGCTGACGCCGTGGCCGGACGGCGTCGGCGATTACGCCCCGCTATAAAAAAGCGCGCCGCAGGCGCGCTTTTGCTTATGACTGAAGGGCACGCCGTTGCCAGCGCCGGGCCAGCACGCCCAATCCGCTGCACAACAGGTAATACACCACGCCGACAAAGATAAAAATCGCCGCCGGGTAAATCTGCACCCGGCTGTTTACCTGCCCCGCCACGGTGGTGAGTTCCGGGACGTTGACGATAAAAGCCAGCGACGTGTCTTTCAGCAGGCCGATAAATATACCTACCAGCGATGGCAACACATTACGCAACACCTGCGGCAACAGGATCAACCTGAGCGCCTGCCAGGGGCTGAATCCCTGAGTCTGTGCAGCTTCATACTGTCCGTTCGGCAATGCCTGAAGCCCGGCAAGCGTGGAGTGCATCACCGACGCCGAGGTAAACCATGCCAGCGCCAGTGTGACCGTCACCGCACCTGGCAGATCAATGCCCATCATCATCGGCAGTAAATACCAAAGCCAGAAGATTACAAAGATCAGCGGAATGCCGCGAATCAGCTCCGCCCAGGCAAACAGCACGCGCCGCACTATGCCGGAATAACGCCACGCCAGGCACGCCAGCGCGATACCGCCAGGTAAGGCCAGCACGCCCGCGCCGAAGGCCATCATCAGGGTCAACAGCACGCCGCCCGGCTCGCCCTGCGCCATTCGGCCCCACAGCAAATAGTCGAGGTTATCGGTAATGACGGTGATATTAGCGATCACGCAGCACCTCGCTTTGTGCAGTGGCGCGGCGGGCGACGGCGCGACGCCGCGTTCTCCCCGGCCCAATCCAACTGAGCGCCATACCCATCGCCACGCCCAGTAATAAATAGAGCACGGTACCCACGGCAAACGCTTCCAGCGCATGGGCGTTGTAGCTTTCTATCTGGCGAACCTGGTAGGTCAATTCAGCAAAGCCGATGCCGCTGGCCAGCGACGAGAGCTTCATCAGATTCAAATACTGGCCAACGATGGGCTGCCAGGCATTCGCCAGGCCCTGCGGCAACAGCACGAAGCGAAACAGCGACCAGGTGGAAAACCCCTGCGATAGCGCCGCTTCGCGCTGCCCGGTGGGCACGGCGCTCAGGCCCGCTTCAATCTCTTCGATTAAAAACGCCGACGTGAAAACGCCCAGCCCCCATGCCGAGCACAGAAACTCAGGCGTCAACCACCAGACATCGCCAGGCAGTATTGACCAGGCATGATCGCCATTAACAAAATCACGCACCGTCAGCGGAAGCAGATTCCAGGCGGCGAAATACCAGAACAGTAATTGCACCAGTAGCGGCGTGTTGCGAAATACCGATACCCAGCCCGCCACCACAGCGCGCCCGCCAGCCCCTCCGGCCAGACGCAGCGCCAGAAACAGTACCGCCAGCACGGTCGCCAGCGCCATACCGATTAACGACACCCACACCGTGGTCAGGAAGCCCGACACAATCCATTGCAGGGGAAGCCCGGTCAGCACCCCCTGCCAGTCCAGATCAAACATCAGTCGGGCCGCTCCTGGTGTAAAGGGTCGAGCACTTTCTTCAGGAAGCGCCGGGCGCGGGGATGTTCCGGTGCCGAGAAGAACTGCGCCGGGGCAGCCACTTCAAGAATGTCGCCGCCGTCGATAAACACCACGCGATCCGCTATCTCCCGGGCGAACTGCATTTCATGGGTGACCACAATCATGGTAATGCCGCTGTGCGCCAGAGACTTCATCACATACAGCACTTCACCAATCATTTCCGGGTCCAGTGCCGAGGTGGGTTCATCAAACAGAATAATCTGCGGCGAAGAGGCCAGCGCACGGGCAATCGCCACGCGCTGTTGCTGGCCGCCGGAAAGCTGTGCGGGCAGTTGATCCGCTTTATCCGCCAGGCCAACCTGCTGCAACAGCTCACGGGCGCGCGCGTCTGCCGCCGCCTGTTTCCAGCCGTGAACCTGCACCAGCGCAAGGGTGATGTTCTGGCTCGCCGTCAGGTGGGCATAAAGGTTGAATTGCTGGAATACGAAGCCAACCCGGCTACGCAATTCGCGCAACGCACGGCCCCGGATGCCATGGGTGGGTTTGTTGTCGATCAGGATATCGCCGCCGCTCAGCGGCTCAAGCTGGTTAATCAGACGGATCAACGTGGATTTTCCTGAGCCCGACGGCCCGAGAATTGCCACCACTTCGCCCTGATTAATCGTCAGGTTAATGCCGTTTAAAACCCGGTGATCGCCATACTGTTTAACCACATCGCGAAACTCGACGCTCGCCTGCTCCAGATGTGAAAAATCCGCGGACGATGCCGCGGAACGTGTCATGAGGCCAGACAGCATATTACTTCGCTTCTATGGTAAAGGAACGCGGTTGGGGCGTCTGGGTAGCGGGGCCAAACCAGGTGTCGTAGATTCGGCTGGCTTCGCCGCTTTTCTCAAGGTTCACCAGTTCCTCATTGACCGCTTTTAGCAGCGCGGTTTCGCCTTTCTTCACCCCGACGCCGATCTCTTCTTTACTGAGCAGGTCCGGCAGGATTTTGAAGTTGGCTTTGTCCGGCGCGCCCGCCAGCAGACCTGCCAGAATGGTGCTGTCCTGGGTAATCGCCTGCACGTTGCCGTTACGCAGTGCGGTCAGGGCCAGCGGAATGTCGTCATAAGCCAGCACGCGTGCGGTCGGGTAGCGCTGATGGAGCGCCTGCTCGCCGGTAGTGCCTTTTACTGCGCCGATACGCGCGCGGCTGTAATCATCCAGTTTGTCCGGCGATTTTACCGGCACCAGGAATTGCTGGCCCGTCACGAAGTACGGCGTGGAAAAATCGATGACCTGGCCGCGTTCCGGCGTGATGGTAATATCCGCCACGATCAGATCCGCCTTACCGGACTGTAATAAAGGAATACGGTTCGCCGGATTTGTGGCGACCAGTTCCAGCTTCACGCCGAGGGATTTTGCCAGCGCTTTGGCGAAATCCACGTCGTAGCCGACGATTTCATGGGTTTTGGCATCCACAGAGCCAAACGGCGGGTTCGCGTCAAAAGTCGCGACTTTCACTACGCCAGCTTTCTTAATATCCGCCAGTTGATCGGCCTGTGCAGAACTTGCAGCCATGCCACCAAATGCCACCATTGCCAGAGCCAACAGCGCTTTGCGCTGTACGCCAAATTGTTGTGCCATAGTTTCCTCTAAAATCCCTGTATTTATTCGTGTGCGGTATTACGCTCCCATAAGTTTTTCGCTTCGCCAAATGCCAAAAATGACTTAACACATGCGAAAAGGTTATTAGTAAAAAGGGTGTTAATCATTATGCAACGTCATGTAACATGAAAGGTTAAAGCGCGAGGTAATTTACGTTAGATCAAGAGATTCGGCGGCTTATGGGTTTGCTTTCATTTTCTTTGAACAGGCAAGTCAGACTTTGGGAGTAATAATGCCCGCTGGCAAAAATTAATGCCGTATTCATTATCATTCAATTTAATGCCCATTCCGAAATAATAATAAAGTGATTAAAGAGGCTTTTATTCTTTGGTAAAAAACGGCATGGTAGACATCATTAAGCGCATAATATCGCTAAACAT
Source organism: Atlantibacter hermannii (assembly GCA_900635495.1). Classification (NCBI taxonomy): domain Bacteria; kingdom Pseudomonadati; phylum Pseudomonadota; class Gammaproteobacteria; order Enterobacterales; family Enterobacteriaceae; genus Atlantibacter; species Atlantibacter hermannii. Next base: position 40,371 of record LR134136.1, on the reverse strand, counting down.
GCATTTTTGATCCATCTCATGATCAATACCCCTTTGTGGGTATTTTAAATATTCCGTGATCGCTGTTGCCGTGCTTTTTTAAATTATGTAAGCCATGTCATTTATTTCACTGCAACAAATAAACATTTCTTAACTCCTTGTTCCATCTGTGCATTTACCAGATATCTCTATATTTACTTACCCATCTTTACTCTTGATCGAAAACAATATTTTTAATGTGGTTTTTGCTAATTTTACGCTCAGAGCAATGTCGAGATGGCAATTATTGCCATTCCCTTTAGTGAATAAAAATAACCGCACAGACGCGGCTTACTTTGGACGGAACGCTCATGGCCAGGATAAGCAAATTTCTTCCCTTTCTCTGGAGCCTTTTCGCCGGCTTATTATTGTTAAGCACGGCGCATGCAGAACAAGCTCCTTCTGCCACGCCTCCCGCGAAAATTGAAACGCATAACGAAGTTTTCGCAAATAAACATCCCGATCAATTTAATTCATGGAAAGCACCAGCGAGCAATCTGAACGTGAAGATGCGCTGGCGGATGACCCGAATATGGTGATCCTGTGGGCGGGCTATCCGTTCTCTCGGGATTACAACAAACCTCGCGGCCACGCTTACGCGCTCACCGACGTGCGTGAAACGCTGGCGTACCGGCGCACCGAAAACCGCCGAAGACGGCCCGTTGCCGATGGCCTGCTGGAGCTGCAAAAGCCCTGATGTCGCCCGCCTGATCCAACAAGAAGGCGAAGCGGGTTACTTCCACGGGAAATGGGCGCGTGGCGGGCCGGAAATTGTGAACAATTTAGGCTGCGCCGACTGTCATAACACCGCCTCGGAAGACTTTGCCAAAGGCAAGCCCGCATTAACGTTGTCCCGTCCTTACGCGGCGCGCGCTATGGAAACCATCGGCAAACCATTCGACAAAGCCAGCCGTCTGGACCAACAGGCGATGGTCTGCGGGCAGTGCCACGTTGAGTACTATTTTGACGGCAAGAATAAGCAGGTGAAATTCCCGTGGGATAACGGCCCGAACGTTGACGGTATGGAAAATACTATGACGACATCGCCTTCTCCGACTGGGTTAACCCGCTGTCGAAAACCCCGATGCTGAAAGCCCAGCACCCGGAATATGAAACCTGGAGCGCAGGCATTCACGGCAAGAATAACGTGACCTGTATCGACTGCCATATGCCGAAGCTGCAAAACGCCGAAGGCAAAATGTTTACCAGCCATAAGATTGGTAACCCGTTCGATACCTTCGATCAGACCTGTAAAAACTGCCACACCCAGACCAAAGAAGCGCTGCAATCGGTGGTCGCCGAGCGCAAAGCCGCGATTCAGGATCTGAAACGTAAAGTGGAAGTTCAACTGGTGCACGCGCACTTTGAAGCCAAAGCCGCACTGGATGCTGGCGCGACCGACGAAGAGATGAAACCGATCCAGACCGATATCCGCCACGCGCAATGGCGCTGGGACCTGGCGATCGCATCTCACGGCGTCCATATGCATGCACCGGATGAAGCGCTGCGTATGCTCGGCACCGCGCTGAATAAAGCTGCCGATGCCCGCGCCAAGCTGATTCGTTTGCTGGCCACCAAAGGCATTACTCAGGAGGTTCAACTGCCGGATATTTCGACCAAAGAAAAAGCGCAGGCGGCAATTGGTCTGGATATGCAGAAAATCAACGCAGAAAAACAGGACTTCCTGAAAACCGTGGTACCGCAATGGGACGAGCAGGCGCGTAAAAACGGATTGCTGGGAACCGAAGGCAAATAACCCCTGTAAACAGGAGCCGCTCCATCAGGCGTAATGAGTACACCCCTGTTGGGCCTGCCCGGGCCCAACAGGGTAAACAAAATAGCCTGATGGGGTGGCGGAAAATGGAGTCAATATGAGCGTACTACGTTCGTTATTCACTGCTGGGGTGCTGGCGTTAGGCTGTTTATGGATATTACCCGTCCAGGCTGCGCCGTCTTCCCAGGCAGATACCGATTCGCAGTGGACCGTGACGCAACAGCGCAACCCTGACAAAGCGTGCCTGGATTGCCATAAACCTGAGAAAGACGGGATGCATGGCAAGCATTCGGAAGCCATCAATCCGAATAACAACTTACCGGTCACCTGTACCAACTGCCACGGCAATATTTCGCCGGAACACCGCAACGGCGTGAAAGATGCGATGCGATTTAACGATCCGATGTACAACGTTGAGCAGCAGAACAGCGTTTGTATGGCGTGCCACCTGCCTGAACAGCTGCAAAAAGCGTTCTGGCCGCACAACGTACACGCCAACAAAGTGGCCTGCGCCAGCTGCCATACGCTGCATGCGAAGCAGGACACAATGCAGTCGTTGAACGATAAGAGTCGGATCAAACTGTGCGTTGATTGCCACCGCGAACAGCGTGATAACCCCGCGTTCAATCCTTCCTCGGTTCATCTGGGTAAGGAGCATCCATGACATGCACTCGTCGTCAATTCGTTACCAGAATGGGGGCACTGATCGCCGTGAGCGGAACGATGGGGGCGTCAATTGCTCATGCGCTAACCATTAACGGCGTGCGCTACGGCATGATCCACGACGAGTCGAAGTGTATTGGCTGTACCGCCTGCATGGACGCCTGCCGCGAAGTCAATCATGTGCCTGAGGGGGTATCGCGTCTGACGATCATTCAGAGCGAACCCATCGGCGAGTTTCCGGATGTGAAGTACCAGTTCTTCCGGAAATCCTGCCAGCACTGCGATCACGCGCCGTGCGTGGATGTCTGCCCGACCGGGGCGTCCTTCCGTGATGCCGCCACCGGCATCGTGGATGTGAATCCCGATCTCTGCGTGGGTTGCCAGTATTGCATCGCCGCCTGCCCTTACCGCGTACGGTTTATCCACCCGGAAAGCAAAACCGCGGATAAATGCGATTTTTGCCGCAAGACAAACCTCAGGGAAGGCAAACTGCCAGCCTGTGTGCTTTCATGCCCCACCAGCGCACTGACCTTCGGCAATCTCGACGATCCCAACAGCGAGATCTCGTTGATGCTGGCGAAGAAACCGACCTACCGTTACAAGCTGGCGCTGGGCACGAAACCGAAGGTGTACCGCGTGCCGTTTAAATATGGGGAGGTCACCCAATGAATCCTGTGAATCCAACCCCGTTCCATTTTGCATCACTGGTCTGGGACTGGCCGATTGCCGTGTATTTGTTTTTAATCGGCATTTCGGCCGGGCTGGTTACGCTGTCGGTCTTGTTGCGCCGCTATCATCCCGCGCTGGGCGGCTCACAGAGCACGCTTATTCGCACCACGCTGGTACTCGCGCCCACCACCATTATTCTGGGTCTGCTGATCCTGATTTTGCACCTGACGCGGCCTGGACTTTCTGGAAGCTGATGTTCCATTACAGCCTGACCTCGGTGATGTCGATGGGCGTGATGCTGTTCCAGGTGTACATGGCGGTGATGGTGGTCTGGCTGGCAAAAATCTTTGAAAGCGACGTCATCAAACTGCAACAGCGCTGGCTGCCGCGCTTTACGTTTGTGCGTACCGCGCTCGGCTGGCTGACCCCGGTTCAACGTCCCATCGAAACGCTGATGCTGGTGCTGGCGGTGCTGCTTGGTGCCTATACCGGCTTTTTTGCTGTCGGCGCTGAAATCTTACCCGATGCTAAACAACCCGATCTTACCGGCGCTGTTTTTGTTCTCGGGGATTTCTTCCGGCGCGGCGGTGGCGTTGCTGGCGATGTTCCGCGACCCGCATAACAAAGAAGCGCACTTTATCCATAAGCTCGAAACACCGATCGTCTGGCTGGAAATCTTCCTGCTGGCGGCGTTTTTTGTCGGCCTCGCCTTGGGCGATGACGGGAAAATGCGTGCACTGGCGGCGGCGCTCGGCGGGGGATTCTGGACCTGGTGGTTCTGGATTGGCGTGGCGGGACTGGGGTTGTTTATCCCGATGCTGCTGAAACGGGTGCTTCCCCAGGCCGCGACACCCGCTGGCGTGTTGCTGATCAGCGGCGCCAGTCTGACCGGCGTCCTGCTGCTGCGCTTTTTTATTCTCTATGCGGGGCAATTAACCGTTGTCTGAACAGGGTGCGCGCATCCGGCAGGGTGAAGTGTGGAACTAATATTGCCCGAGCTTGGGTTTATAGCACTGCTTCTGGCCTGTGGTATCTCGGCGGCGACAGCCTGGCTGGCGCTTGCCGGATACCGTTCCCGCTGGACCAACCTTTCACGTCTGGCCAGCACCTTCACCCTTGTCCAGTTCGGCCTGTTGCTGCTGGCGTTTGGGTTACTGATTCTGGCGTTTCTCACCGACGATTTCACCCTGGTGTACGTCGCCCAGCATGGTCATCGCCAGCTTCCCTTTGGCCTCAAGCTCGCCGCCGTCTGGGGCGGGCATGAAGGGTCGTTATTATTGTGGGTACTGTGCTTATCCGGCTGGAGCGCCCTGTTCGCCTGGCGCTATCGCCACGCCACTGACCCGTTTTTTGCGCTGACATTAGCCCTTCTCGCCATCATCATCGCCGCGCTGCTGATTTTTGTGCTGGGGTATTCCGACCCGTTTACCCGCATTTTCCCGCCCGCCATTGAGGGGCGCGATTTAAACCGATGCTGCAACATATCGGGCTGATCCTGCATCCGCCGCTGCTGTATCTGGGTTATGGCGGCCTGACCGTTGCCGCCGCCGTTGCGCTTGCAGCACTGTTGCGCGGCGAGTTTAACGCGGCGATGGCCGGACTGTGCTGGCGCTGGACGGTACCCGCCTGGAGCGCCCTGACCGCAGGCATCGTGCTCGGCTCCTGGTGGGCGTACAGCGAACTGGGCTGGGGCGGCTGGTGGTTCTGGGATCCGGTAGAAAACGCATCCTTACTGCCGTGGCTGACTGCCAGCGCATTAATGCATAGCCTTTACGCCACGCGCGCACGCGGCGTATTCCGTCACTGGTCGCTGTTGCTGGCGATTTTCGGTTTTATTTTCAGCCTGTTGGGGACGCTGATCGTGCGCTCCGGCGTGCTGGTGTCGGTTCACGCCTTCGCCCTGGATAACGAACGCGCCGCGCCGCTGTTCACGCTGTTTATCGCTCTGAGCGCCGGCGCGCTGGCGCTGTATGGCTGGCGTGCCAAAGAGTGGAAACCTGCGGCGCGCTTCGTGGGCTGGTCGCGTGAAAGCTGGCTGTTACTGTGTCTGCTGCTGTTTAGCGCCGTCGTGGTGATTGTGCTGTTAGGCACGCTCTATCCGATGCTGTATACCCTGTTTGGCTGGGGCAAGATTTCAGTGGGCGCGCCCTATTTTAATACCGTGCTGCTGCCGTTTGGCCTGGCGATGCTGCTGGCGATCGGGCTGGCGGCGGGAAGCGCCTGGAAACGCAGCCCGCGCTGGACGCGCCTGCGCTTTTTCGGATCGCTCAGCGTGGGAGCGCTGGCCGCTGTCGCCCTGCACTCTCACGGCCTTATTGTGGCGTCCGCCGTCGCACTGGTGGGCTGGGTATTAAGCGCCCAGTGGTTAACCTCGCCTGCGCAGCTCAGGCGCCAGTTGCCGATGCTGCTGGCCCACACCGGTGTCGGGATTTTTGCCTTAGGCATTGTGTTTTCCGCCGGTGAAAAGCAGGAAATGAGCCTCAACGTCACCCAGGGCGAACAGGTCAGCGTGGCGGGTTACCAGTTCCGCTTTCACACCCTCAATCTGCTGGCAGGGAAAAACTATACCGCTGAGCAGGCGATTATCGATATCAGTCGGGATGACCAGCCGCTGGCTCAGGTCGCTCCGGAACGGCGCTTTTACAGCGCCCGCCGACAATTGATGATCGAGCCAGGCATCGCCTGGGATAGCCTAACCGAGTGGTATGTGGTGATGGGCGAAAAAACCGGTGACAACCGCTACGCCATGCGCTTTTACGTGCAAAGCGGCATTCGCTGGGTGTGGTTTGGCGCAGTGATCATGATGGCAGGCGGCATGCTGGGCTGGTGGCGAGGGAGGAGAGCCTGTGCGTAATCTTCTAATCCTGTTGATATGGCTGCTCGCGCCGCTGTGCCAGGCGCAGCTGGTGGATACATGGCAGTTTCGCAGTCCGGAACAGCAACAGCAGGCGCTGAAAGTGGCCGGGCAGTTGCGTTGCCCGCAATGCCAGAACCAGAGCCTGCTGGAGTCCAATTCGCCTGTGGCAGTTAGTATGCGCCATGAAGTGTATGCCCTGACCGAAGCGGGTAAATCCGAAGCGGAAATCATGACGTTTATGACCACGCGCTACGGGGAATTTGTCCGCTATAACCCGCGCCTGCAGCGCGAAACCAGCATTTTGTGGTTTACGCCGCTGGTCCTGCTGCTGGGTATCGGCCTGGCGATGGTGTGGACCCGACGACGCGGCGCACGCAGGCAGGATGACGTGATCTTCCGCGCCCAGGCGGCTATGGCCCGCCACGCCCAGTCGCAAACCCGGGACGAGGCGTTAAAACAGGAACTGGCGCAGGACATTCCCGATACGCCACTGCATCACTGGCAGCCCGAGCGTGCGACACCTGCCCGCATGGTGTGGTTAACGCTGGCCGCCGTCATACTGCTCAGCGCTGGCGTATACGCGCTGACAGGCCGCGCCCCGGCCGTGATGGCCGAGTACCGGCGCGAGGCCGATCCGCTGCGAAACTTCACCGATGAGGAAATCGTGGAACAGCAGCTTGCGACGCTCCAGCAGAAGATCCGCGCCAGGCCGCAGGACAGCACTCTCTGGGCGGAACTGGGCGAATATTATCTTTACCGCAACAGCTACCAGAATGCGTATCAGGCCTATGAACGTGCGATGCTGTTGCGCGGGGAAAATGCCGAGCTGTGGTCTGCCCTTGCCACGGTACGTTACTACCAGGCAGGGCAGAAAATGACGGAAGAAACCCGCCAGCTTATCGATCGCGCCCTGGCCCTGGACAGCAACGAGGTGACGGCCCGCATGCTGCTCGCTTCAGATGCTTTTATGCATGCCGATTACGCCGAAGCCATCACTCAGTGGCAGCGCCTGCTCGATCTCAATTCACCCCGCATAAACCGGGCGAAGCTTATTGAAGCCATCAATATGGCGAAGATGCTGCAAAATCAGGGCTGATCGCGTAACCAGCGTGCCGCCGCGACGACCGCCTGACCGAATGACACCGCGCCGTCCCCGGCAGGCAACTGCATCGGAAAGCGCAAATCAAAATCCGCCAGATGATGGGCGAAGCGCGCTTTCAGCAACCGGTTATGCAGTACACCACCGGAAAACACCACGGTTGTAATGCCGCGTTGCCTGGCGTGATGGCGCGCCATCTCCGCAAACCCTTGCACCAGCGCATCGTGAAATGCAAAGGCGCGCTCGGCTTTGGGGCGCTTGCCAGTTCAGCCACTGATGCCAGAAGGTGGCCAAACCCAGTTCCTGTCCGTCGAACGGCATCGTCACAGGATGCGCGGTCTCCCCCGCCTGCAACGCCAGCGCCTCCAGTCCGCAGGCGGCTTCGCCCTCATAGCTTTGCGTGTTCGGCGCAAGACCCAGCGCACAGGCCACCGCGTCGAACAGCCGTCCGGCCGACGAGGCTGGCGGTGAATTTAACTGCCGCGTAATGGCCCGCGCCAGTACGTCCCAGGGATGGGTTTTCAACCCTTCCGCTTCCGGATAGCGCTGCCAGTCAGGGACAAATGTCAGCCAATGGGCCAGCAGATTACGCCACGGCTGACGCGCCGCCAGGTCGCCGCCGGGCAACGCCACCGCGGGTAATCCTCCCAGCCGTTCACAATCGGTGTAATCCACCAGCAGACATTCTCCGCCCCAGAGCTGGTCATCAGCGCCGTAACCGATGCCGTCCAGCGTCAGCGCGATCGCCTTGCCGCCGTCCAGCGGCCATTGATGTTCCGCCAGGCAGGCAGCGGCATGGGCGTGGTGATGCAACACCACGTCTGGCGACGGGTCCATTTCGCGGCCCATCTGGCTGCTGAGATAAGCCGGATGGGCATCCACCACGATCCGCGTCGGGGTGAAATCATACAGCTCGCGCATCATTTTCAGCGCCAGACGCCACTGCGCCGGGACGCGTTCTTCAGTGAGATCGCCAAGGTGCTGGCTCAGTACGGCGCTGTTGCCACGCAACAGACAGAAGGTATTTTTGAGATCGGCCCCCACCGCCAGTATGGGCGGCAGCGCCGTAAAGCCCGGCGGCAATGCAATGGCGTCAGGGACATAGCCACGGGCCCGGCGCATCACTTCGCCGCTCTGGCGCACCACCGAATCGTCCATGCGTTGATTAATGTCGCGGTTATGCAGCAGCCAGCCGTCGGCGATGTCCGCCAGCTCGTCCAGCGCCTGTTGATTGGTGATGGCGGGAGGTCTGCCGTTCAGATTGCCGGAGGTCATAACCAGCGGCGCGCCAAACGCCTGTAACAACAGGTGCTGCAAGGGGTTGGCGGGCAGCATAACGCCGATTTCGCCAAGGCCGGGCGCGATAAACGCACTCAGGCCGGGAACGCTGCGCGCCGCCACCAACACCACCGGCGCGGCGGGGGAACGTAACAGGGACAGCGCCGCGTCAGGTAAATCCGCGCCATCCGGCAGCATGACCGCCAGCGGTTTCGTGGGCCGTTGTTTCCGTTCGCGCAATCGCATTACCGCACGATCGCTGCGCGCATCCACCGCCAGGTGCATCCCGCCCAGTCCTTTAATGGCAACGACTTCGCCCCGTTGCAACGCCGCCACAGCGGCCTCCAGCGCGCAATCGCGATGCAGGGTTTCTTCCCCCTGTATCCAGAACAGCTGTGGGCCGCAAACCGGGCAGGCCAGTGGTTGCGCGTGGAAACGGCGGTCCAGCGGGTTACGGTATTCGCGTTCGCAGTCCGGGCAGAGCGGAAACGCCGCCATCACGGTACAGGCGCGGTCGTAAGGCATCGCTTTAATGATGGTGAGCCGGGGGCCGCAGTGGGTGCAGTTGGTGAAGGGATAACGATAACGCCGGTTTCCGGGGGTGTTAATTTCTTCAAGGCAGGCCGGACAGGTAGCGGCATCCGGAACAATTTGCGTATCCATGGCGCACTGTTGGCTTTGAATGATGATGAAGTCCTGGGGCGCGCTATCCCAGACCATTTCACTGCGCGTCACGGCGTGTATCGCCGCCAGCGGGGGGCATTGCGCATACAGGCGCGTCACGAAATCGTCTTCACCGCCCGCAATACGCACCACTACGCCATTGCCAGTATTGCAGACATCACCCTTCAGATTTAACTGCCGGGCTAACTGCCAGACAAAAGGCCGGAAGCCGACGCCCTGCACTTTGCCACGAATGTGAAATTGTACGCCGGGGATCGCGCCAGACATTATTCAACCTCCATTTCGCGCACGCGCATCGCGTTGCCCTTATCAATTTGGATCTCCCAGGAGCCGCAGTGCGGACAGGGTAACGCATGCTGTTCAGCGCGGAATGCGGTGTTGCAGGCAAAACACCAGCCCTGCGCCGGTACAATATCAATATGAAACTGGGCGTCTGACGCGACCGTGCCGCGCCGCGCTACCTCAAGACCAAATTGTAGTGAGGAAAGCTCGACACAGGCCAGCGCGCCGACATCCAACCAGACGTGGGTAATACGCTGAAAATGTCCGGTAGCGGCTTGATCTTCCAGTAACTGAATAACGCCCTGAGCTAACGATAATTCATGCATATTTTAACGACGCAAATATGAAATTAAGAATCCGTGTATATAGCTTGTGCGATTTGACTTTATTTTTCATTGATGGATAGCAAGCCGTATTTATTAAAAACCGCTAAATTTGTTTTAACAAAGTTATCATCAATGCCCGCAACAAGCCGCTTGCGGGCTGGTTGTTAATAATTCTTCTCAACTGTCAGGATATTATTATCTGATACCCCTTACGGGTTATATCTTGCGCAAGATTCCGTTTTTTATTTCTCGCTCCCTGCCTGTTTTGCAATAACTGAAACGTTCAGTCTCACAATATTTGCGATGCTGATGAATGAATTAAAGTTTCGTTGATAAGTGTCAAAAAAATATTTATCAAAAGTTTCACTGTATAGCCCACAACGAAAACAAGGACTTTCTGCCCGTGATCCATCACGTTGCAGGGAAGAGCGCTTCCCTGCATCCGGGTATTCGGGAAGAAGCTTTCGGGAGAACAGCATGTCCGAAGGACAAAACGCTTTTTATCATAATGGTATTTCACGTCGTGACTTTATGACGCTGTGTGCGGCGTTGTCGGCAACGATGGGTTTAACGGGTAACGCATCTGCGGAGATGGTTGAGGCACTGGCATCGCCATCCCGTCCACCCGTCGTCTGGATTGGCGCGCAGGAATGTACCGGCTGTACGGAATCGCTTTTACGCTCCACGCATCCCACGGTTGAAAACCTGGTACTGGATGTGATTTCCCTGGAATACCATGAGGTGCTTTCCGCCGCATTTGGTCATCAGGCTGAAGAAAACAAACATCGCGCCCTCGAGCAGTATAAAGGCAAGTACGTACTGGTGGTGGATGGGTCGATTCCCCCTGAAAGACGGCGGCATCTACTGCATGGTGGCGGGTAAACCTATCGTCGAACATATCCGTGAAGCGGCGGCCAATGCGGCGGCGGTTATCGCCATTGGCTCCTGCGCGGCATGGGGCGGCGTTCCGGCGACTGGCGTGAACCCGACCGGCGCGGTCTCATTGCAGGATGTCATTCCCAACATTCCGGTCATCAATATTCCGGGCTGCCCGCCGAATCCCCATAACTTCCTGGCGACCGTGGCGCACATCATCACCTTTAACCGTCCGCCAAAACTGGATACCAAAAACCGTCCGCTGTTTGCCTATGAGCGGTTGATCCATGAAAACTGCGAACGTCGTCCGCATTTTGACGCTGGCCGTTTTGCGCGTCAGTTCGGCGATGAAGGCCACCGCCAGGGCTGGTGCCTGTACCATTTAGGCTGTAAAGGACCGGAAACCTACGGCAACTGCTCCACGCTGGAGTTTTGCGATGTCGGCGGCGGAATTTGGCCGGTCGGCATTGGGCATCCTTGCTACGGCTGTAATGAAGAAGGCATTGGCTTTAAGAAAGGCATTTTCCAGCTTGCCGAAGTGCATCAGCCCACGCCGCGCGCGCAGGTGCCGGATGTCCATCGCCGCGAAGGCGGCGCGGTCTCCATGAGCGCGGTAGGGCTACTGGGCGCAGTGGTCGGCGCGGTAGGCGGGGTCAGCGTGATGGCTGTGAAACAGCTTGGCCGTAAAAATCCCGCCGATAAATCTGCTGCGGATCGGGAGGATAAGCATTGAACCGGCGTCACTTCTTTAAGCTGGCTTCCGGGGGCGCCGTATTAGCAGGGATAGCGCCCGTCGTACAAGCCGCAGCAGAAAATCGCCCACCGATCCCCGGTGCGCTCGGCATGTTGTTTGACTCAACCCTGTGCGTCGGTTGCCAGGCCTGCGTCAGCAAATGCCAGGAAATTAACCATCCGCAAACCAGCGAGTACCGTGGGGACACCTATGCCCACGGCGATAACACCTGGTCGGTGAACGACAAGCTCAGCCCCTACACCAATAACATCATTCAGATTTGGCGCAGCGGCGACGGCACCCACAAGAATCAGGAAAAAGACGGCTACGCGTTTATTAAGAAACAGTGCATGCACTGCGTCGATCCTAACTGCGTTTCCGCCTGCCCGGTCTCGGCGCTTACCAAAGATGCCAAAACCGGCATCGTAAAATACGACAAAGACGTCTGCACCGGCTGCCGTTATTGCATGGTGGCCTGTCCGTTTAACGTGCCGAAATACGATTACGATCATCCGTTCGGCTACATCCACAAATGCGAACTGTGCAACCAGAAAGGGGTTGAGCGTCTCGATAAAGGCGGTTTACCCGGCTGTACCGAAGTTTGCCCTACCGGCGCGGTGATTTTCGGCACTCGTGAAGAGCTCATGGCAGAGGCGAAAAAACGCCTCGCCCAGAAGCCCGGCAGCGAGTACCCCTATCCACGCCAGCGGGTGAATGGTCAGGACGTCTATCTGCATCCGGTTGCGCATTACCAGTCGCATATTTATGGCGAGACGGAAGGCGGCGGTACCCAGGTGCTGGTGCTGTCGGGTATTCCCTTTGAGCATTTTGGACTGCCCGCGCTCGATCCGCTGGCGACCGGGGCGCGCTCCGAGCACGTTCAACATTCGCTGTATAAAGGCATGATTTTGCCGGTAGCCGCGCTGGCGGGCATTACGTTCCTGGTGCGCCGCAACTCCCGTATTCAGCATGAGCAGGACGCATCTCATAACAAGGAGGATGGCCATGAGTGACCATGCGCTTCGTCCCCTCGGCGGAAAGCTGTTTACTTTCAGTATCAAGGTTCTCGCGCCGCTGGTGATTATCTGCTTCCTGCTGGTCGGCAAACGTCTGGTGATGGGGATTGGCGATGTCTCAGACCTCAACGGCGGTTATCCGTGGGGGATCTGGATTGCCTTTGACCTGCTCATCGGCACCGGTTTCGCCTGCGGCGGCTGGGCGCTGGCCTGGGCGGTGTATGTGTTTAACCGCGGCGAGTACCACGATTTAGTGCGCCCGGCGCTGCTGGCGAGTTTGTTCGGTTATTCCATGGGCGGGCTGTCGATCACTATCGACCTGGGCCGCTACTGGAATATGCCCAACTTCTTTATGCCGACGCATTTCAATCCCAACTCGGTGCTGTTTGAAACCGCCGTTTGTATGACCATCTACATCGGCGTAATGAGCCTTGAACTGCTGCCTGCGCTGCTGGAACGCCTGGGCTGGAAAGTATCGCTGCGCCGTCTGAACAGCGTGATGTTTTTCATTATCGGCCTTGGGGCGCTGCTGCCGTCAATGCACCAGTCGTCAATGGGTTCGTTGATGATCGTGGCGGGTTATAAGGTGCATCCGCTGTGGCAAAGCTATGAACTCCTGCCGCTGTTCTCACTGTTAACGGCATTCATTATGGGCTTCTCGATTGTCATCTTCGAAGGTTCCCTGTTGAAGGCCAGCAACACCGTAAACGAAGACGAGACGCCGCTGTTCCGCAAGCTGAGCAACGTGATCAAGGTGTTCCTGTGCCTGTTTCTGGTGTTACGCATTGGCGAAGTGGTCTGGCACGGCAAGCTGCCGCTGGTGTTGGCCGGCGACCGCTACTCTTGGCTATTTATTGCCGAAATCGTGCTGCTGGCATTGCCGCTGGTGATGCTGCAAAGCGCTATGCGCCACAGCGCACGCGGATTGTTTATCAGCGCGGTGTGCCTGCTGCTGGGCGCGGCGTTATGGCGTATGGACTATTCGCTTATCGCTTACAACCCGGGCAACGGCTATCACTATTTCCCAACCACCAGCGAAATCCTGATTTCTATCGGCTTCGTCGCCATTGAAATCGCTGCATACGTATTACTTACCCGTTTACTGCCAATTTTACCTGCACAACAGGGCCGGTCAGAACGCATTAAGGAAGAGATAAAATTATGAGTCAACGTATCACTATTGATCCCATTACTCGCATCGAAGGCCACTTGCGGATCGACTGTGAAATTGAGCAGGGTAAGGTGGTTAAGGCATGGTCCTCCGGCACGATGTGGCGGGGAATGGAAGAGATCGTTAAGGGCCACGATCCGCGCGATGCGTGGATTATCGTGCAGCGTATTTGCGGGGTGTGTACCACGATCCACGCTATCGCTTCGGTGCGTGCGGTGGAAAACGCCCTGAAAATGGAGATCCCGGTTAACGCCCAGTACATCCGCAACCTGATCCTGGCCGCTCACCAAATCCACGATCATATCGTGCACTTCTATCAGCTTTCCGCGCTCGACTGGGTGGATATCACCTCGGCGCTGAAAGCGGATCCGGCAAAAGCCGAGGCGATGCTGAAAGGCGTCTCAACCTGGTCGCTGAACAGCGCGGCGGAATTCGCCAAAGTGAAGCAGAAAATCCAGGCGCTGGTCGACAGCGGCCAGTTAGGCATTTTCGCCAACGGCTACTGGGGCCACAGCGAAATGAAGCTGTCGCCGGAAGTGAACCTGATTGCCGTGGCGCACTATCTGCAGGCGCTGGAATGCCAGCGCGACGCTAACCGCATTGTGGCAATCCTCGGCGGCAAAACCCCGCACATCCAGAACCTGGCCGTGGGCGGCGTGGCGAACCCGATCAACCTCGACGCGCCGAGCGTGCTGAACCTTGAGCGCCTGATGTACGTGAAATCGTTTATCGACAAACTGGGCGATTTTATCGAGCAGGTGTATAAACCGGACGCGGTGATTTTTGCCGCCAGCTATCCGCAATGGCTGCAACTGGGTAAAGCGGCCGATTTCTATCTGGCGGTGCCGGATTTACCGGTGGATCGCAAAGGCGAAACCTTCGCCATCCCTGGCGGCTATATGAAGGGCGCGGATTTCACCACCTTCCGCCCTATCACCAGCCATACCGATAAATATCTTATCGACGGTATCGAAGAGAGTGGCAAACACGCCTGGTATAAAGACGACCAGCCGCTGAAACCGTGGGAAGGCGAAACCAACCCGCAATACACCGGCTGGGAAGAAGACGGCAAATACTCCTGGGTGAAAGCGCCAACCTTTTACGGCAAACCGGTGGAAGTGGGTCCGCTGGCGTGGCTGCTGTGTGGCCTGGCGGCGAAGCACGAAGGCACCGTCGCGCATTATGAAGGTATGAGCAAGCTGTACCAAACCCTGACCGGCCAGACGCTAACACCGGATCAGTTGCAGTCCACCTGGGGTCGTATTCTGGGCCGCGCCGTGCGTACCGGCGTATTGCAGGATTCGCTTACCCAGCAGTACCAGCTGCTTATCGACAACATCAAGCGCGGCGATGTGGAAACCTTCGTGAAGCCGGAATTCCCTGCCGGTGAAATTCGCGGCGTCGGTTTCGAAGAAGCGTCACGCGGTATGCTGTCTCACTGGATCGTGATCAAAGATGGCAAAATCGCTAACTATCAGGCCGTGGTGCCATCCACCTGGAATGCCGGGCCGCGCAACTTTAACGATGAGCCGGGCCCGTATGAACGTGCGCTGATCGGCACCACCGTCGCCGACCCGGAAAAACCGCTGGAAGTGGTGCGTACCGTGCACTCCTTCGATCCGTGCATGTCCTGCGCGGTGCATATGGTGGACCTCACCGGAAAAGAGCTGAGCAAGGTTAAGGTGCTGTAATGCGCACACTCGTATTAGGGATTGGGAATTTGCTGCTGAGCGATGAGGGGATCGGCGTTCGCGCCATTCAAACCCTGGAAGCGCATTATCAGATTCCCCCGGAGGTCGAGCTGTTTGACGGCGGAACCTCCGGCATGGAGCTGATGGAGGCGATGGCAGACAGGGATCTGCTTATTGTTGTGGATGCGGTACGCAGCAATCACGAAGCGGGCAGTGTGTTCATTCTTGAGGATGAGCAGGTCCCCGCGCTGTTTACCGAGAAACTCTCCCCGCATCAGCTCGGCCTGTGTGATGTGCTGATGGCGCTGAAAATGACCGGGGAGTATCCCCGGAAATTGATCCTGATTGGCATCGAACCGGCGTCTCTGGCGCCGGGTATGGCGCTAACAGACACCGCACAACGTTCGCTGGGTGTGGCGCTGCGTGAAGTGCAGCGCCTGCTGGCGGAGCATGGCATTGAAATACAACGGCAGGATGAACCATGTGCGATGAACTGAACTGGGATGTTGAAGGCTGGCGTAGCAGCCCGGCAGCGGCGCTGGAAGCGCATTTTCATCACGTCGCCGAAGCACAAATGACCGCGCTGCCATTTTATCAGCCGCATATGCCGATTAAGGCCTGCGGTTTTCAGCTGTTTGAAGGCCAGTGGGTCGGCGCAATGCTGACGCCGTGGATGCTGGAACTGATGGTATTGCCGGGCCCGGATCAACAGTGGCCGCGCCGTCAGGTGGGCACCCGGTTGGCGCTAACTTTTCCGGCGGGAGACATGGCGTTTCGCGTCGGGGAGCTCACGCCGGAACTGCATTACGTTGCCTGCTCGCTGATGTCGCCGCTCGATCCGCATTTAAACGCGGAACAGGCGATCACGCTGGCGGAAAACAGCGTCAGCCTGGCGCTGTCGTTACCCGTGCGGCGCGATGCGCCGGTCAATATGAGCCGTCGGGCATTACTGCGCGGTAAAGTCGCCTGAGTTAAGTTTTACAGGAGTGGATTATGTGCCTGGGCGTTCCGGGGAAAATTATCGCCGTCGGTGAGGAGATTCACGAACTGGCGACGGTGGAAGTCAATGGCGTACAGCGTCAGGTCAATATTGCGCTGGTCTGCGAAGACCAGCCGCAGGATTTGCTGGATCGCTGGGTGCTGGTGCACGTTGGGTTTGCCATGAGCATTCTCGACGAGGACGAGGCGCGCGATATGCTCAGCGCGCTGGAAAATCTCACCGGCGAAGCGTATCTGCATTAACCCTCATGAGAGGCGCGTTACCTGCGTCTCTCCCTCTTCCATTGCCAGCTGATACAGCGTGAAGGGCGCGTGTTGCTCAATCAGCTTCGCCAGTTCCGGCGAGTGGCTGGTGAGCCAGATTTGCGAATACCGGAAGCTTCGCGATCAGTTTCGCCAGCGCGGGCAGCATCTGCGGATGCAGACTATTTTCCGGTTCATTCAGGGCGATAAACGCGGGCGGACGCGGGCTCAGCAGCGCCACGGCGAGGCACAGAAAACGCAACGTGCCGTCCGAAAACTCAGCTGGCTCCAGCGGACGGGTCAGGCCATCGCGCTGCATGAGCAGTTGAAAACGTCCGCCGGGATTTTCACAAAAAAACCGGCAGCCGGGAAAAGCCTGATCGAGGATACGCATCAGCAGCCCTTCATCACCGATTTCGACGATAGTCTGAAATGCCGCCGCCAGGTTGGCACCATCGCTGGCTAAAACGGGCGATCGAAAGCCCACCTGCGGCTCGCGCAACGCGGAGTGCTTCGACACCGCAAACTCGTGGTAAAAGCGCCAGTTACGCATGGCTTCACGCATTTGCGACACTTCCGGGTAAAGATGCGGCTCGCCCAGTTGCCCGAACACCGATTCATTCTCATACAGCGTGCCGCTGTGGGTGACTTTTTCGTGATGGACATTGCTCAGGAACACCCGCCTGGTTTTTGCGGCGCATCAGTTGCGCCGAAGCGCGGCGCTGATGTTCGCTCAGCCAGATGCTCTCTTCTTTGATGACCGGATCGAGATTAAACAGCGAGGGATAAGGGACTTTCTCGACAAAACCGAACTGCAATTCATATTCATAACGATCGGTTTCCACCGCCAGCGTGACCCGGCGTTTTTCATCGCGGCGGCTGCGTCCGGCCCAGAACACTTTGAGAATGCCGCCTTCTGTGGCGAGTTCTTGCGAAAACGCGCCCTGCGCGGCGCTGTGCATTAAATGGATCGCTTTATAAATGTTGGATTTACCGGTGCCATTCGGGCCAAAGACAATGTTCAGCCGCTCAAGCTCAAGCGACAACCGCCTGATAGAACGGTAATTTTCAATATGCAGCGTTTTGATCACAGGCACCTGCCAGGCTAACGGGCCGGGGGCCAGTCTCGCCACCACAGCCGGTTTATCGTCAGCCCGAGGGTAAAGTAAGTTTGCCTGTGATGCAAAACGATGGACGATTACTGGAAGAACAATTCCAGTTTATTAAACACGCCCGGATCGTCCTGGTGACGGATAATCTGAATCACATCCTCAAGCTTGTCGATTTGGCTGACCATCTGCTCAAGCCGCTGGTCTTCCGCCACCTGAAGCCAGATGCGACTGTGGTCGCCGTCAGGCAGGGGCAGACAGAGAATGCCTTCCACGTTAAACGCCCGGCGGGCAAATAGCCCACACACATGCGACATCACGCCAGGGTGGTTGCGTACCGTCAGTTCCAGAATTACGTTTTGTTGTTGCATGGCTTATTCTCCTACCATCTCTGTGTTGGCCGCACCTGGCGGAACCATCGGGTACACTTTTTCCTGCGCATCAATACGGACGTGGATCAGGCACGGCCCCGGGCGCGCCATAGCTTCACGCAACGCCGCCTGCGGATCCTGCGCTTCGTTCAAATCGCAGCTGCTCATTCCGAAGCCTTCAGCGATTTTGATAAAACTGACCATGCCTGGATAGGTCGCTTCAAACACGTTCTGCTTATAGAACAGGCTTTGCTGTTGATGCACCAGGCCCAGCGCCTGGTTGTTCATCAGGATCACTTTGATGTTCAGGCCGTTTTCAGCGGCAGTGGCCATCTCCTGAATATTCATCATCAGACTGCCGTCGCCGGAGAAGCAGATAATCTGGCGATCCGGCTCGGCCAGTGCGGCGCCGATTGCCGCAGGCAACCCAAAGCCCATGGTGCCCAGACCGCCTGAGGTCAGCCACTGGCGCGGACGGCGCAGCGGGTAAGCCTGTGCGGTCCACATCTGGTGTTGACCAACGTCGGTGGTGATGATGGCATCTTCTTCCGCACAGGCCGCTACCGCGTTGATCAATCCATAGTGAGACAGCGGGTCATCGGCATTAGGCATATTGAACGGGAATTCCTGTTGCAGCGAGGCAACCAGCGCACGCCACGGCGCACGCTCAGTGGGCATGACACGCGGCGTCAGTTGGGTCAGCACTTCAGCGACGTCACCCTGAATGGCGATATGCGGCTGCTTGATTTTACCCAGCTCGGCGCGGTCGATATCCACGTGGATGATTTTGGCGTTCGGGCAGAATTCCTGGGTTTTACCAATCGCCCGGTCATCAAAACGCGCCCCGAGAACGATCAACAAATCCGCTTCCTGCAAAATAAAGTTGGTGCTGCGCGCGCCGTGCATACCCAGCATACCCAGCGACAGCGGGTGATCGGTAGGCAATACACCCAGCGCCATTAACGTCATGGTGGTAGGCATGTTGGCCTGCTCCGCCAGTTTGCGGACCTGCGGCGCGGCGTTGATGGTACCGCCGCCCAGATACAGCACTGGGCGTTTCGCCTGGTTGATCATTGCCGCCGCATCAGCCACCTGCTGGGGATTGAACGCAGGGGCAGGCGCGCAGCGGCCCGGCTCCGGGAAGCACGAAATATCGATTTCGGCGTTTTGAATATCCTTCGGAATATCAATCCACACCGGGCCCGGACGGCCTGACTGGGCGATACGGAACGCGTCGCTGATCACCTGCGGCAGTTCGCTGATATGGCGCACCAGATAGTTATGTTTCGTGATGGGAATGGCGATGCCGTAAGTATCCACTTCCTGGAAAGCATCCGCGCCAATCATGGACGTTGGAACCTGGCCGGTAATGCACACCAGCGGAATGGAGTCGAGACGCGCGTCGGCAATCGCCGTCACCAGGTTAGTCGCCCCCGGGCCGCTACAGGCAATACACACCGCCGGTTTGCCCTGAGTACGCGCCATCCCCTGGGCGATAAACCCAGCGCCCTGCTCGTGCCGCGCCAGAACATGGCGAATTTGGCTGCTTTGACTCAGCGCGTCATACAACGGCAATACGGTTCCGCCCGGAATGCCGGTCACGGTAGTAATGCCCTGACGCTCCAACAAATGAACGATCAGTTGCGCGCCGGTAAAGCGTTGTGGTTGGGAAGTTGTGCCCATTGTCGCCATGCTCCAGTCCTTACTCTTTCTGGGCCAGCTTTACTTTCCGGGCGAGATAAACAAGAAACCCCGCTCGGTTGCGCCGGCGGGGTTTTTAGAATCGATGCGTTGACTCGGGACCCTACGGCGCATTGCCGACGACCACCACCACACGCACGACGACCACCGCGGCTGGTTGCGCGGTTAGTAGTAGGTCGGAAGTGTGCATGAATGCGGTCATGGGATCTCAGTTCTTGATCAACGGTAAAATTTATACAAACACAGCGTTGCGTTGCTGACAAGGGGTTTATTGCGCGTAAAAAAAATTCCGTGAGTTGAATCACAAACGGTTTCACAACCCCGGTCAGGAAAGGGAAGGAGAAAAGTGCCCGGTTGGAGAAGAAATGTATGCGGGTTAAAAAACAAAAAACCCCGCGGGAAGCGAGGTTTTCTGGAGCGGTTTTGCGGATGGTCGCCGCAAAAGCACACTGTGTTACGTCAACTTTGTAACTATACGACCAATTGACCGCTATCGCAATAATTGCGGCGGTTCGAGGCAAATTAACTATAGATCGCAGCGGAGAAGTCGTCCAGAAAATACTGTTTATTTATACAGTATTCGCTTATAATGATGTTGCTGTTCACAGTGTGCGATACGGGGCCGTGATATGCGGCGCAAAACAAGTCCTGGCTGAAACGGGTGGTGCCGTCAGTGCCTTAACCCCGAGAGAGCACACTGTGTTACGCCAACAAAAGCTGCTGGCAACAGGCAACGGAAAGGTACGTCAGCGGCGTGCTCCTTGACCAGAGGAGACGCGTATGAGCGGAATGGATTGGGTTATCCTTGTCCTTAAACTCATGGTTGCATTGCTGCAACTGCTTGATGCAGTCCTGAAATACCTTCGGTAATTCAGGTTCAAGTCGCACCTAAGGAGGGCGGGCAACCGCCCTCCTTTAACACCGATGTTTCATGCCCGGCAACATGCTAAGGTAGGCTTTTCTCCAGAAGGACGGGGCAGTGTGTCAGTCGGTGCGTTTTATTGTGGTCCGCCATGCTGAATCCGTATGGAATCAGCAGGGTATTTTGCAAGGACAGCTGGAAAGCCCCACCAGCGCACGCGGGCTTCGGCAAATCGATGCGCTGCTTGGGGCGTTGAACGATTACACATTCAGCGCCGTTATCAGCTCTCCGTCGCAACGCGCATTAACCACTGCCCGGGCCATCGCGCAGCATCATTCCGCGCCACTTCACCTGGATTCACGGCTACATGAACAGCATCTTGGCCGCTTTCAGGCGCTCACTGCCACGCAAATCACTCAACACGATCCGGTTTCTGGCGCCGCGCTCTTGGCCGGTGACGTTGCGGCTGTGCCGCCCGGGGGGGAAAGCGTGCTGGACGCGGCAAACAGGCTGCATCAGGCGCTGCTCGGCTGGGAGGCGCGCAACGGTACGTGTGTCTGCGTTGTGACGCACGGCAATACGCTGGCCGGTTTACTCTGGCTTTTACATGGCGCTGATTTTCAACAACCATTTACCCGTTACAGCCCGCCCAATTGCAGCTTTTCACTTCTTTATCGTCAGGATCATACGCTACGGACCGAAACCTGGGGTCAGGCCACCCATTTACTGCGCGACAATCTGCTGTGAATTGGTGCCGACTGGCAATTTTTGTTGCCGAACAGGGTTTACATCTCCTCGCTGGCTGTTATACGCGATCGTCTGGCTATCTCTTCACATTGTGCTAGATTCCTCTCGCTTTTTAGCGAAACCCAGATAAACCTTCTACCAATAAAATAAGAAACCTGTTCATTACCATGAAAAAGCTGGCGAATTCTCATCTGTTATTAATGCTGATTATGCTCATCGCTGTCGGGCAAATGGCGCAAACCATTTATATCCCGGCGATTGCGGATATGGCCCACGAGTTACAGGTGCGCGAAGGCGCAGTGCAAAGCGTAATGGCAGCTTATTTAATGACTTACGGCGTCTCGCAACTGATTTACGGCCCCATCTCCGATCGGGTGGGTCGCCGTCCGGTTATCCTGGTGGGAATGAGCATTTTTATGCTGGCCACGCTTATTGCGCTGCGAACCAGCAGTTTGCCGATCCTGATTGCCGCCAGCGCCTTACAGGGCATGGGCACCGGCGTCGCTGGCGTGATGGCGCGCACCATGCCACGCGATCTGTTTGAAGGTTCGGCGCTGCGCCATGCCAATAGCCTGTTAAATATGGGAATTCTGGTCAGCCCGTTACTCGCGCCGCTGATTGGCGGTTTACTGGATACGGTGTGGGGCTGGCGCGCCTGTTTCGCCTTTTTACTGGCGCTTTGCGTGATGGTGACCTTCAGTATGGCGCGATGGATGCCGGAAACGCGTCCGCCACAAGCTCCCCGGACCCGACTCATCGCCAGTTATAAAACGCTGTTTAGTAACGCATCATTTAACTGCTTTCTGCTGATGTTAATTGGCGGGCTGGCCGGGATCGCAGTGTTTGAAGCCTGCGCCGGGGTATTAATGGGTGCGGTGATGGGTCTGAACAGTATGGTGGTCAGCGTCCTGTTTATCCTGCCGATCCCGGCGGCATTTTTCGGTGCCTGGTATGCGGGCCGCCAGAATAAACGTTTCTCCTCCCTGATGTGGCAATCGGTAATGAGCTGCCTGCTGGCCGGTATTCTGATGTGGATCCCCGGCTGGTTCGGTGTCATGAACATCTGGACGCTGCTGCTGCCCGCTGCGCTGTTTTTCTTCGGCGCAGGTATGCTGTTTCCGCTCGCCACCACGGGCGCGATGGAGCCGTTTCCGTTTCTGGCGGGCACCGCTGGCGCGTTGGTAGGTGGATTGCAAAACATCGGCTCCGGGCTGCTGGCCTGGTTTTCCGCACTCTTGCCGCAAACCGGACAAGGCAGTCTGGGGATGCTGATGACGGCGATGGGCGGGGTCATCTTACTGTGCTGGCTTCCGCTGGCCCATCGCGAGCAGCAGCACAGCCGTATGGCTTAAGCTGACAGTGTCAGGATGTTATGCAGGTGGGAAACGCTAAACAGCAGCGCCAGCAACATCACCGCCAGCGCGATAAACAGTTTGCCGCGCAATGAACGCCGGTCTGAAAAGTCGCAACGTGCGATATCCATCAGATTGCGCTGGCGTACAAAGATGTAAATCAGCGCGCTGACCAGCCCGAGAATAACCAACGACAGCCAGAACAGCGCGCCCGCCTGATACCAGCTGTGGCGCAAGGCCAGCGCCAGCAATGCGCCATAACCCAGCAGCGTGCGCAGCCAGGCCAGAGAAGTGCGCTCCGGTTGTAAACCCGGATCGCGCGGAGCATTAGCCACCGAGTATCACCATCACAATCACCGCCGCCGCAATCAGCACCATGGCGACACTGATTGTTTTCAGGCTGCGGGTATAGACAAAATCCTGCTTCAGGCGCATCGCTTTTTCGTTATTAAGCCAGCGCAAATAGCCATACAGCGCAATGCCGCCGGAAAAAATGCACAGCAATAACGACATAATTTCCCGTACCAGCGGCGTGGCGAGGTCGGGCGCAAGTTGATCAAGGCCCACACCCGCAGCTAAAAACCCCAGCGCGGTGCGGATCCAGGCTAAAAACGTGCGTTCATTGGCCAGTGAGAAACGGTAATCCGGCGCTTCCCCGATCTGCGAAATTTTCATGGTCAATCCTTATGCCCGACACGATCGTTCCGCCCGGCCATACCCTGCCGGGGCTCCTGTATAGCCTGGCATGATTTTATCGATAAAAAAACCGGCGCATTGAGCGCCGGTTTTGAGAGCAACACGCATCACGTTAGCCCATGCCCCAGAACAGGACAGCCAGTAACTGGGGCGTAATAATCCGTAAAAACATCACCAGCGGATAAACCGTGGCATAAGAGAGCGCCGCTGCGCCGCTGGTGGCGTGAAGGTTGTTGGCGAATGCCAGCGCGGGTGGATCGGTCATTGAGCCTGCCAGCATTCCGCATAAGGTCAGATAGTTCATACGGGCGAATATCCGCGCAAGTATTCCGACGGTAATAAGCGGTACGGCGGTAATAATCGCACCATAGGCAATCCAGCTTATGCCGCTGCCAGCGAGCAGCGTATCCACAAAATCGCCGCCGGATTTAAGCCCCACAACCGACAGAAAAAGCACAATGCCCAGTTCGCGTAACGCAAGGTTAGCGCTGGGCGGCATAAACCAGTACAGCTTACCAATGGTGCCGATACGCCCGAGAATGAGCGCCATAATCAATGGCCCGCCTGCCAGCCCCAGCCGTAGCGCCGCCGGGAAACCCGGAATAAACAGCGGGATAGATCCCAACAGCACGCCCAGCCCGATACCAATAAATACCGGCAGCATTTGCACCTGCTGCAATTTTTGCTGCGCGTTGCCGACTTCTGCTGCGACGGCGTCAATCGATGCCGGACGACCTACAAGGTTCAGGATATCGCCAAACTGTAAGCTGGCATTGCTGCTTGCCACCAGCTCGACCCCGGCGCGGTTAAGCCGGGAGATCACCACGTCATAGCGCTGTTTAAACTGCAGATCGCGGATTTTCTTGCCGAACACTTTTTCGTTGGTCACCACCACGCGCTCGACGCGCAGTTCGGTGCCGTGCGTTGACAGCGAGGTATCCACTTCTTTGCCAATCACCAGCTGCGCGTTATGCAAATCCTTTTCGCGGCCTACCAGGTGCAGCAAATCACCTATCTGCACCACGGTGTTAGGCGATGGCACCATCAGCTCGTTTTCGCGTTTCAGACGGGAACAGATAATGGTATCGCTGTTGAGGATCGGGACATCCTGAATCGCCAGCATATTGAGGTTGGGGTTTTCAACGCGAAGGTTGATGGTATGAAGCTGCGCATGGCTGAAGCCGTTGCTGGCGTCATGTTGCGCGGCCTCGCTATCCACATTGATGCGAAAAACCACGCGGATCAGCCACATGGTGATAAGAATGCCGCAAATACCAAACGGATAAGCCATGGCATAGCTCATACCCATCTGATCGACGATAGCGGCCGGTGTGCCTAAGTCGGCAAGGATTTGTTGTCCCGCGCCGAGGGCAGGCGTATTGGTGACCGCGCCGGAAAAGATGCCGAGCACCACCGGCAAGGGAATATCGAAAATCTTATGCAGCACGGCGGTGACAACGCCACCAAGCGCCACGATGAGAATAGCGAATAAATTGAGTCGCAGTCCGGAGACGCGTAATGAGGAGAAAAAGCCCGGTCCAACCTGGATGCCTATGGTGTACACAAACAGGATCAGCCCAAACTCCTGAATGAAATGCAGCATATGGACGTTAAGGCCAATCCCGGCTTGTTCGACGAAATGCCCCACAATAATGCCGCCAAACAGCACGCCACCAATGCCAAGCCCAACGCCGCGAATTTTGACGTTGCCGATCCATAATCCAACCACTGCGACCAGCGCCAGGATGGAAACCGTTAACGCAATCTCACTCATACCGATTCCCTGTGAAAAAACACGAATGTTACATGGGATTCTGGCAGAGCTCAGGCGGAATGAATGGGGGGTTAGCGCACAATTTGCAGGGGCATGTAACACGATGGGGGTAGTTCGCTCAAACGCGCTCCCCGTCAGGGAGCGCGCCGTACGGTTTAGCTATTCAACGCAGGGCGTTCGCTAATGGCGATACGCTGCGGAGCCATCGCTTCCGGGATATTCCGCACCAGATCGATATGCAGCAAACCATTGGTAAAGGTCGCGCCGGACACTTCCATATGGTCGGCCAGGGTGAAGCTCAGGTTAAACGGTTGAGTCACCAGCCCCTGATGCAGCCATTTCGGCTCATGTTCAGGTTTCTCCGGGGTGCCTTTTACGGTCAGGCGCGCACCTTCCAGCTGAATGTCTAAATCTTCCTGACGGAACCCGGCCACCGCAAGCGTAATGCGGTAATGGTTATCATCGCTTTTCTCGATGTTGTAGGGGGGAAACGTCTGGTTTTCAGCCGTGTTTTGCAGGGCATTTGCCAGTTTGTCAAAGCCAATCCACTGACGCAGAAGCGGGGATAAATCGTAGTTACGCATGGTTATTCTCCTTCAAAGAAGCGAGTGAAAACCTGCAAGCTCATGCTTGCAGTGTGCTCCCTGTCGGCGAGCACGGTGATAAGGCCGCCGTCGCGGCCCGGGGAAATTAGTTGATTTCGATACGACGTGGCTTGTTCGCTTCAGGAATGACACGTTCTAAATCGATGTACAGCAGGCCGTTCACCAGGTTCGCGCCGCGAACATGAATATTTTCGGCAAGCTGGAATTTGCGCTCGAAATTGCGCTCGGCGATACCCTGATAAAGGTAGGTACGCTCTTTCTGTTCGGCGGCATGGGCGCCTTTCACCACCAGCATGTTGTCCTGGGCGGTGATCTCCAGTTCGCTTTCAGCGAATCCCGCAACAGCGATAGCGATGCGGTAATGGTTTTCGTCCACCAGCTCTACGTTATACGGAGGATAGCCGCCGTTGCTTTGGCTCTGGTTGTTTTCCAGCAGGTTTGAACAGACGGTCAAAACCAATTGCAGAACGGTATAGCGGAGAGAGATCGAAATTACGCATAAAAAAAGACTCCTGATATCAGCGAGAAATTATCTGCCTTCCCGACGGGACAGGCGTTAAGTCAAAACGTCCTGACGGCACGTCGTTGATGACTGTATTCTTAAAATGGTGGTGCCCGTCGCCATTTCAAGTCTTAAAACAGAGGATTTTTTGTTGGTTTACGTTTCTTTGCGTAGACTGTTTTTAGCGCAATGGGAATATGCCGATTAAGTGACAGGACGATAGTTCTGTGGTGGGCGAGAAGGTATGCCGCTCCGACTTGATCGAAACGATGCCACGAATGTAGACAATAACGACAATGAAAATTTTGATACGGATTTTAACGCTCGGCTACATGCTTACGCTGCTGGGCGGCTGCTCCAGCGTGATGACCCACACTGGCGGCGGCGATAAAGGCGTTTACCCCGGCACACGCACCAGCGTCGATCATCTCGGCGATGACAGCATCAGCTGGGGTTTTAAACCGCTGATCGCGCTGGATTTACCCTTCACCGCCGTTATGGATACGGTGCTGTTGCCCTGGGACATTTTCCGTACCGATAAATCCGTCAAATCGCGCGTTGAAGAGAGCGAGCAGAAGAATCACGCGATTAATAGCGTGATCCCGCCGTCAGACTATCAATGACCGGTTTCTGTCATCCAGAGCTGCTGATATCCATCTTTACCGGCCATCCAGGCCACCCGTTTTCCATCCGGTGAAAAAACCACGGCGTCGCCGGAAGGTGAATGTTGGCGGGTTAGCGGCGTGATGTCACCGGTGGCGGCGTGACACATCGCCACACTCCCCTGATGAATGAAGCCCAGCCACTCACCGTTCGGATGCCAGTTAAATGCCGACTCCACCCCCGTCTCGCTGAAAGTGACTTGCTTCGGTTGGCCGCCATTCGGCGAGATCACCCACAACTGCGCCACGCCGCGCTCATCACGCATAAGAAATGCGATAGCGTCGCCCTGGGGATTAACGCGCACCCAGTGGCGCGGCGTATTCACCAGTCCCGGCCAGGATCGGTGATGGGTAAAAGTGAGCCGACGCTGAGTCACGCCCGCTGGCGGCGCGGGCAGCGTGGCCGCGGTGCCTTCCAGAGGTTCATCGCCTGCCTGCCGCCATTGCTCTGCGTTTTCCGGTAAATCGACGATAAACAGTTCGGGGATTTTTTCACCTTCGACGCTGAGCGTGTCGCCAATAAACGCCAGCGCCCGACGCTGAACGGAACCATCAGGTTTACGGTAACCGTGTGCGCCCACCCAGCCTTCTTCATACGCGCGGTTGATTTCATCACTGCCCGGCGTTGGTTCCGGCGTGGTGCGGCTGACTAACGCACACCAGTATTGCCCGGCGTATTCACGCGGATGACGGCAAGGCGGCGTGACCGGCCCAATCGGCAACGCCACGCCAACATTACGTAAATCCTGTTTCGGGTCGTACTCATGCATCACATGATCGTTATAGGTAAAACTCACCCACTCGCCATCCGGACTAAAGACATGGACATGGCTGCCCCCACGAAGCGCGCCAGGGGTAAACGGCGGCGTGATATCCATGGCATCCAGATTTTGCACCAGGCCGTTTTCCAGCAAGACGCCGCGCCGATGGTGAAAATCATATTGCCAGGTTGCATCCGGGTTTTCCGGGCCGTGGATAAACACATACTGTTCTTTATGCGGATTAACCGTTACGACCCCGACATGCGCGCCCTGAGTGGCGCGGTAAAGCACGTCGATCTCCCCCGTCGCGACATTAACGCGTTCGATGGTTTCTCCGGTAAAGGAGGCGCCGGAAGGGCGAACGTCAAACGCCAGCCACTGGCTGTCTGGCGTCCAGGTGTTGATATTAGTGAGTTGGTGATGACGGGGAGCGAAAGTGAGTTGCTTCATAAACTGGCTCTGCAAATAGCGTGAATGCCTGTCAGTTTACGCTAAATAACCGGCGCCTTATTACAGGCGCCGGGATTAATTAACCGACGCGTTTCACGTCACCCACCAGCAAGATATAGGAGCAGGCACCAAGCAATGCGACCACCGAGATATAGACCAGAGCAGGCGCGAATCCGTAGCCCTGCGCTAAATAGCCGACAACCAGCGGCACCGTAATCCCGCCCAAACCGCCGACAAAGTTAAACACCCCGCCGGTTAAGCCGATCAGGCGCATCGGTGCGAGTGAGGAGACCAGCGACCAGGTAATAGAGGCAAAACCATTGCCGAAGAACGCCAGCGCCATCAGCGTCATTATCCATACCGGATCGTTGGTATAGTTAGCGCCCATGATGCAGGTAGAAATCAACAGCCCGCAGATAATCGGCGTTTTCCGCGCTACACCCAGCGAATGCCCACGGCGGACCAGGCGATCGGCGACCCAGCCGGAAAGCAGCACCCCAAAGAAGGCCGCCAGGAACGGCACAGTGGTCATAAACCCGGCTTTCAACGCGGTGATGCCTTTCTCCTGAGTGAGGTAATTCGGGAACCAGGTCAGGAAAAACCACAGGGTGGAGGTGACAGCGAACTGGCCTAAATACACGCCGATCAGTTTACGGTGGAATACCAGTTTCCAGTCGGCCCGGGTCAACGGCGTACGCGCTTTCTTCTCGACTGGCGCATCACCATCCACCAGGCCGCCACCCTCACGGATATAATCCAGCTCGGCCTTATTGATCCCTTTGCTGCGACGCGGCGGCTGATACACTTTAATCCAGATAAACGACCAGATAATGCCGATGCCGCCAGTGACGATAAACACCCAGTGCCAGCTCAGCAGCTCCTGGATCCAGATAAGCAGCGGCGTTAAAAACGCCAGACCGACAAATTGCCCGGAGGTGTAAAAACCCACCGCCGACGCGCGCTCATGTTCCGGGAACCAGCTGGTCACCATACGGTTATTTGTCGGGAACGCGGGCGCTTCAAAAATACCGGTAATCGCACGCAAACCAATCAAAGATAATAATCCCGTCGCGAACCCCTGAAATAGCGTCGCCACTGACCAACCCAGAATGGCGATGAAATAGGTTAATCGCGACCCGACGCGATCCAGAAACCACCCACCGGGGATCTGGCAGAGCGTATATAACCAGGCGAAGGCGGAAAAGACGTAACCCATTTCCGCTTTAGTAATGCCAAATTCCTCCTGAATATGGGCTGAAGCTACCGCCAGGTTAGCGCGGTCGACATAGCAAATGACAACCGTAATAAAGATCATAACCAGCGTTACATAGCGGCGACGTGTCGGTTTTGTCGCAGTCACGGAAATATCCATGATGTCAGTCTCCAGATTTTGGCATGGCGAGGCCCCTCACCATGCCCTGTGAAATACAGAGGGTGATGTATCGAATTATTTTTTTACGGCGATACTACGGTATTGTTATTCACGCTACGCTGAGCGTGTGATTACCACTCCGCGACACTGCCATCCGCATGACGCCATAATGGATTGCGCCAGTCAGTGACGTTTTTACTGCGTGCAATAACCTGCTCTTCGTCTATTTCCACCCCTAAACCTGGCTTCATTAACGGCTGGAAATATCCGCCTTCCATTGCGAAGTCTTGTTTATTTTTCACAAAATCGAGTAGTTCAGCGCCCTGATTGTAATGAATGCCCATGCTTTGTTCCTGTAATACGGCGTTACGGGAGACAAAGTCGATATGCAGGCATGCCGCCAGCGCAATCGGGCCAAGCGGGCAGTGCGGCGCGAGACCCACGTCGTACGCTTCCGCCATCCCGGCGATTTTAAAGCATTCGGTAATCCCGCCCGCGTGGGAAAGATCCGGCTGCAAAATCGCGACGCCGCCCGCTTCCAGTACGCGTTTAAATTCAAAGCGCGAAAACATGCGTTCGCCTGCGGCGATAGGAATATGGGTTTGCGCGGCCAGACGCGGATAATATTCCGCCTGCTCGGCTAATACCGGCTCTTCAATAAACAACGGACGGTACGGTTCGAGCTCTTTAATTAATATTTTCGCCATCGGCGCACTGACGCGGCCATGAAAGTCCAGACCAAACTCAATGGTATTACCGAATGCTTCACGAATTTGCGCCACGGTATTTACAGCGGCTTCGACTTTACGAGAATCGTCAATAACGCCTAACTCTTCACAGCCGTTTAATTTAAACGTATCGAAGCCGATTTGACGGAGCGTTTCGATACCCGCGATCGCCTCTGCCGGACGGTCTCCGCCGACCCAGCTGTAGGCTTTAATTTTATCGCGCACCAGGCCGCCCAGTAATTGCCAGACCGGGGCGTTCAGGACTTTGCCTTTAATATCCCACAGCGCCTGATCGATACCGGCAATGGCGCTCATTAATATCGGACCGCCGCGATAAAATCCGCCGCGATACATGATTTGCCACAGGTCGTTGATGCGCGCCGGGTCCTGGCCAATCAACATTTCGCCCAGTTCATGCACCGCTGCTTCAACCG
This sequence comes from Atlantibacter hermannii, assembly GCA_900635495.1. Lineage (NCBI taxonomy): Bacteria > Pseudomonadati > Pseudomonadota > Gammaproteobacteria > Enterobacterales > Enterobacteriaceae > Atlantibacter > Atlantibacter hermannii. The sequence goes on along the minus strand of LR134136.1, from coordinate 9,866 downwards.
TTTTGGCTCGCCCTTCAATGACCGGTTCTCCCCAGCCGACAATGCCTTCATCGGTTTCGATTTTTAAGAACATCCAGCGGGGCGGTAAGCGGTACGTGGTGAGTTTGGTTATTTTCATTTCACTGCCTCTCGATATGCATTAACAAATGCGTGTGCTTTTTCCTGGGTGCGGCTGAGCGGCTGCCCTGCCCGGTAGAGATCGCTGCCAAGGCCTGCGCCGATGCAGCCTGCGTTCAACCACTGCGCCAGGTTTTCCGGCGTCACGCCGCCGACCGCGAATACCGGCACTTCGGCGGGCAAAACGGCTTTTAACGCTTTGATGTAATCAGGGCCAAAGGCAGACGAGGGGAACACTTTCAGCGCCTGCGCACCCGCCTCCAGCGCCGCAAATGCTTCAGTGGCGGTGGCGCAGCCGGGGCAGACCGTCATGCCGTACTCCACGGCGCGCTGAATAACCCGTGTGTTGATGTTGGGCGTGACAATCAGCTTGCAGCCCATGTCAGCAAGCTGATCAACCTGCTCTGGCTGGAGTACCGTTCCGGCACCAATCAGCGCTTTATCGCCATACAACTTCACCATCTCAGGGATGCTTTGCTGCCAGTCGGGCGAGTTCAGCGGAATTTCCACCGCGTCAAAACCCGCAGCGATAATCGCGCCCACATGGTCTGCGGCCTCTTCGGGCGTAATACCCCGTAGGATCGCGATCAGGGGAAGCTCAGTTTGCCATTGCATGGGCAATACTCCTTATACCTGCCTGGAATGCGGTGTCGCCCTCAAGCGGGGTGGCAGAAAATCCCAGCCGCGCCAGTACCCGTTGATAACGCGCACATAGCTTTTGATTGGCGACAACAGTGATGGCTGCTGATGCGGCGTGTTGATAGCGGCGCATTTGCATCGCCACTTCATTGCCAATCAACAGCCCGGATAGGTATTCGCTGACGTGACTACGCGGCAGGGCGCCAAGCACATGGGACGCGCGCACCTCAAACAGACGCGTAATAATCGCGTCATCGTTAATGCCCTGCTCCATGCCAGCATCGAACGCCGCGTCGCACGTCTCCTGTTCGCCGATGCCAACACCAACCAGTGAATGGGTAAGCAACAGATGATGCAGCTCGCCTGTCATCACGGTGCGAAAATCATGAATACGTTCAGCATCGGCCTGCACCCATTTGCAGTGAGTGCCGGGCATGATGTACAGCGAGGCGGGCGCTAACGCCGCAGCGCCGATAAGCTGGGTCTCTTCGCCACGGATGACGTTATGGTTGTCATCCCGATCCACGCTCAGACCGGGAATAATCCACACGTCAGGAATAACAGCAGTAAGCTGCTCGCCAATAGCGCTGAACGCGGTGGGGCACGGCAGATAAGGCGCGTTAATCCACCCGGCATTGCTGCCGACCATACCGGCCATCAGTACCGGCGTGTTTGCATCACGCCAGCCGTCGGTCACGGTGTTCAGCACCGCCTGCGGCGTTTGGCCGTTCAGGCGCGTGATGCCGCTGGCTGACTGTCGGCTGTCGAGACATTCTCCGTCCTGATACAGCCAGGCGCGGAGGTTGGTTGAACCCCAGTCAATGGCGATATAGCGAGATATCATGTGATCTCCTTAAGCCTGCGGGTGGAACTGGCGATCATTTCCAGCGCCGCCTGTTCCGCCGCGTTGCCATCCTGATGCCGGATGGCGTCAAATAACGCTTTATGTTCCCGGAGCGTTTTCGGCATGTTGGCCTCATCGCCCATCCAGGTCCGTTCAAATACCGCGCGCTGTAATGAGCTGATCGCCACAGTGAGCTGTTGCAATACCGGGTTATGCACCGAGGCCAGCACCGCCTCGTGATAACGAATATCCGCCTCGTTAAAGGCATCGCGGTCCTGGTTATTGGCGATCATGTCGTTCAGCGCCGCTTCGATTTGCGCCAAATCGCTTGAAGTGGCGCGCTCCGCCGCCCAGCGAGCGATGGCCGGCTCGACCAGATTTCGCACTTCGCTCATGGCGCTAATCAGGCGCGGGTCATAATCATTCTCCAGCACCCATTGCAGCACCTCGGTATCGAGGTAATTCCACTGGTTGCGTGGCGCGACAAACGCGCCACGGTATCGCTTCATTTCGATCAACCGCTTGGCAAGCAGCGTACGAAAAACTTCGCGGATAATATTGCGCGAGGTTTCAAACTCTTCGCAGAGCTCCGCTTCCGCCGGAAGCGCCGCGCCCGGCACATATTTTCCGCTCACAATCTGGCGGCCCAGCGTAATCGCGATGCGGTCGGTTTTTGTCACTGTCATGGTCATTTCCTGGTCATCCACACATCCCTTTACTTTACCGTGACTGCCGCTTTCCGCCTCAATTTTGAAGTACAAACGTGAAGCGAATTGTCATCGCATGCGCTCAAATGTAGTACAACAAACACCGGTTGTACTACAATTTAGATCACAAAAACGACAACTCATAAACAAAGACGGATCAAAAAGGGATCAACAAACAGGTCGTTAAAGCGAGGCCGTGAACGGAGAATGACAATTCAGGCGGGAAAGCACGCCGTCGGAGGAATCTCTGACGGCGCGTAAATCAGGAGAGATTAGAGGACGAATTTCTCGATGGCGTAAGCGACGCCATCTTCAAGATTGGTTTTGGTTTCAAAATCCGCGACCGCTTTCACGGAGTCTATCGCGTTACCCATCGCCACGCCGATCCCGGCATATTCCAGCATCGCAATGTCATTTTCCTGATCGCCAATGGCCATCACTTCCTCCGGCTTGATGTTCAGCGCATCCGCCAGGGATTTCACGCCCGTGCCTTTGGTGACGCGTTTATCAAGAATTTCAAGGAAGTAAGGCGCGCTTTTCAGCACGGTATATTTTTCTTTCACTTCGTCGGGGATGCGGGAAATGGCCTGGTCGAGCACCGCTGGCTCATCGATCATCATGACTTTCAGGAACGTCATGTTGGGGTCCATTTTTTCCGCTTCACAGAACACCAGCGGAATGGTGGCGACGAAAGATTCATGCACCGTGTAATAACTGATGTCGCGGTTCGCGGTGTAAAGGGTGGTGCGATCAAGCGCGTGGAAATGCGAGCCGACGTCGCGGGAGAGTTGTTCCAGGTAGCGATAATCGTCATAACTCAGGGGCGTTTGCGCTACGGTGCTGCCATCGCTGGCTTTCTGCACCAGCGCGCCATTGTAGGTGATGCAGTAATCGCCAGGCTGTTCCATATGCAATTCTTTGAGGTAGCTGTGCACCCCGGCATACGGACGTCCAGTGGTCAGCACCACGTTGACACCTTGCGCACGCGCCTTCGCGATAGCGTCTTTTACGCCGGGCGAAATGGTGTGATCGGGCAGCAAAAGCGTCCCGTCCATATCAATTGCGATGAGTTTTATCGTCATAGGATATTTTTCGAGGTAGTGGGTTTCGATCATGCTAACGCGATTCCGCTCACGAAAGTAGCCTCAGGAAAGTCTGAAAGGGTGAATGATGCAGCGCGACACTGGCCTTGATAAAGGCAGTGGGTTAAACCAACGCTGCGGGACCGGGTATTTTTCCTGCCGACATTTAATACTTCTGGCGAACATTGTCGTACGCCACTTTCTGCAGGATGACCAGCAGGAAAAGTGGCATAAAAAAAGCCGCATTAATCATGCGGCTTTAGTTTGCTACAGGGTTACGCCCTTAAATATCAATGTTTGCTGCTTTTAACGCATTCTCTTCGATAAAGGCGCGACGCGGTTCGACCGCATCCCCCATCAGCGTGGTAAACAGCTGATCGGCGGCAATCGCATCCTTAACGGTGACGCGCAGCATGCGACGGCTTTCCGGGTCCATGGTGGTTTCCCACAGCTGATCCGGGTTCATCTCGCCCAGACCTTTATAGCGCTGGATCGCCAGGCCACGACGCGACTCTTTCACCAGCCAGTCCAGCGCTTCTTCGAAGCTTTCGACTGGCTGACGACGCTCGCCACGTTCGATAAACGCATCGTCTTCAATCAGGCCACGCAGTTTCTCACCAAGCGTACACAGACGGCGGTATTCCGCGCCGATAACGAATTCGTTATCCAGCGCATAATCCGTATCAACGCCGTGAGTACGCACGCGTACTACCGGTTCGAAATGATGCAGCTCCTGATTTTCACGAATATCGTATTTCCAGACACTGCCGTGAGTTTCTTTCTCGTTCAGCTCAGTGATCAACTGGGAAATCCAGCGGGTCACTTTCGCTTCATCAGAGAGATCCGCTTCAGTAAGCGTCGGTTGATAGACCAGCGCTTTCAGCAGCGCACGCGGGAAGCGACGCTCCATACGACCAATCATTTTCTGAACGGCGTTAAATTCGGCCACCAGCTTCTCAAGTGCCTCACCTGCCAGAGCAGGCGCGTTGGCGTTGGTGTGCAGGGTAGCGCCATCCAGCGCGATGGAAATTTGATACTGATCCATCGCTTCATCGTCTTTGATGTACTGTTCCTGCTTGCCTTTTTTCACTTTATACAGCGGCGGCTGGGCGATATACACATGGCCGCGCTCAATGATTTCCGGCATCTGACGATAGAAGAAGGTCAACAGCAGGGTACGAATGTGCGAGCCGTCGACGTCCGCATCGGTCATGATGATGATGCTGTGGTAACGCAATTTGTCCGGGTTGTACTCATCGCGGCCAATGCCACAGCCCAGCGCGGTGATAAGCGTCGCCACTTCCTGAGACGCCAGCATCTTGTCGAAGCGGGCTTTCTCAACGTTCAGGATTTTACCTTTCAGCGGCAGGATCGCCTGATTCTTACGGTTACGCCCCTGTTTTGCAGAGCCGCCCGCAGAGTCCCCTTCCACCAGGTAGAGTTCAGAGTGAGCCGGGTCGCGCTCCTGACAGTCCGCCAGTTTGCCCGGCAGGCCAGCCAAATCCAGCGCGCCTTTACGGCGGGTCATCTCACGCGCGCGGCGTGCCGCTTCACGGGCACGGGCGGCATCAATGATTTTGCCCACCACAATTTTGGCGTCGGTCGGGTTTTCCAGCAGGTATTCGCTCAGCAGCTCGTTCATTTGCTGCTCAACCGCCGATTTCACCTCGGAAGAAACCAGTTTGTCTTTGGTCTGAGAGGAGAATTTCGGGTCCGGTACTTTAACGGACACCACAGCAATCAGGCCTTCACGCGCATCGTCACCGGTGGCGCTGACTTTGGCTTTTTTGCTGTAGCCTTCTTTATCCATATACGCATTCAGCGTACGGGTCATCGCCGCGCGGAAGCCCGCCAGGTGCGTACCGCCGTCGCGCTGCGGAATGTTGTTGGTAAAGCAGTAGATGTTTTCCTGGAAACCGTCGTTCCACTGCAGCGCCACTTCCACGCCGATACCGTCTTTCTCGGTAGAGAAATAGAAAATGTTCGGGTGAATCGGGGTTTTGTTCTTGTTGAGGTACTCAACGAAAGCCTTGATACCGCCTTCGTAGTGGAAATGATCTTCTTTGCCGTCACGCTTATCGCGCAGACGAATGGACACGCCGGAGTTCAGGAAGGAGAGCTCACGCAGGCGCTTCGCCAGAATTTCGTATTCAAATTCGACAACGTTGGTAAAGGTTTCCAGGCTCGGCCAGAAACGCACCTGGGTCCCTGTTGCTTCGGTATCGCCCGTTACCGCCAGCGGCGCTTGCGGCACGCCGTGTACGTAGGTTTGCTGGTGCACTTTGCCTTCACGGCGGATCACCAGCTCCAGTTTCTGGGAAAGGGCGTTAACCACCGATACACCCACGCCGTGCAGGCCGCCAGAAACTTTATAGGAGTTATCGTCGAACTTACCGCCCGCGTGGAGCACCGTCATGATAACTTCCGCCGCAGACACCCCTTCTTCCGGGTGAATGCCAGTCGGAATGCCACGTCCATCATCCGTTACAGAAACGGAATTATCGGCATGGATAGTGACAACGATGTCTTTACAGTGACCGGCGAGCGCTTCGTCGATAGCGTTATCTACCACCTCAAATACCATGTGGTGCAGACCGGTGCCGTCATCCGTGTCGCCGATATACATACCCGGGCGCTTACGCACCGCATCCAGCCCTTTCAGGACTTTGATACTCGAGGAGTCATAGGAATTCGACATCAACGTTTCTCGCTCATTAGTTCTTGGGTTAATCCGTTATTTTACCCTGTTCCACGGCGAACATCTTCGAATTTTTGTCCGCCATATCCATCACATGTTCTGCACTTATCGCACTCACAAAGACTTGTGACTGCGTCGCCTTTAAGCGACTCGCCAACAGGCCGCGACGTGCATCATCCAGTTCAGAGGCAAAATCATCTATCAGGTAGAGACAGCGGCGTCCGCTCTCTCGGGTTAAAAACTCGCCCTGCGCCAGGCGCAACGCGCACATCAGCAGTTTGAGCTGCCCACGGGAAAGTGTGTCTTCCACCGGGGCGCCGTCGGCACGAATCCGAAAATCCGCTTTATGTGGGCCGTGCGCGGTATAAGTCAGCATCCTGTCGCGCTCAAAATTGCGCGCCAGCACATCGGCATAATCGCTTTCTTTCTCCCAGCCTCGCTGGAATGAGAAGGTCAGCGTGAATTCAGGTAAAAATTGCTGGCAGGTATCTGCCATATCTTCGGCGATCGCCCGGCTGTAATCACTACGCCATTGGCTGATTTGTTCAGCCAGCGGGATCAATTCTTTATCCCAGGGGCGAAGCTGTTCGTAGCGGGACACCTGACGCAACGCAGCGTTACGCTGTTTGAGCAGCCGCTTTAAATTGCTCCAGGCAACAAAGAACCCTGCCTGATTGTGAAAGCATCCCCAATCCAGGAACGCTCTACGGTATTTGGGGCCGCCGCCCAGTAAAGTAAACCCCTCGGGGGTAATTAACTGCATGGGCATCATCAGCGCCAGCTCGGCCACTTTATGGCCGTCGGTGCCGTCGATACGTACTTTACTGTCGCCTTCGCGATCTTTTGTCAGGCCGATTGCCGTTTCCCGCTCGCCCTCTTTTAACCGGCCATGCAGAACAAACGCGTCCTGTTCGTGGCGGATCACCCGCCCAATTTGCAAACTGCGAAACGCCCGGCCATGCCCGAGGGTATAAATCGCTTCCAGCACGCTGGTTTTACCGCTGCCGTTAGCGCCAACCAGGAAATTAAAGCCGGGAGAAAGTTGAAGATCTGCATTTTCAATATTGCGGAAATCTTTAATGAGAAGACGCGTCAGTGACATATTTGGGTTTCTTCGGGCCAGGGCGTAATCGGCGCAGCCAGTTTCAACGCGGACTGCACACAGAACCTGACGCGTACACGAAGTACGTAACAGGGGCGAGCACAGCCCTGGTTGAAAATGGCCAGTCAGACAGCCCGATGTTTTCCACTACAATCTCATTGGCATAACGACGTAAGCCGCACTCTGGCTGGCCGCATCTTCAATCTGCACACTGGAAACCGAATCGGTCAGCAAAATACGAACGTTTTCGCATTTAAGCGCATTCAATACGTCCAGCACGTAGCTGACGTTAAAACCAATCTCCATCTCCGTGCCGGTGTAGTTTACGTCGAGAATTTCCTCGGCTTCTTCCTGCTCCGGGTTGTTGGCGGTGATTTTCAACTGGTTTTCGCTGACGTAAAGACGCACGCCACGGAACTTCTCGTTAGAGAGAATGGCCGCACGGGCGAAGGCCTGCTTCAGCAGATCGCAACCCGCATCCAGATGCTTATCCGGGTTCTTTGGCAACACGCGGCGGTAGTCCGGGAAGCGGCCATCCACCAGTTTGGAGGTGAAAATGTAGTCATTGACGTGGGCGCGAATGTTGTTGCTGCCAATCTGAATGCGCAGCGGGCTGTCGCCGCCATCGAGCATACGCATCAACTCCAGCACGCCTTTTCGCGGCACGATCACCGAATGGTTCGGCAACGGTTGTCCCACCGGCATGGCACACACCGCCAGACGGTGACCATCGGTCGCCACGGTACGCAGCTCTTCGCCTTCGGTTTCAAACAGCATGCCGTTCAGGTAATAACGCACATCCTGATGAGCCATAGAAAACTGGGTCGCTTCGATCAGGCGCTTCATGGTGGCCTGCGGAAGCGTAAATTCCACTTCGCTCTGCCAGTCGTCCAGATTCGGGAAGTCCGCCGCAGGCAGCGTGGAAAGCGAGAAACGGCTACGTCCGGAGCGCACCAGCATTCTGTCGCCTTCCAGCGTCACAGCGATTTCCGCCCCTTCCGGCAGACCACGGCAGATATCGAAAAATTTACGCGCCGGTACGGTCGTCGCGCCCGCCTGATGCGGTAACGACAGCGCCACGCGGGCGATCATCTCCATTTCGAGATCGGTTCCGGTCAGCGAGAGCGTCCCGTCCGTCACCTGCAACAGCAGGTTTCCGAGGATCGGTAACGTCGGACGGCCGCCTAACGGGCCGCTAACCTGCTGGAGCGGTTTTAATAAGTGTTCACGTTCAACGGTAAATTTCATAGCGTCACGAAGATAATGTTCTGATTAAATTGGAGAAATCTTCTTTGATATCATGGCTCTCTTCACGCAACTGCTCAATCTTACGGCAGGCATGAAGCACCGTGGTATGGTCACGACCACCAAACGCGTCGCCAATTTCTGGCAGACTGTGGTTCGTCAGCTCTTTGGCCAGCGCCATCGCCATCTGGCGCGGACGCGCTACCGAGCGGGAACGCCGCTTGGAGAGTAAATCCGCCACCTTAATCTTGTAGTACTCCGCCACCGTCTTTTGAATGTTATCGATGGTGACCAGCTTTTCCTGAAGCGCCAGCAAATCACGCAGTGCTTCACGCACGAAGTCGATGGTGATCGCCCGCCCGGTAAAATTGGCGTTGGCAATAACGCGGTTCAGTGCGCCTTCGAGTTCACGGACGTTGGAGCGCAGGCGCTTGGCGATAAAAAACGCCACTTCTCCCGGCAGACGAATATCGTTTTCGTCGGCCTTCTTCATCAGGATCGCCACGCGCGTTTCCAGTTCAGGCGGCTCAATCGCCACCGTCAGCCCCCATCCGAAGCGCGATTTCAGACGATCCTCCACCCCGTTGATCTCTTTTGGATAACGATCCGAGGTGAGGATGATCTGCTGATTGCCTTCCAGCAGCGCGTTAAAAGTATGGAAGAACTCTTCCTGGGAACGCTCTTTGTTCGCGAAGAATTGAATATCATCAATCAGCAGGGCGTCTACTGAACGGTAGTAGCGTTTAAATTCTTCAATGGCGTTGTTCTGCAGCGCCTTCACCATGTCCTGAACGAAACGTTCAGAGTGCATATACACCACTTTGGCGTTCGGTTTACGCGCCATGATGCCGTTCCCTACCGCATGCAGCAGGTGGGTTTTACCCAGACCGGTGCCGCCATACAGGAACAGCGGGTTATAGGCTCCGCCGGGATTATCCGCAACCTGACGGGCCGCCGCTCGCGCCAGCTGGTTGGATTTACCCTCTACGAAATTATCAAAGGTGTGTTTTACGTTAACGTTGGAACGGTAAGACGGCTCCGCCGGAGCGGGCACGTTATCCCATGCCGGACGCGCAGGTGCCGCAGGCGCGACCTGAGCAGGCCTGGCCTGGCTTGCCGGAATCGCATTGCTGCGCACAACCGGCCTGGTTCCCACTTCAAAACGCAGCAGCGGGGCGTCGGAACCGCAGAAATCATTCAGCAGTCCGTTAATATTATTAAGGTACTTATCCCTGACCCAATCGAGCACAAAACGGTTTGGCGCATACAAAGCCAGCGTGTTATCGCTCAGTTCCGCCTGTAGGGGGCGTATCCACATACTGAATTCTGTGGCTGGTAACTCATCCTGCAATCGGGCAAGACACTGCTGCCAAAGCGAAAGTGACACGGCGGACTCCACTCGAACAACGTCGATAGACGAAGACTGAAACAT